>DATJUG010000103.1:0-5467 GCA_035502635.1 Bryobacteraceae bacterium
TTTTTCGAAAACTTTCTTTTCGGCTTGCAGGCCGCCCAGGGCGGAACACTACCGGTCTTCTACAACCCTACAAATCGGAAATCGACAATGGTCGCATCAGACGACATTGGCGCAGAGGTGGCAACGCTTCTGACCGGGCCGCTGTGGTCAGGGAATCGCATCATCGAACTGGGTTCGATGGTAAGCGCGGATGAAGTGGCCGGACAATTGGGTGAAGTCCTCAAACTCGACGTAAAAGCCTTTGCAGTCCCGCGTGCAGGGTGGGCGGCAGCGTTCGAGCAGTTCGGCGTCCCGAAGGGCCACACTGGACCCGCCGAAGAAATGTTTGACGGCATTAACGCGGGATGGATGGGCCTCGGAGTCACGGGTACGGAGCACGTAGCGGGTACGACGTCCGCACGCGATGTGTTTGCGGCTGCGCAGAACGCCATCAAAGCGTAAGTCCGGGACAAGCAACTTCAGCGCCCATAGGGGCGGGAACAGCCAGCTGTGGCCACCGTGGCTTCGTGTTCAACTGGCTATTCCTGCCTCTGCTGCTCAGCCATAGCCGACTTATTCGAGAACGATTTATACCATTTAACCGGCAAGCAGAGGAGCGTTTCTAATATGAAAACTGAACACATAATCAATAAATCCGCGCCGGTGGGTCGAGCAACTCAAATAGCCGCGATGGCAATAACTGTCCTTGTCGCCTTCATGTGGGTGTACTTCGGAAGGCTATATCTAATCCACGATCCCGGCGAATGGAGAATTGCCAATTATCTGCTCGGATACCCGCTCTATATCATTCCTCTGATTGGCGTGACTCACATCCTTGGCGGCGTGGGCCTTCTGATTCCCAATGTGCCTCGATTGACGGAGTGGGTTTACGCCGGCCTCGTGATCGATCTTTTCCTCGCGTTCTATTCGCAACTGAATAGCGGTGGAAGTACGTGGGATAAATTTGATCCGATTCTCGTGATGGCGTTCGTCTTTGCTTCTTATGGATTGAGACGCTGCATGGGGGCGAACCGGTGGTCGATTTGAAGAACACGGCCGGCGGGCAGTTTTTACGGGCTCGCCGCGAAGGCACAACGAAGGGCTGCCCCGTCTCTCATTCGAAGCTTTAACGTGCGAGTCGTCCCTAGCTTTCGAAGCGGCGACAGTTCAAATGATGAGAACAAGCCGAGTCACTCGTTGACTTCGGTGCCGTCTCTGGCTCTGAGAAAGTGGCTGGCGAGTGTCTCATGCGTGCCGCGGCCCGTGGGGAGCTTCCCTCAGGGCTAAAGGCGATTTCTCGCACAGTGTTCGGAAACGCACAGCGGGGCGCTGAAGCGGACAGGCCGCGCGGGAGCGAAGGTCTCTCTGGCGAAGGCAACGCTTTGGTTATCAGTGAAATGCCGCGAAGCGCCGGTTGGACATCCAATTGCAGAGATGGGGTGTTGCCGATGCTGGAGGGCGCCTCTGTGGTTACAGATATCAAGGTTGCGTTTCGTCAATTAAGAAAGTCGCGCGGGTTCGCGGTCACGGCTGTGCTGACGCTGGGGTTGGGCATCGGCGCAACCTCCGCCATCTTCACTCTGGTGCACCAGGTGCTGATGAAGTCGCTGCCGGTGAGCGATCCGGCCGGCTTGTGGCGGGTGGGCGACAACGAGCAGTGCTGCAACAACTCCGGTCTCCCCGATTACACAGACAAGCCCAACGACTGGTCTCTGTTCTCTTACGAGCAGTACACCGATTTCCGCGACCACACGCCGGGGATGGCGCAGCTTGCGGCGTTCGAGTCAAACGATCACGAGATGGCCGTTGCGCGCGTGGGGAGCGATCATCCCGCGCAGCCGTACTACGGCGAGTTTGTTTCAGGCAATTCCTTTGACGTGCTGGGAGTGCGTGCCTATGCGGGGCGCCTGCTTGAGCCCCGGGACGACACGAAAAGCGCCGCGCCGGTCGCGGTGATGGGCTTCCAGGCTTGGCAGCAACTGGGGCGCGATCCTTCCGTGGTGGGATCCGGCTGGCAGGTGAACGGACAGACGGTGACGGTGGTAGGTATTGCCCCGCCGGGATTTTATGGCGAACGCCTGACCGATACGCCTCCAACGTTCTGGATGCCGCTGCACCTGGTGGAAACGTTGCGGCCCCGCGACGCCGATCTGCTGGAGCGAGGCGAACTGCAGTGGCTGAATCTGATTGGGCGGCTGGCGCCCGGCGCAAGCGTTGCCGCGGTGCAGGCGCAGATGAATGTGGAGCTGAAGAATTTTCTGCGCAGTCCGTTGAGCAAGCTGTCGACAGCGGAACAGGCGCTGATTCCGCAGCAGTTCCTGCGGCTGGCTCCCGGCGGCGCCGGGGTGCAGAGGATGCAGGAACAGTACAAGCAGGACCTGCATTTGTTGATGTGGATCTCGAGCTTTGTATTGCTGATTGCTTGCGCGAACGTGGCGAACCTGATGCTGGCGCGGGGCGTGAGCCAGCGGCAGCAGGTCGCGGTACAGGCGGCGCTGGGTGCGCAACGCAAGCGGCTGGTGCAGCGCGCGCTGGTGGAGTGCGTACTTCTCGCCTTGTTCGGCGCGCTGGCCGGCGTGCTGATTGCGTGCGGAGGCGCAAAGCTGATCCTGAGCCTTGCGTTTGCGCATGACCCGATCAGCATCAGCGCCAGCCCTTCGTGGCCGGTGCTGGGATTTGCGCTGGGTGCGGCGGTGCTTACCGGGCTGGTGTTCGGTGTTGCGCCGGCGTGGATGGCCGCGCACGTTGACCCGATCGATGCGCTGCGCGGAGCCAATCGCAGCACCGGCAAGGATACGACTTTGGCGCAGAGGGGGCTGGTGGTGGCGCAGGCCGCCATCTCGGTGGTGCTGCTGTGCGCGGCGGGCCTGCTGCTGTTGAGCCTGCGCAAGCTGGAGCATCAGCACTTCGGTTTTGAGACCGCCAATCGCAGCATAGTGGCGTTCAATGCGCGGACTGCCGGCTTGAAGCCGGAGCAACTGGACAACTTCTATCAGCGAGTGAACGATTCCCTTTCGCAGATTGGCGGCGTCAAGCGCGTGGCGTGGTCGACGTGGAGCCCCATGGACGGGAACAACTGGAGCGACACCGTTTACATCGACGGCCAGGGGCCGCCTCCTCCGGGATCGAGCGTGAATCTGACGTCGTGGGTTCGAGTGAGCCCGGACTACTTCGCGACCATCGGCACCAAAGTGCTGGAGGGCCGCGCCTTTACCGTGGAGGACAATCGCAATACGCAGCCGGTGGCGGTTGTGGATGAAGCATTCGTGAAGCGCTATCTTCACGGCAAGGATCCTATTGGAGTGCACTTCGGGAACGGCGACGAGGCGCACAGTGCGATGTACACGATCGTGGGAGTGGTGGAGAGAGCGCAGTACTGGCCGCCCAGCTATCTCATCGATACCGCCCACCCGATGTACTTTCTTCCTGCCGGGCAATGGGTCACTCTGCCGCCCTCCACTCCGGCGGCGCAGATTTACGACGCGTTGCAGGCCGATACGCATTACATGGCGTCGCTGGAGATTGAGACGAACGGAACAGTGCCGCACCTGGAAGAGAAAGTTCAGCAGCGGCTCCAGGATCTGGATCCGAATCTGATGATCACTCAGTTCCGGAGTTTTGATCGGCAGGTGCAACTGGCGTTTTCGCAGCAGAACATGATCGTGCAGTTGACATCGCTCTTCGGCCTGGTGGCGCTGGCGCTTGCGGCGATCGGTCTGTACGGCGTTACGTCCTACGCGGTGGCGCAGCGTACGCGCGAAATCGGCATCCGCATGGCTCTGGGGGCAAATCGCGTGAACGTCCGCAGCATGGTGATGCGCGGTGCGCTGCTCCAGGTCGCGCTCGGCCTAGCCATTGGAATTCCCGCCGCCATTGAGGCCGGGCGGCTGATGGCGGCGGAACTCTTCGGTATCGGTGCGTGGAATCCGCTGGTGCTCGGTTGCGTCATCGCGTTACTGGCGGCGGTAGCGCTGGTGGCTTCTGCCGCTCCCGCGCATCGTGCCGCCAGCGTTGAGCCCATGGATGCGCTGAGGAACAGCTAGCGCAAGGCTGCTTCCAGCACCACGATCCATGCCCCAGGCTATTCTTGCCGGCATGGTATGCCACGATTCGAGACCTTCCGTTCAACTTCTTCGAAGAGGGATCGAGAAGCGAGCTCACCGACAACGACCTCCTCGACAAGCCGCTCTGGCTCGACGTTTAGCAGTATGGCGGTTCCACGGCGGTAGCCACCCACGCATTCATGGACTGGTGGAGTTGTTCTACGCTTCATCCACCTGAGCAGCGGGCCTTTCGGCCCTTCTTTTCCGTTCAGCGTTTGACCGTAAGGACCGAATGTGTGGATGAGAAATCGAACTTCTTCCTCGTAAATAAAATCATCTCGCCCAACGAAATGCGCGTCCAGAATGTTCCTTAAGCTGTTCTCTTGGTTATCGTGGTCTTTGTACGTTACCTCGCCTATATATCCTGCTCTACAGTCGATCACGGATTCGACTACCATTCGGAGCTTTTGTGGAGAAGTTCGAATCGCGAGTCCGTTGTGCGCGCCCCCGAATACGTTCCAAACGTACTCGCTTGGCTCCTTATCGCCTCGGTGCCAGCAGCTCGCGAATGACTGACGTCTTGCGTTCTTGTATTGTCGAAGGATGTATCGCTTCTCGTACGCAGGCGCCTTGTCAAGAAGACCCTTTGTCTTGCGACCAAGTGTGCCTTCTCGAGGATCGTTGAACCGATCAAGTCGAGCCAGGTACAGACCGCCGTCCAATAGAGTGTCCAGTTTGTACAGTTCATCTGCCGTTGCATGTTTCCAGAGGAATGGGCTGGTTGGAAACGCAATCGAAAACTCCTCCGTCGCCAGCGTCCCGAGATGCGGGCAACCGCTCCGCTTTCCTCTCTGTGGATGCTGTTTACTTTGTAAAGCGACGATGACCGGTGACTCGCCCGCGAAGGGCAACTGGCTGGAGGCAAGGATGCGGCTGCGCCTGGACGTTGACCGTGACCAATTTGACGACTCTGCATCCCCAAGTCCGGTAGTACCATTTACCTTTCGTTGCTAAGGTCACAGCAACCTTATCGGGAGTTTGCTCTCCATCAACCGACCGACAGGCGTCAGCGAACGTCGCTTCGCCATCCACGCCAACTACATTTGACCGTGGCTGACCGACACGATGAAGTAGGTTGCGATTGCGGTGCTGGTGTTTTTCATGCCATGTAGCTGATTTGACGCGCTGTAAGCAATGTCACCAGGGCCCATCGGCACGTGTTTGCCGTCCACACCCCAATACTCCACATTGCCCTCACGCATCAGGACGAATTCCGTATTCCGGTGTTTGTGCGGCGGGTGGGGCATCTGGCCAGGTGGCAGCATCGTCTCGTGCACCTCGACGAACTCCCCCGTGGGCAGAGTGCCGTGCATCACCGGCCGCCCCCAGCCGCCGTTCGCGTGCTGCTGCACGGTCATCTGATCGAAATGAAAGACACGCGACTT
>DATJUG010000104.1:0-37555 GCA_035502635.1 Bryobacteraceae bacterium
GGCTTGGAGGTGATTGTTCGGCCCCAGCCTCCGCTCACCGAACCGCCGCTCGCTAAACGTAGCCGCGGCCGACCTTGTAAATGCTCCCAACGCGGAATTGATTGCAAACACAAGCACTAAGAAATACCCGTTTTCGAAGGATTGCGCGGGGGGCGTCGGGAGGAGGGTGCGTTTTACCGAACGAACTAGCTCTCGGGCGGGTCTAGCTGGTTGGCTTCGGCTTCGTAGGCTTCGGCTTCCGGGATGCGGTCGAGTTTGCGTAGGAGAGAGGCGGTATTGCGGAGGGAGTCGGCGAGGCTGGATTTGTCGACGCGACCGTGGACGTCGCCGAGGCGCGATTGCTCGATGGCGCGCTCGCATAGCGAGAGTGCTTCCGGGAGGTTGCCGGTTTCGGCGTAGCAGATGGCGAGCCAGTCGAGGCTACGGCCCAGGTCCTCGTGATCGATGAGGCCATGCAGGTCGCCTTTTTCGGACTCAACGATGGCGCGCTCGAACCAGGCCTTCGCTTCTTCGTACTGCTGCGTCAGGCCGAGGCAGCGACCGATTTCGTGAAGGCTCGCGCCGAGGGATCCGTGATTGACTCGGCCGGCGAGGCCGCCTTTTTCGATCTCTGGGATGGCGCGCTCAAACCAGAGCCGCGCCTCCTGGTATCGGCCCATTTCAACGAGGCAGTAGCCGACTTGGTGAAGGCTCTTCCCGAGGCTTTCGTGATTGATGCGCCCGGTGGCATCGCCCTGGGTCTTCTCAGCAACCGCCTGCTCAAACCAGTGGTTCGCTTGGGCAAAGTGACCGGCGTTACGGAGACAGCTACCAATCATGGCGAGACTTGCCCCGAGGCTGTTGTGATCCGTACGGCCCTCGGGATCGGGTTCTCGCTTCAGCTCGACAGCGCGCTCGAACCAGAGTCTGGCTTCGTCGAATCGGCGGATTTCAAAGAGGGCGTATCCGATCGAGTGCGCATCGTCGGCAGCGGGTGCTACGCCTTGCCAGGGTGAGAGGTCAACTGGAAACGCCAGGAGTTTCGAGACGGCTTCGGCGTCGGTGGGTTTGGCTCCGACTTTATGAGCGTATTGCACGAGCCGTTGGGCTTGGATGCTGCGGATGGCATGCAGGCGTTCGTCGAGTTCGGGTGGAACGGTGGATTGTTGAAGAAAAGTTGCGAAGAGCTGGTGCATGCGCAGCTCGGCGGTTCCGTCGAGGAGATGCAGGTCGAAGGAGGCATCGAGAGATTTCTTGCACTGCGCGTCGTCCCAGGCTGCGCCTTCTTTCAAATGTGCCGAGAGTTCATCGCGAAGGATGCGCTGCGGGTTGAATTGCAACGCGGCGTGGAGGAGGAGTTGGGAATCGGCGTCTAATCGGTTGTAGACGCCGCGGAAGCTTTGATCGGCTTCGGCGGTGAGGGTGATCTGCGCGGAGCTTAGCTGGCCTTTGTCGCGTTCATGGCGGAGCATCCGGGCGGCGGGACAGATCTGCATGGGAAGTCCGCTGGCGGTTTCGGCGAGTTGTTCGCCATAAGCCTGAGCGACTTCGTCGCCGGCGAGAGCTTGGATGAGATCGATGGAGGTTGGCTTCGAGAGAGGCTCGACTTCGAGAGTAGGTAGATCGAATTCCCAGGGATCGGCGACGGTGGTGACGAGCAGGTGGCAAGCCGAGCCGGCGGCCGGTAGTAAGTCGCGGATCGAGCCGACGGATTCAGCGTTGTCGTAGATGAGGAGCAAGGGCTCGGAGCCGAGGGTTGAGAGGGTTTGTTGAGCTTGGAGCGGGATCGGAAGGTCCGGTGGGAAATGAAGGTCGAAATAGGTTTGGCCGAGGCGGGCGAGATCGGTGGGCAAAAGAGCGGGTGAGGCGTTCAAGAAGAAAGTGCCGCCGGGGTAGCGGCTACGGTTGCGACGGGCGTATTCGAGAGCCAAGCCGCTTTTTCCCACGCCGGAATGACCGTGAAGGACGAGGGCACTTTCGCGCACGGCGGGGCCGAGTCGTTCGGCAATTCTTTTGAGATCGCCGTCGCGGCCGACGAATGGGCCGAAGCGGGGCGGGATGTTGGAGGGGATCGGACGAGAGGGCGCAGGAGCTGCGGCGGGTGGCGCGGAGGTTTGTGGAAAGCGCGGGAGCGGGAAGGTTTTCTGGTAAGGCGGCTCGGGGTAGAGGCTGGGATCAAGAGTCCAGACGGGGCGCGGGGAATCCTCGTAGCGGGTGGGGAGGATGGTCAGGCGGCCATTTTCGAAGGTGGCGAAGAGGGCGCGATTGGGCCATCTACGTGATTGATAGGCTGCGCCGGCAGCGAAGACAGATTGCTCGATTTCGGTCTCATGGAGATGACCGCGGAGGACGACATCGAAGCTATCGAGGATAGCGGCTTTGATGTTGGTCCGCTCGAGCTCATGGAGCCAATCGAAGGGGTGATGGATGAGCGCGATCTTTAGGGCGTTGGCGTGTTTGGCGAGCAGCTCAATCGCGCCGTCGAGACAACGGCGGCCGATCCAAAGCTTGTTGTGGTCATCGTCGCCTTGGCAGAAGAGAGCGCTGTTGATGGGCAGGATGGCGAGAGGCTGTTTGTTGATCTCGAGGGGAGCGAGCGGGCCGCAGGTGGAGTCTTGCGGCCATTGACGGATACCGCTGAAATATTCGTCATGCCAGGCGATGAAGGCACCGAGCTTGAGCGTCAGATGGGGCTTCGGTTTTCCGGGCTGGAAATACGTAATGGCTCGCTCTTCGGAGGCGAGGGTGCGGATGAAATTTTCTCCGACTTCGCGATCGATGTCGTGATTGCCGGGGATGACGTAGAGGCGATCTTTGCTGAGGTGGGCGGCGGCGAGGAGATTGTCGAAGAATTGGGTTGCGATTTTGTATTCCGACGCTTGGCCGGAATGGGCGATGTCTCCAGTTGCGAAGATCAGATCAATGGGTGGGCGCCCTTTGACCGATTCGACGAGAGCATCCAGAACGACCTTGCGGTCGTAGGGATCCCCGGTTTTGATGTGGAAATCGGAGATGTGCAGCCAAGAAACAGCCATCTGGAATACGGTAACGCAGTCCTGTGCTTCTGAGTAGATTTTTCCAGAGTTATTTCAGGCGATGGAGCATGATGTTGTAGGCTTCGTGAGAACCGATCCAGACCCAATGGATGTCATCACCATTGCGGCGTCCGATGGCACGATACGACCTGCCTACCGCGACGGTCCAGACTGCTCCCTTAGCTTGGAACTGGAGCGACGGGTGAAATGGATCTTTTTGAAATAGGCGGTACTTTTCTTTTGCTAGACGCCGAACCTGCTCAGGGAGGTCAGCGTAGTTTTTGCGGAATGATGGGGTGAGGAACGAATGTAAGTTATTCACCCGGATTGCGCTTGCGTGAGTGGTCTTCTTGCGAGGCCAGAAACTCTTCTAGCTGAATCGAAGTTCCAGTCCTGATCTCGGCGTCCCACTGGGCAAGCAAAGGCGTGCCTGCCCCGCCTTCCGAAAAATCGACTTCCATCTGCCGGTCCCACTCTTGGGCGTCCTGGGCGTTGAGCCACGTGGCGAGCGTAGCTTTATCAGTCGCGGGAAGGCAGGCAATCGCTTCCTTGATTGCTTCCAGGGTCATGATTTCACCTTAACAGCCATCTGAGTGACGGTAGCAGCCTAAGTATGAGAATTGTTACGGGCTTCATATATATGTAACGCCGCCACTAGGCTAGCCTCTGGAGGAGCTTAATGCGCGGATTCCTTTCGATTTCGCTGAGTGGTTTGTTGGTCGCCAGCCAAATGGTCTGGCCACAGGCTGCCGTTGCGACATTTTCTTCAGATCGATCACAACCTGATGGGAGCGGAGGCGGATAAGCCGGAGGTGCGGACGGTGGCTCATCTGCACGGAGGGCGGGTGCCGGCGGTGAGCGATGGGTATCCGGAGAACTGGGTATGCGCCGGGCAGAACGGCGGTGCATCACTACCCGAATACACAGGATGCGACGCTGCTGTTCTATCACGATCACGCGATGGGGATCACGCGGTTGAATACTTGCGCTGGTTGTTCGGGTTGTTTGTCATTCGCGATGCGGCGGAGGATGCGCTGGGGTTGCCGCGCGGCGAATATGAGATTCCGCTGGTGCTGTTCGACCGTTTTTTGAAGCCGGATGGAGGGCTGTTTTATCCGGCTTCGCAGTGGCCCAAAGCGCCATGGGTGCCGGAATTTTTCGGGAACTCGGTTCTGGTGAATGGGAAGCTGCTGCCGTTTTTGGAAGTGGAGCCGCGGCAGGAAGCGAGCGCGGTTCGGACGCGGCAGTTGACGCTCGAGGAATACGACAACGTTCTGGCTGAGCCGATGACGCACTTGCTGAACGGTAAGCGGTGGCAGGATCCGGTGACGGAGAATCCGGTGCTGGATACGACCGAGATCTGGAGTTTGGTGAACCTGACTGACGACGCGCATCCGATTCATTTGCACCTGGTGCGGTTTCAAATTTTGGATCGGCGGGCATTCGATGTGACCGAGTATCTGGTTCACAAACGGATTCGGTATGTGGGCGAAGCATTCCCTCCTGATGCGAACGAGGCGGGGTGGAAAGATACGGTGAAGGCGACGCCGGGAGCGGTGACGCGCATCATCATCAAGTTCGAGGGCTACGCAGGACGGTATGTGTGGCATTGCCACATCCTGGAGCACGAGGATAACGAGATGATGCGGCCTTACGGCGTGATCAAGAGCTAGAGCGGACGCCGAGTTGGGCGGCGAAGGCACGGGCGGCAGCGCTTCTTGCCCCGCAACCAGCGATCACGTGAACACGTGATACACTTAAACACGTGAAAGAGCATCAAAATGTGACGTTGAGCCTTCCCAAGCCTCTGCTGCGGCGCTTTCGAGTTTATGCGGCCGAGCGAAATCAATCCATGAGTAGAGTCATGACGGATGCGATAGAGGGGTTGTTGAATCATGACGACCCTAGAGAAAGCGCGAAGCGGCGCTTCCTCGAGGGCATTCGCAATGCGCCGGATTGGGGCACCGGCGGGAAGATCACCTGGACTCGTGACGAGATTCATGAGCGTTGAATTCATCGATACGAATATCCTGATTTACGCACACGATGGCAAAGCAGGGGTGAAGCATAACGTGGCGGCGGAGTTACTGACGCGTCTTGTCGAAGATGGAGTCGGGGCCTTGAGTATGCAGGTTCTCTCGGAGTTCTACGCCGTGGCGACCCAAAAGTTGGGCAGGAAGAGCGAAGAGGCTGAACGAATAATAGGCGATCTGAGTGGCTGGAGCATTCATCGACCGGCACACGCGGATCTGTTGCGCGCGGTAAGGCTGCACCGGCGGTACAAGACGAGTTGGTGGGATGCGCTGATTATCAACAGCGCAATCGAACTGGGATGTTCGATTTTGTGGAGCGAGGATTTGAACAATGGGCAGCGCTATGAGACAGTGCGGGTTCGGAATCCGTTCGTGTAGCTGTGTGAATTATTCGTAGCGGAGAGCGCGCGTGGGATCGACGCGGCTGGCGCGAAGTGCGGGGATGAAGCCGGCGAGCGAGGCGACCGAGGCCAACACAAGGGTCGAGAGCGCGAGGGTGAGGGGATCGTCCGGGGCGAGGCCGTAGAGCTGGCTGCGCACCACCGTGCTCAAGGCTATGGCGGCGGGCAAGGCGACGCAGACGCCAACGGTGATGACGATGAAGACGTCTTTCATGACCATCCAAATTACGTTGCCCTGAATCGCGCCGAGCGCCATTCGGATGCCGATTTCACGGGTGCGGCGGGCGACTGCATAGGCCATGACGCCGTAGAGCCCGATCACTGCGAGAAGCGTCGCGAGCAGGCCGAACACCGAGGACAAGCTGGCGATCAGGCGCTCATTGCGCAGCGAGAGATCGATCTGCTCTTCGGTGCTGCGCAGGGCATATACCGGGACGTTGGCATCGAGGGCCCGAACTTTCTGCCGGATGATTGGCATCAGTTGTTGCGGGTCGAGACTGGTCCGAACGTAGACGGTCATGCCCGAGACGAGGTGTTCCGCCTGGTAGGGCAGATAGGCTTGAGCAGGAATCTTGTCGCGCAGATTGGTGTACTTGATATCTTTCACGATGCCGATCACTTCCATGTCGGTCTTGGTTCCGGGATCGGAGCCGTAACCGAGATGAAGGCCGAGCGGGTTTCGGCCGGCGAAGTATTTTTTCGCGAAGCTTTCGTTGATCATCACGGTGGTGGGAACCCAGCCGTCGGGCTCAGGAAAATGTTTCACCTCCGCGGTGTCTTTGATCGTGAACTCGCGGCCGGCGAGGATCGGCACACCAAGGGTGGCGAAGTAGTTAGGGCTGATATCGTTCATGAAGGGTTCGGGTTGCTGGCCCGCTTTCGCCTGGTAGCCTTCGACCGTCATGGAACTGTCCCACTCGTTGTCTTCGAGAATCCGCTGGGCAGCCAAGGCGACGGATTTCACGCCAGGAATGGCGCCGATATCATCCGTGAGCCGCTGGTAAAAGATTTTCGAGCGCTGCGGCGTGTAACCGTTGAGCGAGGGATCGAGATCGAAGCCGATGAGGCGCTCGACGGGAAAGCCAGGGCCTAGATTGCGCAAGTTGGCGAGAGTTCGCATGAAGAGTCCGGCACCGATGAGCAGCAGGAGCGAGAGCGCGACCTGCACGGCGACGAGCACTTTCCTGGCGCGCACATTTCCACCCAGAACCGAGCCAGATTGCTCCTTGAGAGTTCCGGCGACCTGCGGACGCGAGGCCTGCAAGGCGGGCACAAGGCCAAAGAGCAGGGCTGTTACGAGCATGACTCCGAAGGTGAAGGCGAGGATGCGCAGGTCAGGCGCGGCAGAGATGTTGATGGTGCCGGATTCGGAGCCTAGAAATGCCGCCAGCAGGAGACCATCGGCGAGGAAGGCAAGCGCCGTGCCGAGCAGGGCGCCTAAAGCGGAGAGCAACAGACTTTCCACCAGCAGTTGGCGAATGATTCTTGCGCGACTGGCGCCGATGGCAAGCCGAGTCGCGACCTCGCGTTGGCGGGCCGTGGCGCGTGCAAGCAATAAATTAGCGATGTTTGCGCAGGCGAGCAAAAGGACCGTCCCTGTAATTGCGACCAGCACCCAAAGCGGTGTGGTTAGCTGCTCGCGAAGATAGGAACGGCCCTGGCCGCCGGGCAACACATCGATCCAGGATTTCAGGAACTGCTGCTTGTCATAGGGAGAGGCATTTCGAAAGGCAGCCTCTTTCACTTCCATCTCCAGCATGCTGTGCATGAAGGGCTGCAGCGATGCTCTGGCTTGCGCTTTGGTGACGCCGGGCTTGAGGCGGCCGAAAACGTTCACCCAGCGCCAGCGCCGGTCGTTTAGCGCGTCCCAAAGCGGCGTCATCTGCGCCTTCATCATCATGGGGACGAAGACTTTGGATGCGTGTCCCAGCTCGACACCGTCGAAGCCCGGTTGAGCCACACCGATGACGGTCATGTTGCGGCCGTTGATGACCACGGTCTTGCCGAGAACGGAGCGGCGGGAGGCAAAGCGGGTCTTCCAAAAGCTGTAACTGAGCACGGCAAGGGGATGGGCACCGGGCAAGCGGTCGTCGTCTGGTGTGAACGTGCGGCCAATGGCAGCGCCCACACCGAGCACGGGGAAATAAGTTCCCGAAACGAGCTCGGCAGGGACGCGCTCGGTTCGATTTCGGTAGCCAAGGCTGGCCGAAAGGGGGAAGCGGCAAAACATCCCAGAAAAGACCTGGCCCGAAGGGGCCTGGCCAGAAAAGACCTGGTTGTGATCGCGAAAGTCCTTGTACATCGGGTATGAAAGAGCGTTGCCGCCTGTGTTGTTGCCGTAATGGCTGCCGTGGGTGGTGAGGAGGACGAGTTGATCGGGATTTTTGACGGGCAGCCGCCGTAACAGAACCTGATCGAGGAGCGAGAAAATCGCGGTGTTGGCACCGATGCCGAAGGCCAGCGAGACGACTGCGACGGTGGTGAAGAGCGGCGTGCGGCGAAAGCCGCGGAGGGCATAGGCGAAATCGTTCGAGAGGGAAGTCATCCGAAGCTCACGGTGCGCGGCGAGTGGTCATTGTGCTTAGACTCGACGAAATTGTAACGGTTAGTTGATGCCGTGAATGCGAAGAGAGATTAGCTGGTCTAGTGTTACGTCGCGCATGCCGTGGGAACGGAGACCCTCGATGTATTCAGGTGTGACCCCATGAATGCGGAGTGCGATCAACTGATCGGAATCCGGATGCGCATAGCCGAGGTGCTGCAGATCCTTCACGAAATCCGGAGAGACGCCGTGGATACGGAAGGCGACGAGCTTGTCGGCGTCGGTGACGTCGATGCCGGCCGCGCGCAGGTCTCGGACGAAATCGGGAGAGACGCCGTGGATACGGAAGGCGACGAGCTTATCGGCGTCGGTGACGTCGATGCCGGCCGCGCGCAGGTCTTGGACGAAATCCGGAGAGACGCCATGAATGCGGAAGGCGATGAGCCTATCGGCAGCAAGCGCGTTCACACCGGCAGCGCGGAGGCTGCGGACAAAGTCTGGGGTGACCCCGTGAATGCGGAATGCGATGAGCTTGCCGGCATCGAGATCCTGAATGCCAAGGTTTTTCATTTCCTGCGCGAACGCGACGCTCACATCATGCAGAGCGAAGGCGAACTGGCGATCGGCGGTGATGCCGGGGAAACCGGCGGCGGCCATCTGGGCGGTGTACCGCGGATCGGAATTGAAGGTGAAAAGGCCGGCGCCTTCGCCGTCTTTCAAGAAGCCCTCGCATTCGATTTGGCCGGCGTCGCGCGAGATCGTAAAGCGGACATCGTGACGGACTGTGTTGGCAAGGTCGAGCCCGTGGAGGTCGCTTGCGTTCCAGTCCGATGTGCTGCTGTAGTGATTGTCACCGTCCCAGGAACTTTGAAGGGAGAACCGCACTTTGGCGGGCTCGCCGGAGCGGCCGAGCGTCCACTCACCTTTGATGACTTGCGCCGGCAAGACAGCCGCGGTTGCTGTTAATAGGGTAAACAGGGAAAACACACGCAGATACATTTGTAACCTCCGGGTTAAAAGACGTGAGCGTATTTGAGGGCGAGCAATTGATCGAGTGTCAGGTTTGTAAAGCCATGGCTGCGCACTTTCTCGATGAATTCAGGCGTGATGCGCTGCACCCGTGCGGCGATGTATTGGTCGATGGTGAGATTGGCGAAACCGGCCGCTTGCAGGGCATGAATGTATTCCGGGGTGACGCGCTGGATGCGCATGGCGATGAGCTGATCGATGGTGGGGTGCAGGCCGGCGTCTTTCAGCGCGCGCACATATTCCGGCGTGACACGTTGAATGCGCATAGCGATGAGCTGGTCGATGGTAGGAGTGAAGCCGGCATCGTGAATGGCGCGGACATAGGCGGGCGTGACGCCTTGAATCTTGAGGGCGATAAGTTGGTCAACGTTGAAATTGGTGAGTCCGGCGGAATGGAGATCGTCGATGTAAGAGCCGCTGGTGGGGGCTTCCGGAGGCGGTGGCGGCTCCGAGGGAGGAGCTGGTGGCTCTGGCGCACGGGCGTCCTGTGCAGTCATAGGGGGCGGGGGTGGCGGCGGGTTCTCGGGAGCGGCGGGGACGACAATGCTGGGAGCGGAAGGCGGCGCAGGCGGCAGAGGAGGCGTGAACGTGGAATGAAAGGCGGAGCCCGCGAGCAAGACGCCAGCGGCACAGAGCACACCAAGGGCTGCGAGTCCGGCGCGAGGGATACTGCTGCGAGCGATGATATTGAAGCCAATGAGGCGGGCGATTCGCGATTTCAAGGAAGCGCCGTTGGCAGCCAGGAGGATGGCCGGCGTGGCGCGCCAGGTCTCTATTACGAAGAGCGCTTTGGCATATTCGGTAACGTTTCCGCACACCGAGACGGCGATATCGTCGCAGCAATTTTCACGCTCAACGCGAACGCAGCGGCTGACCCACCAGACGGCGGGATGGTAGAAGAGCACAGTTTCGACAGCGATTTGAAAGAGATTCACGAAGCAGTCGAGGCGTTTGATGTGGGCAAGCTCGTGAACGATGACAGCTTCGAGCTGTTGCGGCGAGAGCCCGGTGAGAGCGGTGACAGGCAGCAGGACGATGGGCCGGAACCAGCCGATTACAGCGGGCGAATTCACTAGCCTCGATTGGAAATAGCGGACGCGTTGAAAGACTTGAGCGCGCTGCTGCAAGGCGAGGCAGCGGTCGTGAAGAGCGTGCGCGAGCGGCTCGATTTTTTCGCGCCGAAGCCGCTCGACCAAGATCCAGCCGCCCAAGGCGCGGGTCGCTAGAATCGCGATGCCGAGGAACCAGAAAAAGACGCACCAACTGAGCCAGTCGATGGAAACATGGAGGGCGGCGCTATTTTGCGGACTGAGAGAAGCGGAGGAGGTTGCCACAACTGGGATGCTTTCGAACGCGCTGGCGATGGCGGGGCCCAAGGCTGCGTGCGAGCGAGAGTCAAGAAACACGAAGGTGGCAAGAGGACAGAGAGCCATGAGCAGGAGAGTGACGACGGCGGTCGCGTAACGGGTTTGCGGCCGGCGGGAGAAGGCGGTGACGACATAGAACAGCAGGGCCAAAGCGGCGGCTTGCCAAAGGAAATGCACGAGAGTCCAGCCGAGAACTTGAACCGTCCCGGGCGGCAACCACGAGAATGCATCCGTCATTTTGCCTTCCTTTCGTACTCGTCGAGCATGCGGCGAATCTCTTCAATTTCTTTTCGGGACGTTTTGGCGCCAGAGAGCGCGTGCAGCATGAGATCGCTCGCGGAACCAGAAAAGGCGCGTTGCAGAAGATCCGCGACGAGCTGGCGCTTGGTCTTATCAGCAGGCTGCCGCGCCTCGTAGATGTGGGCGCGAGAATCTTCGTCGCGCTTGACCATGCCCTTTGCCGTCATGATCTGGAGCAATTTGAGCACCGTTGTGTAGCCCATGTTTTTGGACTCGGCAAGCACATCGTGCACTTCGCGAACAGTGGAGGGGCCGCGGAGCCAAAGCACGCGGAGAATCTCCAGCTCAGCACTGGTTGGTTTCGGCGGTTGCGCCACGAAGACAGTCTACTACGAAAGTATTCGTAGTGTCAACGAAGAGTTTCGTAGGTTAAGGCAGACCGGAAACGAGGAACAGGTCGGAGTAACTGTACAGACGCGAATAGACGTAGCTTTGAAGATTGCGGGCCATCTGCATGGGGAAGGTTACCGCGAGGCCCGTGGGGTCAGAGGGTTCGATGCGCCGGAACAGGCGTAAGAGGCCAGTTTTGATGTCGAGCGAATCGAGCGTGATCACTTTATTCGCAACGCTGCGGGTTAGAACCTGGCCAGTGTCCAGGAAGACGACCGGGTAAGCCATTTTGTTGAGTGTAATGGCGCGGGTATGCCCATTGGCCAGATCCAAGATGGTGATTTCGCATTTATCGCTGACACCGGCCGCCAGATGACCGGTGGGATCAATGACGGCGTCGGCAAGCTGCAGGCGCGAATTGACGAGCTGCGGAGCCTCGTTGAGGCGCTGGTGGTAGATGCCCTCCGGCTTGCCGGGGAAATGGCCGGAGGAAAGGATTTGTTGAGCGTCGGGAAAGAATTTGCTCCAGCGGTAAACGAAATTATGGGAGGGTATCGGGATGGCGGCGTGGTTCTCGACAGAGACGACGGTGAGCTTGGTTGGATCGGCGGCATCCTGGGCGAGAGCCCAGCGGCCGTCGCTCGATAAGTCCATGGCGCGCCCGGAGCCGATGCGCACCGGAGACGAAGAGCCGCGGCGATAGATGAAAAGGCTGTAGGCAGCGCCGCCACCGGAACCGCTTTCATCGAACAGAATGACGTTGCCATCCGCGCTGATGGCAGTCGCGCGAGACCAATCGAGCCACGAAATGTCCTGCTCAGAGGAATGAGACAGGTCGCCCAAGAACATGGTCATATGTTCATTGCTGCGAGTGATCAAGAGCTGGCCGGATGGGGAGATGTCGAGCAGTTCGAGGCCGCCGGGACTCTGCGATACCAGGCGCGTTTGACCGTTGAGGTTGAGGGCCCAAAGAGATTTTTCGACGCCCGAGCGAGCAGCAGTGAACCAAACCTCACGACCGGAAGGATTCCAGGCCAAACCTTCGAGCGATCCCCAACTCTGACTCATAACGCGGCTTTTCCCGGTAGCGGAATCGAGGACGGTTACCTGTCCCGTATCGTCCATGGGAACTGGATGCTCCGCGAAGGCGACGTGGCTACCGTCGGGCGACACGCGCAGATCGCTGATCCACTGAGAAGACTGATAAAGTTTGTGGCCGCGAGGATACTCGACGGTGTAAGTGGAGCCGACCGCAGTAAGGAGCGCGAGCGAGGCGTTAGGCCCCCAATCGGCGTTTCTAACATGGCCGGCGATGGGGTGGGGCGCACCGCCAGAGAGCGAGGCAGTTTCAAGCAGAGGCGGGTCGCCGTTACCGGGCCTGATGAAAAGGCCGACCTCGGTGGGAGAAGCGATGCCGGCGAGCCAGGCGTCTGTGAGGTTGAGGTCTTTGGATTCGCGGCGATCAGTAGAGAGCGAGAAGAGGCGGCTGGGGGCGCCGTTCCATTCCGCGCTGTAGACGATCCGGCCGGTATTGGGAATAAATCGAGCCTGGCTGACGAAGCCCTTCCGAAACGTGAGGCGATTAAAGGAGGGTTCGTGCCGATTGCCTTTGAGGAATATGGCGGCAGTAACCGCGAAGAGGACGAGCGCCAGGGCGAGGGCCGAAAGCCACAAACGAATGGGGCGCGCAGGAGGGTGCGAGGGCGCAATCTCAGGTTTCAGTTGAGGCGATTCGAGCGGAGGCGGAACGGCAGGAGTTGGAGTGGCGAATATTTGCTCCGGTTCTTCGTAAGTGATTTCGACGGGCGCAAGGAAGCGATACCCGAGCCGGGAAAGAGTTTCGACATAGAGCGGGTTTTCGGCTGAATCGCCGAGGGCGAGACGCAAGCGATTGACCGCAGTGTTGAGCCCGCTTTCGAAATCGACGAAAACATCTGAAGACCAGAGCCGGGTGCGGAGCTCTTCCCGTGTGACCAGGCGGCCGGGAGATTCGACCAAGGCGGCGAGAATCTGAAACGGCCTATGTTGCAACCTCACGCGCACACCGTGCTTGTGCAGCTCGCCGGTTTCCAGGCTCAGTTCGAAGGGGCCGAAGCGGGCTGAGCGGGGCGATGCGTGATGCGGGTTATACGCGGCCTGCGACATGGGATTCCGGATGGATGTTAGAGGAGCAAGGCGAATGCCAACCGGTGAGCTATGCATAAGACGGGCGCAACACAACAAAGATGGCCGATGTTGTGTTACGCCCGCAAATTGTGTCTCGTTTCGCAACAAGATTGTCGTGAAACGCGACGGCACGCTTGGGAGGCGGCTAGAAAATCAGCTTAAGAGCGAGGGTCAACTGCCGCGGGTTACTCGAAAATCCCTGGCTCCACTGTTCGAAGATGCTCGAGCCGGGCGTGATGGTGCTGCGCGCCAAATCTCCGAGCGATGTGCCCTGCGCGTATCCTCCGCCGCCGGGGCCGAAGGGATGCACGTCGTTGACATATCCGCCTACATACTGGGGATGGTTGAAGATATTGAAGGCGCGTGCCGAGAATTCGAGTCTAAAGCGCTCGGTAATGGTAAACCGTTTTGCCACCGTCAGATCGATATCGTCGATCGGATTCAGGTTGAGCAGGCTGCGGCCGCCGTCCGCGATGGTGCCTTCGGGCGCCATGACAAACATGGCGTCGGGGTTCGCAGCGAGGTAGGCGACGGTGTCGCCCGCGCTGTTGGTAAGAGGAGTCGCAGTGGTGCCGAGACTACGATTACCCGAAGGGTTGATGATCACCCGGTCCGGGGCGGTGTCATGATTCAGATTGGAGTCCACGGTGCTTTGCGGCGTGACGTGCTGGCCCGATTGATAAGTGTAGACGGGGGCGATTTCCCAGTTACCCGCCAGGTTCTTTAACCACCAGTTACTGTTTTTGAAATAAGGAACGTCGTAAATCATCTCCATCACGATCCGGTTACGATAGTCGAGCAATGACGATGCGCGCTCCGGGCGAAGATCCTGTGAATCTTGCGGCCGTCTGGGCGCCAAGGTGGTGGAGTTCAGAGCATCGGTGGAATCGTCAATGTTGTGGCTCCAGGTGTACGATCCGCGGAATTGCAGACCATTCGAGAAACGCCTGCTGAGTTCGTTAGACCAGCCATGATAAATGGAATTGCCCTGCGGCATGAAGGCGGTAATGGTACTGTCGAACCCGGAGTCGGCATAGCCCGGAACAAGAGAGCCAGTGCCCGCCGATAGCGTTTGAAGATTCGCCAAGGTGCTCGTCAGAGAATTCAAAGTGGCCTGGGTGGGGGCAGTGAAGAACACGGGCAACGCGTTGGATGCGTTTACAACCGGCTGCCGGTTCAATTGGAGCTGAATGGGAAGGAACAGTCCGCGAGTGCCAAGGTACCGGGTTTCGAAGATGTAATTGCCACCGAACTGATGTTGGATACCAAAGTTCCAGTTGTAGGCTTCGGGGCGTTGCTGATTCGGGATGAAGCCTGAAGTGACAGCGCGAGCCGCAGCGCCCTCCGGCGGCGCGACCGCGGTATTCGCCGGGATGCCGCCCCCGGCGAGAAAGCCAGTTGCGGGTGATCCGGTTACGTCCACGGTGGTGCTGAGTTGCGGAGGTAAGCTAAGCGTTCCGAGATTGTCGTACAAGATATCGTAAGTGATGCCGAAGCCTGCGCGAATGGAAGTCTTGCCACTGGTTCCCGGCGAATACGCGATACCAACGCGCGGCATAAAGTCCGTTTTCTGGGTGGTGGGCGATTTGAACTCGATGAGCCCCGGCACGCTGGCGCTGGCATTCAGGTCTTGTGTATTCTCGCTGAGCGGAACCGTGAGGTATTCATAGCGGAGTCCGAGGTTAACGGTCAGGTTGGGCCTCACTTTCCAGGAATCGTTTCCGTAAAAACCGAAGAGTTGTTGATTTTGATAGTAAGTAACATTGCCGAGGCCGCGCTGCGCGAGAAAGTCGGGAGTGTTGTCGTATAAGTAATCTGAAAGGTAACTCCATTCATAATCGCCGCGCGAACGCTGTGTAAAACTTGAGGGCGAGATGGCGCTCCAGCCATCGAAGCCAAATTTCAGGCTGTGGGTTCCTTTCGTCCAGGTCAAATTGTCGGTGAGCTGATAGAGGTTCTGAACGGTGTATTGAGGCGCGTTCGGATTAGGCCCATAGGCGGCGTTCAGCTCGTAGACGTCAATGTTGGGAAATGCATCGAGCCCCGGAAAGGACTGACCGCCAAACAGTGGCGAGGTCGCATTCAGGCGGTTATAGCCAAGGCGGAATTCGTTGATCAGAGTGGGCGTAAAGGTGTGATATTCAGAAAGGGTAGCCAGATAAGAGTTCGCCGGCAGGACGCCGAAGAACACCGACGGAAAGCCCGCAGTATCGATGACGCCAGTGCGGTTGAGTACAAAGCGCCCGCGCAGTGAGTCCCTGTCTGAAATGTTGTAATCGATGGATCCGACGGCATATTCGTAATTGGCGAACGCGGGAAGGGACGACCCGATTGCCCCTACCGGAACGCTGATGGCGCCGCTCGCACCCGGCGCGAACACACCAGTTCCCAAGCTCTCGTGCTGCCGGGACCTGGGGCCACGAGAACGGGAGATCCAAAGGGCAGGGTGGCGGAGTTTGTTGCAGCCGCGGGCGCCACGCCCAAGTACTTTTTGTATTCCGCAAGATTGTTCTGATTGATGCCTGGCAACGCGGCTAGGGTGGCATAACCCGCGGCGGTTGGCGCATAGTAACCAGTACTGTTCGCAGCGCCCACCGGGTTGTACTCGTAGTCTCCGAAAAAGAACAACTTATTACGCTTGATTGGGCCGCCGAAGTTACCGCCGAAACGATTATTATCCGAACGGGGATGCAGGGGATTGCCTTGAACGAAGTCGAGATTATCGGCAGCATCCAGGTCACGGTTCTGAAAGTACTCATAGAGCATGCCGTGATACTGATTGGTCCCGCTCTTTACCACCTGATTGAACTGGCCACCTGAGGAGTGACCGAAATCGGGCGAAAATTGATTTTGCAGGACGCTGAATTCCGAGACAGCATCATTCGGAATAGTGACAATCGGGCCGGTCACAGACAAGGTGTTGTTATCGATGCCTTCGATGGTGAAACTGTTATTGGTCGGGCGCTGGCCGCCAACGGAAGGCCCGGTACCGTATCCGGCGCCGCCGCTGCTGGTGACACCGGCGTTCAATAGCGAAAGATTGATCACGCCGCTACCCAGTTGACCTCCGCTCGCGGAGGGTAGATCGGCGATCTCCTTGGTGTCGTAGGCGGTCTGCACTTGAGCGGTGGTGGTATCGATGGGCACGGCAGCTTCAGCCACTTCAACGGTCGTGGTCGCCTTACCGATGGCTAACTTTACGTTGGTCGTGACGGTTTCATTAAGCCGGACAGCGACATTGTTCACCTCTGCTTTAGTGAATCCCGGGGCGGTGACGACGATCGAGTACGTTCCGACGAGAAGGTTCTCGAACCGAAAGTCACCCGAGGACGTGGAGGTTGTCCTGGTGTCCACTCCGGTGGCGATGTTGTGGGCGATAACGGTGGCATCCGGAACCGTAGCGCCGGCCGGATCGTATACGTTACCGGCCAGATTACCGCTGGTCGACTGGGCTAAAGCGTGAGTAGAGAAAAAGGCGAGTCCAAACAAGAAGCAGATAATCGCGCGAGAATGGATTTTCATATTTCCTCCCAAACCTTAATCGCGCACAACGGCCACCGATCGGCCTGTGCGCTTCATTTGAAGTCGGAACGACCGAGAACAGACCCTCTGGTTTCGACAATAGCTGGGAGTTAGAGGGAAATGTACTAGATTGTTGCTTACAAAGTAATAACGCGCGGGGTGGGCGTTAATGGGAAAGCTTTTAAGTTGGAGTAAGTTGCACCGTAATACAGCCTAGACGAGGCCGTTGGCGCGGGCAAACTTGAGTGCTTCGATGGCAGCTCCGCGGGCGCTGGCGGTGTCTCCATTCGGCATGACGTGAATGGGGATGGCTGCTTGCTCTTGGCGCTGAGTGGGCATACCGGCGCGAATTTCGCCTAGAAACCAGCGTTGAAAGTCCTGGCTGGTCTCCAGCGCGCCACCGCCGACCAGCAGCGCATCGGGGTCGAAGGTATTGATCATGGCGTCGAAGAACAGCCCGAGCGCGTGGGCCTGCACGCGGAAGATGTCTTTGCACAGGGGGTCGCCATTTTCCGCCAGGCCGCGAACCAGCTTGGCGGCCTGCCGCAGATCGCCGATTTGAGCGAGTTGGTGGCCGGGATGAGTGCGAAGGAAAAAGGGCAAGAGGCATCTCTCGATGGCGGTGAGGGAGCAGAGCGATTCCAGGTCTCCGGACCGCCCGCAGTTACATAGAGGCTGCAGGTCACGTATGCCCTGGATGCTTTGATAGGGGATGAGGACGTGGCCCAACTCGCCGCCGAATCCACGGCGGCCTTCAACGACCGAGCCATTAATAATGACGCCGCCGCCGAGACCGGTGCCGACGATTGCCGAGATGGAGGTGGCGCTGTTACTGGCGCCGAAAAGGACAAAGTGACCCCAAAGGGCGGCCGCATTGCCGTCATTCAGATAAGTAACGGGTCTGGCGAGCTTATCGGCGACATTGCGGCGGATATCAAAACCGGCCCAATCGGCATGCACAAAGTTTGTCGAACCGCGGGCGCTAAATACGCCAGTGGCACTGGCTGGACCGGGAGTGTCGAGGCCGATGACGGCGATATTTTCGGGATGGAGACCGGCTCTTTGGGCCGCGATTTCGAGGCCGGCGGCGATCTGGTTGAGGCAAATTTCGGGACCCTCCTTCGAACGGGCAGGATGCTCGCATAGGGCGTCAATGAGGAACTCCTCTTGCGCGTTTAAGAAGGTATAGTTGATGGCAGTTCCGCCAAGATCCACTCCGGCAACTACTTGCACAGTGTTCCCTCGTTTGGAAGTTTGGGTGAAGACACAGGGTACCAAGGCAAACGGAGTGGCTGGCCGGGAGATCAAGTAGCGGATTCCAGATAGCCATGCACATGCTCGCCGGAAACTTGCACTCCGCCATTGTCTGGCTCATCTCGCTCGCGTCAATCGGGCTGGTGCTTATCCGGCCTAAAGGGTGGCCGGAAGCGATCTGGGCTGTTGCGGGCGCGTGTTTGCTGATAATTTGCGGCCTGATCTCATGGGGCGATGCGGGCGCCGCAGCCGCCAAGGGCACGGATGTTTATCTGTTCCTCACCGGCATGATGATCATCTCGGAACTTGCCCGCCGCGCCGGAGTCTTCGACTGGGTGGCGGTCCACGCCGTGCGAGCATCGAGGGGATCGCCGGGACGATTGTTCTTGCTCGTGTATCTGGTGGGGATAGTGGTCACGGTATTTCTTTCCAATGACGCAACTGCGGTCGTACTTACTCCGGCTGTACTGGCCGCTGTTCGAGCCGCCGAAGCCGATCCTCTTCCGTATCTACTTATTTGCGCCTTTATCGCGAACGCAGCCAGCTTCGTTCTGCCGCTCTCGAACCCTGCGAATCTGGTCGTCTATGGCGGGGGAATGCCGCCGCTCAAGACCTGGCTGGCCACGTTTGGGCTTGCGTCCATCGCCTCTATCACGGTCACGTTTCTGGTTCTGCGCGGCGTGGCAGCGAGATATCTGAACCAGCGTGTAAGGGGAGATTCTGAAAGCGCGCCGCTTCGTCCGGAGGGAAAGCTGGCATTGTATGGAATCGCCTTTCTTGCGGTCGTCTTGATAACCGCTTCGGGTTTCGGCGTGGATCTGGGAGCACCCGCCTGCGCTGCCGGCCTTGTAGTCGCCGTGGTCATCTCCTTCCGCGACCGAGGCCTATGGAACGATATCGCGACCGGTGTTTCCTGGAGCGTGCTGCCGCTTGTGGCCGGACTTTTCATTATTGTTGAAGCGCTGAACGGTGCAGGAGCGCTGAAACACGCGGTTCAAGCGCTGGCCACCATGCGACATTGGCCGCTTGCCGGGGGCGTGCTGGGCACCGGCTTCGGGGTCGCGGTGCTATCTAACTTGATGAACAATCTCCCAAGCGGACTCATTACGGCTGCGGCCGTTAAATCCGCGCATGCCGCGGGACCGCTACGCGACGCGCTGTTGGTGGGAGTGGATCTCGGCCCTAATCTATCTGTGACCGGATCGCTTGCAACCATTCTGTGGCTGATTGCGATCCGGCGCGAAGGTCTCGACGTTACGTTTTGGGACTTCCTCAAGTGGGGAGCGCTGGTGATGCCGCCGGCTTTACTTCTGGCGCTGATCGCAGTTCTTTGAAGCGCCGCGGTTATCGCGCGCGTGCATGCATCAGAATCAGGGAGCGTTGGGCGAAGGGCTGCGACATTCAGCGCCGCCCTAGCGCCGCTTCAGATCTTCCAGCTCTTCGAGAGTGCGCGGCCAGTCCGAGCGCAGGAGCCGCGACAGACTTCTATCCGCGAGAATTTTCCCATTCGTTTGGCATCGAGCGCAGTAGTTTGTTTCGTTGTCCGCGTAGCGAATGCGCTGGATCTTTTCTCCGCATCTTGGGCAAGGTTCGCCATAGCGTCCGTGAACCGCCATATCTTTGCGAAATGCAGTTACTTTCTCGGGGAAGTTAGTCTCGGCTTCCGCGCAGAGGCGATCCATCCAGATTCGGAGCGTGTCGCGCGTCGCATCGAAGAGCCTTTCCCATTCCTGCGATGCCAGCTTGTGAGTGAGCGTGATGGGAGACATTTGCGCTGCGTGCAGGATCTCATCCGAATACGCGTTCCCGATGCCGCTTACCAGGCGCGGGTCGGTGAGAGCCCTTTTGAGCGTGCGGTTTTCGAGCATCAAGCTAGCGCGAAAGGCATCGAGATCGCTGCTGAATATTTCAATGCCGCCCGGGTCGACGGAGCGCAGACCTTCCTCGCCCTTGACGATATGCAACGATGCGCGACGCTTTGCCCCAGCCTCGGTGAGCACCAGAGAGCCGCTCGAAAAATCGAACGCCGCCAAATTGTTGCGGCCAGCCAGCTTTGCCCCGAGCGGACGCCAATGTAGCCGGCCGGCGATCATCAAGTGAAGCACCAGCCAGAGATCGTTCTCTAATCCGATTGCGATGCGCTTGCCGACGCGCCGCAGTTCGCGCACAGTGCAGCCTTCGACATCTGTTATCGGCGGCTGTACGGTTCGCAGCAAGAACGCGCTTCGCAGGCGCACATGCTGGAGGCGCTGACCCACAATGCGCGGCTCAAGCGCGTGAAGGTAGGCAGCGATGTCCGGCAGCTCCGGCATGCTTCAAGTTGTAAACAGATTCGTGTTTAGAAAATTGTTGCGAAATTTGCCCTTCGGATCGTACTTCGACGCCAGTTTCACGAAATCGTCGAGCTTTTCATACCTAGATTGCAGCTCGGCCGGAGCCATCGTGAACAGCTTGCCCCAGTGGGGCCGCGGCCGAAACGGCGACAACTCCCTCTCGATGAGCGGAAGCACTTGCTGGACGGCCGGCCAGTCCTGTTTCCAGGTGAAATGAATGGCGACACTGGGCCGCCGATAGCAGGTGCTCATCCAGAGATCGTCGGCTGCGATGGTACGGATCTCGGTGATCAGCAAATGAGGACTGATGTGATCGCGCAACCGCTCGACCGCCAGGATGGCCTCTACCGCATGCTGCCGTGGCAGGAGGTATTCCGATTGAAGTTCTTTCCCTGCGCTCGGCGTAAAGCCCATGCGGAAATGAGGCAGCCGGTCATACCAGGGCCCGGGCACGCCCATCTGTTCGGTGCAATTTTCGGCCGAAAGCGCTTCGATGGGATGCAGGTTTCGAGTCGCCAGCTTGGCGCCGAAGAATTCTTTCGGCGGAGTGTAAGTCTGCCCGGCATTGACCCGGCTCTTGATCCAGAGCTCACTGATCCGTTGGTTCTGCCAGTCGGTAAACAAACTGACGCTGTAACCGCTGGCCTGAATTTCTTCGAAATAGCTCTTCACTTGCGCGAGCGGCAGGTCCTCGTACACGTACTGCCGCACCATATAGGTGGGCTCGATGTCGAGCGTGACTTTAGTGATCACACCGAGTGCGCCGAGTCCGACTACTGCCGCGCGGAACTCGTCGCCGTCAGCCTGACGCGAAAGCTTCACCACGTCGCCCGCGGCAGTCACCATCTCGAGAGCGGACGCAGCAGCAGCGAGATTAGGGTTCTTTTCACCCGAGCCATGCGTTGCCGTAGTACACGCTCCGGCGACTGAAATGTGCGGGAGCGAAGCCAGATTGTGCAACGCGAATCCCTTGCTATCGAGATACGGCCCCAGTTGCCCGTAAGTTACGCCGGCTTCTACCGTGACGGCGTGTGCGGCCGCATCCAGCTCAATCTTCCGCATCGATTTGAGCGATAGAAGCGCGTGATCGCTGTCGGCAATGGAATTAAAACAATGACGCGTGCCGAGCACCTTCAATTTGCTTTCCGACCGGAGAATGGATTGAATCTGATCGAGCGACGCAGCCTCCCGCAGACGCTCGGTCCCATAAACGATGTTGCCGGCCCAGTTGGTCAGCCTTGGCTCCGCCTCGAGCATAGAGAGCGGCCTCATGAAAGAGCCCGCGAGGGCGCTCGAGAACAGACGCAGAAAGGTTCTCTTGTTCATCAAACGCTAAAAGATCGTATCAGATCAGGCAAAGGTTATGATGACGTGGCTGGCGCTCCGAGATATGATTCGGAGCATATGTTGAATCGTCGAGCGTTTTCCCGGGATCTGGCTGGCGCAGCGCTTGGAGCCGCAACTGTTGCAGGAGCATCGGCAGCCGAGGACAACCCGGCTATTGCGCCGTTCAAGATCTCGGTCATGCTTTGGACTGTTTTCAGAGATCTTCCTTTCGAGCAGCGCCTCGAAAAGGTAGTCGAAGCCGGTTACACGAACGTGGAACTTGTCGGCGAGTACAAGAAATGGTCTGATAGCGAGTTCACCCGCTATAACGCCAGGCGCAAGCAACTCGGCATCAATTTCGATACCACCGCCGGACTTCGTCACGCTATCGGGAATCCAGCCGACCGCGATGCGATGCTTGCTGACGTCCGCAACGAGCTGCCAATCATGGAAAAGCTTGATTGCCCAGCATGCATCGTAATGTCCGGCAATGTAGTGCCTGGCATGCCGCGCGAAACACAGCACGAGAGCTGTATCGAAGGCCTCAAGCGCGCCGCTTCCATCATCGAAGGCAAGCAGATCAACGGCCAGCCTGTTCGCCTGCTGCTTGAAAATATCGACCCGGAAGAAAATCCCAAGTACTACCTGACCTCCGTGGCAGAAGGTTTCGAAATTATCCGCGCCGTGAATCATCCGCAGGTGCAGTTCCTGGACGATTTCTTCCATGAGCAGATTGCTGAAGGCAACCTCATCGAAAAACTCGAAAAGAATATCCAATATACGGGGCTGGTGCATATCGCCGACGTGCCCGGCCGTCATGAGCCCGGCACGGGAGAAATCAATTACGGCAATATCTATAAGAAGCTGGCCGAGCTGAAGTACGATCGCATGGTTGCGATGGAATTTCTGCCCACCAGCGATCCGGTGGCCAAGCTCCGCAAAGCTCGCGAAGATGCTCTGCGGCTCACCGCCGCCACGAGCGCCTAATCGTCACGCGAGCGGTTGTCAACATCACCGCCGTGCGGCTGTTCTTGCCTGAGCATGCGGAAAGAATGCCATAGGCTAGATGAATGCGAACGTCGCCTATGCTGGCAGGAGGTCGTGAAGAAAAGGAAAGGCGCCGGACAGGGTCATTGTTTGGAGCGGGCACAGCGGGTATTCTGACCCGAGCGGCTATTTCATACCTGATCCTGGGCCAGGTGATTGCCGCATGGGCGCAGACTGCTCCGGTTTCACCCGATCATCCATGGCACGCCATGCAAGAGCGGCAAATCGAACAGGATGCAAAGCGCTTTCGTGAGCCGCGATTCAGCATTGAGCCTGACAAGGCGTATTCGTTACCGGAGCTGATCGATTTAGCTGAGGCGCACAATCCCGAGACCCGCGTTGCTTGGGAAGGCACTCGCGCGCAATTGGCAGAGCTGGGCATTGCGCGCAGCGAGTTGTATCCAACGCTTGCCGCCATTGCACTATCTGCGACTAATCGCGTGGAGATTCTCTTCGGAGACCGTTTTTATCGGCAGACTCTAGAGGCATTTGACGGCGCTCTGGAGCTCAATTACACAATCTTCGATTTCGGAGCGCGGGCGGGCAGAATCGCAGCAGCCAGAGCGCAACTCTTAGCGTCGAATTTTGCCTTCAACGACACGCATCGCAAGCTCATTTATCAAGTGGAGCAAGCCTATTACGGATTGCTGAATGCGTCGGGCCAAGAGGAAGCCGCGCGGGCAAATCTTGTGAACGCGCAGACCGCGCAACAGGCTGCCGAGGATCGATTGAATAACGGCCTAGCAACACTGCCGGATGTTCTCGAAGCACGAAGCGCGACCGCGCAGGCGGGATACGATCTGGAGGCCGTACTGGGGGCGGAAGAGATTGCCCGTGGAGATTTGGCCACGGCACTGGGAACTTCGGCGACCGCCGCCATTCGCGTGCAGCCACTGGAGCAGATACCGACACCCGAATCGATCGGCGATACGGTTGATCGAGCGATCGATCGGGCATTCGAACAGCGTCCCGATCTGATGCAGCAGTTAGCCGAAGTGCGGTCGGCTAACGCCCGAATTAAAGAGGCGCGCTCGGCCTATTATCCGACGCTGAACGTGAATGCCAGGCCGACTGCAGAGTCATTGTACGGCTTGCAGCAAACGGCGCCTTGGGCGCACAGCGCGGATTTGACGGGCGGTTTGACTCTGAACCTGAACTGGACGCTGGTCGATGGCGGCGCGCGAAGGAATCGGTTGGCGCAGGCCGAAGCCAACAGCCGCGCAGCAGAAGCGCAAGTCAGCGCCACACGAGATCAAATCACCAATGAGATCTGGACAGCTTACTCGAATTTAAGAACTGCTCTTCGCCAGCGGCAATCGGCGATTGCGCTGTTGCAAGCGGCCAGTCAATCGTATGCGGCCACGCTTGAATCCTATAAGTATGGCGTTCGCAATTTTTTGGATGTCACATCAGCGCAGCGGACGCTTGCGCAGGCACGCTCGACCGACGTGCTAGCTCGTACACAGGTGCTTACCGCAGTGGCAAATTTGGCTTTCCAGACTGGCGATGCGATTCAACCGGGCGCGCGGAGACCTGGGCCATGACCGGGAAAGGAGGTGCTCATTTCTCGAGATGCGGGTTGCTGCTCGCGTTGCTGGCGCTCACGAGCTGCGCCCGGGCTCCTTCCTTCGACATCCTGGGCTCGTTCTTCCCGGCGTGGCTGATTTGCCTGGTTGTCGCCATGGTCCTTACGGCGTTGACCGGATGGCTGCTACGACTGCTGCACATTCCAATTGCTGTTCCGACGTTGACCTATCTCAGCCTGACGGCATTGTTTACATTTGCTCTATGGCTGGTATTTTTTGGCTCGTGACAAGGTTTCCTTATGGAGCTTGAAACCAGTGCGAGGACCAGACAGCAGCTTGGCCGCTTGATCAGTGCCGGCATTGTCATCGCGGCCGTGATTCTCGGCGTTACGGTTCTTTATCGTACGAATTACTATCCGCGAACCGACGACGCGGAAATCTTCGCGAATTTCATTGGAATCGCGCCGCAGGTGGAGGGACCGCTGGTTCGCCTGTGTGTGCGCGATAACCAGTTTGTGAAAAAGGGCGAACTGCTCTATGAAATAGATCGGCGACCATACGAATATGCGCTTGAGAGAGCCGTTTCCGAACAGGCTACTCTCGAGGGGCAGATTGCGGACGAGCAAAGACGGATTGCAGCGCTGGTGAGCGCGGTCTCGGTTGCGCAAGCAAACATTCAGAGTTCGCAAACCGACATCAGTAGATATGGAGCGTCGGTGGACGAGGCCCGAGCTGACGTGGCGAATGCGCAACAGGGAGTTGAGCGGGCGCGGGCGGAATGGGCATATGTCAACAGTAATCTCAAACGTATTGAGCCGCTGCTGGCCAAGCAGTTCGTCACGGTGGACCAAGTTGACAAAGCGAAAAGCTCGGAGATTTCCCTGGCGCAAGCGCTCAAACAGGCGGAGTCCCAGTTAAGGGTGTCGCAGGCGGGATTACAATCCGCGTTGGCGCAATACGAACATTCGAAAAGCGTCCTGGAACAAAGCAAGGCACAGCATGAAGAAGCGCAACACGGTGTCACCACGCTCGAACCACTGATCAACCAGCGTGGCGCAAAAGAGGCGGCAGTAAAAACCGCTCGGTACAACCTGGATAACTGCAGAGTTTATGCGCCGTTTGATGCTCGCGTCACGAATCTGACGATTTCAGAAGGCGCCTATGCGCACGTTGGGGAGCAAGTATTTACACTGATTGATGCGCGCACCTGGTGGGCGCTCGCCAATTTTCGTGAAGGCCAACTGCAGCGCATCGCGCCGGGGATGCGTGCGGACGTTTACGTCATGTCCAAACCGAATGTGCGCTTTTCGGGCGTGGTCGAGAGCATCGGGTTCGGCGTTACACCGGATGAAGACGTCATTGGCCGTTTGCAGCCGGGCCTCCCGAATGTGCAGCGAACGTTAAATTGGGTGCATCTCGCGTCGCGTTATCCGGTCCGAGTGCGCGTCGCGAATCCCCCGGCTGAACTGTTTCGAGTAGGCGAATCGGCTGTCGTCTTGATTCGAGGACGTTGAGAGATGGCCACACTGGCGCAAAGCGTGCCTCAGCCGTTGCAGCGGCCGTCGCACTGGTTCCGGGAGTTCCTCAAGCAAGAACTCGCTCCGTATCCGGGCCGCGCAGGAACTGTTGCGCGCATGGTGATCTCTGCGACTCTGATCATGATCGTTTGCATGACTTTTCGCATTCCGTACAGTTGGCAAGCTGCGATTTATGCGCTTCTGGTTTCGCGTGAAAGCCCTCGGGCCACGCTGCAAACGGGGGGAGTATTATTCCTTGTTACAGGTTTGACCGCCGGCTATCTTGTGACCGCGGTGTGGTTCGTTATTAATATTCCCCTGCTTCATTTTCTGTGGGTGATCGGCACTTTGTTCCTCGCTTTTTTTGCAATCAGGGTATTTAGTAACTATCTTGCGGCAGTCGCTTCAGTCAACATGATCTCTGCTGGAATTCCGTTTTGGGACAGTCATGTACCGGCCGAGACCAATGTCGAAAATACACTTTGGCTATGTTTGGCGGTACTGGTAGCAGTCGTCATCACCGCGGGGGTAGAACTGGCTTTCGTACGAGGCCGGCCGGGAGACGAAGTTGTCCTGCCGATCACGGGGCGATTATCTGCGATCGAGAATTTGTTGGCTTCCTACGCGAAGGGCGCCGCGATGGATCCGATTATTGAAAAGGAAATCAACCGTCTCGAGATACTTGGAACATCCATGTTGCGGCGAATCTTGCGCCGCTCAAACTATTCAGCCCAATACTCCGCGCATATGGGTGCTGTTGGGGCGCTGGTCGGCAGGCTCGTAGATCTGGCGGCAACGCTGACTCAGCTAAGTTTCGATCTCTCCCCGTCCGATCGGAGACGATTCCGGGAATTGGCCGCGAGCCTTGCGAATATTCGCAACGATCTGACGAATCGCAAGATTCCCGGCCCCATTGAGTTCAATAGGGATAAAGAAGCGAGCAACGTTCCGTTGTTGGGCGAGATGGAGCACACGGTCACTCTCATCACTCAAGTGTTTGCGGGTACTCGATCGATTCAAGAATATCTGCCATCATGGGACGCCGCAGCGAAACCTGCGCTGCTAGCGCGAGATGCATTCTCCAATCCCGACCACGTTCGATTCGCACTAAGAGGCTGTTTGGCCGCGAGCAGTTGTTATGTCATCTATAACGCGATCGCCTGGCCGGGTATCAGCACGGCGGTCACCACGTGCCTGCTGACAGCACTGTCTACAGTTGGCGCATCCCGACAGAAGCAGATGCTTCGTCTTACGGGGGCAATCGCGGGCGGCTTTCTCATTGGCATGGGCTCGCAGGTTTTCATTCTGCCCTACCTGGATTCCATTGGCGGGTTTACGATTCTTTTCGTATTCGTCACGGCTCTATCTTCATGGCTGAGCACATCGAGTCCGCGCCTGTCCTATTTCGGCATTCAGGTCGCTCTTGCTTTCTACCTGATCAACTTACAAGAATTCAAAATGCAGATCTCACTTGCAGTAGCGCGAGATCGCGTGGTTGGGATTTTGCTGGGACTTTTGATGATGTGGTTTGTCTTCGACCAGTTATGGGGCACGCCTGCCGGTGTCGAGATGAAGAGGGCGTTTGTCTCGAGCTTCCGATTGCTAGCTCAACTTGCAAGAGAGCCGCTCTCGAAGGATATTCGAACAGCGATTGAGGATAGCCTCGCTCTTCGCGATCGGATCAACGCTCATTTCGACCAGGTAAGAGCGCTTGCGGATGGCATGCTTTTCGAATTCGGAGCTTCGCGGGGCCGCGATCTTGCTATGCGCGACCGCGTCCGGCAATGGCAGCCGCAGTTGAGAACGCTTTTCCTTATGAGGGTTGCGTCTCTAAAGTACCGGCTTCAACTGCCGGGCTTTGAGTTGCCAAGGGCGTTGCTAATTTGCCAGCGCGAGTACGATGAGCACTCGGCGGAACTTTTGGAAGAAATGGCGAATGCGATTGAAGGTAGACCAGCGCGTCTGGACCTAACGGCCGATGATTCAGTGAAACTTCTGGGGCGAGTGCTACAGCAGTGTGGCGGCCCAGAGTTGGAGCGATTGCCGGCAGCGCAGGTCGATTCATTTGTTACTTTGCTCCGTGAAATTGATCAACTCACTGCTTTGTTCGCGAGACAGGTGGCAGCGGATTTTCGATCAGGCCAGAACCGTTTCGAATCGGCGGATCAACGAGTGCCCTAACTTCGGTGTCTGGTCGCTACTTTCAGTAGCACAGTTTCACGTATACTGTGTGCATGAGGAATATCACTTTGAGCGTGGACGAAAAGGTGTTGGCTGTCGTCCGCCGGCATGCCGCGGAGCAAAATTCCAGTGTTAATGCGTTAGTGCGTGAGTACTTGACGAATCTCGCGTCGCAAGAGGACCGGGCCAATAGCGCCCGTGCGCGATTGCGCGAATTGAGTGCTCGATCACAAGGACGGCTTGGCAAAAAGAGCTGGACGCGCGACGGTCTCCATGACCGCTAAGGTCTTTCTCGATACCAACGTTCTGGTTTACGCTGCTATCGGGACGGGTAAAGACGAGCCCAAGCGGCAGCGTGCGCTTGCTCTGATCGAATCCGAAGAGTTTGGCACATCGGCGCAAGTCTTGCAGGAATTCTTCGTAACGGTGGTCAAGAAGGCAGCGCGCCCGCTTTCGACCGGCCAAGCATTGGAGTGGATCGAGCAGCTAACCGCGTTTCCCTGCTACCCCATTGACCACAGGATCGTCCGCATCGCAATTGAGCAATCGGCGCGTCATAAGATCTCGTACTGGGATGCTGCGATTGTTTCGGCTGCCCAAGCTTTGGGATCTAACACGATTTACTCCGAGGATCTCAATGAGGGGCAGGAGTATTCGGGAGTGCGAGTTGTGAACCCTTTCACAAGCCGTGGCGGCACATCTTGAACGCGATTGAAAAAGGGACCGTATCAACAGTGAGTTCAGACTTCGGCCGTAGAGTGTTTGGGGTCGCGGCCTTGGCTTCTGGCCTCATCACACTGGTTTGGCACGACGCCAACGTGTGGCATCAACTGGGTTATATTGCCTATGCCGCAGCCGCTGCCCAAATCTTCGGCGGTGCTGCGATTCAGTTCCGCCGGACGGCGAAACCCGGCGCAGTGGTCCTATGTGCGGTTTACATTGTCTTGACGTTGCTGTGCGTGCCACAAATCGTCGCCAGACCGGGGATTTACAATTCCTGGGGCAACTTCTTTGAGCAGTTCTCTCTCGTGACCGGAGCGGCGATTCTTTATGTGCGCTTATCATCGGCATGGGCGCCGGAAAGACTGAGTCGGATCGGCTGCTATCTTTTGGGGATCTGTGCCGCTTCCTTTGCCCTCGAACAGGCGATTTATTTTGACCCTACCGTAAGACTTGTTCCGAAGTGGTTTCCGCCAAGTCAATCGTTTTGGGCGGTGACGACGACGGTTTGTTTCGCACTCGCGGCCGTGGCGCTGCTTACGAATCGATTAGCACTTCTCGCGGCTCGCCTACTGACAATCATGATCGTGATGTTCGGACTACTCGTGTGGGTACCGTTGCTTTTTTCGGATCCCCACAATCATGCGAATTGGAGCGAAAACATCGAGACTTTTGCGATTGCCGGAGCAGCATGGATTCTCGCCGATCTCCTCAGCAAGGATCGGCTCAATGAGCATCGCGCGCGATGACGCGAGGTGCGCTGAAATTGTGCGGGCTTGCACGCGGGTTCGACTACGCCCGCGCCAACGGCAGAGCCTGTTCCCACCGTCCCTGCGACTTCAAAACCAGCTCGACCACTTCCCTCGCCGCGCCCTTACCCCCTTGCCGGCGCGTCGTGTAGTGGCAAACCGCCTTCAATTCCGGCGCTCCGTCGGCAACACAGACAGCCAGCCCGGCCCGCTTCGCCAGTGGGATGTCCGGCAAATCATCCCCCAGATAGGCCACTTCTTGCTCCGTGACTCCGGCCTTTCGCACGCATTCCTCAAATGCCTCCGTTTTACTAGCCTGCCCCAGATAGACAAAGGTAACTTTCAGTTCCTGGGCGCGCTTTGCAACAGCGGGCGATCGCCGGCCAGTAATAAATCCGGTGTGGATGCCCATGGTGTGCGCGAGCGAAAGTCCCTGACCATCGTGGGCATCGAAAATTTTCATCTCTAACACAGTTACCGGTTCGCTGCTTTCGGCCACGGTCGAAGAAATCAGACAGATGCCGCCGTCCGTGAGGGTGCCGTCTACATCCATCAAGAACAATTTGACATTCCGCGCGCGATCAAGGACAGCGGAAGAGGGTAAAGGCTCGTCGGACATGAGCCAATGGTAGCCCGACACGCGAATTCAGGATCCGTTCTGCGCTTGTGATGCATCCAATCTGCACCCGGAATTTGAGGTGTGAATCGCGAAGCATGGTGGTCCGAATTGAACCGTCATCTGCAGGACGAAGGAGGAAAGCAAACATGATCCATCAGCCGGGCCAAGTTGGCGATGAAATCCTGACGTTCCTCACGTGCTAAGTGCAAAGCCTCCTTGCGACGAAGGCGCCATTCGCGCCACCTCACCGGCCAACGCTCAGACGGGTTGTGGTCCTTGGGTTCTAACCGCCGCGATACTCGGATCAAGCATGGCATTCATCGATGGCACCGTCGTGAATGTCGCTCTTCCGGCGCTGCAGTCGGCTCTGGGAGCAACGGTTTCCGAAGTGCAATGGGTCGTGGAGAGCTACGCACTCTTCCTCGCGGCTCTTCTCTTACTTGGCGGCTCGCTCGGGGATCTCTATGGCCGGCGGAAGATCTTCGCGACCGGCGTCGTCCTATTCGGGGCCGCTTCGGCCTGGTGCGGCATGGCCCCTGACATTTTCCAACTGATAACGGCACGAGCAGTACAAGGGATAGGCGGCGCGCTTCTGGTACCGGGAAGCCTGGCACTGATCAGTGCGTCGTTTCCCGATCAGGAGCGAGGGCGCGCGATCGGAACCTGGTCGGGATTTACAGCGATCACGGCTGCCGTTGGTCCCGTGCTCGGCGGATGGCTGGTCGATCACGCCTCCTGGCGCGGGGTCTTCTTCATCAATTTGCCAATCGCAGCAGTCGTTGTCGTGATTACTTTGTTGCGCGTACCGGAGAGCCGGGATCCGGAGCGCAGCGGAAAAAGTCTCGACTGGCTTGGCGCGCTGCTCGCCACCTTCGGCCTTGGCGCGATCGTGTTCGCTTTGATTGAACCGTCACACGGCTTGATAGCGGGTATCGCCAGTGTGTTGGCCCTGACATCTTTCTTTGTTGTCGAACGACGTTCGCCCGCCCCGATGCTTTCTCTCGATCTCTTCCGTTCGCACAACTTTACCGGCGCGAATTTGTTGACGCTCTTTCTCTATACCGGCCTGAGCGGAGTGCTCTTTTTCTTTCCGCTGAATCTGATTCAGATTCAGGGATACCCCGCCACCGAGGCCGGCGCGGCCCTTCTGCCATTCATCTTATTGATGTTCGTTCTTTCGCGCTGGTCCGGCGGATTGGTTGAGCGGTACGGCGCAAAATTGCCGCTCATCATAGGTCCTATCATTGCGGCTGCCGGCTTCGCTCTCTTTGCGATACCCAGCATTGGCGGAAGTTACTGGACAACATTCTTTCCTGCAGTCGCTGTCCTTGGGCTGGGAATGGCTGTCAGCGTAGCGCCGCTCACCACGACCGTAATGGATTCTGTTTCTCAGAATCACGCCGGAGCTGCTTCGGGAATTAACAATGCGCTATCGCGTATTGCGGGTCTACTCGCAATTGCCGCTCTGGGCTTCGTGCTCATAACGGTCTTCAACCGGCATCTTGATCAGAGCTTGAACAAGCTCTCCGTGCCAGCGGCGATCCGCCAGCAGATTGATTCGCAACGATCGAAGCTCGCCGCTATTCAAACCGCAAATTCTGCGGCTCGCCGGGCTATCGACGAGTCGTTCGTCGCAGGTTATCGCTCGCTGTTATGGATCGCAGTCGCACTTGCGATCGCAAGCTCTTTGAGTGCAGCGCTGTTTATTGATCTGAGGGAGAAACGCACCTGAAGCGGGACGAGCCTCAACAATGAATGGCCGGACTTCGTCAACGTTGGGCAGTAGGACGCCGGTTCGAACCCCCTAAGGGGCGTACTGGGTGAAGACGAGGTCGCGAGCTTTTTCCCGCGCGTGGCAGGGAAAACAGGTTTTCATCAGCGCCTCGGCGCCCGGTTTGCCATCCGGGCTGAAGTGGCCGAACCCCCAGTTGCCCGTCGCGGCGTACTTATTCGAATCCTTCACCATAAATTGAATGTTCGTGGGCGCTCCCGGTACGAAAGATTGGGGACGGCCAAAGATTTTGTCGTTTTCCTCGGACGGGCTGTGACTGTAGTGCAAAGCGGCAATGATTGTGCCGTCCGGGTAGGGAAGCGTTTTTTCGCGGTAGGCCTTGATCGCCACATCGTTGCCCAAAACCGCGCCCAAGCTGTTGAGGTTGCCCGCTTCGTGGGCCACCGAGATCAAGCGCCAGTCGCGGTATCCGGGGGGAATTGTGTTTACGAAGGCTGGGGCGGCCTGTTTATCGGTCTGCCCGGATGCGGGACCCAGGGAGACGAAAACGCCGACCAATGTTCCAACTACAACCAGCAGGAAAGTGACTCGCTTCATATTGTGTTCTCCTTCCGAGAGCGTTCTCCTTCCGATCCGCATGATACCCGCGCGTAAGCCTAGCAATCAGGGATTAACATTCAGAGTAGGCCTAATCACGAGCAGTTGTGAATCATTGTTTAGGTCTAAGGGAAGTCTCGGAGGCTTGAAGAATTTTTTAAGGCTGGCCCGATCATCCCGTTTGTGACGCGGCTCGTTTGGCGCTCCGCCAGAGCGCGACTTCGCGAGAAAGCCACCGCTTTGCGGAGGCCAAATCATCCGTCCCAATTCATGACCGCCTCGGTGCCAGTACATAATCTTGTGACGCTGTTTACATATCGGGTAATAAAGATAGGTTCAAAACAGCATACGCTGAAACTTGGTCGCGTCGGGACGGGTTCCTATCCTCTGTGTCTATCGAGCTGGCAGAGCCGGTGGATGTCGTCTAGTGTCGATTAAGATTGTACATGGAATCCAGCCCGTCGAGGTTTAATGCAACACGTGAGTAGTGTTCATGTCCGATAACGCGACCGGCATCGATGTCGTACAACTGACTTATGATATTCGCGAGCAGATAAGCCGCAGATCAGGACAGGCAGGCCAAATGGACGGTCAAAGCAGGGACTTCCATTGGGACCGATCTAAATAGAAACACATGGAGCAAACAATATACGTTGACCTGCGATGCCTCCAGGACGCAAACTACCGGGTCCGGGGCATCGGGCAGCACGTGGCAGCTTTGCTGAGAACGCGCAAGCAAAGTGCGTTTTCGACTTGCAGGGCGATCGGTCTGATCGATCCCCAATCAGGCGAGCTCCCCAGAAAAATCGCCTCGCTCGTAGATGCCGTGACGGGTTCTGTCAATCCATGCACCGATAGGCAGCCTGCCGTATACATCGACGGCACACCCATGACGCACGATCCGCGTTTTTGTCTCCGCTTTGAGAATCACCCGGCGTTTCTCCGCGCCGCAGTTGTTTACGATTTTATCCCCCTGGAATGGGCCAGCGATTTCTATTTGCCGACAGTTGCGCACCGGATTGGCTATCTCGCGAAAATGGCCCGTCTCCGAAAATTTGATCTGTTCTTACCGATATCAGAGTATACTGCCTGGCGACTGTCTCAGCTACTCGGAATCTGTGGGGAACGGATCCGCGTCACGGGCGCTTCCGTGCGGCCTTCTTTTTACGAGTTTCGAGATCGAGCACTATCTTCGTCAAACGACGCCCAAAAACCGTATTTCATGATTGTAATAGGTCCTGACGCGCGGAAGAACCCAGAGGTGGCAGTGAAAGCCGTTCGGCGTTTGAACCTGGCCTACGAACGGCGCATCCCGCTCAAAGTTGTCGGCCATTATCAGGATGCCCACAAGTGCAATCTGCTTGCGCTCGCCGGGCATGTGGAAGGCGCGGGGTTTCTAGAATTCTGTCCCGATGTTTCGGATGAAGAGCTAGCCCGGCTTTACAGGGGCGCGACTGCGACCATCGTTTCTTCTCACATAGAAGGTTTTTCTTTACCCGTCGTAGAAGCTTCAGTCTGTAAGTGCCCGGTCATCGCCTCCGCTTGTACGGCACATTTGGAGTTGATCGAGCAAACCGAGGCTCTGTTTCCGTCCGATGATTCTGCCGGTCTTTCTGAAAGACTGGCAAAACTGCTACATGAGCCGATGCTACGCGCTTCTCTCGTGGCGTCGCAGGCTCATCTCGCTGCGAAGTTTCATGAAAAGGCGGTCGGCCAACGCTTCTGGAGCGCTATAGAAGCTGTGACTGAGAGCCGTCGAAAACCCGCCATTATAGCCCGACCCTCAAAACCTCGGTTGGCTTTTTTGAGCCCCTATCCGCCCGATCAGTCCGGCGTCGCTCGGTACACGGCTATGCTGATGCGAGCCGGCTACTCCTTATTCAATTCAGATCTCTACACTGATGCTACCCGTCCTCTTACATTCGACGGCAACTTCCACGATGCCGGGCCAATAAGTATCGCCCCTCTACTCGCTGGAAGGTATGACTCTGTTATTTCTGTACTCGGAAACTCTCACTTCCACACGCGGATCTTCGAAGTGTTTGAACGGTATGGCGGCCCGTGTATCTTACATGATGCCCGTCTTATTCAAATTTATGTTCAACGTCTGGGACAGCAGCGATTCTTGGCATTAGCAACTCGGCTCGTTGGGCGGGAAGTTATTATGGAGGAGGTTCACAGTTGGTTGCAGAGCGATACGCCCCCTTCACTGCTCATTGAGCCTATCGTCGAACGTGCTTCACCATTGATGGTGCACAGTGTGAGGCAGCAAGCTGAGATTCGGCGGCGATTCGGAGTTGATGCGCAGGTAATTACTTCTTGTCCGACCATCTTCTTCAAGGACGAGGAGCTGACATCAGCAGCAAGGGCTGCCGCGCGTAACCGGCACGGGATAGCCCCAGATACATTTTTGGTCTCTAGCTTTGGGATCGTCGCGCCTGAAAAGGGAATGGATTCGTGCATACTAGCGATCGACCTTCTTCGAAGCTGGCATATACCGGCCGAGCTCTACTTTATTGGCGGTGCCAGTACCCATGAGAAGGAGTTAGATCGGATTGCTGCTCTATATGGAGTTTCCCCATATATCCATTCGGAAGCTGATTTTGTTGAAGATTCTATCTACCGTGATTTCCTGGTCGCAAGCGACGCAGCCCTTCAGCTAAGGACTTACGGATTCGGCCAGTTATCTGCCGCTCTGACTGACTGCATCAGCGCGGGACTCCCGTGCGTCGCAAACAGCGACCTCGCAACCTCTTGCGATGCGCCTGCCTATGTATCGCAAGTACCTGATCGCTTTTCGCCGTTGCAGGTCGCCGAACAACTCGCTCTGATTTGGGAACGCGGTCTGCCCGGCTGCGCTGCCGACAACCACGATCGTTCTGCGTACCTGAAGACGCACAACTTCGACTACTACGCGAAACGGCTGGTTGAGATTCTCGGGTTGGCATGAGCCTGTACATCGACATCAGTGAGCTGTTAGCAGTTCCGATGAGAACGGGTATTCAGCGAATTAGCGGAGAGTTGTGCAGATATTTTCCACCGCTTACTGTCACCCCAGTCCGGCTGGATGGTGATCGATACGTGACGCTTCCCGTTGAGCTAATCTCCGCGATAGGAGGCTACTTTCGAGACGGCAGTGAATCCGCAGTGGCGGCAATCGGTCGACTAACCTCCCGAAATGGCCCTCCAGTTGAAATATCATTGAGTGAGACGGTCATAGTTCCAGAGATCTTTAGCGAACCGAGAGCGGCATTTTTTCGCGCTATGCCCGAACAACAATTGCAGCGTTGCCGCTTCATCGTCTATGATTTGCTGCCTTTTACACACCCGGAATATTTCCCGGCATTTATGCCTTCTATGATGGCTGGTTACTATCAGATTATCAGGAAAGCTAGTTGCTGCGGATTCATTTCAGAGTACACACGCGACGCTTACTACACGCGGTTGAAGCGAACGCACGAACGAGGCGGCGCCGTTCTACCGCTGGGCAGCGATTCTCTTGGTCCGAGACCGAAACGGACGATCCTAGGGCGCCCCTTGACATTCAGCGTAATTGGAACCATCGAACCGCGAAAGAACCACAAACTGATACTCGATGCATTTGAGCCTTTGCTCCAGCAGGTCAGAGGACTAAATCTCGCTTTTGTTGGCAAAATGGGCTGGGTCGAACCAGCCTTTTCAGAGCGCGTAAACAGATTAGCGGCCGACAGAAATTCGGGCTTTCGTTTTTATCCTAGCCCGGATGATGGAGCTATCCGGACCTGTGTTGAGAATTCGCGAGCGACCATCTACGTTAGTGCTGCCGAGGGCTACGGGCTGCCGCCGGTCGAAAGTTTATGGCTCGGAACTCCAGTGATTGCTTCGACGACAACTCCCAGCTTGCAACAACTGGGCTCGGCGGGCGTTCATTACGTCGAGCCCGTGACTGTTCCCAACCTCCGGCGGGCTGTATTCGCTTTTCTCAATGACGCGTATGCAAACGGCAAGATCGAAGAGGCGATGTATTTGCGGTTGCCAACTTGGCAATCCTTTACAGACGAGGTCCTCCAGTGGTGCGCTTAACAATGGAATTGATTCCGAATCGCTGATCGGTAATCCCGATCACTGCCTAATTTTGAGATTTACTACCTCAAAATACAAAGCCCGCGGATCACTGGGTGCGCTGCAGAATCATAGCCACTTGAACCGTATGCGGCTCAGGAAGAGGATTGTGAAGCCGCATCACACTATGTTGCGAAGACCAACGCCAAGTTTGCTTGTCGTTGTGCTCCTCTGCGTAGAAACCTGTTGGAAAAGTGATAACAACAGCGCCTAAAGCGATCCGTTCAGCTAAGCGGGAAGTGCTCGAAGTTTCAGACATCTTTAGCCGTTTAATGTATGCGGTGAGATCGTAGAATGCAATGCGGCCATCTGAGCGCGTAAGCGGCTGCTCGCCGAGTGCCGCTTCAATTCCAGGTTCTGATGAACTGCCCGGCTGATATCCAAATCTGTCAATCCAGATCCCGAGAGTCCAGCCCCCGGAGAGACGCGTCAGCATGTCTCGTACGGGCAAAGTTGCCGTTTGCCTCACCCACTCGCCGGACTCGCGTCATAGCGCCCCAGGTCCACCGCAGGGAATCCGAATGCAAATAAGGCCTGCTTTGATCGTAGATTCCCATGCGAAACGGTGGGCCTTCGGCGGGGAAATCGGTAAACGGCAATTGAAAAATCGAGGCCTTTCTGGGAAGCACGGATTCTATTGATCTCACAAATGCGCCGTCTAGGTCGAACTGGCGCTCACGCGAAGCATTGTCGCGGTATATTACCGTGACAGCTTGGTCCTTTACTCCGAAGAGAACCATTGTCGCCAGGGCGCAGGCGAGGAGTGGCTTCGGCCAACAGTGCCACACATACCAAGCCAATGCTCGTGTCAGCAGCAAACCCACTGCCGCTATCGCGAAGAAATCGATAAAGACAACAATGCGGTTATAACCTCGAATGTCCGGGGACACAAACACGCTGAAAAGGCTTCCGAAGCCACCAAACCAGATCTCGATCTGATTCAGCCACGACGAGTAGGTTGGGGTGAAGTGGAACCGGGCTTGGGGTTAGCTGCTAGGAAATCCCGAACGGTCTGAGTCTTGTGTGCCGACAAATTGTCGAGCACGATGTGAATCTCTTTGGCCCAGCGCGCCTTGTTCACCACTCCTGTGAGAAACTCGACGAACTCGGCGCTGGTGTGACGTTGGGCGGTCTTGCCCTGCACCTTGC
>DATJUG010000105.1:0-78290 GCA_035502635.1 Bryobacteraceae bacterium
CCAGCTTCGATTGTGTCGGAGTGATCAGTGATGTTGTACCGTTCGAAGACGCTGCGGGTCCGGTGACCAGTGATCTTCATAATGACCGTCTCAGCGACACCAGCGCGACGCAGATTCCGAACGGCGGTTCGACGCAAATCATGGAACAACAGGTCCGGAACGCCGGCCCGCTGACACGCCAAGTCCCAGCTCTCTCGGAAATCCCTGATAGGTCTTGAGCCCCGCGCGAATAGATACTCGCTGGTTCGAGGCTGCATCTCGATGAACTTTGCCATGTCGCCATAAATGGGCACGGCCACAGGTTCCGGTTTCCGGTTGCTCCTCTTGCCCTCCATCCAGATGGTCTTCGCGGCAACGTCCACCTGAGACCACTTAATCCTAAGCAGCGCGCTTTTCCGCAGCCCGACGTGGTACGCAACGACGAATAGGAGCCGAAGCTCCTCAGGCAATTCGAAGAGGAGCTTTTGATAGATCTCCGGCTTCAAAAAGCCTTTCCTAGGCTCATTCTCGGTTAGCTTCGGAAAATGTGGAATCCGTGCGACCAAAGGGGGATCGTGATCATAGCCAAGTTGGAATGATCTGCGCAGTAATCCAAGTTCACGATTGATCGTGCCGGGCTGCACGATTTTCAGCCTCCCCTCGATATATTCCTTCACTCGCGCACTACTGAGCTTCGTTGCCTTCACGTCGCCCAGTTTCGGAATCAGAATCGATTTGATCTTGAGGTTGGCGATATAGTGCTGTGCAACCTGTCTTCGCTCGTAGTCTTCAAGCAGCAGATTTAGGAGATCTCGAATACTCACCCGATCCGGAGTGAGTAGTTCGCCAGAAGCGAGCCGGCCTTGCTTGCGGTGCAAATAGGCAAGAGCTTCCTCTCTATTCTTCGTCTCGCAGGATTCGCGGCGCCTGATGCCATCAACGGAGTAATCGCACCACCAAGTCCCCTTGCGCAGGTAGATCGAGCCTTGTCCGCGTGTGCTGCGTTTCCTTGCCATTAAGAGATTCTCTTACGTGCTGCTCGAGTTGAGGTCCTTTCGGGCCCAAATACGCCAGCCTTCACGATGTCTGCTATTACGCGATACGCTTGTGGTCTTCTATCCATCGATCCAAATCAAAGCGGTCGAATCGCCACTTCTTGTCGATTTTTACCGCGGGCATTTGACCCATCAGAGCTTTGCTTTTAATGGCGTCCGTTGTCATGCCCAGGTATGCTGCGGCTTGATCCAGATTCATCAGCCTCGGTTTCTCGATCAAGCCGTTCGCCACCATCTTGCGTGACAGGGCCTCGGCTAACGCGTCGACGTTGAATAGATCGCTCATTGGTACTCCGTTGTCGACTGGCCAGATGTTGGTCATCGACGGCATCGCGCGATAAAGTCCTCGACATCTTCCCGACGAAATCGGAGTAGTCTGCCGACTCTGATGGACTTTAGACGCGGTTCCCGCTTAGTCCCGTGCTCACGAACCCACTGCTCCGATACGCCAAGCCATTTCGCAACCGCCGACGCCTCCAAAAGCGATGCTGCCGCAGCACCAAATCGCGTTTTCGAGTTTTCTGTGTATGTTGGATCAATCTGAACCATTCGTCAAAAGGTCTCTCCATTCAGAACGAGTGGTTCTCGGCGGAAAATCTGACAGAAAATATAGGATTAGGTTGTGCTCTTCGGGATGCGTTTGATCTTCAACCAGACGAGCACGGCTGTACATAAGTCCGTTACAACTCGGTCGGTACCTGGATCTACTGCCTCCGAATTCGGCGGTCAGGAAACCCGGACGTTACTCCCAAGCGTATCGTTGTACTGCCATTCGGATCGAACGTTGTGCTCGGCAGCTAGATCCGGGAACAAAACACCATAGGTAGGGTCGAGGAATAATCCGGGTGCGTGCCGATAAAAGGCGTGTCTGGATTCCGATGCATACCACTTCCTTGCGAGCACCCGCCGCGCACCGATTTGGCTGTCTACAAATCGCGTTCTGCCATGCACTACGACTTGATTTCGGACGTAGCACCCGTGGCCTGGATTGCTCAAGTGAACGAAGGTTGACCCGTTCGCAAGGGGCCGGGCAAAGCGGAACAAGAAACTAATGCCCCTTTCTAACGCCGGCTCGTCGCGATAGCGAACTTGGTACTCCCCATCTGGAACTCTAAAGAAAAGTTGCGGGTTCGCGGTCTCACCAAGGAACAAAACCGGCCCAGTGATTTTAAGTGCTCTCGACCCGGTGGTTCGGTGCACCGTGAGCGCATCCGGCAGGAACAGATGATCAAACGCTGAACGGTCTGTGTGAGCCAGCAATAGCGAAGCTAAGACAAGATTTTGAAAGCACGTGAAACCACCACCAAGGCCACCAGAATCAGCATAGAGAGCCGCGGCTTCAACAGTGCCGCCGCTTCCAAGCCCATCCTGATGCATAGCCATTCCATCTGTGCCGAGCGCTACACCCTTGTCAGGCACTCGGTAAATCTTAACTGTGCCGTCACAGTTGCCAAATGTTGAAACAGTGTGCGGGTGATTCTCTAAAGGATGCGGGATGGGATAGCGGAGCGGCAGGATATCTGCCAACTGGGCAGCCATGTCGTGCAGCGGGTGATGTAGTCGAGGGCTGTCGTCCGGATTCAGGACGATGAAGTAGGCGACGCCCGTCCGTCCAAGGAATTGCCGTGCCAATGCGTCACGTTCATCTCGGGTGATGGACCGGTAGTCGTTGACCAGCACCGGCGAAAGAGGCTCCGGCAGCTTATCGCACAGCTCGTCCAGTTCCGAAAGGTTCGCGACGGAAAACGATTGCATAGCCTTTTTGAGATACGGTTCACTTTGGGCGATGAACGCTGTTTCAACATCTCGCAGGTGAGCATATCGATTCATATCTTCTTTCCTCCAATCGATGAGGGCACGATGATACAGCCAAGCCCGCCGTGTCGGTCGATGAGTTCCTGCTCGCTTTCGGAAAGCTCAGAAATAAACTCTGGGACCGCACCGCAGCAAACCGGGTGACGCGTGCGATCAACAAAGTGGCTGTTTAAAGCGAAGTTGCCATCTGAAATAACTTTCGCTATCCAATGACGGCGCGGATCTCGAAGCCGAGAATATGCAGCGCACACCATCAATCGTCCGTCGGGTTGAACCGTCAGGTAGGGGCTTCGGCGGCGCTGAGACTCTGCGGTGGCCCCTCGGCCGTAAGCTTCTGCGACAGCTATCGGACGGTTTAGCTCCGACGCGAGTTGTTCCATTCTTGCCCGTAGCTGCGACCAGGACTGTGGCGAAATCATGTCGGCTTCTCCACTGATGTTGCTATCGTTCGGCAGTGTAAAGTGAAGACGAATACGATCCACCCCGAGGGCTGCAGACAGGCGGACCATGGCCTCGGCCTCCTCTAAATTCGCGGGGTAGATGGTGTGGTTAACGACTACGGCATATCCGTGATCGTCCCTTTCCAAAACAGCTTGCCGGATGCCTCTGAGTGTAATTTCAAAGGTGCTCTGACCTCCACGCGATGGCCGCAGCCGATCATGCGTTGCCGCCGAAGCCCCATCGATACTGAATGTGATTGACTGCAGTCCAGCAGCGAGCACCGCCTTGAGCCGCTCAGTAGAGCAAACGCCATTGCTCGTCACACCAACCGTATAGCCCTTGTCCCGGCCTCGCTGGATCAGCACTGGTAGATCCGCTCTCATAGTCGGCTCACCGCCCAGTAGGCTGAGCTTTTCGATGTTTAGCTGCCGGCCGAAATTCAGGGCTGCATCAAAAATGCTCTCCGGCATTATGTCCAAATTCGCCTTGCTAAACATGTCGGGGCGTGCTTTACCTACCCAGCAGCCGGGGCACACCAGGTTGCAAGACGCAACAACCTCTGCTGCTAACGTGACCCCCGAAAGGTCTAAGAAACCGAACAGGAGGTGCTTGAGCAATGCCGCTGAAATGGCTGTCATCTTAGCCCCTGGTTCGATCTCTGGATTACACCCGCCAATCGCAATTAGGTCATCCATTTTGTTAGTATGCTAACAAGTCGTTATCACACTCTCCTGATTGCAATAGTATTAGAAATTTGTCATTTTCGCAAGAGAAATGTTATAGCGTTAGCATGCTAACGGGACCTATAGTGGAATGCAGCAAAGGTCATCAATGACAGGACCCAATCCTACTAACAGCAAGCCAAGAAACCCGAAGCTCGATGACTCGAAACGAGCCGTGGGCGCACTACTGGGGTTTTACCGCCGAATTCGTCGGCTCTCTCAAAGGAAATTGGCAGACGAAGCGGGGACAACCGAAGGCGTTATAGCGATGGCTGAAAGCGGACGCCGACTTCCGCCGGCCGAGACGGTCGCACCCATTGCTCAGGCTTTGGGTCTGAACCCATTCCAAACACGCCAACTCGAACTTTTGGTCGAATATCCGCACAGACTCAGCCGGCCCGGTTTCGAATGGTTCAACCCGGACGATGTCAAAACCGGCACGCCGATGTTCTTGAGAAACCTCGACAAGGAGGCTAAGTTTCAAACCCAAGCAAACATCGCCGCAATGTGGATTGTCACGGATCGGCCTCTTGCGGTTCGAGAACCGATGAAATCCGTTCTCAGGGATCGGCTACGCAACGAGTCCACAGAATTTGTATATTTCTTGGATTCTTCTTTAGGCGAACGCCCGTTCCAAGACTTGTGGTCGCTATTGGCGTCCGAACTTCCAGCTACGAAAGAGACGGTAGCCAAACGTCTCAAGTGCGTATTGACCCCCGCAAGTTTTTGCCTCTACCATTTCGCGATTTGCAATCCCGGAGATGATCGGGAAGCGATGTTCGGTCGAGCGATCTTCTATTCCGCTGGTCGCGCGGTCGGATACGCTGCGATGGACTCCGATCAAGTTGACCGCGCCTACCGGCTGCTTGACCCGAGCTATCGAATCTGCGAAGCCTCTCCAGGGCAAGAGGTGCCTACAGAATACGGGAAATTTCGTTTGGTTCAGCCTGCCTAGTATCGTCAGGGCCTTCGTTAGTACGAACTCCATCCGGCCACAATTTCGAACGCGTGAACTTGCAAAACAATCTTTTCGCGGGCGCAGAGTACGAGCTCCCGTCCATATAGCGCGTTGTGCTCGGTTGTGGAATTCAGGAACAGCCACGTTATTTTTGGAGCGCTCGCTAATCGTGCGCAGACCGAAGTTCCTCACTTTCAGTGCGTTGATTTCGGAGCGGCCGACACGTTAGTTTCGGAGCGCGCTTCTATTGCTCCTGTATTTTGTTCCGGTAGAACACACTTCCTAGTAGTCGTCCGGATGGACTGTGGAAATGACGCTAGCGGATCGTGATCGCGCTGAAATCCCACTCAGGAGGACGTTGGCGGATGCCCAGCAGATAGCTTCCTGGTGAAAGTGAAGACGTATTCACCGAAAGGGTGAGCCTCGTGACGCCGTTCCCGATTACAGCATTGCCGGATGAAGTGATTAGAGGCTTCCCAATTTCCTTGAAGATCTGCACGTCGTATTGACCCCCATCGCTTCCGAACGGCAACAGGATCGTGAGCTCCAGACGTCCACGCGGAATCGTGCTGCTACCGTTCTGTTGCGATTGCGATGGAGCTCCTCGATGCCTTGACGCATTCTGGAGATCGATCTCAGCAACCATCGGGGTCGAGATTCCGCCGCCACTTAGAAGCCCGATGCTCCTCAGACCACCCGTAATCCACAAACCTGCCCCGATCAAAATCAGAGCCGCCGCGATAGCAACGCCTATCCACGCGCCTCGCCGCTTCCTCTTAGCAGTTCTTCTTATGTCCGTCAATTCCCGGAAGCAAGGTGAGCAGTGGACGATATGATCGAGGCGAGGATCGCTGAGCGGAATCGTGTTTCGGTGTAAAGCGAGTCTTTCAAGAAACTCGTGACCTGGACACCCGATGCGCTCAGGATTCGGGTAATCGTTCAGAGCGGATTTAGCTAGGAGCTCTAAGAGCTCGCGCTCCTCTCCCTCCGCCTGCCATTCATCTGCCATCCGAACGCTTATTGTCGCGCACGACGCGACCGCAAAATGTGACGGACTTCCTCGACGCCGCGCTTGATTCGCACAGACAGGCAGTTTGGAGTGACGTTTAACTCGGCGGCGATCTCATTCACGTCGTAGCCGATGAGACGGCGCTTCCAAATTACACGATCCTCGGGAGACATGGCACCAAGGATTTGCTGCTGAAGAATGACATCGTCAATGCTTGCCGCAGAAGTAGACGGTGGGAGCGCGCCACGGTACCCGTCGATTTCGGCAGGCGCTTTGTGCTCAAGCCCGCGGTCTCTCTTGATCTGTTCGTCAACCAGTCGTGCGAATGTGGCAAACAGGTAAGCCTTTGTGTCGCGGATGAAATCGCTTTTTCGGGCTCTTGATGCGGCGTAAACCGCCCTTTCGACCAGGTCAGCTCTGACCGCTTCGTCCCTTAACTCCTGTGCACGATAAAGCCGGAAATCACGAGCTTTCTCGTAAGCAGCTTCGGCGAAGTTTGGGTCCACCTCCACTCCTCTGTCGTCAACGGGGCGAATCCAGAAGAACACATCCTCGTTCTCGAAAGCATCAGGGGAAAAGGCTGGCGCGCTGGACGACATGTGGAACAGTGCTGTCGCGAAGACAGGATAACACCCGTTTCAATCCATTTGACAGAAAAGTTTGAAAAGTCTGTCAGATTTTCTGAAAAGCGACCCTCGTCCCAAATAGAAGCGTATCCTTGCAGATCGCTGCGAGGGGTGAAGGAAAGAAAAAGGAGTGTTGATGTTCGCTCGAATCCGAAAGTCTTCGCCGGTGATTCTCAAGCCGGCGCTTTGTGTTGTTCTGCTCGGAGCTACCGCAGCTCTCGTTTTTGGCCAGACGAGCTCGTTTGGTCAGGCAGCTCAGGGCATTGCGACAGAAATGATCGCGATTGCGAAGTGGGTTGGGATCATTCTATGCATCATCTGCGGCATCGGTCTAATGGCCGGAGGTCCTGGCGTCATTGCGAAAGTATCGGGCCTCTTTCTTGGCCTTGTGATGGCGCTATTCGCGTCGCCGATCATCACGTGGGTTCAGAGCCTCTAGATCTGTGAGACGAATCATGAGGACAGGTGCGCGAGCACTGAATAAGCCATTGCTCATCCTCGGCATTGATCGCAGACTAGCGGGCTTGGCCTTCCTGGTGTCCGTAATTGTTGGTGCCAATGACGGGTTCGTATCAAAGCTCTCGGCTCTTGTACTTTTTCTCGCTATGTGGGCGATCGGGCGAAGGTTAACGCGCATCGATCCGAACATTTTTCAGGTGATGAACCACGTGCGGCAGAGAAAGGTTCTTTACGACCCGTTGAAGCGTGAAAGCTTCTGCTTGTTTGTCGAGCGGCGAGAGCAGTAAATGGTGAACGTATCCAAGCTCATCAAACCGTATCGTGATGCGGGGGCCGCAAATGCGGTATTCGCGCCGCATCGATTCATTGATGACCACGTGTTCCTGACGAAAGGTAATCAGCTCGGAATCGTACTCAGAGTGCGCGGCATAGATTACGAGTGCCTAACCGAAGAAACTCTGGAGTCGTATACGGAACGCGCGGCGCAGGCGTGGCGCATTTTCGATGACCGCTTCCGGCTATATCAATACGTCCTGAAACAGGACCGCGCCGCCATCGACTATCACGATGATTACGAATCCGCTGCGGTTCGTCGCACGGTTGCGGATCGCAACGAACATTTGCAGTCTAAGATTTCGGGCCTATATACGCTCCAACTGGTCTTTGTCGTTCTCTTTGAGCCAGCAACGATCACGGCACAACCCGACATAAAGCGAACGCTTTCCACGAAGAACGTTTTACGAATGCTCGCGGACGTTTTAGCCCAGAGCCGCGAGACTCTCGTTGCGCAAGCGAATTCGTTCATTCGGAACATCGGGGACTTATTGGGGTTGCAGAAGCTCAGCAAAGCTGACGCGTTCCACTTTTTCAGATTGTTGGCGAATCTCGATCCAGATATTACGGCGGCCCACCGTCTTCAGCACGATTCGCATATCGATTTCTTCATGACCAGTTCTCCGATTGTGTGCAACCGAGAAGGGCTTCGAATCGGCGAGGCGGATATCGAAGTTCTGAGCCTTAAGGAGCCCCCGCACAATACGTTTCCGCATGTTCTTCGGGATCTGCTCGCAATTGAGTGCAACTTCATTCTTTGCAGCGAGCTAAAGCGGGTGCCAAATGAGACGGCGGTCAGCACAATCCGGGCAGCTCAACAGCACTTCCATTGGTCCCAGTGGGTGTCTGACATCCCCTCTGTATTGAGCATGGTTCTCAATCGCGGGAAACGCGAGAACGTGATCATCGACAAGTCGGCGCAGAACGACGTCGAGGACCTGGATGGAACGCTTGCACGCATCAACAACGGAGGTGAGTATCTAGGCCACTTCTCCTTCACCGTCATTCTTTATGGCTGGAACGGCAAAGCGCAGCTACAGACCGCTGCAACCGATGTTGTGAAGATAATAGGCGCCCACGAAGGCGCACTGATCCGCGAGACGTACAACGCTTTGAATGCATACCTCTCGATCATTCCCGGCAACCACGCATTCAATCTTCGCCGCACCTGGATACTGAATCGCAATTACGCCGACCTTTCATTTCTCTACGCGCCGGATGGCGGCGACAAGATCAATCGACACCTGCGCGCCGAGCACTTAGTTGTCCTGGAAACAAATCATCAGACACCGTATTACTTCAATTTGCACGAAGGTGACAAGCTAGGAACTCTCATTTTCGGTGCTCCGGGTTCCGGAAAATCGGTTCTGACGAACCTCTTCATAGACCATTCCCAGAAGCACGCACCCCGCACATTCATTTTGGATCTGGGCGGCAGCTACCGCCAAATCACGCGCAAGCACAGCGGGTCTTACGTCGAGATGAGATTCGCCAGCGGCACGCAGTCCTTCCGCATCAACCCATTCGCTTTGTCACCGACTTCAGATAATTTGCAATTTCTCTTCACATTTGTACGCCTGCTGCTATCGACTGGTGACTACAATCCCTGTGCAGAGGATGACCGCGAGCTGTTTGAAGCAATCGAAGGCATGTATGTACTCGATACAGAGCACCGGCGACTGGGCAATTTAGCGCCCGGACTGCCCCGCCACCTAGCAGCGAACCTTCACCCGTGGGTTGAGGGCGGGCAATATGGCTCCATCTTCGACAATGTCGAGGACACCCTTACTTTCGCCGTGTTCCAAACGTTCGACTTCCAGGGAATGGATGAGCTGTATCCGCAGGTCCTCGCACCCCTGCTGTTTTACATCTTCCAGCGGATCAGCGAGGTCGTTTACGACGTTGCGCTCGCGGCCGTCCCTAAGCAGCTCTGGGCGGATGAGGTATGGCGCTTTCTCGCCAACGACACCGCGCGGGCGTACTTGGTTGCCGCAGGGAAAACATGGCGCAAGCACAACGGGGGAATCGGATTGATTACGCAGTCCGCGGCAGACTTGCAGCGCGCCGGCATTTTGGACCTCGTCAACGAGATCTGTCCGACCAAAATCTTGCTGGCAAACCCTGGCGCAGATCATGCGGCATACCAACGCATGTTTCATCTCAACGACCGTGAGGTGGAGTTGTTCGCATGGCTCATTCCGAAGCGACAGTTTTTGGTGAAGACGGAACAGCGCTCGAAGGTTCTGAACGTCAGTCTGGACAGACGAGCTTATTGGGAGTACGCCAACTCCCCGTTTGACAACGAACGCCGCGATGCAGCGATAGCAGCACACGGCGTCGAGAAAGGATTAGAATTTTTGGCCGCTGAGGCCAGTTAGGAGACCCCAATGCAGTTAATAAGTAGACTTACAACAGCCTTTCTAATCACATGCGTTGCATGCACCCCAGGATGGACGGCCGACGTCCGCAGTGTGGCCGGCGATCCCAGCACGAGCAGCCGCACCGTTGACTATCACGACACCGACATCATTCCGATTTCAACAGAGATTCGATTCACCACTCTGATCGAGCTTCCTAAAGAGGAATCAATCCTAGAAGTGACCTGCGGCGACAAAGAATTTTGGCCCGTCAACTGGACCGGCAATCTCGCATACGTGAAGCCGGCCAAACCCGGCAGCCGCACGAATATCAATCTCATTACGGCGAGCGGCAATGTATACAGCTTCCTCGCTACCGAGGTCTCCACCAGTGCGGGAGCGCACGCCGATCTGAAAGTCTTCGTCAATCCGTCAGACCAGAGCGCCATCGTAGCGATGAAAGACAAGCCTCGGTTTGTCAGTGCTGATGCAGTTGAAGGGTACAAACGTGCCGCTGACCAGGCGCAGCAGCAATTGACATCAATCCACGACTCAGCACAAAAAGAGTTGGAACGCGAGAAGGCCGAGCTGCGCGCGAACTATCCGGCCACCATTAAACACGACTATAAGTACAGCGCGCACCCAAAGAATCCGTTCAACGTAACGGCCATCTATCACGACGACAAGTTCACTTACATTGAAGCCACTCCGCAGGAAGCCCCGGCCGTGTATGAAGTGAGGGACGGCAAGCCGAGCCTCATTCAGTACGAATTCGACCAGAAGACCGGGCGTTACACCATTCCGAAGGTCCTGGACGACGGATATTTACGCGTGGGCAAGGCGGAGCTGAAGTTCCACCGCGAGAGTAATGGCTAGCCTCATGAGTCTACGCATCGGGCTTTGGCATTGTATCGCCGCCGCCGTCCTGTGGACGATGATCAGTGCCGTCTCTGGTTTCGCGTTCTCGAGGTACGTCATTGACGCGGAGCTGCGAAGGACCGACGCTACGGTGCGAGAGACAGCCGAGGATTTTGATCGGTATGGGTTAGCCATGACAGAGCAAGTTGTCAACACAACCCGCGCGTTCAATCACAAGATCGAAGCGCTCGTAGTCGGAAAGGGGCGGCGTAAATAGATGGCTGATGAACCACGCCCTGAACCTCAGGAAACCGATGCTCCTCAGATGCCTGAGGCGAACAAATTATTGCCGCAAGGCGGTCTTACAAACCGCCACAAGCGCTGGATCTTTTTTGCTGCGATGGGGATAATCCTGCTGGTTGTTCTGGCGAATGTTGTTGCAACCAATCCTCGCGCTTCTGGACCCGCGATTCCTCGTCAACAAAATTCTGCGTTACACCAGAATCCGACGCCGGCGCAGATCCGAGACATGGAGAACACACTGGCCCAGCAGGAGACCGCGTTACTGGATGATGCGAAGCGGAAACAACAGCAGCTAGAGCAAACCCGCGCTGCCGCCCAAGCCTCAATTCCTGTTGGTAGTGGAATGAGTGCGGACGACCTGCAACGCGCCGCTGCTCTCCAGGACGCTGCTCAAGCTCGCGCTCAATACGAACAGATGTACGGCACAGGGGGTCAGCCCGGAATGCAGCGCTCGCAGCTCCAGGCAGCGAAAGAACAGGAGGCCTATAAATCGCTTTTCGCCGACAACCTAGTGCGGCAGGATGCACCGCCTACACCGCCCCAGCAATCGAGTACAACCCAGGCAGCCGCCCCTGTTAACACCGGCGATAAGGCAGCTAATACTCCGAACGGCGAAGCGCAACTCAAACCTGCCGCTGTCGAAAAACAGAAATCGAGGCAACCTCTCGACTTTGATCCCGCTGCGCGGCAGAACTATTGGCTGCCTGAAGGCACCGTGATGGAAGCTGTGCTCACCAATCGACTCGATGGCGACGCTGCGGGGCCGGTCAACTGCATGATCACGACAGACGTTTATCTGCCCGGCACACGTCTCGTCCTAATTCCGCAAGGAGCTCGGGTGTTGGGCGAAGCGAGTAAAGTGAGCTCTATCGGTGAGCAGCGGCTCGCAGTCGCCTTTCATCGCATCTTGGTACCGGGATTGAAGGAATATTCTATTCCGCTCGACAAAGAGCCTCCGGCGCTTGCTCAGGCCGGCGAGTTGGGTTGCATGACAAGGTCAACAATCACTATTTTTCGATCTTTGGCACGAGCCTTGCCGTTGGCGCCATCGGCGGCCTCGCTCAAATCGGAAACAGTTATACGGGTCTCGGTTATGACCCTTCCGTCCAGTTTCGCAATGGCGTTTCCATGAGCACCGCGGAATCGGCCGATCGCATCTTGGACCGGTTCCTCAATCGTATGCCGACGTTAACGATCCGGGAGGGCACACGAGTAAAGATTCTTCTTACCGGCGATCTTCAGGTCCCGGCGTTTGAAACCATGCACACAGGAGGCTCGTAAATGGACCCCAAAACCGAACGGATGATCCGCAATGACATCCGACTCCGACGGTCGCCGCTGCTGGTTGCCTTGTTTATTTTTCTAGGCGCGATCGCGCTTCCGCTCCTGCTCTATTTCGGCGGAGCAATTGACCGTTTTCTACGCAGCCATGGCTTTGTTCATTAGGAGGTTCCACTTATGACATTCCGACTGACGCCGAGGAGTCGCGGCGGGCTCATTATGGCGACTCTACTCGTTGTTCTCTTGTTCATGCCGCTCCAGCCCGCCCTCGCAGTATTCGGCTTCGGTGATATCGTTTTTGATCCGTCTTCCTACGCTACGCTGGGGCATATTTGGCAAGAGGACATCAGCACTGGGGCAAAGATCGTTCAAGAGTACAACCAGCTCGTCAAAATCTATACGACTGGAATGAATCTGTACAACTTCTCGAGAGCCATGGCGCAAAGCTTCAGCAGCGGCCAGCGAATGGCCTGGATGATGGCCGTTGAACCTGCGGTCAACGACTACACGGGTAGTAGATACGGCGAGACTGTGCTGTGGCCGCGCATGATGAACGGCGGACCGGCTTTCGCGCCGCAGGCCTGGACGGCGGCAACCGTGCCCATGAACAGCTATCCCTACTTCAACGCGCAGGCTGCTATCGGCTCAACAATGGCGGACTTGGCGACGGTAGAGGCGATGGACGGCTCTGCCACCAAATGTCTGCAGATCGTCGCACAACATCAGATGAATGGCCCGTTGAACCAGTTGGCGTTTCTCGGGCTGCGATTCTCCCAAAGCGATGATGGCGCAGGCACAAACAGCCAGATCGAACAGCTCAACATGCTCAACGCCTCCAACAGCCAAGCTGTCAATGAAGCCCGCACCCAAAGCATGATCCATAGCTGCGAAGTACAGCAGCAAATTATCGCCAACAAAATCCAGCGCGACGCGATCGTCAATCACCTGAATTTCATGGGCCAAGTGGACCAATATTCGGTTGACGAGGCCCCTATGTGGGGAGATGCCGCGCAGTCGATTCAAAACTACCGGTCGCAATAAAAAATGGAGGGATTTCACATGTTCTCAGCACTCAATACCAAGCTTTTAGTTGTCGCGGTTGCTCTCCTCGCAAGCATCGCCTCTTACGTGGCCTACGAAAAGCACAAAGAGGAAGTCGCGGAGCAGAAGCGCCGCGAATTTTATCGCCCGCCCAGGCCGGACGAAAAGAAGAGTTTAGATTCGCTCACTGCCTGGGGCAGTTCGCCGGCAACACAAAACAAAAAGTAATTCTCAATGCGACGAGTCCTTTGGTTGCCATTACTATTCGTGTGCGCAGCGGCGGCACACGCCCAATCGGGCACGATTCCGATCAACAGCGGGAGTGTCGATTACGTGGGCGCGATTGGGGCCAGCATCGACAGCTTAGTCGCGTCCAACTCGCCCGTTTTCTTGTCGATCGGTAACCAGATTCTCACCTCGATCGGCGTCATCATGCTCGTGGTCTACGGCCTGAAATGGGCACTCCATAGCGCCTCTCGGCATCATCCCGAGTTTGACTTCCCGGGGGTTATACACTTCTTCTCGTTGTTCCTCATTGCGGAGCTGCTTTTGCGGTACTACAATACCCCGCTCCCGTGGGTCAGTTCCAGTGTTCATCAGTTGCTGCCGGACACCGGACGCCAACTGGCGGGAATCATCGATTTGTCGAGTCTAAATACTCTTCTGGCCGCAATCAAGGATGCCACCGAGAAGACACAGAAACCCACGGTTATGGATCCAGTAATGGTGTTCGTCTACGTTGGGGCCCTAATCGACATGCTTGTTATCGAAGGCATTCTGTTTGGGGTGACAGTGCTGGGCTTCATTGCCATCGGCATAGGCAATCTTCTAGGTCCGCTGTTCATACCGTGGCTCATCGTCCCGCGCCTCAGTTGGCTGTTCTGGAATTGGCTTCAGTTCATGCTTCAATACAGCTTCTATCGAGTCGTCGCGAGCGCACTTGTTTATGTGTGGACGCGCGTGATCGTTCAATTCTTCACAAATTCTGTACACGGCGATTACACACTAGCTCATTTTCTGCTGCTATTGGTGCCCTTCGGCATGCTCAACATTGGTCTGTTCTTCAGCATCTTTAAGATCACCAGTTTCGTGAGCGATCTGTTCAAGGGAACCGCCGCAGCAGGTGGCGGCCTAACCGGTAGCTTGGCCGGATTTATCAAGGGAGCCTTCGCTTAATGTCGAATCGAATTGCAACCACTGCACTGCCACCCATTGAAATCGCCGCACGGCAGGAATACGAATACTACGGCTCGACTCTGACTACCAACACAGCCCTAAAGGTCACCGTTCTGATTTTGGCATTTGCGCTGGGCGTAATGGGGTGGGCTCTGATGCGGACTGCGAATGCCGCAGCCCATGTAAAACCCCTCATCATTCGCGTCAATGATGTCGGCCGGGCGGACGCTCTTGTATATCAGGATTTCACCTACAAACCGCAGGCCCCGGAGATCCGGTACTTCCTTACCCAATTTGTGATCGGTTTCTACTCACGGAATCACGTCACAGTCCGGCAACAATACGTGGACAGTTTGTACTTTCTCGACCGCGCTCTTTTCAGCCAAGTGGACGCCCGAGATCGTAAGAGTCAGTGGCTCCCTAAATTCCTCCGAAGTGATGAGGACGACATGGACGTCACTGTCGATAACGTCGCCATCGAGGACCTCCAAAACGAGCCATATCGGGCGCGTGTCGAATTCACGAAAGTGTTCACTAATTCGGCGGGAGCGGAGACCAAGCGTGAGCGCTGGACAGCCCAGTTCGTTTTTCGGTTTAATCCGGACGTTCCCAACGCGCTGATTCCTTACAACCCACTGGGATTAGCAATCACCTATTTCCGCGAAGATCAGGCTTTCAACTGAGCCGAACAGGAGAACAATGTCAGCCCCTCTAATAGAACCCGAAGACAAGCAACCAGATGAGCAAGTCACGATCCGCCTCAGACCCGATGTTGCACGCGATCTCAGAGCATACGGAGAATACGCGAGCGGCAGCTCAACGAATCACGTTGTTTCCGCCGCGCTCAAGCGACTCTTTGGAGCTGATAAAGGATTTCAGACATACAAGCACGAGCATCCCAACGCTGGCAATTTACAGGCGCATTCGAATGGTAAACGTCGTCGTGTATCTGAGGCAAAAGCGTAGGCCGCTTCTGATTCAGAATTGCACTCAATTTCGATTCGGAAAACGCATCAGAAATCATGTTATGTGTCGCTACGCGAATCGGCAGAGGTGGCCCCTGGCGGTAACGGTGCTTCGCACCGACTTAATCATCACGACAGGCCACCCCTTGCAGGTATCTGGCGGGATACTATGCGAAAACATTGATCTTTCGCGTTTCGAGTATCCCGCTGGATACTACGGTTTCGACATCCAAGGAGAACGAAATTGCACGGCTCGAAGCGCCCAAAGACACTAACCGGAAGCGCGACGGCGAAGCTGACGCCGGCCGAGGAAACACTGGTGAAAGAGGCCGCCGCCGCAGCCGGTTTGACCAAGAGTGAGTGGTGCCGTCAGGTCCTCCTGCAGGCCGTTCACAGCTGCCCGGAAACCCGCCTTGTGCTCGCCGAATTGTGTGCGCTCCGGGTAATTTTCCTGCGGCTTCATCTCGACTTGATTGACGGCCAGGAGCCGAGTAAGGATCGGCTGAACGAGCTGCTGGGCCAGGCCGATGCAACCAAGTATTCGCTAGCCGATAAACGAATCCATGCGTTCCGATCGGAGCCGCAGTCTCTGCGGGCAAGCGGTCCCGGATCGGAGGTGACCCAATGACTAACGACGTAACTCCACAATGGCCTCACCGGTATCCTGTTTGGCGCTTCCTCGGTCTCGGCCTAGCGGTTGCTTGCGGCATTTTGCTGGTACGGCTATGGTTCAATCTAGCCCCGCCACTCCAGCATTTCTACTTCTGGGCCTACGTTCGGACCACGCTATTTTCAGATCTCTTGAGCTTGCCGGGAACGCATCACACAGGCCCGACTTTTAACGTCGTGTTCGTAGGGCCGCACCCTGCTAGCAGGGATCTGATGCGGCAGTCAGCGGGCTCGATTACCATCCGCCGCGTGAGTATCAAACCGGATGCGTTTCGGGTTTGGCTACAGACGTACATATACAGCGGGCGAAGCCTCGCTTCCGTGCTGCGTTGGCCGCTAATAGGCTTCGGATTTTGCCTCGTTTCATTCGTGGCGGCGGGTGCGTTTCTCGACCGCTCGCACGACCGGGGAGCGCGCAATGGTCGCCTATTGCGTGGCCCTGGACTCATAAGCCGATGGCGATTTAACCGCCGCACGCACGGCGATGGCTTACGGTTCCGACTGGACAATTGGCGCAATCCTTTGGAGTGGGTGAAGCCTGGAGGGGCGGGAAAAGACTTGGTGATCCGGCGCGACCGCGAGGCGCATCACATCCAGATTGCCGGCGACACCGGTACGGGCAAATCGACGCTCATTCGACAGATCATTTCGCAGGTCGAGCGTCGCGGGGAAGTCGCAATTATCTTCGATCCAGACCGGCAGTACATCCAAGAATTCTTCGATGAGCGGCGCGGTGATTGGGTGCTCAATCCGAAGGACGAGCGCTGTCCGTACTGGCCGATCGGAGCCGAGGCAGATGATGAGGCCGAAGCCACGCCAATCGCCCTCGGTTTGTTCCCGGATGAACCCACGCGGCAGCAGTTTTTCTTGTCCCACACGCGAGCGATTTTTGCGTATCTGCTTGCTGCTTACAGGCCGACTGTGAACGAACTGGCCTACTGGATGGCACACCCGGAGGAGATTGATAAGCGGGTCAAAGGTACAGAGCACGCCCACACCTTGACGGCGAATGCCGCCCCTCAGCGCGCCGGAATTCTCGGTAGTCTCAATGAAGCTGGAAAGCCGCTCCGCATGATGCCCACGCACGCAGAGGAAGGGCACCGGAGCTGGACCGTGCGGCAGTGGACGAAGGACCGCCGCGGCTGGGTTTTCATCACATCCACACCCGACACCATCGATGCACTTCGGCCTATGCAGAGCCTTTGGCTCGACATGCTGATTTTGAAGCTGCAAGCGAGCGCACCACGCGCCGGCCAGCCGCGCGTTTGGATGATCCTGGACGAACTGGCTTCATTGAACGCGCTGCCACAACTCCACTCGGCGCTGACGAAACAGCGGAAGTCCGACAACCCAATTGTTCTCGGGTTCCAGGGCATGAGCCAGTTAGACGCGCTGTACGGCAAGAAGGCCGAAACTATCCTTAGCCAGGCGTACACGAACATCGTTCTTCGTACGCGCGAGCCGCGCGCAGCGAAGCACTTGAGCGAGCTGATCGGGAAGGCCCAGCTCGAGAGGATACGCGAGAGCAAACCGGCACGGTGGTTTCAGCGTCGGCACCGCACGTACAGCACGGAACGGGTCGTAGATCCGGTAGTGATGGAGTCGGAAATTCAGGGGCTCGATGATTTGCAAGGCTACTTCATCCAGCAAGACAAAATCGTGGCGATCCAATTCAGTCCCAGACCTGCCGCAAATCGCGCACCGGACCTGATAGAGAGGGTCATTCCGGCCGTACAGCACCGACCGCTTGATCCTGCCGCAGAGGAGTCGGCGGAGCAGTCTCCAGAGCCGCAGAAGCGACGCCGTCAGCCGCGAAGTCGAGATCCAAAAGAGGCGATTGTGCATGAGCACGGCATTAGCATCGAAGGTCTCGGCTAACCATGCTCGACATATCGAAACCGCTGACGAGCGGTAAAGTGCAGAGCTATTACCGCTCTGAATATTCGTCCGCTTCAAACTCCTATTTCACCGAAGGCGGCACGCTCCGCGGCGAGTGGCATGGAAGCCTTGCACCGACTCTGAGATTGTCCGGCGAAGTGACGGCCGCAGCGTTTGATCGGCTCGCCGAGGGGCACCATCCAGAGAGCGGAGAACAGCTCATCAAACACCGTGACACGATCAAGACGCAAGCGGGCGAGGAGCTGGGCCACCGTGCAGGATGGGATCTGACGTTTAACGCTCCGAAGACCATTAGCTTGACCGCGCTTGTCGGCGAGGATGAGCGCGTGCGGGAGGCTCATCGGAATGCCGTGCGCGCCGCCCTGGATGCAACCGAGAAGTACGTACAGGCCCGGATGGGCGGGAACAATCCAGCCGAGACAACGGGGAAGTGGATCGCGGCCACATTCGAGCACGACACAGCGCGGCCGGTCGATGGGTACCCGGCGCCGCACCTCCATACGCACGTAGTGGTCTTCAACATGACCGAAGATCGGTTGGGCCAGGCGCGATCCCTACAACCCTACGAACTCTTCAAGATCCAATCGATGTCCACAGCGGTGTACCAGAACCAACTGGAATACGAATTGCGGCAACTGGGATATCAGATCCAGCGGGGTAAAAACCACGCGCCAGAGATAAAAGGTTATTCGCCTGAATACCTGCAAGCGGAGAGTCAGCGTTCGGCCGAGATTCGCCGCTCGATGCAAGAGAAAGGGATCGGCGGACGTGAAGCGGCCGGCCATGTCGCGCACCAGGTCCGCGAACAGAAGTTGAAGTTGACGCCCGAGGAACTGCGCGCCGCGCACCAGCGTAGCGCCACTGAATTTGGGAATCAACCACAGCACGTTGTAAGCGAGGCCGGCCAGCGCCAGGTGCGGGTTCCACCGGCCGAGAAGACCATTGAAAAATCGCAAGCGGCGGTGAGCTTTGCGCGTGACCGGTTGTCCGAACGGAGCGCGGTGTTCGATCACTTCGAAGTAATCCGTGATGCGCTGCGACATACGAATGGCCGCGCCCGCCTGCAGGATATCGAGACAGAGCTCGACCGTCAGAGAAATGCGGAACGATTTCTGCAGGTCCATCATATTCGGCCCAACGCGCCGGCCGCGCGCTACACCACTCCTGAGCTGATCCAAGTCGAACGAGAAACCATTGAGCGGGTCCGGGCCGGACAGAACACAGCGGGGCCGATCGCGGACGTGACCGCGGCCACCGTCATGAGCCGTTACGGCAATTCTTTGAACGACGACCAGCGCCGCCTGGTATACGAAGCGCTGACGACCAACAATCAGATCGCGGGAATTCAGGGCGGCGCCGGGACGGGCAAAACCACCGCGCTCCGTGCCGTGCGCGAGCTGGCAGAGGAGCACGGCTACCAAACTCACGGACTCGGCCCCACTTCCCGTGCGGCCAAAGAACTCCGCAATGCTGGAATTGAATCCGAAACTCTACAGGCGTACCTAACACGAGGCCAGACGGCGAGCCAGGACCAACGGCCGCGGCTCTTCTTTGTGGACGAGTCCAGCCTCACGTCCGGCCGTCAGATGCGGGATTTCTTGCAGATGCTGCAGCCCCAGGACCGCGTGCTGTTGATCGGGGATACGCGACAGCACCAATCCGTTGAAGCCGGCCGCATCTTTGGCGAGCTGCAGGACGCAGGCATGCAGACAATTCGTCTCGAGAAGATCCTTCGGCAGAAGGACGAAGGCCTGCGCCAAGCCGTTGAAGCAATGGCGGCGGGTCGCATTGTGGATGGCGTCGAGCTTCTAATCGACCAGAATAGGGTCCATTGCATCGAACACCGCGGCGAGCGCCTGACCGCGATCGCGCAGGCCTACGCCGCCAGCCCGGAAGGAACGCTCGTCATTTCTCCCGACAACCGGTCACGCAAGGATTTGAATGCTGCTATTCGCTCCGAGTTGCGCGAGACGGGTCAATTACAGACCGATGCCTACGAAATGCGGATCCTCGTGAACCGGCAGGACATCACCGGCGAGGATCGCGGCGTCGCCAGCTCGTATCACGTCGGCGATAGCATCCGGTATCAACGCGGAAGTGAAGCTTTGGGCCTTTCGGCGAAAAGCTACGCCACCGTGATCGAAACAAACAGCGAACAAAATCTCATCACGGTGAAGCGAGCCGAAGACGGAAGGGAGATTACTTACAATCCCGAGCGACTCCGCGGGGTGGCAATCTACGAGCCTGAAATGCGTGCGATCGCCGAAGGCGACCGCATTCAATTCACCAATCCATGGAAAGAGAAAGCCATTAGCAATCGCGACGTAGGGACGGTCACGTACATCGACGGCCAGGGCAACATCCGGGTTGAACTCGACGATTCCGGCCGCACAGAAGGCTGGAATCTGAAAACCAATCAGCACATAGATTACGCATACGTTATGACCTCTCATTCTTCGCAGGGCGCCACCGTGGATCAAGTTTTCATTCACGTGGACACGTCGGACACTAAAAGCCGTGCGCTCATCGATGAGACGTTCGCGTACGTAGCTACGTCGCGGCCGCGTTACGATGCGCAGATCTTTACCGACAATGACGGCGAATTGGCTCAGGCACTGTCTCGCCGCCATGAGAATGCGACCGCCCTCGCACCCGACGAAGTTGAAAGTTACTCGATGACTATCTAAGTCTTTATGTCCCTCGAAACCATTCTGCCGTTCTTACAACCGATCGCGCATTTCATTACTGACCCGTCGGTTTCTGAGGTCATGGTCAATGGTGACGGTGCCGTGTTCATCCAACGCGCAGGCCGACTGGATCGGGTTACCGCAGCTGTCGAGCAGAAGGCTCTTTCGACGGCGGTTAAGCGGATCGCGCGCTCCCTCGGCGAGGATATCGGGGAATCCAAGCCCCTCCTGGACGCTCGGCTCCCGGACGGATCTCGAGTAGCGGCGGCGTTCCCGCCTTGCTCGATACATGGCGTCACTCTGACGGTTCGTAAATTTCGGCCGCATTGGTTCACACTTGATGAGCTGGTGGACGTGGGCGCGATCCCGCGGCCCGCCGCTGACCAGCTCGCCGGCGCGGTCCGCGATCGGCGTACGATTCTCGTGAGCGGTGGCACCGATACGGGGAAAACAACGTTTACGAAAGCTCTCATCGATTTCATTCCGCAATCCGAACGCTTGGCCGTAATCGAAGACACAATGGAGCTGAAAGTCGATCACCCAAACGTGTGTCGCTTCGAAGCGCGTAAGGAGGTCCGCGATCCGTCCGGCAACGTCTCCGTTCCAGCCGTTACCATTCGGGATCTCGTAAAAGCTACGCTTCGGCACCGGCCGGATCGCCTCATCATCGGTGAAGTCCGCGGCGGCGAAGCATTCGATTTACTCGATGCACTCAACACCGGCCATGCAGGTTCGATTTCGACCCTGCACGCTAACTCAGCGCTGCAAGCTTTATCTCGTCTCGCTAGCCTGGCGCTTCGGGCCGACGTCGATCTTCCCTATCGCGCACTTCAAGCTGAGATCGGCGACCTCGTTGACATCGTGGTTCATATCGAGCGCCGGGGGGATCAAAGGCGGGTGTCGCACGTTCTCGCCGTCGAATCTTTTGATGCCGAGTTGGCCCGCTACACAACCACGACTCTTTACGAATCCACTCTGAATTAGCGAAACTCACGTTCCTTTACCACGACGGATGCCGTCTTGTCGCCCCGTAACGCAATGAACTTCGAATGCCAAAGGTGACCGTCCGGGGTCCACTCCACGGACTCGATTGGGCCCACGAGCACAGGCTTAGGCCAACGACAATCTCTCATTCGTTCGGCCGTTACGTAGTGGCCCCAGCGCCCCTTCCCTTTCTCCGGCAGATTGACAAAGGGGCAACGAACGGTTCCAAGCGGCCGAATTTTCCGCAGCAGCGAAAGTGCGGATTAGCACCGACGCTCTCAACCCATTTCTTTACGGCGCTTGGCCGCGGCGACCCATAAAAGGACGAATTGATTTCGACCGTATCGAAATACTGAGCGATGTAGGCCAGGGCATTAAAGCCGCGCGGTTTCGAGTGTGGATAGACTATCCTATTCCAATCGCGATAAGACCAACCGGTAGGACCAACACGAGTCGCCACTTCACTGTAAGCTGGCAAGCTGCAAAGCAAAGCTTCATATGGGGAAAGCCTTCCCCTCGCTTCAGCAGCGCACGTCTTCCGCCACCCCTTCTGCGGGCCTGTTCCTGCCCGCAACGTCGCCCCTCGAAACAGCGGTTTCGATAGGCGCGATAGAACACTCCCACGCCCCGGTCGGGTGTCACGTCCCGGCGAACGCTCTTCTCTTCCGTGCATCGCGCGGCCAGCTCACCGAACAAGAACTTATTTTTGACATCCCCTCGCAATTAGTAAATCGGAGCGAGCTGCGCTCGGACTACGCTGCTCGGCAAAAAAAGTTCTCTGCACGGCAAGCACTCAGGCCCGCGCAACAACATGCACGAAAGGCGTTCGCCGCGCCTTTCCACCCTCCATCGGGGGTGCTGCTCACAAGGCAGATCCGCGCTCAATGGCGCGGCGATGAATGCGGCTCCGGCTCAACGCAGGCGGAGCCGTAAGGTACTTCCGACTGGAACAAAGGAGACTTATGAGCAAGTTACAGAAACGCACTGTCACGGTAGACCAGAGTAAGTTTGAAACCGTGGAAATCCCGCTGAGCAAGTTATTAGAGTGGGATGGAAATGTCAGGAAAACCAATCCTGACGCCGGGCTTAAGGAACTCGCGGCGAAGATTCGCAGCGTGGGTTTCTTTTCTTCCCTCGTCGTAAAGCCAGCCTCGCGCGGGAAAGTGACCGTAGTAGCTGGCGGGCGAAGATTGCGGGCATTGTCCCTATTAGCAGATGAGGGGGCGATTCCCAATTCTTTCCTCGTGACCTGCCGCCTACTGAAGGTGGAGGTCTCGGAATCCGAATTGATCGAAATCGGCCTGATGGAGAACCATCACGAGCCGATGCACCCTGCCGATGAGTTTGAAGCGTTCAGCGCACTCGTGGAGGACGGCAAATCAGCGGCAGATATCGCCGCTCGGTTTGGGGTCACTCAAGAAGTAGTGATGCGCCGTTTGGCTCTGGCCCGTGTGCATCCGAGTCTCATTAAGCAGTATCGGAAAGGCGCACTGACGCTGGAATTACTTCAGGCGTTCACGTTAACCGACAACCACGACTTACAGCAGCACGTCTGGAAACAGCTCCAGGCGCAGCCCTACACCAATCCTCATACTGTCCGGCAGATGTTAGCCCGGACCTTTGTCGAGGCGTCCGACAAGCGCGTGCGGTTTGTCGGGCTTACTAACTACGAGAACGAGGGCGGGCCTGTTCGCCGCGATTTGTTTGCGGAGGTCGAGCGGGGTGTCTACATCGAAGACGTTGCGTTGTTGGAAAGACTCGTCTCGGAAAAGCTTAGCCTTCTCGCGGAGACCCTAACCCGCGACGGATGGAAGTGGGTTGCTGTGGTGCCAGACCCGCATGATCCTTCCATTGCACGTCTCAGACGACTTCCCCCCGAACCTTCCCCCTTGTCAGCCAAGCGTCAAGCGCGGCTGGAAGAGCTTGAGCGCGAACAGAGCGAACTAGAGGCCCAGCTTTTGGGGCTGGAAGGCAGCGCTTCCGAAGACGAGAGTGATCCGCGTTATGCACGGCTGGAGGAGATTGAGGAGGAAATCGAAAAGATCCAGGGATCGCGCAGAGAATATTACTCACCAAAGATGAAGGCACAGGCCGGGGCCGTTGTCGGGATTTTGCATGACGGCAGCCCCCACTACATCTATGGATTGCTTCGGAAGGAGGATGAGGCCGCGCTGCGCAAAGAGACCACGCCGAAGGCAGCGCAGGACGATACTACAGAACCGGAAGCAGTTCAAAGCGATGCGCCAGAGAGCACCGGAGGAATTATCGCCCTCGATGACGACAGCAACAAACCGGCGTACTCGGCTGCTTTAGTTGAAGCGCTCACCACTTACAAGACGGCAGCGATAGCCGCCGAACTCACCCAGAATCCTCACGTAGCATTGGCGGCAGTCGTACACGCGCACGTGCTGAGAGTATTTGGGCTTGATTTGCATGTCTACCGCGCCGGTAGCTGTTTGCAACTCTCCGGGAGCACGCCCAATTTGCTTCAGGCGAAGGGATCAAAGGCAGCGCTGTTTCTCGAAGACCAACACGCGTTATGGATCTCACAGCTTCCACATGACGAAAAGGCCGTGTGGCAGTGGTGCATCGAACAGGACGACGCCACATTACTCCGATTGCTTGCATTCCTGGCCGCAACGAGTCTAGACGCTATTCAACAGCCGAGGCCACAGGACGGTGGCGGGAGTCGCGTTACTCACGGCAACGCTGTAGCGGCAGCGCTTCGCATGGATATGACGCAGTGGTTTACTGCGACCGCCGAGAACTTCTTTGATCGCGTTTCTAAAACGCGCATCTGTCAAGCACTGCGGGAAGCCGGGAAAGATGGTGGACCTTCGCGCGAATCGCTTAAGAAGGGCGAGCTATCAAAACTCGCCGAGCAGGACATCGCGGGGTCCGGGTGGTTGCCTGGGCCGCTGCGGATCGCGGAGGAAAGCGCGGGACCGGTCGAGGAGGGATCGGCACCGGAGGCGGCGGCGTGATACGCCGCCTCTGTTCTTCGGTGCTGCCATCGCCAGTCAGCATCGTACCCGATAGCGCGTACTGGCAGGACGAGGGGCAACCCTCGTCTTTGCTGGAGGAAACGTGCCGTGAACAGGTCGGCAGACTACGCACTCTCCGCCTCGTCGATGCTTACCTTGCGACCGCCGCCGGCGGCCGCCGGCGTCAGGCCATTGCTGACGAGCAAAAGGCGCTCCAGGGGTTATATGAGGCGGTTTGGACCGAGCTTCAACTGGCGTTTTCTGACGTCGTTGTGCGCGCGGCTCGTGAATGGGCCGAGGCGCAGTTACCGGAGGAATCGCATGGCCGCGCCCAACGCGAACTCTTCTGAAGCGATGGCATGGAGCCGCAATTTTAGTGCGATCGGCAGGAAGACGCGCGGCCAGGGCTGGAAAACAACAAAATCCGACGAGATCACGTGGACCGGAACTTTCGAGGGGCTACCGCTTGTTGTGGTTTCCAGGGTTCGCCTCACAGGTGGAAACATGGACCACTTTGTTAGAAACTCTGGCGCGCGGATCGGGGCTCACGATTGGACTCTGGCCGGTGGGCATTATGTCGATCTACGTGTGTTGTCAAAATCGCCACTCGATGATGCGCAGCTTCAACGGCTCGGCCAGCTCGCCGCGACCGAGGATGATCGGCCCATGACGGTTAGGCGCTGGAAAGAGCGCCTGTCAGAAGCCATCACCGTTACGAAGTGACTAAGTCTGTATGTCTTTTGATAGGCCGATAGCTGGTCAGCTATCGGTTCTCCTGTTGAAAGGAGGAGAAGACATATGCAGACCAGATCGTTTATTGGGCTGGACGTTCATAAGGACACGATATCCGTCAGCGTTGCTGAAGATGGGAGGGACGGCGCTGTGCGGTTCGTCGGAGTCATTCCGAACTCACCCGATGAAGTCACCAAGATGGCAAAACGGCTCTCTCGCCACGGAGATCTCGACTTCTGTTATGAAGCCGGAGGGTGCGGGTACGGCATCTACCGTCAACTAACAGGACTTGGGCATAAATGCACAGTGGCGGCAACATCGATGATCCCGCGCAAACCCGGCGCGAGAATCAAAACAGACCGGCGTGACTCACAGAAGCTTGCGATCCTGCACCGATCTGGAGATTTGACGGCAGTCTGGGTGCCGGACCCGACGCATGAAGCACTGCGAGATTTGGTGCGCGCCCGAGTGGATGCTTCCATGCAGCTCATGCGCGCCAGGCAGCAGTTGCTCGCTTTTCTGTTTCGTCACGGACGTATTTATGGAGCTGCCGGTAAGTACTGGACACAGCGTCATCGTTCCTGGCTGGCCGGCCAGACGTTCGAGTTGCCTGCCCATCAGATCGTTTTTCAAGATTATGTAGAGGCAGTCTGGACTGCGCAGGAGAGAAGAGACACCCTGATCGAAAAGATCACTGAGATGACAGCAGAATGGTCGCTGGGACCACTGGTAGAAGCGTTACGCGGATTGCGCGGGATCGATCTGCTTTCCGCAGCGACATTCGTTGCCACTACTGGCGACCTCAGCCGTTTCGAGTCACCGCGACTTCTGATGGGATATCTGGGGCTGGTTCCTTCCGAGCACTCCAGCGGCGTCAAGATCCGGCGCGGCGGCATCACCAAGAACGGTAATCGGGAAGCACGACGCATGCTCATCGAAGCAGCCTGGAGCTACCGCTATCCAGCGCGTGTGGCTAAAGAGAAAGCGGAGATCCTCGTTCGTCTTCCCAAGAGCGTGCGCGACATCGCCTGGAAGGCACAGACAAGACTCTGCACGCGTTATCGCGCCATGATCGCGAAAGGCAAGAAGCCTACGGTTGTGGTGGCCGCGCTCGCACGCGAGCTCGCCGGCTTTGTGTGGGCCATCGGCCAGGAGATGAGGCCCGGTATGGCCGCTTAGAATCAAATCATTTTCTCTTGTCGGGTCGGGAACCGGGCAACCGGTCATGGTGATCCTCGTGAGCCCCTTGGGCCGGAGTACCGTCCGACGCCCGCTCTAAGTCCGAGGCAAACCTGCGACGACACACGTTCGTGCGGTAAACAACCCGCGTATGGAAGTTTGAGCGACTGTCGCTAATTGTTGCCCGGTTCCCAACCTGATAGGAATTTTACGCCCAAACGCCTGCCCCGTGCGCGCAGGGTGAAATCCCCTGCGCTTAGCTCTTGACAAAAGACATGGAAGGGGCTTGGCCCCTCGCGCCCCGCAAGCCGTTTCCCCATGCTTCCGCGCTAACGCTTGTGCAGCACTCCGCTGCGCTGTGGCCTTTCCGCTCCGCTTCAAGGCTGGGCGATCCCCCTCAGCTTGCGCTTTCTACCCCCACCGCTCGCCGCGGCAGGCAGGGGTGCAGTTAATCACTGCACCGCATTTACCAAAGAAAGGCAAAAGAGTATGAGCAACAAACAACAAACCGAGCGGATCGACATTTACACACAGATCACCAACCAGATTATCGAGGCCATTGAACGCGGAGCCGACAGTTACACCATGCCGTGGCACGTGAGCGGGGCAGATAGCCCGTTGCCTGTCAATGCGGCAAGCCATCGCGCCTATCGCGGGATTAACGTAATGGTGCTGTGGGCCATCGCAACAAAGCTGAATTACGATACGAACCTTTGGGCCACTTACCAGCAGTGGCGGGAGTTAGGCGCGCAAGTTAGGAAGGGTGAGAAATCGGCGAGTGTCGTGTTTTGGAAGTTTCCCGAGGAGGCGGACGCGGACGAAACAACGATCGAGGATGAGACGCAGAACCGCCGCAGATCGGTTATAGCCCGGGCGTATCACGTTTTCAACGCGGCGCAGGTGGACGGCTACGAATTTCCTTCTATACCGCGCCTGCCGGAATGCCAGCGGATCGAACGAGCCGAGGCGTTCTTTAACGGATTAGGGGCGGATGTGCGGGAAGCTGGTTCACGCGCTTTCTACAACAAACAAGACGACTACGTTCAGATGCCGCCGTTTTCAGCGTTCAAGAAGGCAGAGCTTAGATACTCCGTTCTCGGGCATGAAATCACTCATTGGACCGGAGCGGAGCATCGGTTAAATCGGGATCTCGCGCCACGTTTTCAGAAAGAGGCTTATGCAGCTGAGGAATTGGTTGCGGAGCTAGGGAGTGCATTCATTAGCGCGGAACTGGATCTCGAGATGGAACCACGGCGCGACCATGCTCCGTATATTGAGTCCTGGTTACGCGCTCTTCGGAACGATAAACGCGCAATTTTCACAGCCGCCGCAAAGGCGCAGCAAGCTACGGACTGGCTTTTCGGTCGGATGCGGGAGGCTGTCGCGGCATAAGCCGCGCGGCCCTTTTTTCGGGAGGTGCAACACCCAATGACTGATGAGAGAAGCCAGAGAATCGATGAATTGAACGATCTGTGCCGGAAAGCTATGGGAGTGTTAGGACGGCTGTATCAGACACCCGGAATTAGAGCTTTACCCGGCGCAGATCAGTCCGCGATCCGGGAGAAGGTTGAGACCTCGGATGCTTTCAGGTCCGGCGACGACCCATACGGTGAGCGGGATTTCGGAGCCTTCGAACACAACGGCAATCGCGTCATTTGGAAGATCAATTATTACGACCCGTCGATGGAGGGAGGCAGCGAAGACCCGAGCGTCCCACAGCAGACCGTTCGGGTGTTGACAATCATGCTGGCATCGGAGTATTGAGCAGAAAACACGCGGAAGCGCCGCCATAGCTCGCGGCAGCTTCCGTGAACACTGCGTTTGTGGGCTGAAGGTCGTCACGTTAAGCCGTTCAGCGATAACGCCTGCAGGACCGTTAAGCCCTTTCGCAGAAGTGACGCGAAGTAGCGTGACTCGACCCTTTGTCCCGAGGCCCCCTTGAATGCCAAAATAGAAGTAGAGAACAGAGGGCGTTGGAGTTCGCCCAAACCGCCCCTGCCGGGCAGATGACTCCTACTGACGTTGAGTTCAACGTAAAGGAGTCGGTATGTTTGCCCGTTCTGAAACCCGCCGCGACGATATAACGGAATCGAAATCAATCCAGGAACTTGTCTCTCGCTTCGAGTCGTTGCATGACGGTCCTGCGTATGTAGGACAGGTGATTGCACGTGGAAGTGGTGCGATTCCCTTCCTGAGTGAGGTTTTATTGAACGGACGACCCAGCAGCATTCCGCAACCGCGGCAATGGGCCGTTGAAGCGCTCGCTGGTCTAGGCGCTTACGAGATCCTCCTGACCTATTTGCGTCAGCCGTTAATAACTGCAAGTCCTGTCGTAAGGCACGGCGAGCAAGCCGTGCAAAACACAGCGGCGCGTGAGCTCTCAAATTACGAGACAGAACAGACATTTGCAATTCTGCTGGATTGTTTGAAGAGGAGCCCACTTCCCGGTGTAATTGAGAGCATCGCGCTATATCGGCGAATCGCTGTGGCGCCGTACTTGATTGATTGCCTCGAAGATGATACGTGTCGTTCCGCGGCGCTGGAAGGCTTGGAGCTCTTGGGAGATGCTGTACGCATTCTCCTGATCGAATCTGCGCTCAAGAGAGTTCCAGGGCCGCCCGATTGGGAGAGTCCATCCAGTGTTCGCCGCCGCCAATGTTGCCTACAGTTATTGCGGTCATCGCAACTAGAGAACAGTGAGGTCCAGCGGCTAACGTCTTTGCTGAGTAACGATGATCCCGACATCGTTATTTCCGTGGCCCGGCTTCTGATTGAATCTTCCGCGTTTCGCAACCGATCGTTCGTCAGAAACCACCTAAAACGCGTCCAGCGGAAAGCCGGATGGTGGCTGCAGGATGAATTGCGATCGTTGTTGTCTCGAACGGAGAGTGGCTTCTAATGCGCATACTGATTGTTGCTGATATCCATGCCAATGCAGAGTCGCTGCAAGCGCTGCCGAAAGAATATGACCAACTCTGGGTATTGGGAGACCTCGTCAACTACGGCCCGGATCCAGGAGCCGTGGTTGAGTTTGTCCGCGAACGAGCCGATGTGGTCATTCAGGGAAATCATGACTACGCAATCGGCTGTCATGCAGACCCGCAATGCTCCGAGCCATATCGAAAGCTTGCTGAGGCGATGGCGCGATTTACAGACCGCGAGCTGTCAAATGATGACAAACATTACCTCGCCGGCTTGCCGCTTTCCGCCACACCCGAAGTAGATGGGATGCGGTTTTTCCTTTGTCATGCCGCTCCGTCGGACCCATTGTTTGCGTACGTCCCCGCTAATTCCGACCGCTGGCACACCGAAATCGGAGCGGTCGAAACTGACATTCTTCTGTGCGGACACACTCACACTCCCTTCCTCCGCGAAATAGAGGGTTCACGCGTGGTAAATCCGGGAAGCCTGGGACAGCCCAAAACTGGCGTTCCAAAGGCATGCTATGCCCTTTGGGACAGTAATGAAATCGTTTTGCGCCAGGAGCCGTACGATTACAAAGCTACGATCAGTGCCATACGTGCGATCAGTTCGCTTGGAGTGTCGCACGACATAAAGCAAGTGCTGGCGCATATCTTGGAAACCGGCGGAGATCTACCGGGCATCGGAAGCTGACCCTTAGATTTATGGAAGGCAGGACCAGCAGTCAAGCAGTCGATCTCCTTCCGGGTTATACGGAGATCAAACTTAAACTTGCGTCTATAGTTGAGGTGCTACTGACCCTCGCCCGCGAGCACAAGGACGACGAGCGAATTCATACAGCACAACGAATTCTGGCGGATTTGGCGGAAGACGCTTTTCGTTTAGCCGTCGTAGGCAAATACAATCGCGGCAAGAGCTCTTTGATGAACGCGATGCTCGGTCATCAGTGGCTGCCAACCGGAATCCTCCCCTTGACCTCCGTCATAACCACTGTGCGTTATGGCAGCACAGAGCGTGTACTCATCAAAACTGCGGGCTCTACGCTTCCTCACGAAATTTCGCTTCACGAGATCGCGGAATTTGTGACCGAACAGCACAATCCAGGCAATACGAAGCGGATTGAACTGGCCGAGATTCAATTGCCTTCCGATCTGCTGCGCTATGGCTTTCTTTTTATCGATACTCCGGGTCTTGGGTCAGGAATTTCTGCAAATACGGAAGCGACTCGCCGTTTCTTGCCGGAAGTGGACGCGGCGGTTGTTGTGCTCAGCTTCGAATCGCCTCTCGATCAATCCGATATTGACCTGTTGCTGATTCTGCGGCAGCTACGACGAAAGTTGTTCATTGTACTTAACAAAGAGGACCTTGTTTCGACTAATGAGCGAAAAACAATAACTTCGTTTGTTCGTGAAAAATTGAAGGAGGAACTCCAAGAAGAACCTCTGTTATTTCCGCTATCTGCGCGGGACGGGCTGGTAGCCCGCACCGCGGGAGACGAATCTGCGCTAGAAAGGAGCGGGATCAAAGGGTTTGAAGATGAATTGATACATTTCTTGAGAACTCAAAAGAGCGAGCTTTTCTTACGCCGTATACTCGAGCGAACCCACAGTTTGCTGGAGCAGGAGAGGCTTGAATCTACCGTGTCGAACGAACTAGATTCGCAGCCTCGGAAAGCGCAAGAGTTGTTGTCCCTTGAGGTTCAAGAAAGGACATCGCTTTCGAGGGCCGCGGAGGTGTTCAGCCGGATTCGTCAGGACCTACCCGCCTTATTGGTGACGTTGTTGCGGAGCGATCTCCGCGCCTGGTGTGACGAGCAGAAGAGCAAGATCGTCAGAGCAATTGAAGACGGTGATTTGCCGCCTCCACGCGCGGAGATCGATGAATGGATTCGCCCGAAGCTGAGTACCGCAATGAAGAAGGTGCGGCAATCCATGGACTCCGAGTTACACGAACTCTCTGAAGCTTTTTCGCAGCTCCGGCGCCGAGGACAGGAACTGCTAGGGCGCGAATTGTCGGATTCGGACAAAGACGGCTTCGACTTGCCGGAAAAAATAAAGGCGGAAATCGGTGTTCCGAGACTTCCGCCGTTGCAGTGGAAATCGCCGGATTGGACCAAATTTGTACCCACAACCTGGCTGCGAAGAAAAGCAGCATCGGTCTTAGAGCAGCAGATCTCTCTCTCTACGAATGCGTACTGCGATTCTATAAGGGGTCAACTTGAGAGCGCGTGCACGCGATGGCTGGATGGCGCTCAAGCCGAGGCGGAGCAGCGAATTCGCGTTTATGCAGGGCGCCTTAAGAGTCTCGGAAGCCGAACGGACACTTCCGAAACGACCTCAATCCTAAACGAGCTCGCTGCGCGGCTTAACGACATCACTGAAAATTCTGATGAGCTAAGAAATGTCCAGGTCGGATATTTAGCAACGGCAACCGGGCTAGCGTCTGGCCGCTGCACGGTATGCAAGAGGGTATCTGAGGCCAGCCTCCATTTCCTCAGCCGATTCCAGTACCAGCTAACGAAGGATCCGACCCTTCAAGAGCAGATTGGAAAAAGCGGTGGCCTATGTCCGTTCCACAGCTGGATGTACGAATCCATAGGCTCGCCTCAAGGGATTGCTCAAGCATACGCGGTCGTACTAGAAAATTTAGCTGAGCGGCTTGAGAATCTGATCTCCCGCGGAGTAGAAGAGAAACTTTCTGACGAATTAATGCGCCTCCTACCCGGCCCTGAGACTTGTAGGGTTTGTCAGATCGCGGACAAAGCGGAAGATGGAGCACTACGCGAACTTGTCCAAGCTGAATCCGCGGCCGGATCTGTCCGAAACATCTGCTTCATGCATTTGGTTCGTCTAGTGCGTCGACTGCGTGATGCAGGAACTACGAAGAACTGGATCGGAATGGAGGCCGTGCAGTTTCGGCGGCTTGCGGAAGATATGCGACGGTTCGCGCTTAAGCACAACGCCCTTCGACACTATTTGTCAACGGAAGGTGAGCGGGACGCTTATCTATATGGGCTAATGCAAGTAGTGGGAGCCAGGCAATTATCGTTTGTCCGCCCAATAAAAGATCTTCTTTAGCGCTGACGTGTATTTACTGCGGCGCTGGAAGCTCCGCGGCGTCGGGCGCTCCCGTAAAGATCCGCCTGTAAAGGTCCCCACCGTAGCTCGTCGCCAACGGCTCGCCCTCTATTAATCGAAATGTGCGTTGTCCATCAATTAGCCTCTCTGCGCGCAGGAACAGAGCATCGTCCAAGTGTCGAACGTGCAGTCCGTGCGCCAAATCGAACAAGTGAGTCACATACAAGACTTTAACGTCACTATCGAGCAATGCCTGAACGATTTGTCGGGCTATCTCCGACCCTTCCCTTTCGTTGGTCGATGCAAACGCTTCGTTCAGTAGAACCATACTGCTCGGCCGTACGCGATCAATGATCGTGCTCATCCTGCTCAACTCTTCGTCGAGCTTTCCACTTCTCATCGTCGCGTCCTCTTCACGCTTGAAGTGTGTGAATAGCGCACTACACACGCTCGCCCCAAAATATGTAGCCGGAACAAACATTCCGCATTGCATCATCAGATGAGCCAATCCGATGCTGCGGAGGAAAGTAGACTTGCCACCTCGGTTTGCGCCTGTGATCATGATGAGCCTCTTGCCATCCGCGTTTATTTCATTACCCACGACCCGGTCGTTCACCGTTAGCGCAAGGCAGGCATCGTAGAGCTCACGACAACAAAGCATGGTGTCGTCACTGCGAGAAGGTTGCGGAAAGCAAATCGGCTCGCCCTTCTTGGCCAGCGCTTCCTGCAGGTTCAAACAGCCGATGTAGAACGCAAGTTCGGTTCGTAGCATCGTGAAGAAGTTCAGAATGTGATCGGTTGCCTGTGCGAGCGCGGTAGCGATATGAGCGATTCCGTAGGCTTTCAGTTCAGACAGTGCTTCTGCCCCGGCCTGATCTCGGTCTGCAATTTCAAAGTAATAGCTGGACGTATTTCGATGTGTGAGCTCGTGTACCCAGTTTTGAATGCGTTGCGCCCACGTCTCCTCTGTAGAAACGAGCTTGCAAAGCACATAATCAGTGCCTTTGTTACCCTTTCCGAGTTCGGCGCTCATCAGAATTCCATGTCTGAACTTCAACTGGGCCAGATGTTCTTCGACTAGTGCCATGTATCCATCGTCAAGCTCGGCGGCAAGCATTGTGAACAAGCGGGTGAATCCGTCCGAACGAAATTCGCCCCCATATCGTTCCGAGATCTGGCGAAGCTTCTTAAGAGACTCGGCGAAGATCCCTAGCACCTCTACAGATCGACGGAGTATGCTGTCCGGTGAATCCCAGGACCAGACTTTGTTCTGGCGTTCTATGGAGTCTACAGCGATCTGATAGAGAGCCCTGATGACTTTGGGTTGCCCCATGCAGTCCGCCAATACGGCCTGACGATAAAGAATTGTTTCCGAGTCTTGGAGACTCGACAGAACAGAGCGAGTGACAACATCGAGCAGAAATTTGTCGTCTCCGGCCATCGCCGTGAACAGCGTGTTGAGTTCCAGATCTTGCGTCAGCTCTGCTTGGTTCGGCGGTAGGCCTGTTTTCAAATCGAATGAGCGATCGTTATACATGAGGAACGCTCTCATGACGCAACCGACTCCTTTGTTCGCTCGGTTATCCGTGTCTTTATATCGGAATACCGGAGACGATACTTCTCTGCGATCGCAACAGCGTGGGCGAGGCCATCAGCAGGTTTGCGCACGATCTTGAAAGTCCGCAGCGCAGGGTCACTTGGCTCGACCGTGCTGACCATGCTAACTGTGCTGTCACTGAAGGATGCCAGCTCATCCAGGAACGTGACTGTAACGCAGAGCATGTCGCTTGCGACGACCCGTTCCATAATCTGCTTGCTCAGGAATAGGGCGTCCTCAACGGTTGTGGACAGGAAACTTTCGTTCATGATCAGAATACTGTCCGGTGTCGCGGACTCTAAGATCCGATGAATGCGAAGCAGGTCGTCCTCCAGCTTGCCGGTTAGAGTGCCGATGTTCTCTTCCTTTTCGAAATGCGTAAGAAGCCGGTCGTACAAAAAGAGTTTCGCCTCTGTGCCAGGCACGAGGCAACCGAGATTAGCGAGGTAGTGGAGCTGGCCAAACATACGGGCAAACGTTGTCTTGCCACCCTGGTTTGGTCCTGAGACTACAATTATGCGCTCTGGATCGTTCAGGTAGAACTCGTTCGTGACGACAGACGTTTCTTGGGCGACACGATTTGCTAATGCGAGATCGAAAGCGCCATGTGCATAGATCTCCTTCGATCGAGCCGTTATTTCCGGGTAGCAGAAAGAAAGATTCTTAGTTCTGAATCGTCGAGTGTATTGAAGAAACGCAATATAGAACTGCACTTCCCGGTCAAAAATGCGAATGGTCTCGTCCAGGTAATCGCCATATCGCCTGCAGTATTCTTCTAAGCGTGTGAAGACGTCCGAATGCAATTTAGCGACTAGGTCAAGTATTGCTGCCTCAACGTGGTTCATTTCGGGGTAAGCTCTTTTGTTGAACCGATACCGTTTGATCGCTCCTTGTCTAAACTTCTCAAAGGTTTGTAAAACATCTGCGCCGTAGTCGGGTTCCGAGTCGTAGCTACTGACGGTTACTCGTTTGCCCTCGATGTGCAGTGAATACCGGATCTTCGCTAGGTCCGATTGAAGACCAGTCGTATCTGCCGCGAGCGAGGTGAAGGCAGCTGACACGGTGTAACTAATCAAATACTCACGGAAAGCTACAAAGGCGTGCGAACACAATTGGGAGTACGTGAGATCGCCGGCCAACTTTCGGACAGCATCGCAGTAAATGTTTACTGCATCCAGAAACCATCTATCTTGTTGGCGTTTGTAGTGGAGCTTCTTTGCTTGCGCAAGGTGGCCGCGCATACTTCGCATCGCAGCCGCAAAGGATTGCACGCAATCAAGCAACCCATGATTCTCTAAATCCCGAAATGCCTCATGACGATACGCGATCGCATCGATGCTTCGCAATTGGATGTTGAAGAAGGGCTTCAAATCGTACTCCTCGCTACCCTGAACAATCGAGTCGAGAAGTTGATCCAGGTTCAAGTCTGAAAAGAAGTCCGGTTCTTCTGTGACGGTAACTTCCTGTGCAATTGGTGCCTCTTGAAACAAAATGCTTCGGAAACGTGGGGGATCAAATTCAGCTTGTGGGTAGCTCAATGGTGAAGTCATGTCGTCCGTCCGGTGAAAGACGCCAGTCATCCCGTGAGCTCATAAGCTTCCAAAGCACCACCGCTACGGAATTACGACGTCGATGTGAGAGCCGAGTCGAACGGAAGAGGCAAAAGACAGAGATCTCTGTTGCTAGAGAGGCGAGAAAGATGTTGCGATTAACAGCGCTCGCTGCCACACTTGCTCCTTCCGAGTTTTCGGCTCGTAGGAGTCATCTTCCCCAAACAGAAGGGCGGTTAGCGGTGGACTCCAACACCAACGCTGAGTTCAGTATCTCAAGGGCCTCGATGGGATGTCAATGATGCGGAGCCGATGGTGCGGGGTACGCTCCAGCATGGAGACATCGTTGACCGTCACGGTTACGCGAGAGTAGAATTGGAGTGGCGTTGAGGTTCGCCGATCAAAAGCCCCGCCTGGGGATGATGACCTCTACCAAAACGGTTCATGCCGAAGACGGTGGAGGTGATGATGAACTCAACGACGACAGCCCTCGGTGCCTGTTCTGGCACTCATCCCCTATTTGCGACAGCGCTCCCTGAAATTCGAATACAGCGAGAACTGATCGAGGCCGAACTTGATAGTTTCCGTGAACAAGTGAGCCAAATTCGCCGACGCCAACGATCCACATTCGAAAGTTTGAGAGATTTGCTGCCGCAAATGGTCTCGGCGATGGCGGAACGGGAGTTGAGCTGCCGCATTAGATCTGCAACCTTAACGATTCTGTTAGAACTCTACAGCGAAGGGAGGCGATTGTCTCTGCGCCTGAGGCGCATGGGGCGCCTAAGCACCTACAAGAAGCGAACAATCGCCGACGCGACTTTGGTCGAATGGCTCGTTGAAGGTCTGCCCGAAATCATGGGGCGAAGCATGGATCTGCTCGGTGATTACTTCGACGAACTGCTCCAGTGCAGTCGTGAACTCGAGCTTGGGCGTTCACGCCTATTCTGTGCATTCGATATACCCGTGTGCGAGCAGCCGAGAGATCTCGGTTGGATTAGAGAAGTCAAAATCGCTGCTTCTGGCCCGCCATTTGCGTGGACAGTTCCGTTGTGGTGGCATTTTGCCCCAGCGTTTCGATGGTTGCGCGCGGTTTTGCTTCCAAGCATTGAAAAAAGCATTTCGACAAGCATCACGGAGTATTGTGACCGACTAAGCGACATGGCAGCTGATGCGGCCAGCGATTGGCTTAGTGATATTCAGTGGCAAATCGATGAGCAATGCTTGCAACGAACGGATGTCGCGGCCATTTCTGCTGAAATTGTGAAGCTTCTGCGAGAGCGATGGCGAGGCCGGCTCCCAGAAAGAATCTATCGGCAATCCAACTATTCAAGTGTCGAACCTACCGCTATGGCAGGAGACTAAAGTGAGTTCAAAACAGCCGGGCATATTCTGATTTAGCCTGAGGAGACTGCCCGTGTTGTGAACGAGGCCTTCGATTTAGCAACTTCGTCCAGCTCCCTGCCAAACTGGTCCGCCGGTTGACGGAGAAGCATGCGCCAACGGAGTCCCGCATCAAACGAGAGCTCCAGGAAGAAATCAGCTTCAACTTGTTCAATTCTCCAGCTCTGAAATGCCTGGATTGGTATCGAGAAGCTTGTAATGGCGTACAATTCTCGGCGATTTTTGAAGCCGTCGGTAATCCAAATAAGCCGGTTCGCTGAGGTTAATAGGATGAGATTTCCCGGATGTGAGTGCTCTCGTTTGAAGAACAGAAATCGTTTCTCGAATACGAGAGGGGCCTGGAAGAATCGCACCAGCGGCCTCTCGGTCCCGATCAACTCGTACTCGAGCGAGTATTTGAACTTTATGTCAAGCGCCTCTCCATATAACCGAATTGGTGCGTTCGGCTTCTCTGGAAACCGTTCCAGCCAACGTGCTTTTAGCGTCCCAAGAAACTGGTCAAGCGGTCGGCTGGCGCGCGTGTTGTAAATGAGCTCTTGAACGCAAGCCATACCGGCAAATCGGATCCATCCGCGTAGCAAGGCGCTACCGGTTTCTAGTTGAACCAGCTCGTCGAGTTTGAGTTCGACAACCGGCTGCTCAGATGTCGGATGAGGGACGATGTAAAGCGAGTGCGCATTCAGCAAAAGCAGGCGCGCGGGGTACTTAGGAGGCCGGGTAAACCAGTTCGAATCGTCTTGCGGCAGGAAAACGCCCTTATCGAAGGAAATGTCGGCTGTACGCGGGTGAAAGTCAGTGGGAAGATCAGCGCTTGTCTTTATCGGGTAGATGAAGATGTACGTGCGCGAATCCACCTGGCGTCCTCAGCGGATCGTGGTGCCAGCTTGGACAAGCTCATGTTCTTCTTCGTACCCAAGTTGGTCCCTCAAAAACGCAAGATCCTCGTGAACGCGTTCCTGCGAAACTGCCGGCGCTGTCGCATCGGCGGTTACCCTTTGGATGTGCGCCCGAAAGGCGTCTGCATGGGATTCAAATTCGTGACCAAGACCGTCCAGCATGCCACGCACCCAGACCTCCAAACTGCGTCCGTAAGAGGTAAAGAATTCACGGATCGATACTCCGGCACGGCTTGCAATTTCGCGACGAACCGAGCGTTGCGCCAACGCCAAAGATAGCGAGAATAATTGAGGCCTTTTGTAGCGTGCCGGACTCGAGATGAACTCCGCGGGAGGCATCTCCTTGATGAGATCTGCGAGGCTGAACCGGTCTTCTCGCGCACCTGTACTAAAAACGGAAGCAGCTAAGTTTAGAGCTGCTGTGAGCTGTTGCGCGGTCTCTTGCAACAGGCTAGCAATGCGTTCTGCCTCGGACTGCGCGAGCTGAATGATCTTCCTATCAAGCCAAGTCTGATCCAGTGGTTCTGCTGCGGCTGCTTGGCGCCAGAATTCGGTTGCTTCCGCTGCGAGCCAATCCAATGCTTGCTCGCCAAGATCACGAAGGCCATCCGTCAGTTCAAAGCATTTTTCGCGGGTGCGTTCGATCAAGCTTGCTGCCTGACGGAGCTCTGTCTCCGCTTTTCTAATTTGCTGAAGCGACTCGGTCGAAGGAGTACCGGCCGTTTTCATCGACATCTCTAGCGCATGCAGAATTCGCTTACCCAAAGATCGAATCTTACGGTGATTTGACTCGCGAGCCAGTTGCTGAGCGTCAGCCATGCGCGGCTTCAATTGATTCGTGATCCATTCTTCCAGTAACGATCTGAAATCGGGCTGACTACTGAGAGGTGCCACATCGATTTCTAACCCGATCTGGCGAGCGAGCTGCATGCGCGTATAGTCAAGGAGCTGTTGGCGATCGTTTGAGGGAACAAGATCCACTTTGCTCAGGACAACGAGTGCGGGGACCGAGGCGGCTCGTAGGGCATCGATCGTGCCGACATCGTCCGCCTGTAAATTGGAAGTCGCGTCAACTAAAACAACGCCCAAATCACAACGCGGCAAGTATGCGAGTGTCTCCGCACCGCCCTCCACGGCCAACGAGCCGAGGCCCGGAGTATCGACTAAGGTGACCTCTTGCGGCAGCAACGGTAGAGGTACTTCCACGATGAGGCGTGTCACCCGTTTCTCATTTCCCGGATTCCTTGTCTCGGTAACGAATTCAGCCAATTGGTCGACAGAATATGTCGCGAGTCCGCCCTCGGCTTTCCACACAAAGAGTTTCGAGGCGGGGCCGTTCTTTATTCGGGTAGGCACGGCGGTTATGGGCGTCACACCCACCGGAAGCAAAGAAACGCCAATTATTGAGTTCAGGAGAGAGGATTTGCCGGTACTAACCCGACCGAAAAAGGCGATCTCGTAGCTGGGAGACTGAATTTTATCGACCAATTGCGCCAATGGTGCGCGAAACTCAACGAAGCTGTAGCGATCCAAAATGTCACCCAAGCTTCTGAGCAGGCGGCCGTCTTCGCCGGCATCGCCGATTTGAAGCAGCCGGTTCGACAGATCGGACTCGACGCGTTGATTCAGGTAAGAGTTCATCTGCCGGACTATGCCCTTCATCTCCTGAATTCCACCTGCGAGAGGACTGACGAGTGATTCGGGGACTTGGCCATAGCCAATCAAACGGCGCGGAGCTATTTCCTCCAGTGCAACCTCGATGAACTGAAGGGTTACTTTGATTGAGAACGTGGAGTCGAACCGCGGCTCTGGAAGACCTACATCTAAATCTGCAAGAACGCGCACGATTTGCTGGCGCAGCCTTTTAATGTAGTCTCGAACCACCCGCACCTGCACCGGGGCCAAGGGATTTCTGTACTTCGGGAAACCTCCAGACGTCGACGCGGAAAGGATTTGGTCGATGTCTAATAAGAGCTTGTCGATATAGCTGGCACTCGCAAGTAAACGTCGCTGCTGAGGTTCATTAAAACGTTCTGTGAGTCTTTCAGAAGAATCCTTCATGAGAGCAACCGCGTGAACGAGTCGATATTTAAGGCGGCAAAGCGCACGCGATCCCCGTTCCGGTAGGCAGGGTCTGCCGCACGCATGCACATTCCTACAATGCGGCCAGGGTTGCCGCGAGCGGCCTGGAGGACCTGGTCTCGAAAGTTCGCCGCATCAGGCAGGTCAGGAACAAAGAGGCGGATGGCAACATCTGCAAGTGAACTGGCAGCAGCTTTACTCAGGAGCCGCAAAGATACGATTGCCTGCTGATTCCAGAACACGCGATGGAGTGATCCAAGTACGTGAGGATTCAGAGCGCTTCCGATCAAAGTAAAGCCAGGATGATATAGGAGGCGTTCAAAGAATCGATAGAACGAGGTACTTGCCTCGGAGATGTCATCGACCAGAATGATCCGAGGTTCTGTTTCCAGCTTTTTCCATAAAAGGCCGCGAAGAACAACACTCGATTGGGCAGTCGAGCCAAAACCCAGGCGCACAGCCAGGCTGGCGAGAAACGCATGCAACGGCTGGACGAACGGGATATACAGAACGTTTTTGCCGGCGTTGACTAGCTTTTCTTCAGCCTCGAAGAGCAACCGCGTCTTTCCTGAACCGGGAACACCGCAAACAAGAAAAGACTTGGTTTGCATTGCATGCTGTAGCAGTTTGTTCAGTTCCCTATCACGTTCGAACAACGGCAGCTCTGCGAATGCCTTTTGGCGATTTAGGCCAGCAGAGGACTGCTTGTTGCTTCGGGTCGCCAAACAATTTTCCACGAGCTGTGCCATGAGTTTGGGTGTCCCACTCGAATTACACGAGAGGAGAAGCTGTACCCTTTGCTACAACCGTCACGTCGACATCGGTTACAGCGATGACTCCGCTTCCCATCATTTGCTGCAAAGCCGGAAGCGCCTGAGCTGCCTTATCCGGGGTTTCAATGACCGTGATCACAATCGGCTGATCGTGACCAAACAGGTGTGGGCGGTGAAGTTCCGCTGTTTCGCCGAATCCCTCGAGGCCGCGAAAGACGGTAACGCCTGCCAATTGCAACTCTTGGCATCGGGCGACAATGGCTTCGTACAAAGGCTTTCCATTGTACTGGTCCTGCTCGTTCACATAGACACGGAGCAGCTTACCGGGTCGGCTGTTCATAGGTTGTTGTTTCCTTTCCAGGAATTTCATGTATGATCTGGTGCAGTTCTACGTCAGAGGTCACGATAATTCCGTCCTGCAACATCGACGCCACCACTTGAACGAGTTCTCCAACTCGTTCAGGCTTTTCGATGACAGAAATCATGATCGGACAATCGTGCGAAAGGTGAAACCGGCCGGCCTTGTGCGTGTGACGTTTCGCGCCGTAGCCGAGAATCCCGCGATACACAGTGGCTCCGGAGAACTCCATCATGCGAAGCTTTTTTAGGATCGCCTCGTGCAAGGGTTCATCTTTGAACTTGTCCGCCTCTCCCAAATAAATTCGTATTAGCTTGGCCGGAACGACGATAGTTTTCCGGAGTGACGCCGGATCTATTTGTTCGTGCTTCTTGTCCTTTGAAATCGATTTGATGACGGTCACCTCTTGAACGGTAATCAGACCATCCGTGACCATCTCATAGAGCGTCGGCAAGACTTCTTCGATGCGCGCAACTGTCTCGATGAACTCGATGCGGATCGGCCGGTGCTCGCCAGCGTATTCCGAACGTGGATTATGAAATTGCTCGTGACTTCCGAATCCCATGTCTGCCCACAAGACGGTTGCTCCGGCAACATGCCTGGAACGCAGAAAATTTAGAACCGTCGACCAGAGGGGCTCAATGTGGGCTCTGGTGTCCTGATTCAGATAGATGGTCACCTTCTGGGCAGTGCCTCTAGGGAGCATAGAGAGAAATCTCCTTTCGTTTGCAAAGGGAGCGGTAATGGTGGAGCACGCGCCGTGATTGGGTCGCGATCAGAGTGCGAACAGACCAATCGGAGGAGTTCCTGAAGGGGAGTAAAGCGGTTCGAGGGCCTTTATTGCAGGAACGCGGAGCTTTGCGCAAAACTCGCCACATACGAATTCTCTCGTTGTAGGAGTCATTGGCCGCGGGACGCGGCAGGCAACGGCGAACTCCACCGCCCAATCCAGATTATATCGCCGCACGCCTCAATAGCAACAACGGGACAGAGGCTCTTGATTTCGATGCGAGAAAATCACTATGCTCAAGGACGTACGATTCAACCGGTGATGGACGCTCACCGATAACCGTTTCGGGATGTCCCCGAAGCTAATAGCTCCTACTTGCTGTGCAGGTAGGAGCTTTTCTTTTTTGAAGATGAGGAAGCATTTCGAAACTATATGTCAAAAATCGTGAAGGTGATTGCCCGCGAAATTCTGGATTCACGTGGGAATCCTACTGTCGAAGCGGATGTCGTGCTCGAGGGAGGCGAAGTAGGGCGGGCGGCCGTCCCGTCAGGTGCATCTACGGGTGAATTAGAAGCGATTGAGCTGCGTGACGGTGACGCATCCCGGTACAACGGCAAGGGCACCCTCCAGGCAGTCGCAAACATCCTCGATCAGATTGCGCGCGCCGTTCGAGGGGAGAATGCAGAAGATCAGCAAGCCATCGATGAAATCCTGATCCAGCTAGATGGAACGCCTCACAAGCGAAAGTTGGGTGCGAATGCAATTCTCGCAGTGTCCATGGCTGTCGCCAGGTCCGCGGCCGCGGCGCGCCACGAGCCGCTGTATCGGTATTTGGGAGGATCATTCGCAACGCTATTACCCGTTCCCTTCATGAATGTTCTGAACGGCGGTGTTCATGCAAATAACTCGATCGACTTCCAAGAGTTTTTGATCGTTCCGAGTGGTGCGCCGAATTTTGCCGAAGCGCTGAGAATGGGAGTTGAGGTCTTCCACACTCTCAAGCGCATTCTTCAATTAGAGGGCTATTCGACGGCTGTTGGAGATGAAGGTGGGTTTGCGCCCTCACTGAAATCGAACGAGGAGGCGGTCGAATTGCTTTTGGAAGCGGTTGTCCAGTCAAAACTGAAACCGGGCGAGGACGTCTGGCTTGCAATAGATCCTGCTGCAAGCGAATTCTTTGATCGGGCTGCGCGGCAGTACGTGTTCCAAAAGTCCGATCGAAGCCGCCACTCGCCTGAGGACATGGTGAAGCTTTGGTCGAGTTGGGTTCGCCAGTATCCAATCATTTCTCTGGAAGATGGAATGTCGGAACACGACTGGGAGGGCTGGAAGCAGCTAACGGGAGAATTAGGCGAAACGATTCAACTCATCGGGGACGACATCTTCGTAACGAATCCGGCGATCCTTGCAAAGGGCATTGACGCTGGAATCGCGAATGCCATATTGATCAAGCTGAATCAAATTGGGACCATCACGGAGACAAGACTCGCGATGCAGAAGGCTGGGGAAGCGGGATACGCGACCGTTGTGTCTCACCGCTCTGGCGAGACAGAGGATGCCTTTATTGCAGATTTCACCGTTGCGACAGGATCCGGACAGATAAAGACAGGGTCGGCCAGCCGTTCTGATCGAATGGCAAAATACAATCAGCTACTAAGAATCGAGGAGGAACTCGGGAATGCAGCTCGCTTTGCCGGCGTGCAGTCGATTGTGCGAACAGCCAGAACAGCGGTTCAGAGATAATCTCCTCTTGCGTGTGAGGCCCATTCGGGCGTAATCTCAAAAAAGCGGTGGAGTTCGCTCTACGCTGCCTCACGGCGCCAATAACTCCTACAAGCAGGATCACTGTAGGAGTATGCAAACAAGATCTTCGATTCCACACCTTCTGTTCGTAGCAGAACGTTTTACATTCAGTAAACCTCGCTTCGAGGCGAACAATCGTGAACGAAATACGGCGAGAGGTGTCGGTCGATGACAGCCATCTCGCTCTGGAAGCCGATATCGTCGGCGGCATAGGTTGCCAATGAATCTGCTGCCGGTCGACAATACTTTCTTCCTGTTGTTTCGGCGCATTACTACATTGCTTCGCCAAGCTTCCGAACTTTTTGCAATGGGAGTAACTTCGGGATCGGGATCCGAAGCAGTATACGCAGCGTCAATCGAAATGAAGAGTTTGGAAGAACAGGGAGATTGCATTGTTCAGAAGATCAATCAGCAACTCTGTAAGACATTCTTGACGCCCTTCGATCCCTCTGATGTCAAAGCGTTAGCGAGCACGTTAGATGATGTTCTCGATGCGATTGAGGATACAACCTTTCGCATCGCCATATACAAGATCGATCCGTTGCCTTCCCAGTTCGCATGTTTTGGTCAAATTGTTTACGAGTCCTGCGCGGTTCTACAGAACGCGATTGAAGATATCATCCACAAACGGTCGGTCACTAAGAGTTGCCTTGCGATTACTGACTTGGAGAGAAACGCTGATCTTCTCGAAAGACAGCTGCTACGGACGATCTTCAAAAGTGAACAGAATGCAATTACCGTTGTGAAAATCAAAGAGATTGTCGAAAGTGCAGAAAGAATTGCAGATCGCTGTGATGACGTGGCCAACCTCCTAGAACATATATCTGCAGGAGGCTAGAAGGGATCCTCGGTGTTGGGGCACAGTTACATCGTCGGGAGTAACGACATGGGAGCCGTCGCATCGTGAGAGCTCATGAAATCAAGCAATACGATTCGGTTCTTCAAGCTTTGGGGGAACCTGGCTGCCCAATATGCGTTCTTTTGAAGAATCTGCAGACCAAATTGGTACAGGAAGGAGACATCACTGAATTCCTTTATCTCTGCAATGCCCATGCTTGGGCCATTGCGGCAGTCCGAAAAACCGAGTCGGCGACGCGAATTTTTCTATCCTTGCTTGAACATTTACCTGACACGCCTCGTCACGAGTGTTCGATTTGTATACGGCTGGAGCAGGAGCAGATTCTACGAACACAAGAATTGATTGCGGGGTTGGAAAGAAAGTCGGTTCTGGAATGGATATCGAAGCAAGGGACAGTTTGTTTGCCTCACGGAGTTGGGTTGAGGAGCGAGGCTCCTGCACCGGTGCGAAAGATAATCGACCAGCTGTTGGAGAGAAGAACATCCGAATTGAAAGCTGCTTTGCGGCATCTCTTACGTGATTTGTCTCCCGAAAGCAATCAGCACAGCGGCCTGCTAGGTCGCGCCGCTGAATACCTAGTTTCACAACGTGGCGTTTCGCTGGGTTGGAATCTTAATAAAGAGCAAGACTGCAAAAGTTGAATGCATATGGTCCACGGCTTCCGTGACGCTTCGGGCTTGTTGGACGGCGTGTTTTCGTTCATAATTGAAGCGGCGTTGGAGTTTCGCCATTAACCGCCCCGCGTGGGGAAGATGACTCCTACTGATCTCTTTCTGGAGCCAAGTGGGTGTCTTCATCGGCCTTGAGAAACGCCGCTCTTTATCATCGAGCGCATGCGCCCGTCTTAAATTTCTCAAATTCCAGCTTCTTGGGATCGTGGTTTTATTGCTCGACACCTGCCCGCCCGGACAGAAGAGATCCGGATATGCAAATCGTTTGGTGATGAAAGGTACGAGCGATGAAGATCCTGATTATCTCTGATCTGCACGGAAACGCGGAGGCCCTTTCTGTACTTCCGCGAAATTACGACCAGTTATGGGTTTTAGGAGACTTGGTGAATTACGGCCCTAATCCAACCGAGGTCATCGACTTTGTTCGGCAGCATGCTACGTATGTTATTCGTGGCAATCACGATCATGCAATCGGTTTTAATACCGATCCACGCTGCTCCGAACCCTATAAAGAAATGGCCGCAGAAATGGGGCGTATCACGCAACAAATCCTGACGGGCGAGGAGAAAGAGTATCTCCGAGCGTTGCCGCTCAGCATCAGCTCCGAAATACACGGCAGTCGATTCTACTTGTGCCATGCTGCTCCGACCGATCCCTTGTTCGCGTATTGTCCGCCCGAAGCGCAAAGTTGGGAAAAAGAAGTGCATGCTGTTCCGCCGGGTTGTTTACTGGTGGGCCACACTCATCTTCAGTTTCGGCAGACATTTTCGGACGCACTATTTTGAACCCCGGCAGTGTTGGACAGCCGAAAACCGGTGCGCCACACGCGTGTTTCGCCACTTGGGAAGATGGCTCGATTCAATTTCATGCAGTTGCCTATCCTTATCAGCAGACCATCCAGAAGATAAAGTCTTTACCACTGGCGAAGAACGTCGTTGACGGTTTGATCGCGACGCTAGAGACCGGAGCGCCTGCGCAAGTAATCAAGACCGCGGCTCGCATAGGCATTCAGGGCGCGTGAGTAGACCAGCTCGAAGCAAGCGGTCGAAAAGACATGGGTGTGTGTTGCTAGAGGTAAATGTAATCGCGGGTAAGGGGGCGCTTCTCACCACGCTTGACGAATAGTGCTTGATGAATTTCCGTATCGCCAGCTTCGAAGCTCGCCGCCGACGCAGCCAAATACAATAGCCAAGTCTGATACAGTTCGACATCAATGTATTGCAGGCATTCATCGCGATGAGTGCAAAGGCGATTCACCCATGCTCTGCACGTCAGAGCGTAGTGGGGTCTGAGATTCTCGATATCAAAAACCTCAAATCCAGCATTTTCGGCGCTCTCAATCACGTCTGTGAGACGAACCAGTTCGCCTCCCGGAAAGACGTGGCGGGCCAGGAATAACGCTTCGGGGCCAGATCGCACCTGTTGCGGACGAACAATCCCGTGGTTCAGGAAAAGGCCTCCATCGGCCAGAAGCATGTGCATCTTTTCGAAATAAGTGTGAAGGTCTCTCCGGCCGACATGCTCAAACATTCCAATGGACGCAATCTTGTCGAACTTACCGATAACGTCGCGATAATCACATTCCAAGATTTTCGCGCGAGTGCTTAGATTCTGTCGCTCGGCTTCTGTTACAGCCCTGAAGCGCTGTTCCGAGCTCAAAGTACAGCCCGTGCTAAAAGTCCCATACTGACTGGCGCTATGCAGGACCAACGATCCCCATCCGCAGCCGACATCCAAAAAACGATCCCCCGGGTACAGCCGCAGCTTTCGGCAAATGTGTTCCAATTTCGCAAGTTGAGCTGCATCAAGAGGCGTGTCCTTCGTCTTGAAATAGGCACAAGAATACACCATCCGTGAATCCAAAAAGAGGCGGTAAAACTCATTGGAGCGATCGTAATGGAATTTCACGTCTTGGGCTGAGGAGCCGCGACGGAGGACCGAACCAAGCAGATGCCATAGGTAAATAGCGACGGTATTGAGTGAGAATCCAGGGTGGCGATTCAAAACGGACCGATAAATCTTTATGGCCTCGACCAGATCTCCTTCAACAGCGAATTTGGATGCGATAAATGCCCGTGCGATTTGGTACGGGTCGCTCCGTTGAAGCCTTAACCACGAACGTTCGTCATGCACAATAAACGTGCAGGTTGGACGGCCTTCCCCCTGACAGATCAACCCGCCATTTTCAAATTCCACGGCATACGAAAACGGCTCTTCTTGCGCTTCGATTGAGCAATCGTGAACTCTTCCAGTTTGTTTCGCCACAGACTCCCTCCAGCACTTTTGAACGTGCTTGATGGGCGCTGCTCAGAAGGAAATCAAGCAATATGCCACCTGCGCGGATCAAGCCCGTGTAGGAGTCATTTGCCAAGCGAGAGGCCGGCGGTTGGGGCGAACTCCAACGCCACTTCTTCCAAGCTATTACTTACTCTCCACAACTGTCAAGCGGTGTGTAGACGAACCCGTTCTTTCTCAGTTAAAGGCGAGGATCTTATACTGAGGATCGCAAGAAAGCGAATCTACATGGCTCACGAATTAAACAAATACAGTTCGGTCATTACACAAGCCAAATCACAGGGCGCATCGCAGGCGATGCTCTATGCCACCGGTCTCGGCGAGCACGACATGAACAAGCCGCAGATTGGCATCGCAAGCGTTTGGTTCGAAGGCAATCCTTGCAATATGCATCTTTTGGACCTGGCCGAAGCGGTCAAGCAGGGCGTTGCAGCCGCTGGGCTTGTTGGGATGCGATTCAACACGATTGGTGTCAGTGACGGCATCTCCATGGGAACGGACGGGATGAGCTTCTCACTTCAATCGCGCGAAATCATTGCGGACTCAGTTGAAACGGTTATGGCGGCCCAGTGGTACGACGCTAATATTTCAATTCCCGGCTGCGATAAAAACATGCCCGGTTGCGTTATGGCAATGGCAAGGCTAAATCGCCCGTCGCTGATGATTTATGGAGGGACTATAAGACCTGGACATCTAAACGGTCAAAAGCTGGATATCGTATCGGCTTTTCAAAGCTACGGAGAATATCTCGGGGGCAAGATCGAAGAAGAGCAACGCCGAGAAATCGTCCGCCATTCCTGTCCCGGTGCGGGAGCTTGTGGTGGCATGTACACCGCCAACACGATGGCCTCAGCAATCGAAGCTTTAGGTATGTCTCTTCCATATAGCTCCTCCACGCCGGCAGAGGATCCACTGAAGGTGCAAGAATGTCTCCGCGCTGGAGAGGCCATCAAGAGCCTGCTGGAAGCGGATCTGAAACCTCGTGACATTATGACCCGCGAGGCATTCGAGAATGCAATGACATTGGTGACCGTTTTAGGAGGGTCCACGAACGCAGTCTTACATCTCATAGCCATTGCCCGCACAGTCGGTGTTCCACTCGCGATAGATGATTTTCAAGCGGTAAGTTCGCGTGTTCCTCTTTTAGCCGATTTCAAACCGAGCGGTCCGTTTGTAATGGAGGATCTGCACAATGTCGGTGGCATACCTGCCGTTATGAAACTCTTGCTTTCCGCTGGGTTTCTCAACGGAGATTGCATGACTGTAACAGGTAAAACCCTCCGCGAAAATCTCTATAGCCTCCCCGGATTGCTGGAGGGACAGGAGGTTGTAAGGTCGTTAGACCATCCGCTCAAGGCAACTGGGCACATTCAAATTTTGAAGGGCAATCTTGCACCCGAAGGGGCAGTCGCGAAAATCACCGGTAAAGAGGGCCTGAAATTCTCTGGGCCGGCCAAGGTCTATGACTCGGAAGAACAGATGCTTCATGCGCTTGAGCGACGCGAAATTCAAAAGGGAGACGCGATTGTCATTCGTTATGAGGGTCCAAAGGGCGGTCCTGGTATGCCGGAAATGTTGACGCCGACTTCTGCGATCGTGGGAGCCGGTCTGGCAAAAGACGTCGCTCTCATGACGGACGGACGTTTCTCGGGAGGATCACATGGGTTCATCGTCGGGCATATCACTCCGGAGGCACAAGACGGCGGCCCCATTGCGCTACTTCGCAACGGCGATCGCATCATCATTGACGCAGAGCGGAATAAGATTGAAGTGGATTTATCCACCGGAGAATTGGCCGATCGAAAACGAAACTGGAAGATGCCTGCGTACAAAGCAACCCGAGGAACCCTGGCGAAATACATTCATTTCGTAAAGAGCGCCAGCCTGGGCTGTGTTACTGATGAATTCTGATTGACGCAGCGTTTTCTGAACTTCTCCTGGCCATCGTTCGTAGATATTGGAGATCTAAGAGAGATCCTCATGCACGCAATCCGGTTTTGACTTTGAAACCGGCAGAACCTAATTGCCTGTCTCTTCGGGATAGGCGACGTACAGCAACAAAGATCGGAATCGCGGACAGTTCCAGCACAACACACAACGTGACCATTGCATGGACTGAGCATTGATACAGAAATCCGATCACGACACTCCCTAAAAACCAAAACATTCCGTATCCGGTAGTGAACAGTCCGTACGCGGACGCGCGCCGCTCAGTCGGAACCATGGTTGCCACCGCTGCTGGAATGAGCGATTCCTGTACGCCCATTCCTAAACCCCACAACGCTGCACCGATGAGCGCAATCCAAAACTTGCCCAAGAAAAGTAGTGGAGCAAAAAAGGCCGTTACCGCTGTCAGAAAAACTAGAATCGAGAATCCGGCCCGATCATAGAGGCGACCAAGTAGAAGCGAACCGAGTCCGCTAACACCCATGGCAACGGCATAAAACACGGGAATCAAATCCCTAGAGACTATCGACGTGCGCTGTAGATGATACGCAATTAGCGGATAGTCGATAAATCCCGCTGCGACGAGTCCTGCAGCGAGCAAATAGAGCCAAAAACTCATCGGAATCCCCGCTGCGTCGACGGTGGGAACGTCGACCTCCATGTCTTTAGGCTTTGGATACCGCCAACGTGCGAGGAAAATATCCCGATACAAGCTAATCCTGGGATAAGCAGCAGGCCAAACGCGAACTGGTAACTACCGTGACCGGCAATAATAAAGGCGACTAGCAGGGGCCCAATCAATGCGCCGAGTTGATCGAATGCCTCGTGGACGCCAAACGCCCCTCGTCCAATCTGCTTTCCAGCATGCGAGAGCATTACATCGCGTGGCGGATTACGAATCGCCTTCCCGACGCGTTCCAGAACGACGAACAGGGCGGCAATTTTCCACGATCTTGTAAGCGCCAGAACGGGCACTGAAGACATTTGAACGACGTAGCCAGCAATCGTGATCGGCCAGAATTTTCCCGTCTTGTCGGCCAGCGGCCCGGAAAAGAGCCGCAAGCCATAGCCAACGAATTCTCCAAATCCAGTGACAATGGAAATGCCAGCCGCGCCCGCACCAAGCAGAGCCAAATACGGGCCAACCATGCTTCGTGAGCCTTCGTAGGTAAAGTCCGCAAAGAAGCTGAGCACGCCGACAGTGAGAACAAATTGGAGAGCGTTCTTCCGCGCAGTATTTGCTGCGTCCGCGACCGGGCCGCCCTTGGTCATACCGCTACCCGCGGTCATGAAGTCCGAGGGGCGGCGCGCAGCTAAGAGACAGGAACGGCTTGAATTTTTGAGATGGACGAACAGAAATGGATGGACAGTTCTTGTTTCGCAGACACTGCTCTCCTACATGTGGATTCTGTAGGAGTCATTGGCCGACGAATCGGCGATGGCGAACTCCACCGCTAGAGTGCTTTGTACGTTTTATATCATGCTGCTGGGTTGGGGGGACGTCCGCGGCTACTCTGAACTATCGTTTAACCCCTTTGCTCTTCGAGCGATGCTTCTTTGGCACTTGACAAAACGTACTGTCGGGAGCAAGCTAAAAATGCGGGCTTATAAAGCCGTATAGGTGATGGAGTCCACCTAAACCGCCTCCCAGGCTGATAACTCCTACAACTCGATACCGAGACGTAGGAGTTTAGATGTCACCGCCAAACAGCCGCTTTACTCCCCACAATAGATCTGCTGCACGTCTTACAGTTCCTCCAGATCTGGAGGCGACATAGTGCTAAAAGACATCGTTCTGCAGGTGTTTCAGGTACTGTGTGTCCTTCTTTTGGGCCCACTTTTACAAGGTTTTATTCTGCGCGTCGAAGAACGCGTTCAGCGCAGTCGCGGGCCGAGCTTTCTCCAACCGTATCGCGATCTTTGGAAATTGTTCCATAAGCAACTGGTATATCCCGAATCTGCATCGTGGATCTATTTTTGTGCGCCGATCGTCGCTTTCACGGCGATGTTGACGGTGCCCATTCTAATTCCCGTTCTAACAGACCGTCCCTTGCCGCAATCGGACATGGCAGACATTCTGGGCGGCGGGCTCGTACTAACTCTAGGCTCGTTCGCAATCATGCTGGCAGGACTCGATTCCGGCAGTGTGTTCGGGGGGATCGGCTCGAGCCGATCCGTCATGTTGAGCATCCTTGCCGAACCCATTCTTATTCTCGTTCTTGTCGGCATCAGCCTCCTGGCGAAAGCCATGTTGCCGTTTGTGGTAAATCATTTGCTGTTAAAAGACCTCTCCGTCTACTGGAGCCCTGCGCACCTCTTCCTGGTGCTGGCATTTTTTGCTCTGCTCCTCGTGGAGACGGACAGGTTGCCCATCCATTCGAGCACTCACCTAGAAATCTACATGATCGATGAAGCCCGGATACTCGAATATTCCGGACCGCTTCTGGCGTTGCTGAAGTGGGCTTCCATGATGAAGCAGTTCATCCTATACACAATTTTTTGCAACGTGTTTTTGTTGCCGTGGGGGCTTTCGCAAATCGGTTCTTACTTAGGCCAACTTGGTTCTGTTATTGCTCTCCTTTTGAAATTCTTGCTCGTCGCGCTGGCCGTTGTGGTCGTGGAGACCGTTCAATCCAGGCTGCGTTTCTTCCGTTATCAAGAACCGCTCGCAGCTGGTTTTCTTTTTGCGGTACTGGCAATCGTGTCGAACCAACTTATTTGAGGTGCACTCATGTTTCTGACCAACGTGAATCCGCTTCAAGCATCCATCTTCAGCTTGCTGGCAATCGTAAGTTTGGTTCTCGCGTTCGTGATGCTCGGGTCACATTGGCTGAAGAATTATGTCTTCGCTTTTGCCGCCGAGTCTTGGTTGATTGCAGGGTTGTCTGCAACGGTAGGCTTCTTTGGGCACTATCGCGAGCTATATGGCATCGCCGTTCTGACGATTCTCTTCCGGGGTTTAGTGCTTCCCTATCTGCTGATGCGCATCGTCAGTCGGCTGAACGTGAAGCGCGAAATTCATACCATCCTGCAACCGAGTTCCAGCCTTGTCATCGGAGCAATTGCGGTCATGTTTGCATTCGTCATTGCGAATCATATGAGCCGCGACACCAGTACGGCAGGACGCGTAGCCGTGCTTGCTCTCACCATCATGATTTCGATGAAGCTGCTGGGCTACCTCATGCTTGCTGTAAGAGATGAGGCAATCAGCCAAATTCTGGGATTGCTGGTACTCGAAAACGGAATATTTCTTGGATCTCAAATTTTGGTACCGGGAATGCCGACGTTGATTGAGATTGTCATCTTATTTGACCTTCTGGTGGTCGTGGCCTGCTTCGGTGTTCTTGTCCGTTACTTGCTTGTTCATGTCGGAGCGACCAGCAGCCGGCAAATGAAGCGATTGGTGGGTTAAGCGTGCTAGAACTACTGCTCCTGATCCTCTTTCTCGCGCCGCTTGTAGCAGGTCTGATATCTCTGATCGCGCGCAATCCGCGAGTTGCAGAATACGTCACTTTGGCAGCAAGCATTCTCGTGCTGTGTGCAGCCGTTCCTGTTCTGGTGTTGTCGTACCGTCACACCTCGATCTATTTGTGGAATTACATAATCGTCAACGATTTCGGAGCATGGGTGATGCTATGCGTGGCGGTTGTTTATCTGCTCTCGACACTCTATGCGATCGGCTATATGCGCCTTCTGAATGAAGACAAGCGCCTGCCTCGGTTTTATGCTCTGTTCTCCGGATTCGCGCTCACTATGCTCGCTGCTTGCGTCATGAACAATATCGGTGTCTATTGGATCGCCATCGAATTGACGACGCTGATCAGCACTTTTCTCGTTGGGTTTGAGTTGGAAGCGGAGAGCACGGAAGCCGCCTGGAAATACATCGTAGTCGTTTCGGCTGGCATTAGTCTCGCGTTATTAGGTACGGTACTGCTCTATTGGGGCGGCTCGTTTGTTCTCGGCTCGACGTACGAAATGACGTGGGCCGTTCTACAATCTGCCGCTCCCAAGATCTATCCTCCATTGCTGAGTGTTTCGTTTCTCCTCGTCCTGGTCGGATACGGTACAAAGGCAGGTCTGGTGCCGATGCATACCTGGTTACCTGATGCCCATAGCGAGTCCCCCGCGCCTGTATCGGCAATGCTCTCCGGTGCGTTACTGAATACGGCAATGATGGGCATCGCCAGGTTTCTGGCGATTGTAAGTGGAACTTCGGTCGGCAGCTTCGCTCATGCAGCAGTCGTGGCTTTCGGAATTCTGTCTTTTGTGATAGCGGGGCTTTTCATAACCCGCCAAACCGGCGTGAAACGGTTAATGGCCTATTCCAGCGTCGAACACCTCGGAGTGCAGGCGCTCGGGCTCGGCTTCGGTGGAGTTCTGGGCATTGCGGGAACGCTCTATCACATGTTGAATCACTCGCTGAACAAGTCCCTGATGTTCTTTGGCGCAGGAAATGCGATGCGGGGCTACCAAACCAAGGAGATGAGCGGAATGAGGCGAATGCTGAAAACTTTTCCTGTGACTGGGTGCCTGTGGCTGGCCGGGGCGGTTGCGATCGCGGGAGCCCCACCATTTGGTCTATTCCTCAGCGAGTTTACAATCCTTCGCGCCGGAATGGCCGGTTATCGCTGGGCTGTCTTTATTTTTGCCGTATTTCTGATCGTCGTGTTTGTCAGCTTCTTAGCCCATTTCCGCCGAATGTATTTCTCCGGAAGGTCCGATGTGCCTATCAACCCGCTGCCCGGAAAAATATGGCGAGGACTGCCGATGTGGTTGGCGTTCATCCCATTATTGGTTTTTGGCCTATGGTGGCCCAATGCAATTTGGAATGCTTTCACGCAAATGGCTGCAGAACTCGGAGGAAAGTTGCCATGAGCGCCACAGTAGAACAAAGGATTAACCCTGCCGATTTGCCGGCTGCCTGCAAAGAAGTGCTGCGCAAAGGTGGCCGCATGCAAATGGCCTACGCCTGGTACCCCGAGCCCGATGCAGCTCCCGAAATCCTTTATCTTGCCGACCAAGGTCCCCATGAGCCTTTCCTCACATTCCGGTGCGCTTTGCCATCTTTAACCACCCACCTTCCATCGCTCGCAGCGGTCTCTCCGCTTCTGGGATGGTACGAGCGAGAGATTCGAGATTTATTCGGAGTTGAGTTCGAGGACAGCCCCGAGCCTTACCCGCTTGTCCTGCATGAAGGCGCAACGCCGCCGTTTCCGCCTTTGGACCCGCGCTATCAACCGGCAGAAGTAATGCCTTTCGTGCCATCTGTGTGGCGGCTTCCTGAGATACAAGGCCAAGACGTACAGCGGTTACCATTCGGTCCCATTCGCGCGGATGTATTAGAGACGGCGCAGATTGTTTTCTACTACGTCGGCGAAGCCATTCTTCATTGCCACCCACAACTTTTCTTCAAACACAGAGGAATGGAAAAGCGATTCGAAGGATTGACGCCTGACATGGGCGTGTTGCTAGCGGAACGGGTTTCGGGCGTCGGAAGCGTCGCCCATTCGCTTGCGTTTTGTCAGGCAGTTGAAGAGGGTTGCGACTGCGTTGCTCCGCTACGAGCACAATATTTGCGCGTAATTCTGGCAGAGCTGGAACGCTTGTATAATCACCTTCACTATCTCGGACACCTGTGCCACACCACCACACTAAAAGTGGGAGAAGCCGAAGGCAAATTACTCGAAGAGCGAGCCAAGCAAATCAATTCCGCTTTCACCGGCAGTCGCTTCTTACGGAGTCTCCTCACGCCCGGAGGTTTGCGGCGCGACATTGATGTTAGCGGACTAGGCCGTCAGCTTGACGAACTGAAGATCGAGATTGACGGATATACCGTCGGATTGGAGCGGACGAACAGCCATCTTGACCGGCTGATGACAACCGGCCCTCTTCCCCAACAGGTGGCCTTCGACGAAGGGGCAACCGGGCCTATCAAGAGAGCGTCCGGTATCGATCGCGATCTCCGGCGCGATCACCCTTACGCGGCTTACGGACTCTTGAATGTGCGAGTTCCGGTGAAGACAGATGGCGATGCACACGCACGGGCGCAAGTCCGCATGGAGGAAATCGACAGCAGCATCGATCTCATTCAGCAGGCACTTGCGCAATTGCCCGTAGGATCTATTCGCGCCGAAGTCAAGATCCGGCAAGGTGCAGAAGGACTTGGCTGGACCGAGAGCCCTCGCGGAACGATTTACTACGCCGTACATTTCACTGGGCCCGGGCGCTTGGCGCGAGTGAAAGTGAAGTCGCCATCTTTTTCCAATTGGCGCGTTTTCCCGTTCACTGTGCACGACACGAACATGATGGATTACGCCATCAACGAAGCAAGTTTCGGCCTGACTATGGCGGGGTGCGACCGCTAACGAAACAGCCTATGCCCATTTGGACGCTCTACGGAATTCGTCACGGTTTGGCAACGAGCTCATGGCCCGAGAAGGGGAAGGCTGATGGGCAATCAGGTTTGCTAGGCTTCCCCCGATTTCATCCCGAGGCTTGCACAGACGGCTGCCGCGGGTGTGCCGATGTTTGCCTTCCCGGTGCGATTCAAGTCCGTACCGATGGCATCGATTCGGAATCGTTATCCATCGATTACGGCAAGTGCATTGTCTGCCAACTCTGCACCGAAGCGTGTCCGACCGGAGCGATGGAGAAGTCGCAAGACTGGGCTTTTGGCGTTCGTAGTCGCGAAGACCTCCAGTGGACCCAAGCGCTTTCCTCCGCGCCAGCGCAAGAGTTACGAGAGAAAGTGAAAAGTGCGTTTAAACGCAGTCTCCATATTCGTCATGTGGACGCCGGTTCTTGCAATGGATGCGAGTCCGAGCTGCAAGCATTGAACAATCCCTTTTATAACTTGCATCGCTTGGGCATTTTTTTTACCCCTTCGCCACGCTTTGCAGATCTTCTGTTAGTGACTGGCCCCGTGACTTACGCCATGCGGGATGTGCTCCTCGAGACGTATCAGGCCATGCCCGAACCACGATGGGTAATGGCAACCGGAACCTGCGCCGTCTCCGGGGGTGCAGTCGCGGGAGGGTATGCATGCGCAAACGGCATCGACGACTTCTTGCACGTTGATGTTTACCTGCCTGGATGTCCGCCTAATCCCGCGGCCATTATTCAGGCTTTACTTCTACTACTCGATCGAGACAAGCAAAAGGTCGCCGGAGGTCAGATTGTTAAGTAGTTTGCTGATTCTGACTGCACTTCTGTGGTTCGCATCGTTTTTGCTGGCGTTGATCGAACGCACGGGCTTGCTGGCGCGAATCGGACTAGTATCCGGATGCGTTATCAGCGTTATCTTTTGCCTTGCCGGTCTCAATGCCGGAATTCCAGTTCTTTACCTGCCCGTCCATTTGGCCGAGATCCCCGTTTCGTATAAACTCGACGCGTCGGCTCTTTGGCTTTTGCTCTTCGGGGCAATCGCCGCTCTTCCGGCGGCTTTACTCGGCACAGCAAGTGGCGCCAGGCGCAATAAACGCTACTGGATGGCCGGAACTGCCTTAGCGCTCTTAGGTGCTCTCGGCGTATTCGGCTTCCAGGATGCACTCTCTTTTTTGATCGCCTGGGAAGTGATGAGTCTCGCCGGCGCTGTCATGATTTTGGCCGAGCATCTTCACGCTCGATCCTCGCGGCCGACGCTTTTTATGCTGGCCTTATTGGAAGTCGGAGCCGTCGCCCTCATACTGGCTTTCTTGTTGTTGGGCAGCCGCACGAACACATTCTCATTCACCGGATTCGGAAGTATGCCTTCTTCGTCGGCATCGTTTTTCGTGGGCCTCCTTCTACTTATCGGATTTGGGGCTAAACTCGGCTTGCTTCCATTCTTCGAGTGGTTTCCGAACGCCTATGGATCCGGAAGTGGTGCCACGGGTGTCATCTTCTCTGGCATCGTCCTGAATGCCGCTTTCTTCGGTCTCCAACGCGGCGCATCTGTTTGGCTTCCGAAGATGGGGGACTGGTCGACGGGCTTAGCCATTGTCTTCATTCTTGTCGGCGTCCTCAGCGCCATTCTTACTATTTTTTATGCATTCCAAGAAGAAGATTGGCGCCGCCTGTTGAGCTTTTCTTCGGCGGAGAACGCTTCGGTAGCGGTCGCAACACTCGGTGTTTCTCTTCTGTTATCGGCGAATTCTCGTCCCCTCCTTGCGGCACTCGCATGGAACGTCGCGTTCCTGCATTTAGCTGGCCACAGCCTCGCAAAGGGAGCCCTTTTCCTTACTGCAGATGGCGTCTTCGCGTCCAACGGTGATTATCTGATCTGTCAAAGAGGGCTGCTTCGTCGAAGTCCACTTGCATATGGAGTCGGTGCGATTTTTGCTGCTATGAGCTTGGCTGCTTTGCCTCCACAAGCCGGTTTTGTTAGCGAGTGGTATATCTTTCAAACTCTCTTCGTCGGGACGCAAGCCACCACTCTTATCAGCAGATTGACGCTCGCTTTGGCAGCTGCCGGCTCGGCTCTAACTGCCGCGGTAGCGTTGGCCACATTTGTCAAACTTTTTGGAATTGGCTTACTAGGCGATGGTCAGAACGACCCCACGCCTATTTCTCGGTCCCGCAGCGGAGCAGTATTTACCCTCGGACTATGCGTTCTTATCCTGGCGGTGGGAATGCCGTGGTGGATGCACACTCTCGGCATCGCCGACGTTTCGCTCTTTGGAGCCGATGCCGCCACCCAAATGCGCGACCAACTGCTGCTTGTTCCTTTGAGTAACAAGTTCGCATTCATCTCGCCCACCAAGCTGGTCATTGCTTTGCCGTTATTGGCAATTGTCCCTATCGTCTTTGTTCTGCTCGGACGAAGAGCTGCTGCGCCTCGTCGTGCACCAATCTGGTACGGAGGGCGTCGCGAGATAGCAACGGAAATCGCTACGACGTCTCTCACCTTTTCGAATGCCTTACGCACGTTCTACGGTTTCATCTACAGCCCCACACACGATGTGACCAGGGAGTATCATCAGGCTCCCTACTTTGTCAAACGGCTCATCTTCAATCAGGAAGTCGCTCCATTCTTTGGTCCCTATCTGTTCTCTCCCATCGTGCGAACTGTGAGCTTTTTGGCTAGGGGGGTCAGGCTGCTTCAATCGGGCTATCTCAATTTCTACAATGCCCTGATTGGTGCATTGCTCATCCTGATCTTGGCCCTTGCACTCCTGAGTAAGTGATGCAGACACTACGCAGCGAACGTATGGAATCGAACAACGAGCACTCTTTGGCGGTCCGCCTATTGGCGTTTCTGATCTGTTTATCAATAGTTCCACTCGGCGTAGCCAGTCGAGGAAATGCAGAGTCCCTTCGTGCGCTCTTGCTGATCTCGGTTGACGGCATGCGTCCCGACTATGTGACACAAGCATCAGCGCACGGTCTCAAAATTCCACATCTTCTTCAAATGCTCACCGAAGGCTCTTATGCGTCGGGAGTGCGAGGCGCCTTGCCAACCGTCACATATCCTAGCCATACAACGATTCTCACTGGCGTGTGGCCCGCCCGTCACGGGATCTTTCTGAACACCACGTTCGACCCATTGAATAAGAACTTGGACGGCTGGTATTGGTACACACAGGACATTCATGTCCCGACATTGTGGGAGGCGGCTTCACATGCGGGCATGACAGTCGCTAGCGTAAGCTGGCCAGTCAGCGTGGGAGCGCACGACGTTCGTTACTTGATTCCAGAATTCTGGCGCGCCGGTACACCCGACGATCTTAAACTTCTTCGAACTGTCTCGACTCCTGGTCTTTTATCGGAACTCCAAGAAAAACTAGGACCGTATATAACAGACCTCAATAATGCAGTGGCGGGCGATCGCCAGCGCACTCGTTATGCCGCAGAAATTCTCCGTGCGAAGCAACCAGAATTTATGACGGTTCATCTGGCCGCTCTCGATCACCTCGAACATCAAACCGGTCCATTTAGCCCGGAATCAAATGAGACGCTCGAACAGATCGATCAGATGATCGGTGAATTGGAGGACGCACTGCGCTCCAGGCACCCGGACGCAGCGATATGCGTTGTGTCTGACCATGGCTTCACCCGGACAGATCACCACCTGCATCTCATGGTGCCATTTGCACAGGAAGGTTTTATCAAAATTGATCCGAAGACCGTGGATTGGCCCGAACCGCGTGTACTCGAGTGGAGCGCAGTACCTTGGGTGGACGGCGGGTCCGCCGCCATTGTCTTAAAAGATCCTGCCAATCAGACGGTGAAAGACAAGGTGGCTCAACTTCTAAGCCGTCTCACTGCCAACACGACGAATGGCATCGCGCAAATCCTGGATCAAAAAGGAATTGCCGCGCGAGGTGGTGCTCCCACCGCGGCATTTTGGGTCGATATGAAGTCTAATTACGTGGTCGACAAGTCGTTTCACCAACCTCTGGTCACTGAAACAAAGATTGGGGGAAGTCATGGCTACTCTCCCGACAATCCCGACCTTGAAGCTTCCTTTTTCATTATGGGACCGAATATCCGCAAGGGAGTGAACTTGGGAAAGATCGACATGCGCAGTATCGCGCCAACTCTCGCCCATTATTTGAACGTCTCTTTACCTTCGGCCGACTTAGCGCCCTTGGAGTTGGAGACGCCGTGAAGACATTCAAAGGTGCATGCGTTTTCTTTGTTGGGTCGTCTTACCTGATCGTATAAACCAATCACGAAGACCTGTTGCGCTGTCTCCTGGGACCTTCAATTCTCATATTCACAAGCTGCCGGAAACGCGTACACCATGAGACTGCATCTCTGGATGTCCTCAGACGAGTTCCTCGGACGGTACTCGTCCATCTGTAGACAAGAACGAAACACTCTATGAACGTCAGAAGAATTGTTTTGGATGTTGACAAGGCTCGTGCAAGACCGGCGATCCCGGAGATTGCTGCAGCAATAGAAGCAGTACCTGGGGTTCAGGCGCTAAGCATTACGGTCACTGAAATCGATATGGAGACTGTAGGAATGGATGTGGCCGTCGAAGGTGAGCACATCGAATATGAACGCCTGATCAAAGCTATTGAAACAACGGGAGCAGTAGTCCATAGCATCGATGAACTCTCCTGTGGCGATCGAGTGATTGATCGACCCGCGAGGGTCAGATGAAAGCACCTCGCGAATTCTTTTTAGATCGGTATCTCTTCGCTGTGGTAGTAGGCTTAACGGACGGAATTCTAACGGCGCTTACGTTCGCCTCCGGCAGACTGTCTTCGGGCAGTAGGGGCGTTCGACTCGACTTAGCTTGCCGTCTGGCACTTGCAGCTTCTCTGTCCGGACTATTTATCTTTTTCACTGCTGAGTATGCGCGGCTAAGAGGAGAGCTCGTCGATGCCGCGAAACAACTGAACCTTGCTTCTCGCGGACACCTAGCAACAACCCGATTAGGGCGGGCAGTTCGTCACGATGCAATCAGCGCCGCTATCCTCGCTGCAGCGTGCAATTTCTTTGGGGCGGCGCTTCCTCTTCTTATCGGCATTCTCTTTCCCTCAGCTCGTTGGCTGACGCTTGTTATTTCAGTTCTCGCCCTTGGAGTTTTGGGCGTTGCGCTTGGGCATAGCGTTTCCGGAAACGGGATCCGTTGGTCGGCATCACTTATGCTTTCAGGGATTGCATCGGCACTAATCGGTATAGAACTTCACATTGTGTGATCTACTTATTGCTCGTTGGCTCCATAACCACGTCTTGCTGATCCGCCTGATAGCCCTCTTCCGCAGCCAAATCGATTGCTTCTGTCTGCAATGTGATGTGATCGATATCGTGTGGCTGCTCCGAATAACGGCGGATGACCTCTTCGCCAACGAATATCCGAACCAACCATTTATCATGCTCTTCGCTCCAAGAGACTTCGATATGATCAGCCTTCATCTTTCCTCCAAGTGTGACTAAATCTTGATTCTTTCTGTTCGAAGCATTAGGAAACCCATTTTGCTCGCCCAAAGCGCCGTTGATGGCCTTTTCGAGAACCTGAGCTTTTCTCACTTTGGACATGATCTCGAAATTCCGCGCTCGACCGACGTCGCCGGCTTCGAGTAGCTCTGCAATTTCCTTAAGCGTCGAGATGCGCTCTCTCTGGATCAGCTCAACAGAGGGCTCCTTCTGAAGTGGCCTATGACGGTTAGGCTCAGCACATTCCTTTTCGAGCCGTTGCGTTTCGCGGACAATCTCTATTACGGCAAGATCTTGAGATTCAGAAAGAGGTTTATTTTCGCGGTCCATGGCTTCCATGAAATGCGAAACTCGATCAAGCAATTCCGCACGATCAAGCTGTCTCAACTCGGTCACAGACGGGTTGTTCATTGTAGTCGGAATCGCACGATTTTCTTCCCTTATCGTGTCTCCACGGTCATTGCCGGAGGGGCTTCCGAGCGCAATCTCCTGGCGCCTGGTTGCGGCGCGCCACTCGCAGTATTAGATACACGTCTCATGAGCTTCAATGGTCTTTCTCTGGCCGTTTAGATGGAACGCAAGTTCAGCGTTTATGGCCGCACCTAGGATTCCAATTTCTTCCGCATCTGGAACAACCGCGAATGTGCTTCCCTGCAATGCACTCATCGCGACCATGCTGTCAACATATTCAGTTAAGAGACGAAGGTCGACAAACCGACTATTGTGTCCCATAAGGAAGAACTCACCAGGTCCGTCCAAATGAATGCACGACGCGCTTGCGGCCGCGAGTGCGCGGTGCCAGAGCGCCACGAATGCACTGCACGATCGATCGCCATTCTTAGCCAAAGCGAATACCTCTTCCGGTTCCTTGTCCAAAAATCGAAGGCGTATAGAGCGGCTTCCCATGATGCCCTCCAGATGACCGTTGCCCCCGCAACCACAATGGTTTTCGGTTGGATCAAGTGTGACAACCATGTGGCCGCCCTCCCACACACCTTCGGCTGCTGGATATCGCCCGAATCCAATACCTCTTCCAAGTGTCCAGACCCGAATTAGCCGGTTCAGTTCGGCTCTTTGAGCAGCAATTCCCGCGGCGATCGTATCCGCATCATTAAACAAGAAGACTGCAACGCCACCGAGCCGAGTGTCTTTTAGAGCATCTGATAATTCGGAAGAGAAGGCCAAGCCTTTAAGCTGCGGGAGATTAGGCGATTCTTCAATAATCCCGCGGCGGAGAATGCCTGGAATTCCAACGCCAATGACCCCAACGGGCTCTATTCCAGCAGTTTCATCAATCTGTGTAGCAATAGCGCACACGATTTCGTGCGCCGGCATACTGGGCAGGAGGTCCCTAAGCGTCTCATCATCTCGTTGCGACGCGTGGACAACTTGCCCGTCGCGTATCAGGCCACTTGTAATCCGGTCTGCGGCGTGCACTCCTAAACTCAGCATTTCCTGTCTCCCGAATCGATGTTTTCAGGAGTCATTGGCTGAGCAAACGCCAGCGTTAAGCGAACTCCTCCGCTCTCCTTAATAGATTCACATCGACTATATTCCGTCTCAGACTTTTGGGTCGGTGACCTCCCCAGCCACAGGAAGTGGCAGCCGTTGCGTGAACCGGGGCGCGTTGTACTATGAAAGTTCAGCCGCAGACGGCATGGAGTTCGCCGTGAACCGTTGAAGATTCCTTCAACTGATGACTCCTACAAAGTGCAATAGGAGGAGATTCAGCTTGAAGTTGTGGACACCTGCAGAAACGATTCCCGATTCCTAGCTCGCTCGCCTTTTTCCCAGATCACCATGCCTCTGAAATAGCGCATCCAGGCCGGCACTCTTTTTTGCCACTCCGACTGATCCTTGCACACATTTCATGAAAGAGATCTTGGCAGCGATTCTCGGCATAGTCCTGGTTGCCACTTCACTCGAAGAAGCATTTGTAACCGTCTTGTTGCCCCGACCCGTCCGGCATCGCCGTTTATTGGTTCGATACTTCTTTCGGATTACTTGGGCGATTTGGTCGAGAGTTGCATCGCGCTTTTCTACGAAAACGCGCCGAGAGGGATTTCTGGGCATCTACGGTCCCTTAGCAATGGTCCTGCTTTTTACAACTTGGGCCATTGCCCTCATCATCGGCTTCGGATTTCTGCAGTGGGCTGCGCAAGTGGGTAATTCTCAAGATCATCGCGCTTTAATCCCCGACATTTTAATAAGTGGGGATGTGTTCTTTACGCTGGGCTATGAGACGCTTCAACCATACTCAACAACCTGCCGTTTGTTAACGATTTTTGAAGCTGGCACTGGCTTCGGATTCATCGCACTCTCAGTAAGCTATTTGCCCGTATTGTATTTGCATTTCTCCGAGCGAGATCGCCAACTCATTCAATTGGGTAGCAGGGCGGGTTCTCCAGCCTCAGCGGGTTCAGTTCTTCAGCGGTTTGCGAAGGAAAGCAACATGCACAAGTTAAATGACTGGCTTCGCAATTGGGAACTCTGGGCTGCAGAATTGATCGAGAGTCACTCTTCGTATCCAATGCTGGCGTTCTACAGGTCCCAACACGAAAATCATTCTTGGCTTGCATCGCTTGCAGTGATTTTAGATTCTTGCGCTCTGGTTGCCACGGGCGCGGAGAAAGCAGATTCGCTGCAACTAGAGAGTACTTTCGTAACGGCCAGAAGAGTCCTGGTAGAGATTACGCGAGCACTAAAGGTTCGAGAAATAGAAGATACTCACAGATTTACAATGGAGATCATTTCCGAGCTGGAAGGCGATCTAGAACCGTTGGGGCTCCGTTGGACGAACCGGCAATTTACCGAACAAATGGTTCTCGCGATACAGGCGCGTTACGAGCCGATGCTACAGGCATTGTCAGCTTATTTGTTGCTTCCTCTACCCAAGTGGGCCCCCGGGATCCGTCGAACAGATTCTTTGAGTGCGCCCTCTGTGGCTCTTAGACTAATCCACGGGACGTTCCCGGATGCGCCTGATTCGGCTAAATAGAGTTTGTTGCACCTCTCGACCCCACCCGCAGACATGTCCCGCACTGCACTATTAGCGCTCGTCTGAGGGGTCCGAGTCAACGGATCTATTCCACATGGAGATGACCCTAATATCGTGTTCGAAACCGAGGACGCTTACCGACCCAGTACTGAGAGCGAATAGTCGTCCGTCTTCCGGTTTCAAACACAACCAACAAGCCGCAAGGACTCTGAGGATATGGCCGTGAGCAAAGAGAGCAGTGGGACCACCTGCTGCCAAGCACCGCTGAATGACTCGTTTCGCGCGCTCAGCCACCTGATCAATCGGTTCGCCTCCGGGAACTCCGTGGGACCACAAGAACCAGTCAGGACAATCCTTTTGGATGTCCTGGGTAGTCCGACCTTCGTAGGCACCATAATCCCATTCGCTAAGATCCTCTTCGATAATTGCGACATCTGCATAGCCGGAGATCCTGCACGTCTGGAGAGCTCTTTGTCTCGGGCTGCTTAATACCAGAGAGAATTGCCTGCCTGCGAAAAACCTTCGAATTGCTGCCGCTCGTTGCTCACCACGCGCAGTCAGCGATATGTCCGTTCGACCTGTATGAGCTCCTGATATGCTCCACTCCGTCTCACCATGGCGTATCAGCCATAATTCCGTGTCGAATCGGTTATCGGGCATACTCATCCTCCATTTCGAAGCTCGTTTGACAATTCGTTCAATTGCCTGAGATCGCCCTTGATTTGTTCAATATTGAGTTGAGGAGAGGACGTCAGCCGCTCTACGGTCGTCAGAAGATCGTCAATACGTTTCTCGGCCTCACGTTGCAACTGAAGGATGGCGGCGGCGATAATGTCGTTCCACTGTGTAGACAGTCGTGAGAAGTTCTTGAAGGTTTCGTCCGCGATCTTTCGTCGGAAGCGCTTTAACACTGCCCGGCGCAAGACGAACATCGGAATGACGGGTGATAATAGTTCCCAATTGTGATCGAAAGCGCGGCCGATTTTTACGTCCGGCACCTTAGGCGGTTCCGGGTGGATGTCGGGCTCGGTCGTCCGTAGCGGAACGCCGTAGAGGGCCTCGGTTTGCTCCGAAAGTCGATCTCGAAACCGCTGTAGTACTTGCCTGTATTGTCGCTGGACGTCAACTAGCGGTTGTGCAAACTCGTTGCGTTTAATTCCCGATCGTTCTAATAGCCTATTAGAGAGATTCGCTTTGAGCCACTTATCGAAAGCTTCCAACATCCCGGCGAAGCTCTTTGGAAACGTAGCGTTCTCCGCCTCAAAGGCTCTTATAAGCTCGTTCCGAACCTCCACTTCATAAGGCGCGAGCGCCTTCTCGATATTGCTTCTCGTTTTTCCCACAGCATTTCGCGCTGCTAACTGGATGCCGAGCTTGGTATCCGCAACCATCTCCTTCTCTGCTGATGCCTTCTGCAGGAGTTCGACGCGCTCGGAGTCAAGCAATTCCGATGACCGCAGAGTCAACCGAAGGTAAGCTTCGGATTCGCTCAGCAAAGTCTCCAATTTGCGGGTCAGGATCGCAGCGCGTTGCGTGGCAAGATCGCTAGCGACTTCTTCCAAAAACTGTCTCTGAAACTGTTCGCGCAAGGTCTTGTATTCGGCCCGAATCGAAAACGGAAAAACAGGGATTTCTGGGCCAAAGATTTCAGCGATCTGCGTGCGAACGAAATGCAAGAGTTCCGGGAAATCAGCTTCCGCAAGAATGTCAACTTTCGTCAGTAGGATGGCAATGCGCGGAGTGTAGTGTTTCAACTTCGTAATAAGCTGGATATCCTGCTGTGTCAGCGGCGGATCGACGCCGATTGCCACGAGAGCAATATCTACGTTCGGAGCCCAAGCAAGTGATGCCTCCGTGTTGTGAGCAAAAGCACTCTCCAGTCCAGGCGTGTCAACAAAGCGTACACCGTGCCAGCGAGACACTTCGGAAACGTATACAGTGGCTGTGAGGACATTCTTGCGATTCTTTGGATTCTCTGCTTCAGACACGTATGACTGAAGTTCTTCGACCGGCGCACTAACCTCGTCAGCATCCGCAAATCGAACCTTCAGCAGGTCCGTCGGCCCGGCCGCGATTTCGGTGACCACAGAGGTCACCGGAATCACACCAACCGGAAGAATGTTCCGCCCGATCAAGGAGTTGAGAAAGGTGCTCTTCCCAGCCTTGAAACGGCCCAGAACGGCAATGTTCAGATCGCGGCGACTCGCTGCAGCACGGCAGGTATCCAAGAACGGACAGATTGCAGAGATTTGATAGCGTTCCGCGAGAGCTGAAACGAAATCGATTAGGTTTTTAATAGAACTTGCGATCTGATCCACTTGTCCTCCCGCATGTCTTGCAAAGCAGCGTTTATGGATTCAGATTGAAGACAGCAAACTCCCGCTTCTAATCTGAGCAGGAGTCATTGGCCGGTGGCCGGCGTTAGGCGAACTCCACCGCTGAAGAGTGTACTTGCCTCTTCTCTTCTTTTATCCTATGCAATCACCGCGAACGTTCCAAGCTCTCGTGCTAAAAAACTCAGGGCTGAACAGTGGGTTCAGAGTCAGCTAAAGACCCCATTTGGGAAGGTTAGCGTCGTTCCGCTCCTCCAGCACTCACCTGGAAGAGCCAAAATGTGCCGCATGATCGAAGCCGCGCGATGGGGAATGTTCGTGCTGTAATTGGCAGAGGCAGGGAGTTGATAGCGATGCCCCGGGGGCTTGATTCTTGCCCCTTGTTTTTGGTGAACTATAGACAGGCGTTGGAGTTCGCCCTTCAACAACCGCCCCGTCTTGGGGAAGATGACTCCTACTCACACTTTCCTAGGAGTGGTGTGCAGTGGTGGAGAACTTCCATTTTCACGCGCGATTGTTAAAGGGCCTACTCCTTCAAAGTCGCGCCCCAAATCTCTTTTCTCGGCCTCAGTTTCCCTTACAACGAAACGCTGACCCCGCGAGTGCGCCTGTCAGTCGCTGCTTTATGCTTGCGCTCAGCGATTCAGCGCCCAGCAGTCTTCGGTCGGCGATTCTTGCGAACCCAGACAGCATCAAATGTTATTTCGGAGACGAATTAAGTGCAATTTCACTTTGAGCCTGATCCAGGAAACGATTTTCCGGTGATCGTTCGGATGATCGTGGAAATTCGAAAAGATTCGAGCAACAAGTACGAATATGATCCATCCCTTGGGCTGTTTCGACTAAGCCGCGCCTTGTACTCCCCCATGCATTATCCGGGCGATTATGGGTTCATTCCGGGAACAATCGCTGAAGATGGTGAGCCTTTAGACGTATTGTCTCTGGTCACAACTCCCAGCTTCAGTGGCTGCATGATGGACGTGCGTCCTGTAGCTGTACTCGACATGCTCGACGGGCAGGACGTCGATCACAAAATTTTGGCTCTTCCGAACGGTGATCCTCGTTACGAGAGCATAACGGAACTTGATCACCTGGGACAACATGTTCAACGCGAGATCGAACACTTCTTTGAGATCTACAAAGACCTGGAGGGACATCCAATGCAAACTCGCGGGTGGCGGGCTAAAACAGAGACTCACACAGTGATCGTCGAAAGTCGACACAGATACCTCAACAAATCACGTTCGAGCGACTGTGTGTCAGCCTAATCGTTTTTACAATGTATAGCCCGATCAGATCTCTCGATATCAATGGCCAAATACTTTCTTGTAATGCTCGGCGGGGCGCTTGGTGCGGTTTCCAGATTTATCGTCGGAACACTTGTCGCGAGCCGGTATACGGCGCTCTTTCCGCTCGGAACCTTTCTTATCAACGTCACTGGATCCTTTGTTATTGGTGTCTTGATGATGCTATTCCTGAATCGCCCGTCAATCGATGTGAACTGGCGTCTCTTTCTCGTCACGGGAATTCTCGGCGGGTATACCACGTTCTCTAGCTTTGAATGGGAGTCGTTTGCGGCCTTTAGGGGCGGTGCTCCGATGGTTGCTTTATCCTACTTGGTGTCCAGCCTTGTCGTTGGGCTGGTCGGTGTCTGGGTTGGTGCGATGATCTCAAATCGGCTCTGGCCTCATTCATAAGTGCCTCGGCAGTGACCACCGGAGTTCGACTTCAACACGCCACATTATGTCGTCGAGATGAGCGTCGAAACGAGGATCGCGATCCATGCTCCTGCGGCTTCTGATATACGTTGGCGCCCCACGCTCTTGGCTGGCTCTGCAGATTTAAGATAGGGCATTCCGTCAATCATTTTCTTGACCGCCAAAGCTGAACAAATGGCACCGGCACCGGCAAGAATCTCAAAACGCGAGCTGCCCATCCAAAGCGCAACGATACAGCTGACAATCATCAGCGACAATCCCCAACCCAGACCTTGAAGAAACGCAATGAAGACCGGCCTAACAGCCACAACAGCATGGCCGTTCTTGCATTCCCGAATAGTTTGAGCACCCTGCTGGCGGCTGACCTCTTCGATGAAGGTGTTGCACTCGCAGCATACGAAGATTGTTTCATGCGCTGCGGCCTGAACTGTTCTCCTTTTCGCTCGCGGCACACGTCTCATGCGCAAGAGGCTTCTTTCGCTGGGTCGAGTGGGTGCACGTAGAGGCAGAACTTACGAACAAGAACAAATGTGAGTGGAGGTCCGCCTTGCGGGTTAGCGATTATGCCTTGAAAATTGCCGTTGATGTGCTTCAAAGTGATGGTCTCCTACGTTGTCGTCGTAGGAGTCATCAGCTTCCAAAAAAGCAGTTTTAGGTGGACTCCATCACCCTCGAGTGATGCCTTATAGCTTGGCCCGACAACAAATCGTTGTCAAGTCTGCTGCGCAATGAAGAGCAACATACCGAGGTGCTCACGGAGGGCCGACGTCGGCGACTTCAAAGGAGTCCAAGCCAATCTTCTGATCAAGGCTAAGGAGCCTCAGCGCACAGAGGTCCCGGAGCGCGAATAGCGCTTCGGCCTGAAAAAAAAGGATTATATCTCAACTTCCGAATAACGAAACGGTCCGACCGGCGAACGGGAACGTACACGCCCCGCCGATGATGACGAGGAAGAATCCCCACGCGTCGTTGACAAACGAAGTATCTAGATATATCTTAAAGTATCTAGATACTATGAATGCCTCTTGTGACGAACACATCCACGGTGATGACTTTGGACCCTTCCGGCACTTCTTTGCAGGCCGTGGTGGCCATGGTCGCGGCGGTTTCTCTTTCGGTGGCGGTGGTTTTGGTCCCCCCGGCGATTTTGGATGGGGGCCCTTGCGGCGAGGACCGCGTGCCCGGCGCGGCGACATTCGCGCCGCCATCCTTGCGCTGCTCAGGGAAGAACCGCGCAACGGCTACCAGATCATGCAGGAGATCAAGCAGCGTAGTAAGGGAATGTGGAACCCCAGCCCCGGCTCGGTCTACCCCGCGCTGCAGCAGCTCGAAGACGAGAAGTTAATCGTGAACGAAGACGGGCCGGCTGGGCGCCTATACGCCCTCACTAATCAGGGCAAAGCCTACGTTAAGGAGCATGCTCGCGACATCGCAGCCCCCTGGGAAGCTCTTGCCGACGCGGCCGGCAACGATTTTGTCGAGGTGATGATCCTGTCCCGTCAGCTCGGCGCCGCGGCAATGCAGGTAATTCAAGCCGGCGATGCAGCTCAGATCGCGAAGGCCAGGAAGGTCCTCGCAGCTACCCGTCGCTCGCTTTATGAAATCCTCGCCGAGGGTTCGTCGAAAGATTCATGAAGCTCGATGACACCAGGCGGATCCCGACGGAAATCCCGGTGCTTATCGTCGGTGGAAGCCTTGTCGGGCTGTCGGCCGCGATGTTTCTGGCGGCGCGCGGCATCCGATGCGCCGTGGTCGAGAGGCATTGCCGAAGCGCTCTGCACCCGCGCGCCCGCGGCTTCACCGCACGCACACTCGAGATGTTCGACACCGCCGGTCTGCGAGATCTCCCCGAGGTTCCCCCATCCTCCACGGGCCCGCGCCGCATTCGGGCTGAAAGCATCTCGGGTACCTGGAAAGAGGAGACGTACTTCACGTCGAAGGGGATGGTAAGTTCTCCGACGAAACCGTCGGCTGCGCCGCCGTCTCCGCACGTGGGCGCCGCCATTTCTCAGGACCGGATTGAGCCGTTGCTGAGGCAGCGGGCAATCGAGTTGGGCGCTACGTTGTGTCTTGGCGCAGAACTCGTGCGCTTCGAGGACCGCGACGACGGTGTCACGGCCTGGCTGAAGGACTCCGAAGCAACGGAACAAACGGTGCGCGCCGCGTACCTCATCGGCTGCGACGGCAATCGCAGCTTCGTGCGCGAGGCACTCGGGATTGAGCGCCAGGGTTTTGGCGTGATCCAAATCATGCGCAGCGTCCTCTTTCGCGCGGACCTGGAGCGCTTTCGGTGCGATGGTCTTCAGTTCGAGATCGAGCAGCCAGGTCTCCAGGCGTTTCTTGCAAGCTATGGAGATGGACGCTGGGTGCTGATGTTTCGGGATGACCTGGAGCGCGACGAGGCAACGCTTGAGGCCGCCATTCAGCAGGCGATTGGCACGCCAGTGCCGGTCGAGATCCTGACCACCGGACGCTGGGAACTTACGGGCCTCATCGCTGACCAATTCAGAAAGGGACGTATCTTTCTCGCGGGAGATTCCGCGCACACTCTGCCGCCCAACCGAGGTGGTTACGGCGCCAATACGGGAATTGCTGATGCCTTCAATCTCGCATGGAAACTCGCGGCCGTGCTGTCAGGTCAATCAAAGGAGTCCCTTCTCGACAGCTACGAGGAGGAGCGCAGACCCGTCGCATGGATGCGCTTTCAGCAGATCTTCGCGCGATCCGATTACGGCCGCTATGCGGGTGACCCGCTTCGCGCGACTCCTCTGCTCGACGAGGTCGCCATCGAGTTCGGAGAGCTCTATCGGTCAAGCATTATCGAAGGAACCAGTCCAGATCTTCCACTCGCGCGGCCACCAGACGAATGGCACGGCCAGCCCGGAACCCGGGCACCGCATCGCGTCGTCACCTACGAGGGCCGCCTCCTGTCTACGCTTGATTTGTACGGTGGGGGATGGGTTCTCGCATCCAGCTCCGAACAGTGGTGCGATGCCGCAGCGGCCATGCGGGAGCGAAAGGGCATTACGGTGACCGCTATTAACCTGCGTGCGGCATTCGGACAAGTAGACGGCACGCTCGTTGAGCAAGACCTTGGAATCAGTGACAAGGGTGCTTCTCTCGTTCGCCCGGACGGTGTTATCGCGTGGCGTACTTCGCAGGAGGATGGCTCCATCGATGCACTCGGGCACGTGATGGAAATTGCCGCGCAGCCGACCTCGCAACCACGGTGAACGGTCCGACGGCGGGTTTACAGATGTCCACCGAGGTTCAACGATCTGTTCGACTGGGCCGCCACGAGCGTCGTAAATCGGAATGGTATCGCCCGCCCAATCGACGAACAGCTTCTCTCCAGCCTTGTGCTCCTGGCGCAGCACCACATCTTGCTTGCGGCGCCAGCGTTGATACAGCTCGCAGAAACGGGAGTAGCGATAGCCGTCTGGATGAGCCTGCCGGTATTCCTCGCACAACAACTGCTGGGTCATGTGCATGCTGCTGCCGCTGCCGATGAAGTTCGGCAAAGTCGGGCATTGGCAATGCGGCGGGGCGAACCCGCGGCGGACCGCCGAATAGGGCAGCCTCAAGCCGGTCTTCGTCCCAATCTTCGCCAAGCGGCCACGTCACTCCGCCAGCCTCGGCTCGTTGCAAATACTCGTGAGCGGTTCCGAGGCCAATCGCGCAACTACGGGCGAATCGCTCGCAGCCCCAAACCCAATTCAAATCTCAATCGAAGAACTTCTTTGATCTTGCGCACGGACAATCTGCTCGCTGGCAAGCTGATCCTCCCTTTCGGGGGGAGGCTGTTGCCATTGTGTTGTCCAGCGCCGCTGGCCTGTGGAAATTATTCCGGGATCAAGCCGAACGCGGTTCCGGGATCGGCCTGAAACTGTTCGGCTTCATCCCGGAGTCGGCGTTCACCATCATCCCGGAGTCCTGTTCGGGTACATCCCGGTATGGCATTCGGAATCATCCCGGAATCGCGTTCACCTTGCATCGGATTCCTCTACCGGTCACTATGGCCGACAATTAAGGTGAACGATGGGGTCGAAATATCTTATTTTTTGTGTTCTTCTCTGCGCCTGCGCTCCAGTGTTCTTTGCGGATACGCTCTTCCTGTCGAGCGGCAAGACAATTGTTGGCCGTTATCTCGGCGGCGATGGTCAAGCCGTCCGGTTTGAAGATTCGGATCATAAAACACAAACCGTACCGCTCGATCAAGTAGATCTATACAGAAGTTCAGCGTTATTTTCGGGTGTCCTTTGTCCCGGAGTGCAGCGGGGCTTTAGCCGGCGTCGACTTCGCCACTTCGTATCCGCGCTACAACAATTCAAAATCGGAAAGAGCTTCGCTCATTTCCGTTGACTCGCCCCTCGCAGCCTCACTTCGGGACTTGCATCAAGGAGATCGCGTCATCGTTTCAGCAATGCTGTTCGAGTTCGATGGGTCCGTTCGGCCTGTGATGAACAGCAGGCGGCCCCGTGCTTACGTGAGCACGATCAATCCAGATGGGGCGTCAGTCGACCAACCGCAATATTTAGTGCGCTTCACGGCGATAACGGCTACGACCACGCCCTCACGTGACCGTCAGTGAGCCAGATGGCTCAGTTTGCGCTCACTATCCTCTTTAAAAGGTCTGATGGACTGAACATAAACGAACCCTTCACTCCCTCGCAAAGCACTGCCCGTTATTTGAACGACTTTCCTTCGCCGCCAACTTCAAGCAGCAGGCGCCTGGTCTCACTCAGCCTTTGAGCAAGTTCGCCTTCCTTCGGCAGCACAAGCTGATACTCGCGGGCAAGCACCTGATTGGCGAGATTTCCGAGCGAATAGTGCGCGACCGCGGCGTCCTTTTCCGAGCAGAGAATTAAGCCAACTGGGGGGTTCTCATGAGGATGCGTCCAGTGTTCGCGCGCGTAGTTCAGATATAGGTTCATCTGACCGGCATCGGCATGCGTGAACCCGCCTATTTTTAAATCGATAATGACGAGGCAGCGCAGTGCACGATGAAAAAAGACGAGATCTACGCGGTACCAGGTATTCCCGACCCGCAGCCGCTTCTGACGCGCAACGAAACTAAAATCATTGCCTAGCTCTAGGAGAAATTCTTCGAGACTGCGAATCAAGGCCTCTTCGAGATCCGTTTCCGAATATTCGTCCTTTAGATTGAGGAACTCGAGTATGAACGGGTCGCGCACGTGCGCGTTGACATCCAGCGGGTCATCGCCGCTCGCGAGAGCTCTGGTGCCCTCCGTTCGCTGATAGGCCAGGCTAGCTATCTGGCGGTCGAGCTGCCGCACCGACCAGCCGCCCTGCAAAGCTTCGCGCTCATAAAAGCGGCGGGCTTCTGGATCTGAGACCGAAAGCAAACGGACATAATGGGACCACGGCAAGGGGAACTGCGGCCAGCGGTCGGATTCTGCAGATAGTGTCTGCAGAATCGACCCGGAAAGAGATTGTGCAGACACTGTCTGCGGGTTTGGCCAAGCCAGGTAGAACTGCCGCATCTGCCAGACGTTGCGCTCAGAAAAACCGCGCCCCAACCGGGTCTTTAGATCGTGCGCCAGCTGCTTTATAACTTCCTCGCCATAGTCTGCCCGAGGTGCGCCGCTCTGCTCGTGCTCCACGATTCTTTGGCCGATCAGCCAATAGATCGAGGTCAGAATGGCGTTTACGGAGCGGACAGCGCCGACACGCCCTTGCTCGACCAATTGCAAGACGTTCGTGAGAAGAGTGCGGTAAGACTCCGAATCGGCTACTCTGGCCGCTTCATTAGAAAGCGCCCGTGATTCTCTACCGGTCACAGCGGCACCTCGTGTGAGGCGCTCTCGGAAGTGCTACGTCGACGCTTGTCATAAATTTGCGTGGTCGCGACATGCCGATGTCCCAGTAGCTCTTGGACCTTCCGAATATCCACTCCGGCATCGAGCAATAACGTGGCTGTAGTTGCCCGCAGGGAATGCGGGGTAAAAAGACAGCGTTTTGTCGAGCTGCCGTCCAGATTCCGTTGTTCGAGGACCGCTCCCGGTAGCTGCTCGATATAGCTCTGAATCAGCAGGTACATTGTAGTGGGATGTATTGGCCGATCGGCCAACGTCTCAGTGCGCGAATCATTGCGCGGCCGAAAAAGTGGGCCGCTCGTCAGACCAGCCGCCACAATATACTCGGCGATAGCGTCGGCCGCCGCACAATGAAGTCCGATCACTCGGCGTCTATCGCGCTTTTCTTGCAATCGAAGCGTGGCTTCCGAGCCGTCGTGATGGAAATCTTCAATTTTCAATCGACATCCCGTTGCTAAGCGAACGCCAGAGTATAAGAAGAGCTTCAGGATGGCTCGATCCCGCGCTGCAATCACGCTGTTGCTGGAAGGAAGCGACATCAATTGCCGCGCTTGAGCCGCGCTGAGGGCGCGGGTTTCCTCGACCGGATCGTGCGAGCTACGTGGAATGAATTGCGCGTGCGCCGGGTTCGGGATGGTTACTGGTAGTCGCATCTCTGCAGCAGCCGCACCTAGATATTTGAAGAAGCCCGAAAGAGAGGAAATCCTTCGATTGAGTGTCTTCGGAGCTGCCCCGCGCTTCACCAAGTCGTCACGAAACGCTTGTACATCGAATACGGTAGTTTTGAGAATCTGCTGCGCGTTCTGCGCCCAGGAAATACCTACAAAGGCCGCAAATGTCATGACGTCTTCACGGTAGGCACGGCGCGTATGAGGGCTATTACAGCGGTTCACCCAAGTTTCGAAAATGTGATCGATACAGCGGCAGAAGTTCTCAATGCGCTCGGAGGGCTCCGAACTGCTCCAGCTCAGAAAGATCGCCGGCAATGAACGGCTCACAACACTGAGCAAGTTGGAATCGTTGTCCGCCATGTCAGATGTAGAACTTGAAACTCGGACTGGTTGCTTTGACTGTAGGATTGGCGATGAGGATCTCACCGACAGCATCGGAAAATCCGACAGTTACCGGATCGGCGTCGCCGAGCTTGCACCCGTTATAGTTCAGCTTGGTAAGGCCGAAAATGTCTAACGCTACCTGTTCGATATCAGCATCGCCGTGCTCGATGTCAATCCGCAGAGGAGTTGGAACCTCCCAGCCGTCGTAGGTCAGGAGAGATGGTTTGAAGCCGCTGGCCCACAGGTAGGCAGACCGATCATCGATGCGCCAAAAGGTGCCACGCAGCACTGGCCAGTCGCCAACCCGGAACAACTTTAGACCGCGATGATCGGTGCGAACCCGAACCCCTACGATCTTGACACCCGGTGGGCAGGCTGCTTTATAGCCCTCAAATTCCTCTTTGTCAATCGTGGAGCGGCTATGCAGAAAGATTTCCTTCAGCTCTTTCCCGCCCTGGTCGCGATACGTCTCAAGTGCTCCGGCGAGCAACTTCCTCGCACTCTCACGGTCGAGATGGCACTCCTTTTCTTCGGGCGAATACCAGGGTCCAAACTCACCTTTGAATACGATTCCATCCCCGGTATCCAGGAACATCTGAGCGGCGCAACAAGCGGTGCGCGGATCGGCATCACCGCTTCTGCGAAACGCCAGTCCGATGTAGCAGACGCCTTTCCGCGCAGTTGCTAGTCGCCACGGCTTGCCACCGGCCTTGTACAGCAACGTGCTTCCCAGGTTCCAGGCCCGATCGGACAAAGGCGTGAGGCCCCGCATATTGCCGGCGACCGGTGGTCCAAACCGCAATGTCGATTCCCGGATGATCTGCAGCGGAATTTTGTGTTCCATGGCCCGTGCTTTGAGTTGCCGGCGGAAGTCGGGAGACATCTCGTATGGATCAGGACTGGTAGCGTTGCTCTGCCCTCGCCGGCGATAGTGCTCAATGTCTGAGATCTTTTCTCCGTGCCCGTCTTTCACCTTCGACTGCGGGCGGCAGTTTTCCCAAACTTCGTCCGGGACTACGCAGACCACGACGTGGAAATTCTCGTCGCGTTGGCACGTCTTGGCGATCGCGTCTGTGTAGGCTGATACAACATCGTACGCTCGCGTTGTCGGATCGTTGTGATGGGCCAGATGAATCAGTTTTTGTCCATCGAGTTCATGCCGGCAGGCGCTCGAGACGGGCCAGGAAGAAGCAAAGGCACCTTCAAAGCCAGGGAAGGGCGGCCAGAGCAGGTACAGCTTGCGGTCGTCCGGCTGAATCAACCGGCCCATTTTCTTTTTCGCGACCAACGGTTCTACGATGCTGTTCTGGATCACGCGGGACCAGTTGCGAAAGGCTTCCACACCTTGTGGCGTTCCGATCAAGCCATAGACGATGCTCTTCGGATGAGAGCCAAGATCAGCGGAGTGCGGACCAAAGAGTGCAAGGCCTGCATGAGGATCGTGGGTCCGTTGGCCGTAACGGAACTCTAGCTCGGGCTCGGGAAGGACTTTGAACTCGGCCTTTGAGACACGGTTTAAGACAGGCGATGTCACGCGGCGTCATCCTCCTCATCTTCTTCCTCCCAGCCTGGAAACTCGGCGCGGATTTGCTCTCGCAACGCGGCAATGGCGTCCTCATTGATACCAACAGGGACATCCCCGGCAATCGGCACCGATTGGAGAACGACGGCTTCATCGCCCACCAGCCGGATCGTTTCCTTGCCTTTAGCCAAAAACGAGCAGATCGCCATGACACGGCTCAGCCAGTCATGGTTGAACCAGTTTCCGACCAGGTGTTTGCGCCGGGTGAAAGCCGTTGCGCGATCGAGTGTCTTGCCTTTGAGATCCGTCAGGTGAATCCGGATCTTTACCTGGGCGACGAACTCAGCTCCAAGATCCTGCCGTACACCGATCGATGGGGCCAGATGATACCGATACGGCTTTCCGCGGAACGTTCGTTTGCCGACGACCTGCAGTGGCACCATACGACCCTTTCGATTGCGGTACAGAATCTTGTTTTTGGGCAGCAGTCCTTTGGGGAAGTAGATCGCGCCTCTTTCCGGGTCTTGCTCCAATCCGCGTTTGAGCAGCGTTCGTGTGAACGATTGCCGCAGCAGCTGGGATACGATGTTGCGCGAAACGATACCTTCCACGGTTTCGGTGTCGTGCCAGGCTGCCTCGTCCACAAGTTCGTACCGATTTTCGGGCACCTTGGCTGGGGGAGGCCCAAACGCGACAGCACGATTGCCGGCCACTTGGTAATGCGTCCAGTCGATGCTGAGCTGATCCACTTCGGCCGGAGTGAACGACTCGTGAAATTTGTAAATGCGAAGCGTGCCCGGGATCTGTTCGAAAGCGAGGCAATTCGTATAGAGAATTTCGACACGTTCCGCAAGTACGTTCTGAGGCAGAAAGGTTTCAACGGCGAGCTCCCTTCCCTGCTCTTCCGTTAGCGGGCGCGGCGCGTCTATGGACCGGAGTTTCTTAAGGAGTTGCTGGAACCCCGTCTGCCAATTTTGGAACGGGATGTAGTTCAGGTCGCTGTAGTCCCAGGGCAACTCGTCCGGTGTCAATCCATCGATGTTCAGCGGGATCATGAAATCATCGATGTCCCGCTTGCGCGCGAGATGTAGGGCGAGCGTGCGCTCCCTTCGCGGATTGGGCTTTGCGAGCGAAAACCGTGACAACAGCGCGATCACGCGGAAAGTGCATTTCTTGATCGCCTGGTCGATGACTTTCGGGAACACCTCCCCGCCAAACATATGCTGGCCGTCTCGCCAGACTTTGTAGCCTTCGGCCATGAGTTTGCGTGCGAGCCATTCCGCCAGCGCGATATTCTCCCAGGCATAACTAATGAACAGGAACTCGGCCGGGCCGTCTGGGACCACTAGTGTCCCGTCCCGGTGATTGATTTAGCATTGATGCGGCGTTTGGGATCGGTGTAGGTCCAACGGATCGGTCGGGCAGAATTTGTATAAGCGCTGATGTATTTCATGAGTTTGCGGCGGAGGTCGGCAACGGAAGTGAA
>DATJUG010000106.1:0-62856 GCA_035502635.1 Bryobacteraceae bacterium
TGTCCGCCCGCTCCGATCGAGATCGCCGGAAGTCCCATCGACAGCGGCACATTGGCATCGGTGGAGGCGCAGTCCGCTCGAGATCGTATATTCAGATACGCATCCACGGCTTGAATGGTACGCAGCAAGGGCGCGCTCTCCGGCAATCTGCCGCCAGGCCTGGAACCCAGGTCTTTGATTTTCGCGGTCAGCCGCGTGCCGCGCGTATTCCGGTTTTCGCGCTCCAGGCCGCGCTCCACGGCGGTTGTTAATAGGGCCGCCAGGTCGTCTAAACTCGCGGGGTCGTCGGATCGAACATCCAGCTTGGCGCGAGCGCTCGCCGGAATAGAGTTGATGCTGGTTCCACCTTCTATAATGCCGAAATTGTAAGAGCAACGCGCTTTCCGGCGCCCTGTCAGCCGCGCCTCCGCGCTTTCCGTAAAAGAACTGATGGTGTCGCTCAGCGCATGCACCGGGTTGGGCGTACCATAGTCGTTCCAGCTATGACCGCCGGGGCCCGCAAAGCTGATATCGAAGCGGCGGCTGGCCAGTGCTTGCGCCGTGACGTGTTCCGTGGAGGGCCCATCCAAAATGACGAAGGCCTTCAGGCGCGCCAACTGCGGCGCCGGCCGGCACAAATAACGCATCCCGCTCAGATTCCCCTCGCCCTCTTCGCCGACATTGGCGACCAGCAACAAACAGGAAGCCAATGAATGCAGCTCCGCTGTCTCCTGCAACACCCTGGCTATGGCGAGTAGCGCCGCCAGTCCGGAGCCGTTGTCGGACGAGCCCGGTCCGAACAGGCGCCCGTCCGGCCCGAAATAGATCTCCTCGGGACGGCTCGGGGCAATCACCGTATCTAAATGGGCCGAGAGCATAACCAGCGGCTCGTTCTCCTCGGCTCCAAAGCAAGCCAGCACATTTCCGGCGCGATCCAACGTGGCACGCCAGCCAAGCAATTCGAATTGCGCGCGCAGCCACTCCGCACGTTGCTGCTCGAAAAACGTGGCGGCGGGAATGCGGCAGAGCTGCAGTTGCTGTTCGTTGATCCAGGCCCGTTCCCGGGCGAACCAACGCTGCGCATGGAACAACGCTGCCTGTCCAGCCAATTGGCCGACACGCCTGGTCTCCGCCCAGAGACGCGGCGCGATCGGTAGTGTTTTTGGTTCAGTCGCCAAACCAGGAACCCGTTTGTCTGTAGTTTACTTGGTCGTGCCGCCCAGCCATTCGAAAGGCGTCACCACGCCCGGGAATATTCAGCGCTGGTGAGGGACAATCGAACGATGTGTAAGCTCGTCACGGGCAACGCGACTCGCGTTCTAGCCCGAGCAGCCATGCTCGTTCTCCTCGTCACGGCTGCGTACGGGATGTCGCCCGCTCACTCTGAAGAGAGTGACACGCAAGCGATTAAGGATCTCATTGCCAATTACGCCGCCGCACTGAATGCGGAGCCTATCAATATGAAGCTTTTGTCGCAGGTCTGGTTGAATTCGCCGGAGGATTCCTTCATTCATCCGCTCGGCCACGAGCACGGCTGGGAGCAGATAAAGCAGAACTTGTACGAAAACATCATGGAAAAGCTTTTCAGCGAGCGTAAGCTAACCGTTCGCGAGATCAACATACACGCCTACGGCGATGCGGCCTGGTCCGAATTCTACTGGCACTTCGTTGCCAAGTCTCGACAGGGTGGGTCCACCGTCGAAACAAATGGCCGGGAAACTCAGATCTACCGGAAGCTGGACGACGGGCGTTGGGCGCTGGTTCATGTGCACTATTCCGGGATGCCCCCGGCTCCGAACCGCCCGTCATCTTCAACGCAATAGAAGGGCGATTTCAGCCGCATCCGCGAGTATACTGAGTTAGGTCCCCCCGATATGAATACTTATGTGAAGTTCGGGATCCTGGTGATCCTGATCGTCGGATCTCTTGTCTGGCTCGCCGTAGGGGGCGTGAAGGACACAAAGACCTATTACAAGACCATCCCTGAGCTGCAGAAAATGGGAGATGCGGCGCAAGGACAGCGGCTTCGCGTCGGCGGCGATGTTCAACCGGGATCCATCATAAAGAATGGCGCGCAGGTTTCCTTTGTGCTGCATCAGGGCGCGCAGACGTTGAATGTGGTCTATTCCGGCAGCGATCCTCTTCCCGATACTTTTCGCGACAACGCGCAAGCCTTGGCCGACGGCCGGCTCGGGGCGAACGGCGTTTTCGAGGCCAACAAAATTCAAGCCAAGTGCGCGTCCAAGTATGAAGCCAAGCCTTCCCAGCGCGGGTTGTCGCATGAGTCGCCCGCAAAGGTCAGCGCCTTTACCACTGTCAAAGCGGCCGGCCCGGCCTAGAAAGAGGCTTTCAGAAGTATGGAAAATATCGGCGCTCTGGCGATCCTGCTCGCTTTCTGCCTCACGGTCTTCGCGATTCTCTCGGCCATCGCCGGTAAGTACGGCCGCCGCCCGTTCCTGATCGTCAGCGCCGAGCGGGCCGTCTACGCCACCTGGGTTTTGTTGACCGCCGCATCCGCCATTCTTATCTCGCTCTTAATCACCGGCGATTACCGCATCGCCTATGTGGCAGGCCACAGTAACAAGGCAATGTCTACTGTGTATAAGTTCACGGCCTGGTGGGGTGGCCAGGAAGGGTCGCTACTGCTCTGGAGTTGGTTACTCGCCACTTACTCGGCAATCGTGGTTTTTACGAACCGGCGTAAGTTCCGGGACATGATGCCGATTGTAATTGCCATCATGATGGCGACGCTCGGATTCTTCATCGCCATGATTACCTTTGTGGCCAGCCCGTTTAAGGTCCTGATGGTTGGCCGCGGCGTGATCAACGTGGGCGATGGTAGCGGTCTAAGTCCCCTTCTGCAGTGGTGGACGATGGCTATTCATCCGCCCTTCCTCTATCTGGGTTACGTCGGGTTCACGGTCCCGTTCGCGTTTGCAATGGCTTCGCTGATCACCAGGCAACCCGGCGAGGCATGGATTCACACCACCCGCCGATGGGCCATTCTGACGTGGTTGTTTCAGAGCACTGGAATTCTGCTCGGCATGGGTTGGGCATACACGGTACTGGGCTGGGGCGGCTATTGGGGTTGGGACCCGGTGGAGAACGCTTCCCTGATGCCTTGGATTACGGCCACGGCATTCTTGCATTCGGTGATGATGCAGGAGAAGAAAGGAATGATGAAGGTATGGAACATGGTGCTGGTCTCGGCCACGTTCTTGCTGAGCATCCTGGGCACCACCCTGACGCGCACCGGCCTGGTTTCATCGGTACACGCCTTTGCGCAATCGCCCGTTAAGCCGTACTTCACCACCTTCCTCATCTCCGCCACCGCGCTCACTGCCTTCGCCATCATCAAGAACCTGCCGTATCTGCGCAGCGAAGTGAAGTTGGAGAGCGTTGTCTCGCGAGAATCCAGTTTTCTGTTCAACAACGTCATTCTGCTCGCAAGCTGCTTCGCGGTGCTGTGGGGCACGCTGTTTCCGGTAATCATGGAAGCTGTCAGCGGCGAAAAAGAGACCATCGACGCGCCCTACTATAACCGCGTCAATATACCCATCGCGCTATTTCTGCTGTTTCTCACGGGCGTCGGACCGCTGATCGCCTGGCGCAAGAGCTCGCTTTCCAGTCTGCGGCGGGCGTTTCTGGTCCCCGCAATCTCGGGTCTCCTGGTGATGGCCGCGCTCGCCGTCTTGGGAATCCACCAAGTCGAGGCATTGATCGCATTCAGCCTTTGTGTTTTCGTTGCAACCAGCATCATCGGCGAATTCTGGAAGGGCGCGCACGCTATTCGCGCCAAGGAGCATCTGCCCCTGCCGCGTGCCGCTTTCGAACTTACTTGGCGCAATACCCGAAGATATGGCGGCTATCTCGTGCACATGGGCATCGTATTCATGTTTATCGGCTTCACCGGTAGCGCTTTTAACTTACACGAGACACACAACCTCGGCCTGGGCCAAAGTGTCCACTTCGGACGCTACGATTTGAAACTGCTGAGCGTGAATAATGGCGACAACGGAAATTATGAATTCAGCCACGCTGTGCTCAGCGTTCTTGAAAATGGCCGTGAGATCGATCAGCTCGAGCCCGAGGTGCGGTTCTATAAGTCAAGCCAGCAACAAAGCTCGATTGTCGGAATACGCCGCCGCTTAAACGAAGACCTCTACGTGAATTACTCAGGCGTTCTACCCGACAACAGTAAGGCCATTTTTCAAATGTACGTCTTTCCGCTGGTCTCTTGGATATGGATCGGCTATTGGGTTCTGCTGTTCGGCACAATCATATGTTTGATACCAGGGAAAGTGCGCCTGCAGTATCCGCGCACGGAGGTTGTAGGCATTGCCACCACGCCTGCCACGGTTCAATCTTAAGCTTGCCGCCGCGTTCTTCTTGGCGCTGGCGGCCTTAGTTGCCCAAGATCCCACGTCCTATCTAACTAAGGACGTGATGCGCGTCGGAGAACGCCTGGCGTGCCGCTGCGGAACCTGCAGGAACACGGTCGGTAACTGTCCCATGCTGCGCTGCGATTTCACCTACCCCATGCGCCGGCGCATTTTCGGCATGAAGCAAGCCGGGATGAGCGACGACGCCATCGTCAACACGATCGTCCGGGAAGAAGGCGTGGTGGCGCTGTCATCGCCGCCAGCCAGCAGCATCGGCGGACTAATTACCTGGACCATGCCCGCTGTTGCGTTGGTGGCGGGCTTTCTCATTTACTCGTACTACGTGCGGCGCAACCGCAAACCACCAGAGCCGCTTTCATCGTTTGACCGCGCCGTCATTGAGCGCTTTCAGAATCAAATCGATCGCGAGCTGGACGATTCGCCCGGACCCAAACCCAGCCGCAGATGATTCTGGTATTCGCGATAGTACTTGTAGTCGGCGTGCTGGTTTTCACGCTGTTCGTGCGCGCGAAAGACGTGCCCGCGCCGGTGCCGGTCTCCCCGGTGCAGCACCTGGAAGACCGCAAACAGGCAATTTACGATAACCTTCGCGACCTTCAATTCGATTACAGGTTGGGGAAATTATCCGATGAGGACTACCAACAAACTAAACAGGCGCTGCAGAAAGAGCTTGCGGGAGTATTAGCGGATATCGAAGAAAAATTGAAGAGCCTGGGCCTGCCGCCCACGCGCGTGCCTTCCCCGAAACCTGCTTCCACCAAGGCGCAACCATCAACGGCCGCGGCCACTTGCCCGCACTGCGGCGCAAGCTTCGCGCAGACGCTGAAATTCTGCGGCGAATGCGGAAAGCCCATGCATGAAGAAGTTCGTCTATAGCGCAAAGGGCGCGGATGCGCGCCACCACGCGACAAACGAACTCGGTGGCCCTTCGGGTGGCGCGCCTGATACCGCGCCCGTTTTGCGCGGGTTGCTTAAAGCTCTGCCGCTGGCGTTGCTTGGCGCGCTGCATCTGTTCGCCTCGATCGACGGCACGGTTGTCAATCGCACGTCCGGAAAGCCCGCCGCCGGCGTCAGCATCACCTTGTTAAAGCCTGGGGCGCAAGGCATGCAGACTCTGGGATCCACCCTCAGCAACTCCACGGGCCATTTCGCATTCGAGAAAGATCGGCCGGGCGGCGGTCCACAACTGCTGCAGGCGAGTTACAGGGGCGTCACTTACAACAAGTTACTGACGCCGAATATGCCGACGTCTAACATCGATCTTGACATCTATGAAGCGACTAAATCGCCGGCAGTCGCCAAGATTGCGCAACACATGTTGCTGCTCGAGCCGTCGTCCAGCCAATTAGCCGTTGACGAAACCGCGGTCATCGAGAACGGCACAACTACCACCTATAACAACGACGCGCTGGGCGCGTTGCAGTTCTATCTGCCACCCGCCGCGAATGGCCAAGTGCGAGTGAGCGCGCAAGGTCCACAGGGCATGCCGCTGCCCCGCCCCGCGGAAAAGACAGATCAGAACGATATCTTCAAGGTAAATTTTCCTGTGAAGCCCGGCGAAACGCAGATTCAAGTGACCTACGTGTTGCCTATCGGCTCGCCGCTCACGTTCCGAGGGCGTGTCGTCAATGTCAAGGGCATGCAGGCCGGGCCACTGCGCCTGGTGGTTCCTCCCGGGGTCATTCTCGCGGGCAACGACGTGGAACGGATCGGAACCGAGCCCCGCAGTCAAGCAACTATATACAACGTGAAACCGGCCGGCGGCTTCTCGGTCGAGGTGGCCGGCAGAGGCTCGCTACGAGGCGGAGATGAATCCGCATCCGCCGATGACAGTGAAAGCCCGGGAATTACCGAAGGACGGCCGCAGATCTATCGCCATCTGCCGTGGCTGGTCGTGCTCATACTCTCGATTCTCGCGGTCGGTTTCGCCGTGCTCTATCGCAGTTCTCCGGTGCGCTCGCCGCACCAGAAATAAGCCTGAAATCCCGCCATGCCGCGAGCCATCGAACTCGATCAGCTCTGGAAGTTCTATGGCGATTATCCGGCGCTCCGCAATCTGACGCTCAGCGTCGCAGAGGGCTCCTGCTGCGCGCTACTCGGCCGCAATGGCGCGGGCAAGACCACTCTGCTGCGCATCATCGCCGGCCTGTCGCCGTTTCAACGTGGTACGGTGCGGGTGTTCGGCCTATCGCCGCGCAATGAGAACGCTCGCCGCCAGGCTGGGTTTCTGGGGCATGGCATCGGAGTCTATGAGGATCTCTCGGCCGAAGAAAATCTGGACTTCTTCGCGCGCATCGCAGGTCTTCCTAGCCCGCGCACAATCGCCTCAACCTGGCTCGACCGTGTCGGACTTGCGCGTGTGGCCTCCATGCCGGTCCGGCAATTCTCCCGCGGCATGCGCCAGCGTTTGGCTCTCGCGCGCACCTTCCTGCACTCGCCGAACATACTCCTCTTAGACGAGCCCTTCACCGCCCTCGACGACCGCGCCATCGCGATGTTGAGCGAACTTCTGATCGAAGCCCGCGCGCGCGGCGCAACCCTGCTGATCTCCACCCACCAGATCCGCGAAGCGCTCGCCATCTCCTCGCATGTCGCGCTCATCGAGAACGGCCGCTTGCGGTATGCGGGCGAGCGCACGCCTGAGATGCTTGACGACCCCGCGCTTCTCTACCGCCTTCACACGGAACTGGGCGCTGCTTGAGACTGCTTTTCCAGGCGCTCTCGATCGCGAAGAAAGATCTCGCTATCGAACTGCGCACCAAGGAATCATTGAATGCCGCCGGCGCGTTCGCAGTCGTCATTCTGCTGCTATTCAGCTTTGCGTTCGATCCCGATGCCAACGCCACCCGCGAGCTCGGTGGCGGGCTGCTCTGGCTGGTCTTCGCGTTTGCGGGCGCGCTGGTGTTCAATCGCGGCTTCGCGCGGGAGTTGCCCAACGAATGCCTCGACGCGCTGCTGTCCTCGGCATTGTCCGGCGCCAGTTTGCTTCTGGGGAAAGCCCTGGCGAATCTGGCCATGCTCATCGCGGTGGAATTTGTGTCGATGATCGTCTTCGGCATCTTCTACAACGTGCGTTGGTGGCTGCGGCCCCTCGAATTAACGGGCGTGTGCGTGCTGGCCACCTGGGGCATCTCGGTTGTCGGCGCCGTCTTTGGAGCCTTGACCGTCAATCTTCGCCTGCGCGAGCTGATGCTGCCCGTGATCGTCTATCCGCTGTTAATCCCGCTGCTCATCGCCGCCATCGAGATCACCAACGCGCTGTTCGCCAATCAGCCCTTGAGCGCCTATGAGCTTCTTTGGGGCCGCGTGCTGCTGGTTTTCGATATCGTGTTTACGGCGTTGGCCATGGCGCTCGCGGAAACCATTCTGGTGAATTAGTCCAAAATAGAGGTTAGACTCATGCGCGAAAAAGTCGTGATCGGATTGGCCGTGGCTGCGGCGCTTCTGCTGGCGTACAATCTTTACCACATCTTCCTGGTGTTGCCGGATGAAGCGATGCAAGGCGCTATCTACCGCATCATCTTCTTCCACGTTCCCGCCGCGATCACCGGCATGATCGGCTATTTTGTCGCGCTCCTATTAAGCCTCGCCTATCTCAGCTTCGGCAACTTCCGTTACGATTCGCTCGCCGCGTCCGTTGTGGAGGTCTCGGTGGTGTTCTCGGTTGTCAACATCGTGACCGGCAGCATCTGGGCGCGCATCATCTGGGGCATCTGGTGGACCTGGGATTACCGCCTCACTTCCGCTCTTGTGTGCGTCCTGATCTTCAGCGGATATTTGATGCTGCGGCGCGCCATCGACGAACCGACGCAGCGCGCACGCCTCTCCGCCGCCCTCTGTATATTCGGCTGCATCGACGTGGTGATCGTCTGGAAATCCATCGAATGGTTCCGCACACAGCACCCCGGCCCGGTGCTCAGCATCCGAACCGGCGGCGGCCATATCGATCCCGCCATGGAACACATGCTGTATTCCAACTTTTGTGCCATTCTCATGATTGCGGTCGCGCTGGTGCTGATCCGAACACGGCAAGAGGCGGTTGCCCGCGAGATCGATTCGCTTCGCCGGTTAGCTAACGCAGTGTAGAAGAGGATTTATGGACGCCCGGAATTTTAGCTTCATGTTTTACGGCTTTCTCGCCGCATGGCTGATCGTACTTCTTTACGTGGTCAGCCTGGCGCGCCGGGGAGCCCGGTTGAAGAAAGAGCTGGACCAGGTAAAGCAGTTGGTCGGCTCGAACGAGACACGCGAGCAGGCGCGCCTCGAAGACCGCATTCGCTAGGCGACCAGAGCGGGTTCCGAATAATGCGAGGGCACAAAAGCAGACGAAGGTGTGGCGCCACCCGGCTGAACCGAGAGCGGAACGGCAATCGAGAACACGCTGCCCTTTCCCGGCTGGCTTTCGAGTGAAATCTCACCTCCCATTGCTTGCACAAGATTCCGGACAATCGATAGCCCCAACCCGGTGCCACCAAAAGGGCGCGTGTTCGAATCATCGGCCTGTGTGAAGGGCTCGAAAATGAGCGCCTGTTTTTCTAGAGGAATCCCCACCCCTGTGTCGCGAACAGAAAGAGTTATGAGCTGGCTCGCGCCGTTATCGATGCGCGCCGAGAGCGCGACCACAATTTCGCCTCGCGCTGTGAATCGTAGCGCGTTGCTGAGCAGTCCCGAAAGGATCTGCCGGATCCAGCGCGGCTCGCCCCAGAATTTCTCGGCTATATAGGGCGAAACCTCACACCTGAGCTTCAGATGTTTTTCGCTGGCAAGAGGCGCCGCCCAACTGACTTCCTCGCGTATGAGTTTGCGGATGTCGAACTCTTCGCTGGACATGGCGGCCTGTCCGGCCGTAGTTGTCGAGAACTCGAGAATATGATCGATCAACCCCAGAAGCGACAGAGCGGAAGTATTCGCCAGTTGGACGTATTCTTTCTGCTCGTCGGAGAGCGCTGTCTCGGCCAGAAGCTGCGTCATGCCAAGGACGCCGTTCAAAGGGGTTCGCAGCTCATGGCTCATGTTGGCCAGAAATTGCGTCTTGGCTAAATTGGCCGATTCCGCCGAATACTTCGCAAACCGGAGCTTGTCTTCCGTATGCTTCAATTCATCAATGCTCAACATCGTTCCTTGAATTTCCGGGGGACTCCCATCCTTAAATTCGAGTAACGTGGCGCTCAGCATTACCCATGTCACCGAGCCGTCGGTCCTGAACAGTTTCATCTCGCGTGCCGGAAAGCGCTTCATCGTGGTCAGCAGGTCAAGGTATGTCTTGCGTGCATCCTCCGGCAGATGCACGGTGCGGACTTTCTTTCCGATCACTTCCTCCCGGCTGCTGTAGCCGAGCAATTCCACGCAAGTCTGGTTCATGTCGACGATAATTCCATCCAACCGGGAAATATAAATCCCAGCCACGCTGCGTTGGAACAACACGCGGTAACGTTCCTCCGTCGAATCGAGCCGGAGAGACTGCGCGGAAAATCGCTTGTCGGCAAGAGAGGTCAACATGGTCAGGCCGAGTAGCAGCAGTGTCCCCGCCCCAATCGCTATCCCGCCCACCCAAGAGATATTCGCACTACCCGCCAGGCTCACCGGCCGGGTGGATGGCCAGAAATTCGCCGCCATCATGCCCGTGTAGTGCATAGAGCTGATTGCCACGCCCAGGAGAACGCCGGCTACGATCTTGCGAACACCCATTAGGCCCGATGGGCTGCGGAGGACGGCCAATGCCACGATCGAGACCGCCACCGCCATAACGACAGAAAGTGCAACGATGCGCCAGTCATAACTGCAGACGCAAGCCATGCGCATGGCGGCCATCCCGATGTAATGCATGCCGGCGATGCCTCCGCCCATGGCCAGTGCGCCGCACCACAATTGTTTCCGGCTCAGGTGTTCCTGGCTGATGAAGAGCAGCGCAATACCGGAAGCAGCCACGGCCGCCACCATCGAAATGAGCACCAGCGGCACGTCGTACCGCACTGGTACGGGTAGCCGGAAGGCGAGCATGCCAATGTAGTGCATCGACCAGATCGCAGTCCCCATGGCGCAGGAGCCCCCGGTGATCCAAAACGGCTTCCAGCGTGCTCTGGAGACCCTCACGCGCTCTGCAAGCCCCACTGCCACGTATGCGGCGCAAATGGCGATGCATACCGAGAGCGTAACCAGACGATAGTCGTAATGAGCCAGTAACATCGGCTACGGGAGTACCTCTGCCGTTAATATCGGCAGAATCAGTTCCCCGTTTAACATTACTTAACATTTCTTCGCCGGGCGGGCCTCTAAATCCAGCGCCGGCCTGGTTCGGGCCATGCCGCCTGAGGGCGGCAATGATCGGGCCTGCTGCGGCTAACTGAACATGTAACGAAAACTTGGGGGTTTTGTGAAATTTACGATAATCACTATCTACCAGCAACCAAACGGAGTACACTGCTCACATTCATTGCAAGTCGCACTCCCTAGCTCTGGTGCACCACGACAGGGGAGCCTGAGCGGGTCCAGCCACGGCGCTATCTAGGCACCGGGTAGACGGCCAATCTTCCTACTGGACCCGCTCCATACAGTCCTCGGTCCATCGTCTGCTATCGATTGGAACATGTTATCCCGTCTGCCGCCTCAACGCTGGAAAATGGAGGGGCGGGGCCGATTCGAACGACCGATTAGAGCTTTGCCAACTCTCGCCTTACCTAACTTGGCTACCGCCCCATTCTGGATAATCGTGTGCTGAAAATGGCAGGATTTGCAATTGCCCCGCGCGGCATACAAATACGGGCTACAGGTAAGGAGTAGGCAGTACTATGCGGTCCGACGCAGGTTCAACGTGGGTCTCGCGCACTGCCATCTCCGGATCGTAGGTAGTGTCCTAAGGATCGGGTAGTGCGCTAAATCTGTGTGGCTCTCTTGGTGGCGGCCTCGGCAGTCCGGGCCGCCAGGAGATCACCTGGGCAACTCCCAATCTTTGGGATCATCAAACAGAGTCGGATTCTCGGGATAGACCGGCGCGATGGTGTCCAGTTGCCTATGGAATGCATCGTAATCGGTGTGGATTTTCATCAAGCCGACCACGGTTCCAAGATGCAAGAGCAATTCGGGTCTACCGAGATCTTCGCTCGTCCAGGAATGCAATTTATTGCTCGGGTTACCCCGTTCGCTTCTTCGTTCTTTCAGGGCCTTCAAAAGTCCCGGAGCGATCCGCCGCCAAATAAGGTCATTGGTTATGTGTCCAAAGTACTGAGGTAATTTCATATCGGGACGTAGCGTCACGCCTTTCAAACGACAAAGGTGCTTGAAGTAGTCGCCCGGGAAAGTGCGGACCCAGCGGCGCAAACTATCTGATAGGAATTTCTTGAGATATTCTTCGAGATCTCGACGCGGCCTCTCATACTGAAACCCTGTTGCCTCATCAACAAGGGCAATAATGCCAACACTGGCAAATCCCCGAATCAGAATTAACGCCCGCTCGGCTATATGGCCCTGCATGCGCGGAAGGAGAGCGCCTGCCGCCTGTGCATCTAGGAACACGCCACAAACCCTCGGGAGCAGATCAGCCAAATAGCCAAAAGCACGAATCCCAGCTAGCGTCCTAAAGTCGATTTGGCTGGACGTCACCGACAAGTCGTCCGGAATGAATGGCTTAAGGTTCTTCGCAGTCAAGAATGCGGGCAAATTGACGTCACCATCGTAATACTGCCGCCCTTTCGCCTGCCGCGCTCGGCCCAACGCAAGCATGACTCCGCTTTGCGTCAAAACCCGTCTGCCGTCTTCAAGTACCGCACAGGGGATTTCGATACTCCCAATAGTCAGGATGCCTTCGTGGGTAGCTTTGGGCAGAGGCTTTAGCTTCCCAGCCTTCTCCCAGCGAGCTTCCGCAGCGGCCTGCGCGATTGCTTTCCGATCTCTTGCGGGAAGGCTTTCGGCGCGAGCCTTCCCGCCTAACGCCTGGATGCTTTCTGTTTTTTCCGCCATAAGCGTTTGGTGTGCTTGCTGAACTCCAATATTCACAATCTTACTACATGCATGCCAGCAAGCACAACTATTTTCTTGACATGCTTGCTTAGCAAGCATACAATTAGACCATGAAGCACAAAGCCCCGATTAGCGTTGACGCGCTAACCGGGGCCAGAATCCACACAGCCGAAGCCGCGATGGACCCGCAACCCCATTATCCAGCAAATCGGCTGTGGACTCAACAGGAGATCCGCAGTGACTTGCCACAATTGCAGAACCGAATGCAAACGCCACGGACGCGACCGCAAGGGTAATCAGCGGTATCAGTGCCGCCAGTGTTCCAAGACGTTCCTGGAGCCGCAAGAGAAGCCGCTGGACGGCATGTACCTGCCCGTCGAGAAAGCCGAGATGGTTCTCAAGCTGTTGCTCGAAGTGAACAGCATTTCGAGTGTCGAGTGACTGACGGAAATTCATCACACCACGATCCTCAAGCTTCTGGTGCTCGCGGGCGAGCGCTGTGAGCGCTTTCTTTCGGAGAAGATTCGCAACATGCGCGTGAAGGACGTAGAAGCCGATGAGCTTTGGTGTTTCGTTCAGAAAAAAGAAGGCCACAAGCGCGCCGACGAAGCGGCGGTAGACACCATCGGCGATGCGTATACGTTCGTCGGAATCGAGCGCAACACAAAACTCGTCTTGGCGTGGCATCTGGGACGGCGGACGAAGGTTCACACGATGCTCTTCATGCAAAAACTAAGGAACGCGGTGAATCCCCGGCACTGGTTTCAATTGACCGCCGATGGCTTCCCGCCCTGCGTTCCGGCAGTCGCGTACTACTTCAACAACATCGACTTTGCCCAGCTCGTCAAGGTGTATCGCGCTTCATCTGACACGGAACAGCGCTACTCCCCCGGCGAAGTCGCGGAGTGTATACCAACACCCGTATTCGGAAACCCTCTACCTGAAAAGATCTGCACTTCGCATGTGTAAAGGGCCAATTTGAGCATGCGGATGCACATGCGCCGGTTCACTAGATTGACGAACGGCTTCTCGAAGAAATGGGCGAATCTGAACGCGATGCTTGCCCTGTACTTCGCTTGGTACAACTTCGTGAGAGTCCATCGCACGTTGCGCGTGACCCCCGCGATGGCAGCGGGAATCACGGATCATATCTGGAGTATGCGAGAACTCATCGCGTAGAAACGTGATAGACTCTCAGGCGTCCTTCCGATAAGGAGCATGTAGGCGCGTTTGGTCGGAATGGCCCATTTTAAGCTGGGAGAAGTAGATGCCGGAAGTCTCCCCGAGCGATCAATTTCAACGAGTCCTCACCGTTGCCGAGGAGCAGTTTAGGAAGAACAAGATCTCAGTTCGATTCGGGCCTTTGGGCGCGATGCGGTTCATCATAGACGAGGCGAGTTTGAAGGAAGCCCTGAGTGTCTCAGGTTTTGAGGAACCCACCTTTCGGACAATATTTGATAACGAGATCGGTCCACTACTGGAGGCTGTCATCCGTGGTTCTGTGGAGCAGTACATCGAAACTCGCTACCTCATGGAGTCTAAGGAGCAAAGGGCTCCTCAAAGAGCGATCCTCCGCGAACGGGCAGCCATCATCGAAAAGTCGCTAGCCACGCCAACATTGAGAGGGCGATACCTAATCAAGATCTCATCAAAACATTCAAGGCTACAAGCTTCCGAATGGGAAGTGGCTAGGAAAACTGATCTGTCCTCAAAAAAACAACACCCGTATCTCCACCCGTACGCAACTATCAGTTTCGAGACCATCTCGCCGGTCGAGCCTCCGTCGCGTATGCTTCCGTGGTTTTCATTTTTCTGGTCGGAACCGGTAGGCCGTGCCGAGTTTTGCGTTTTCGACTGCGACGAAGGCGATTTAGATGATCTAATCGATTGTCTTCAGCAAGCAAAGACAGCTTTACGCAGAGCACAGGGAGAGAATGGTACATGAGCGATGATGATGTGTTGTCTAAAATAGCGTATCTTGATGAGGATCTCTCTGAAAACGACAATGCTGCGTCTACTGAAACATCTGAACTGCAAAGGCTGGTGAGGACTGCAATTCAGATCGAAATAGCGAGGCGAACACATTGGGCCGGGTTCCCGAATGAGGCCCTGGCATCTAGGGTTGCCTGCTTGGAGGATAAGTTTCAGCAGTTGGCTAGCGAGATGGCGATTCGAAAAGAACGCCCCTCCGTCCAGTATGTCAAGATGCCACCCGAGGAATCTCTGTCGCGTCCCGTTTCCAGGGAGTTGCAAAAAGCAAGTGCCGCACGTAGACTTCCTAGAACAATAGTCGCGTTTTACGTCGCCGGTCTCGGGTGCTCCCTCGCATTCGCAATTCTCTTGGCGCTTTCCTCGATGGGAGTTAGGTTGATCCACCCTTTTCTCTCTCTCATCGGCCTAGTTGGTGGATTGGGATGGTTAACAACGGCGTGGACCGATCTTCTTCTGTGGAAACGTGAAATAATACCTCTCTGTGGCTCGCGTCCCCGCAAAAAAAACAACGTCGCGGCCTAGCAAGGCCAACTCCCTATACGCCCTTCTTCATCGCTTCTTCGACCTGCTCGATTCGCTGCCAATCCCTGCCCGCGTAAACATCACAGCAGATATCATTGTCCTTCTAATCTTCTTTTTGGGTGGGAAGTATTATCAACCCATGCCGGTCGCCACCAACGCGGTTGGATTTCTCTTTTCCTTAGCATTCGTGGCCGGCTGCTTACTGTACTGCTTTAGGAGATTCCCACCAGCGTAAGCCCATCCGGCCCGAGCCACACAGATTTAGCGCACTACCCGGATCGTATGCTAACCTATTAGAAGCAAAAAATCGAGATTAAGGTAAAGACGAGGAGTATCGTTTTCAAGCATGGCCCTGGCTGCGGAACAGAAGTCGAATGTCATCACCAAATACAGGATCCACAAGTCGGATTCTGGCTCGCCAGAGGTCCAGGTTGCACTCCTGAGTCAGCGTATTTCGGAACTGACCGAGCATTTCAAGACACATCAAAAAGACCATCATTCGCGGCGCGGTTTGCTGACCATGGTGGCCCGTCGTCGCAAGCTGCTCAACTATCTGAAAGATCGCGATCTGGAGCGCTATCGAGGGTTGATCCAGCGCCTTGGTATCCGGCGCTAAAGTCGGTTCTTGAGCAGACGTGGGCCCGGTCCGGCGACGTTTCGTTCGCGCTCCACTACAACCTCTAAGTCCCCACTTAATTCCGATCTTGTTGGACCACGCACAACGGCCACCAATCGCCCTGTGCGCAGGTATTTGTCCGCGCGTGATGGGAGAACTCAAGCGCGCATGCAAAGGAATTTGATGCGGTCTATTTTGAACCGCGCACAACGGGCGCCAATCGCCCTGTGCGCTCTATTTTGAACCGCGCACAACAGGCGCCACGCCTGTGCGGTCTATTTGAACCGCGCACAACAGGCGCCAATCGCCTGTGCGGTCTATTTGAACCGCGCACAACGGGCGCCAATCGCCCTGTGCGCTCTATCGCATCGGGAATCATAAATGTCACACACAATTGAAATCGACCTGCAAGGGTCAAAGGTCTCGCTCGAGACCGGCAAAGTTGCCAAACAGGCCAATGGGTCTGTCGTCGTTCGTTCCGGAGATTCGGTGGTGTTAGTCACCGCATGCTCCGCAGAGAAGCCGAAGCCCGGCGCCAACTTCTTTCCGCTCACGGTGGATTACCGCGAGTACACCTACGCTGCGGGTAAATTCCCGGGTGGATTCATTAAGCGCGAGGGACGGCCTTCGGAGAAGGAGATCCTCACCAGCCGTCTCATCGATCGACCCGTCCGTCCGCTGTTCCCGGAAGGGTTCGGCAATGAGACGCAGATTATTGCGATGGTGCTCTCGGCAGATCCGCAGCACGATCCCAGCGTGCTCGCTATCATCGGCGCGGGCGCCGCGCTGGCTATTTCCGACATACCGTTCCATCACGTATTGGGCGGCGTTCGAGTCGGGCTGGTCAATGGCGCCTATCGCGCGAATCCCGCCTATGAGGAAACCAAAGACGCCAAGCTGAGCATCATCGTCGCGGGAACTGAAGAGGGCATCGTGATGGTGGAAGCGGGAGCCAACGAGGCCTCCGAAAACGAGGTCCTGGATGCCATCGAGTTCGGTCACGATTGCTGCAAGAAGATCGTCGCGGGCATCCGCGAGCTGGTGAAACTGGCGGGCAAACCCAAGCGCGAACATACTGCGCCGGTGGTGAACCAGGAGATGCTGGACAAGATCTCCGGCGCGGTTCGCGCGGAGCTGAGTGACGCCTTGAACACTCAGAAATACGGCAAGCTGGAGAGCTACAGCCGCATCGATCAGGCCAAGCAAAAGGCTTTGGAGCTGTTCCCGGACGAAGCCCAACAGCCGGAAGCCGGCAAGGTCTTCGACCATTTGAAGGAGCGCATCTTCCGCGACGAGATGTTGCAAGAGCGCCACCGCCCCGATGGCCGAGCCTTCGATGAAATCCGGCCCATTACCTGCGAAGTCGGAGTGCTGCCGCGCACGCATGGTTCCGCCATCTTTACGCGCGGCGAGACACAGGCGCTGGTTACAACCACGCTTGGAACGAAAGACGACGAGCAACGGATCGAGATGTTCGACCCGGCGGAAACCTCCAAGCGGTTCATGCTTCACTACAACTTTCCCCCGTTTAGCGTTGGTGAGGTTGGTTTTATGCGCGGACCGGGCCGTCGTGAAATTGGCCACGGCGCACTCGCCGAACGGGCGCTCTCGCCGATCATTCCCGATGAAGGCGCATTCCCCTATACGCTGCGGCTGGTGAGCGACATTCTGGAATCGAACGGATCGAGCTCGATGGCCAGCGTTTGCGGCGGTACTCTGTCGCTGATGGATGCGGGCGTGCCGGTTGGTGCTCCGGTCGCGGGCATCGCGATGGGCCTGGTGCTCGAAGGCGATTCCTACGCCGTTCTGACCGACATCGCAGGCGCCGAGGATCACTACGGCGACATGGACTTCAAAGTCGCGGGGACCAAGGACGGGATTACCGCCCTGCAGATGGACATCAAGGTCCCCAACGTGACCACGAAGATCATGAAGGAAGCCTTGGATCAGGCGCGCAAGGGGCGTCTGGAAATTCTCGGCAAGATGAATGCGGCTATTGCCACGCCACGGACGCAGCTTTCGCAGTATGCGCCGCGCATCTACACTACCAAGATTCCCACCGATAAGATTCGCGAGCTGATTGGACCGGGCGGCAAGGTGATCCGTGGAATCATCGAACAGACCGGCGTGAAGATTGACGTCACGGACGACGGGACGGTCAACATCTTCGCCTCTGACGGCGACTCGGCGAAGCGTGCGATGCAAATGGTGAGTGACATCGCGGCGGTTGCCGAAGTGGGCAAAACGTATCTTGGCAAGGTGGTGCGAATCGCCGATTTCGGCGCATTCGTCGAAATCTTTCCGGGAACCGACGGCCTCCTGCACATCAGCGAGATCTCGGAGAGCCGCATCAAGAATGTGCGCGACGAATTGAACGAAGGCGACCAGGTCCTGGTGAAGGTGCTGGCGCTCGAAGGCAATAAGATCAAGCTCAGCCGCAAGGCGATTTTGAAAGAGCAGCGCGAGAAATTGAAAACCGCCGCGGCGGTCGACAAAGTTTAGTCGCGAAATTGGCCGGCTGCGGTCGCGGCTTTCTCAGTCGCGGCATCCTCTTCCGATGTAGACGTCGGGAGTTGCAACCAAGGGTGCCGCGCGTTCATGTCTTCCAAGACCCGCCGCTTGTTCTCCGGGATATCGGTGATGGTGTGCAGCATCGAAACCCCGTGCGTGCGATACCGCGCGGTGGTCTCCCGGACGCGTACTCCGAACAGGCCCTTTTCGGCCATCTTGCACCAAAATTCATAATCTTCCCAGCCCATGGGATCGAGCGCGCTGTACCCGCCCACCGCAATCCAGCACGCCTTCCTGACCATCGCCATCGCGTCGATGTAGTTGGCGCAAGGGAACAGCGCCGGGTCGTATTCGAGCAGTCCGATCTGTCCGGTTCGCTCACCGAATAGATCCACCGTTGGGTAGGCGAACGCGGCTCCGGTTTCATCTAAGACGGCCATGCATTTTTCGAGGCAATCCGGATACAAGGCGTTATCGGGATCAAGCGCCATATATAGCTCGGTGTCGGCGAAGTTGACCGCGGCGTTGCGAGTGGGGCCCAGTTTGGAATTTTGCCGGTTCTGCAACAGCGCCACCATATTGAACTCAGCAGCATGCTCTTCGAGCCAGCGTTTCGCAACCGCGACGGAGTTGTCGGTGGAGCGATCATCCACCACCACCAGATCGATATCTTTCATGGTTTGCTGGCGTACCGATTCAAGCGCTTCTTCGATCAATTGGCCGTAATTGAAGAGCGGCATGATCACTGAAACGCGGCTGCTTCCTCTGCGCGGAGACTGGAAGAGAACGTCGCTTTGGGGAAGCGCGATGGGCGGCATGGTGTGGGCGTTTTCCGTCTGCATTTCGAGACGGAACAGATCGAACCGAAGCGGCATGGGCGCGAGCGACTCATTCAGCAACTGAGTGGCCAGGAGGCGGCGGCGCTCCGGCCCATAGAGCCACAGAACATCCCGATACGCGGCATCCGCCATGCGGCGGCGTAATTCGGCGTCGTCAATCAGCTTCTTTAAGCACGAATGCCACTCGCCATCGTTCGATGCGAGCAGCCCAGTTTCACCGTGCCGAATGGCGTCGCGGAAAGGCTGCGTAGGCGATGCAATGGTGGGAACGCCGGCCAAAGCCGCTTCAAAAAACTTCAGCTCGCTCTTGGCTTCGCAGTAACGGTTATCCACCTGGAGCGGCGCGATATTCACGTCGAAGCGCGCATACTCGAGCGGTAGATTTTGGACCGGCACGCGCTCGCGCCATTCTATTTGATCTTCGAGGCTCTCGAGCTCGGGGAACTCGGCGATATTCGTTGCGTTGCGAAACAGCACCAGGCGTGTGGACGGATGGTCCCGCAGAACCGCTGCAAGGGCGTGGACCGCGATCGCGAAATCGCGCTGGTGCGTCAAAGTGCCGGAGGCATACCCGATTCGCACCACGCCATCTTCGGCTTGGGCGCGGCGCGCGCGCATGGCGGAGCGGGCGCATTCGCGCGTCTTGGCATCGAAACCGTTTGGAATAACGGTCGTGGGCTTGTGCAGTTTTCGGATTTCGCGGGCTAAAGGAACCGTCGGCGCCGTGCAGCGGTCAGCTTCGACCAGCAGCAAACGGATGGCCGTGTAGAATTTCTGAACTTCTGCTTCGGAGATGTTCTGCGTTCGGATGCCGTCAATGAGATCTGCGACGGCAAGCTCCGGGCGGAACATCAGGTCGTCGATGTCATACAGGATTGCCGCGCCGGCGTCGCGAGCGGCGGTCACCAGCCCCGCGGTTTCCGCTGACAAACGAGTGCGCCAAATCCAAATGAGGTCGGCGGATGCAATTTCACTGATGCGCTGCGGAACTTCCACACTGGATATCACAACGGTCTCGAAAAATTGGGGCGCGAGAACTGTGGCGAGATTGACGATCCGGTACTGGTGGCCGGGAGTTTCCGGTTCTCCCGAAATAAAGACGATGCGGCGACCGTCTTTGCGGCCGCGCTTAGAGAACTGCTGGTCTGCACTTGGACTCGCAGGGCGCGCGGGTCTGCCCTCTTTGAGACCTACACGCACATAATGCACCAGCGGATTCCAACCCGACGCGGCAACTTCGGGGTTCTGTGCAATGTACCAATCGGTATCGAACCAGCGGCTTGGGTTGCGCCCTTCCGCCGCGCCCGAAAGCAAGTAATGTTCGAGCGGGCTGATGTTGCCTTTCGCCACTTGTGGATTCTGCTCCAGATAAAACGCGCCGTCGAAATATGCACACGGGCTACGCTTCTCTTTCCAGCCGCGCCGCAAGTAGTGAGCCAGAGGATTTTCCCGCGCAATCGCTGCCTCTTTCGTCACCGCCAGATACCAGTCGCTGTCGAAAAGCGGATGCGGATCGAGCCTCTCAAATCCCCCGGAATGAAAATAGTGATCCGCCAGTGAAATGCCAGGTTCCGCAAGGTCATGACGCTGTGCGGAATAGAACTGGCTGTCAAACAGCGGATGCGGATCGCGCCTTGTGTACCTTCCGTAGAGCAGGAAATGCGCCAGCGGGTTCTCGCCACTCCCGGCGACTTCCGGATTCTCAGCCAGGTACCAGTTGGTGTCGAAACACGAATGCGGGTTGCGGCCTTTAGTGGCCCCTTCCTGTAAGTAATGCTGCACCGCCGCATGGTTGGTTCGAGGCAGCTCGGGATTCTGCTCCAGGTACCAGGCGACATCGAAGTATCGATTGGGATCGCGCGCCGGGTTGCGAAGGAAATGTACGAGAGGATTGACTCGCGACATCTGCGCTTCCGGATTGTGCTGCAGATAGAAGTGCGTGTCGAACAGTGGGTGAGGGTCGCGCTTTTCGTCAGCGGCGGAAGCTAAGTAATGTTCGAGGGGTTCGCCGTTGGTTGCGGCAATGTCGGGATAGCGTTTCAGATAGTAGGCGATATCGAAGAACGGGTGGGGGTTGCGGTGTTCTCTCCAGCCTGCGGTGACATAGTGGACGAGCGGATTTACGCCGGAGGCCGCTACTTCGGGATTTCGCGCGAGGTAGAAATCGGTATCGAAGAGCGGGTGCGGGTCACGGCCCTCGCGCGCGCCGGAACGCAGGTATTGGCCGAGCGGCTCTTCGTTCGCGGCGGCGATGTCGGGGTTCTGTTCGAGATAGAACGCGACGTCGAACAGCGGGCCGGGATTGCGGTGTTCCCGCCAGCCGCTGTGCAGGTAGTGAAGCAACGGATTCTGGCCGGCCGCCGCGACATCCGGGTTTTGAGCTAGGTACCAGTGTGCATTGAAGAGAGGGTGCGGCTGGCGCGTGCCTTCGTGTGCCGAAGCGAGATAATGCTCCACCGGATCCATGCCGGCTTGCGCGACGTCGGGATTGCGCTGCAAGTAAAACGAGCTGTCGAACAGCCCCGATTCGAGCAGGAACCTGCGCTGTGCGCGCATCTTCAGGCGCTGTGGAAGCTGAAGGGTTACGGTCCACCAGGCGAGACGAACCGGCAGCAGCAGCTTGCGCCTAACTCGAACGGTCACTGCGGGACCTTAGTGAGTTGCTGGAGTTTTTGTCGTGCTTCTTCGAGTTGTTCGGGCGTTCCGACGCGGGAAAGGAAGGCGATCAGGTATCGCAGGTAGTCGACGCGATCGGGCGCGTCGCGGACAAGTTTTTCGACAATCTTGAGAGCCTTCCTGTAATATTGGCCCGCTTCGTCTCCAGCCCCCAAGCTGTCCATCAAATCTCCCATTCTGCCGTACGAGCCCGACAAATCACGCTGGTAGTCGGCATAGTTTGGATTGTGACTGACAAGGCGCTCGCCAATCGCAATCGCCTTTTCGTAGAACTGGCGTGCCTCCTCGGGAGCCTCCGACCCAGCCATTAGGCCACCCATTTTCTCGTAAGAGACCGCCAAATCGCGAAGGTAGTCGGCGCGACCTGGTTCTTCGCGGACTAGACGCTCGATGATGGCGAGAGCCCTTCGATAGAACTGGTCGGCTTCGTCGGGAATTACATCGCCAATGCGATCATACAAGGCGGCAAGATCGTGTAGATAACCATTGTCGGAAGGATGCGCGCGCACCAAGCCCTCGACGATTTTGAGAGCCTCCCGATAAAACCGACAAGCTTCGTCATCGGAATCCAGCTTGTCCATCAGGTCGCCGAGGCTTGTGTATGAGAAGGAGAGATCTCGCAGGTCATCGACGCTGCCGGAATCCCAACGAACAGCGGCTTCGTCCAAATCCAAAGCTTCCCGCAGGACCGCTTCGGCTTCCTGATACCGTCCCCGCGCCATCAGCGCTTGGCCGGCCCGATCCAACAAACGGCTCAATTGCCGCTCCTGATCGGAACGGCCACGGAGAGGCGCGGCTTGCCCTAGGGTGAAATCGGGATCGATGCCGGATGCGGGCGGCTCCTCGTCTTCCCTTCGTTCAAGACGAGGCAGCGGCGTCGAGGCGCGAGGAATCGAAATTTCGGAGACGAGCGTGCGGACGGACCAGAAGTCGGGGGCGGTGTCGCGGAAGATCTCGCGAATCCAGGGCGGTCCGACAAGGATAAGGGGCGTCGCGAATTGCGCCATGATCGTGTTGCGAATGCGATTCAGCTTCATGGCGCATTGCGTCCAGGCTTGCTCGTAGAGCTCGCGGGCACCGCTGCCATCGATCCAGATTGGGCCGTCGGGCGGCGCGAGCGCCAGCAGCGCTGCGGGAACGTTTTCGAGATCTTCGGGTTGCTCGATTGGTAGAGCGAACACGCGAGGCCGCGCGCGCGCCAGCAGCCACAGATCTAACTCTGTGCGGCAGAGGCGGGCTACGGAACTATCGCCGGCCAGGAGCACCAGTAGCGCGAAGCCTTCGCCGAGTTCGAAGTGACGTAGCAGTTTGAGCCAGTCTGGGTGACTCAGCAGGACGAGCCGGGTGTCGGCGTTTGGCGTGGACTGCAGGCTCACTCGGGCACCGGCGCGGGATTGGATGCGAGGATTCGCTCGACCTCCTCCCGGATGAGCGGGAGGCTGTCGTACCAGCTCGTTTCGTTTTTGTAGAGCAGGATCATGTGCGAGTCGAGCAGTCGCATGAAGCGGTTGACGTCGGCCGCTTTGGCGGTTTGGGGGTCGGCTGCCTGCTCGCGGTGAATTTTGTCGAGCCAGCGCGCATCTTCGATGGAGGGTTTGAAGTCGTTGCGGACGGTAGCGATGGCCTGTTTCGCGACGCGCTCGGAGATGGGAAGAGATTTCGTTGCGAGAAGAGCTTCGCGGAAGAGCCGGAGGAGATAGCGCAAATCGCCGCCGCTGGCGTCGATCAGAGCTTCGGCGATGGTATAGCGGCCCTCGCCATCAGGCTCGCCGAACAGACGGTGCTGCGCGTGGCCAAAGCGTTTTTCGAGAATCTGGCGCATTACATTCTGGCCTGCCTCGTGCGGTTGCTCTTCGCCGTTGACGCGCTTCTTCCAAAGCTTGATACTGGGAATCAGGACCACCTCCGCGTTGCCAACGAAGAACGGAACGAATGCCGGGACGGAATAAACGCAGTGCACTCCCGGCAACTGGAGCACGTTCATGTTCCGGCCGAAGACACGCTCGACGCTGGCCATCACCTCGTCCTCGTTGGAAAGAGTACCCCGAAGTTTCTCAAAGGAATCGAAGAGGAAAACGATGCGGCGGCCCGGAGTTTTCGTATACACGGCTCTTACGGCTTCGTCAACGAAAGCCTGCACCTGGCGGCGAAACTCGGGCAGGCGGCTTTCGATGGCTTTACGGATGCGCTGGCGGAGGGTGGGAGAGCTTTTCAGCTCAGCCTTGAACGATACTGGGTCCGTCTTGAATGTGATTTCTGACAACTTAACTTCGGCTTCAAGGTAGTTGACGAAGCGCTTCCAATACGAATCGGTCAGGAGCGACGAATCGATTTGGCCGCTAAACGCACCGGCTATCGTGACCAGGAGCTCCTCCACTTCAATCGGCTCGCGTAAATTGAGGTACTCGTCAGCATCGGCATAGATGACCAAATAGCCTTGCTCTTCGAGCTCCTGCTTCAGACGGCGAAGCTGGGTGGTCTTGCCGGAGCCGTTAAAGCCGGAGAAGAGCTGCAGGCTTTCGATTTCGGTCCAGAGGATGTGCTTGCGGAGGCGCTGGATGGGATCGTGGTCGGAATGCTCCCAGATCTCGACGTAGAAAGGATGGCCTGGTTCGATGGGCCGCTCCTGGAGATGGCGATAGCAGGTCGCCAGAACGTCTTCATCTGCCTGCGATAGCATGGGCTCTCTCTTAGAGTAAAGCGTGAGCGATGCCCAGGCGCAACATTCAGCGGCTCGCTAGCGCGCCGTAGTGGATGATGCGTTTCGGTGTCGCGATGCCTTCCAGGCTGCCGTCCGCGTACGAATGTAGTTCCTGTAATCGCTGTTGGTCTTCAAGGGAGGCATCGTATGGTGGGTTCCGCCGTGCGCATCCGGAACCGGGAGTTGCGCCACCAATTCGGCGTGCACTTCCTGCAGGTGCGAGGGTTGGTCTTCGTCGGGGTTGGTTCCAGTGGCTACCGGCACCGTGACGCCCTGCAGCGGATCATCCGTGCGCGGCTCCGTGAGAGTCAGCACGCCGCCTATGTCCATCGCAGCCGCATCGCGCGCCGTGAGCGCCGGCAGATTCCAGCGCGTTTCAATGGTCTTTAAAATCGACGTATGATCGAGCGGCATGGCGTCAGCAGCCACTCGAAAGACAGTGCCCCTCGGGATGAGCGGAGAAACCAACACCGTCGGCACGCGCGGGCCAAAGCGCTTGAAATCGAACCCGTACTCGCCTACGGAGTCGTCGGGCGGCACAGCAGTCAACGGTGGGGGCACGTGATCGTAACAGCCGCCGTGCTCGTCGTAGGTGATGATCAATAGCGTTTGGTTCCAGGCTGGGCCATTTCGCAAAGCGTAATAGACGTCGTGAATCAACTGCTCGCCCAACGCAACGTTGTAGTTCGGGTGCTGGCTATTTCCGGTAGCGGCCCAACTCGGCTCCAGAAACGTGTAAGCAGACAAGGTTCCGTTTGCCGCCGTTGTCTGGAAATCGGTGAACTCGCCGAAGTGGCTGTCGTCCGCATTGGTTGTGTCGGGGAAATCTAAACGTGTTAGCGGCGGTGAATCGTAACCATAAATGTTCCAAGTGATGTTATTACTGGATAACAAACCGTAAACAGTGGGGCAGGTGTATTTAGTGGTCTTGTCATCCATATGGCCCTGCGACGTGCCTGCATTCACAAACGCGCGGTTTGGCAACGTTTCGGTGGGAGCAGAGCCATACCAATAGTCACAGACGGCGAAGCACGCCGCGAGTCCGGAAAGGATCGGCAGCATGGTGGGAGGGAACACGCCCATGATGTCGTTGGCGGTTGTGCCTGCAAGGATGGACCAATTTTCCTTGGCCTCCCATCCGAGCGTGTAATTGAAATCCTCGACGAAGCCTTGGTTGGTTGCCACGGGAGGGTTCGGGGCCGTGGTCTTGCCGAAGAGCTGAGAATTGGTTGCGCTGTAGCCTTCGCCTGGATCGGCGCCGGGCATGAAGTATGCATTTTCATCCGTCGGCGCGATGGGGAAGACTTGAACGGCGGACCCCTGCGCGTCCGGATTCGATTCATTGCCGGTTAGACCTTCGAAAGGCTGACCGGCAGGCGAAACATTGCCGTTCGCGGAATACAGGAGCCCGAGCATATGGTCGAACGAGCGGTTCTCCAGCATGAGAACAACTATATGTTCGATGGAAGAAAGCTGATTATCAGGCATAAGCGTTCGGTATTAGGTAACTATACTGCTGCGTGGTTACACGCGGGGGACATTATGGAAGGCTTCGATTAATGCGAGCCGACTTCGATCAAGACCGGCTCTTGAGGGCTGATCTTGTTCCGATATAGATCGACCGCTTGCTGCGGCTCACCATCGAAAAGGATCTGGCCTTTTTCCAGAAAGATGGCGCGATCGCAAAGTTTCGACACCTGCTCCATGGAATGTGTGACCAGAAGAATCGTCTTGCCGCCCGCGCGAAACCGTTTCAGCCTTTCGAAGCACTTGTTTTGAAACGGGAGATCGCCGACAGCCAGAATTTCGTCAATAACTAGAATGTCGGGGTCAACCTCGGTCGCGACCGCGAATGCCAGCCTCGTATACATGCCGGAAGAATACTGCTTGACCGGCGCGTCGATAAAATCTCCGATATCTGCAAATTCGATGATGCTGTCTTGACGAGAAAGCATCTCGCGCTTGGAGTAGCCGAGCAACAGACCGTTCAGCAAAATATTTTCGCGGCCTGTCAGCTCGTGATGGAATCCAGCGCCCAATTCGATGAGCGGTGCGATGGCGCCTTTCACTTCCACTCGCCCCCTGGTTGGACGGTAGACACCCGCAACGATTTTGAGCAGGGTGCTTTTGCCGGAGCCGTTGCGCCCGATGATGCCAAGCATCTCGCCGCGGGGAACGCTCAGCGTAACATCTTTGAGCGCATCGAAATCATGAAAGCTGGTCCTGTGGCGGAAAAACCTCGAAAACAGTTCGCGGATGGTGTCGGGGCGCTCACTGATGACCCGATAACGTTGAGTCACGCCCTCAAGCTTAATTGGAACGTTTTCGGATTGCATTCGCAGTTACACGTAAAATACGAAGTCGTTCTGGTGGCGGTGGAAAATCGAAAAGCCGATGAATAGCGCCGCGAACGCACAGATGAAAGAGACGGCGATCGATTGCGGGGTCGGCAGCAAGCCGTAATAGACACTGAGGCGGAATCCGTTGAGAACAAATTGAATGGGATTCAATTTGAAGATCCAGCGGTAATGCGCGGGGAAGAAATCGATCGAGAAGATGATGGGCGTGACGTAGAACCAAGCTTGCAAAAGGATCTGCAGGATATGCGCGACGTCGCGATAATAAACATTCGCCGCGGCGAAGAAAAAAGTAGCGCCCAAAGTGAATATGGTGAGCGCCAGCAGCGGCACCGGCAGATAGAGCCAAGTGATATGGAACGGATGCCGCATGACCAGCACGATCAACGCCAATGGAATCATCGACAGCAGCAGGTTGATCAGGTTTGAAATCACAGCCGCCACCGGGAAGACAAGTTTGGACACGCGCACTTTCTTTATCAGGTCGGCGTTGCCAACGATCGACTCGACGGCGTAGGACAAGGACTGCGCGAAGAATGTCCAGGGCAGCAGAACGCTGAGCAGAAAGATTGGATAATTCGGGATGTTGATCTTCATGATGGTGGAGAAAACCACGCTTAACACCAGCATGAGCAGCATGGGGTTCAACAACGCCCACAAAAAGCCGAGGACAGATCTCTTGTAGCGGATCTTCAGCTCTTTCATGGCGAGAGCCCAGATCAATTCACGGTAGCGGTATGTTTCCCACACTAATTCATTCATGGTCACTCAGGCGGAGTTAGATCTTGAGCGGAAGCAGGACTGAGGGATTCGTCGAATAAGCCTTATTGTAACGTGAAGGCCGCGGACTTAAATCCCAGTCCAGCGGATGAAGAGAGCAGCGACCGCTGCGCCGCAGATAGGGCCGAAGATGGGGACCCACGCGTAAGCCCAATCGGACGAGCCTTTACCGGCGATGGGCAGAAATGAGTGCGCGAGGCGAGGCCCGAAATCGCGGGCGGGGTTGATGGCATAGCCGGTGGTCCCGCCGAGAGAGAGGCCGATGCTCCAGATCAGAGCGCCCACCAACAGCGGACCCAATCCAGGCGCGACGCCACCGGGCGCGAGGCGGCGCGAGACCAGCGCCGTGCCGACTAATACGAGGATGAAAGTCGCAATCATTTCACTAAGAAAGTTACTGGCGAGCTTGCGAATTGCGGGGCCTGTGGAGAAACAGGCGAGCTTCTTGGCAGGATCTTCGGTTGCGCGCCAATGCGGAAGATAAAATAGCCAGACCAGTACGGCGCCCATGATCGCTCCCAGAATCTGGGCCGGGATATAGGTGAACAGGCGTTCCGAATGCCCGGTCATCAAAACGGAAGCAACCGTGAACGCCGGGTTCAGATGAGCATCCGAGTCTCCGATGGAGATGCTGACAGCGACGCCAGAGAACACGGCTAAACCCCATCCGACGGTAACCGCCAGCCAGCCTGCGTCCTTCCCTTTCGACCGCGCCAGCAACACACCTCCGACCACACCGTTGCCCAAAAGGATGAGCACCATCGTGCCGACAAACTCGCCCAAAACCGCAGGGTCCATATGCATAGGAGTTTTCACCCGCTCCAGGTATATTGTTCAGCCAATTTACTGTACGCGATCAATTGCTCGCGCTCCCACTGTGCGTCTTTTCGCAGCTCGCGCGCCATCAAGCTGGCTGCGGTGGGCGCGGCTTCAACGCTGGCTCGCGCATCGAGAAACAACGCGCGGGTACGGCGCGCCAACACGTCTTCCAAGCAGCGCGCCATTTCGTGACGAACGGCCCAGATGACCTCGGCGCGGCGAAATGGGAATGCGGGATGAAGCAACTCTCCGAGTTCGGCCTGTTCGGCGGCGAGCGCACGAAGGGCCGGCAAATCGGAGCCATAGACTTGCTGCCAGGCACATTGATCGAGAAGCGCCGGATCGCCGAGCGCTTCACGATTGCGCGGCGCGCCATGCAGCGGCAAGTTGCCGGTCCTGGAGAGCACGCGCGGCAACGCGGCGAGCGGTGCGGCCCGGTCGATGGTGTCTTCGGCCATCTTGCGATAGGTGGTCCACTTGCCGCCGACAATGGTGACCAGGCCTGATGCAGAGATGAGAACAGTGTGATCGCGCGAGATGGCGGCGGTCTTGCTTGCCTGGCCGCTGCGGACGAGGGGCCGCTGTCCGGACCAGACGCTCAGGATTTCGTGCGGTTCCGGACGCCGGGCGAGAAAGCGTTGGATATGGGCTTTGAGAAATTCGCGTTCTTGCGCCATAGAGCGAGGCTCGATTTCGGGTTGCGGAACGGGATCGTCCGTGGTTCCCACCAGCACGCGACCGTGCCAGGGGATCGCGAATAACACGCGCCCATCGGCGGTGCGCGGAATCATCAGCGCCGAATCGCCCGGCAGAAAGGAAGCTGGCAGAACAACGTGCGTGCCTTGACTGGCGGTGACCATGGCGGGCGCGGCGTCGTCGTCCAATTGGCGTATTGCATCGGAAAAAATGCCGGTGGCATTGATGACGATTTTCGCCGAGAGCTCCAGCGTTTCGCCCGTTTCGGTATCTTCGGCGTTCACTCCCGAGACGCGCCCGTTGGTTTTGAGCATCCGTGTGACCGGCGCATAGTTCAGCGCGAGGCCGCCCTGGTCGAACAAGGTCCGCAAGAGAGCGATGGCGAAGCGGGCGTCATCGAACTGGCCGTCGTAATAAAGGATGCCCCCCTGGAGATTGCGCGGCTGCAAGTTTGGCAGAGCGTCGAGCACGCCGCCGCGCGACAGCAACCGTGAATGGCCCAGACGTTCGCGCCCGGCGAGCAGATCGTAGAGAGTGAGCCCGATGCCGTAGAAAGGCAGTTGCCAGAGCGCGTAGGCGGGCACGATGAATGCGCGGCGATGAGCCAGGTGCGGGGCGTTCCGCAACATACGGCCGCGCTCGCGAAGAGCTTCGAGCACCAGCTTCAGGTTGCCTTGCTGCAGATAGCGGACGCCGCCGTGCACGAGTTTGGTGCTGCGGCTGGAGGTTCCTTTGGCGAAGTCGTGCGCTTCGAGCAGAAGCGTCTTGTACCCGCGCGAGGCCGCTTCAACTGCGGCGCCCAAACCGGTAGCGCCGCCGCCGATGACGATTATGTCCCACTGCGGGCAAGCGCCGATTTGACGGAGAATTTCGTCGCGAGGCTGGCTCAAGAGTCTTCCCAACGCCGAGCGCGTTCGAGCGCACGGGCCCAACCGGCACGCCGTTTGAGCCGCTCTTCAATGCCCACCTTTGGTGCGAACCGCGCGTCCACCGCCCATTGACGCGCGAGGCTCGCTCGATCGGGCCAGTAGCCGACCGCGAGCCCTGCGAGATAGGCTGCACCCGCGACGGTGGTCTCGGGATTCGCGGGGCGCGTGACCGGCACACCGAGCAAGTCCGCTTGCATCTGCATAAGCAGGTTGTTGCGCGCCGCACCACCATCCACGCGCAGCTCTTCGATGGGCACACCCGAATCGCTTTCCATGGCCGCGAGGACGTCTGCAACTTGAAATGCGATTCCTTCGAGCGCAGCACGGGCAATGTGGGCACGATTGCTGCCGCGCGTCAAACCGAGGATGGCCCCGCGCGCATATTGGTCCCAATGCGGCGCGCCTAGGCCGGAGAACGCGGGTACCAGGTACACGCCGCCCGTATCGGGAACGTTGGCCGCGAGCGGTTCGATCTCCTCGGCGGTTCGGATGATCTGCAACTCGTCGCGCAGCCATTGCACTACAGCGCCAGCGATGAAGATGCTGCCTTCGAGCGCGTAGGTTGTTTGTTCTCCCACGCGCCAGGCCACGGTTGTGAGGAGCTTATTCCGCGAGGCGACAGCTTGGCCGCCGGTATTCAGCAGCATGAAGCTGCCGGTTCCGTAAGTGCACTTCACCATGCCGGAGCGCGTGCACATCTGCCCGAACAACGCCGCTTGCTGGTCGCCCGCAATGCCAGCAATGGGAATGCCCTGCAGGACGCCTGTGGTTTCGCCGGACACTTCGCTCGAGCCGACTATTTCCGGCAGCAGCGAAGCGGGAATCTGAAACAGATCGAGCAGTTCTTCATCCCAGCGCTGGGTATGCAGGTTGAACAGCATGGTGCGCGATGCGTTCGTCACGTCGGTCACGTGGCGGCCACCGCCGGTTAACTTCCAGATGAGCCAACTATCGACCGTCCCGAACGCCAACTCGCCACGCGCGACACACTCGCGTGCGCCAGCCACATGGTCGAGCATCCAGCGGATCTTGCTAGCCGAGAAGTACGCGTCGATAATCAAGCCGGTCTTTTGCTGAATAACCTGCTCGTGGCCTTGTTCGCGGAGTTCATCGCAGAAGGCGGACGTGCGGCGATCCTGCCAGACGATGGCGTTATGAATTGGCTCGCCGGTCTTGCGGTCCCAGAGGATCGTGGTCTCGCGCTGGTTGGTGATGCCGATTGCTGCGATGGACTCCGCGGTTGCATTCGCCTGAGCGAGTGCTTCAATGGCGACTCCGGCTTGCGACGACCAGATTTCGATGGGGTCGTGCTCCACCCAGCCGGGTCTTGGAAAGATTTGCCGGAACTGTGTTTGCGCCTGGCCGTGCACGCGGCCGTCAGGGCCGAATAGCACCGCGCGCGAGCTGGTGGTGCCTTGATCGAGCGCCAGGATGTATTTCATGCCCGCTACCGAGGGTATCAATTGTGCCCTTTTGAGGGGGCGTCAGAGAGGATCCCGTCTACGCTTCTTTAGGGCCGCGTCACCTAACTTTCCGTTCGTTCACTCGAGTTGCGGTAGACGGGTTATTTCGATCGTTCCGCCAGGTTGGGTGATTAAAGTGAATGACCGAATCGCCATTGTAGGAAATCACCGCATCGTTAAACTTCAGCGTGCCAATGCGGCGCCAATTTTCGAATGTCCGCCACTGGCGAAGGGCGGTCCCGTGCGTTGAACCGTCATCGGTGACTTCGATGTGAAAAGTAAGAGCGCGTTTCGGCTCAGGATTCCCTCTGTCGAAAATCTGCGCCATCACCTCGTCGCGAAAATCGAGCTCATCGCCCGCGACCCTCGGTTGTTCGGACGCCACTAGCAGCCGCATAAACTCCGGCGCCCGCGTAGGTTGTGTTTCCGGTTTGCCGAGCTCCGCGATTTGGTACAACTGCCGAATCGACGGTTGCTTGTCGACGATCCCAAATACGACTCCGGTCACCAGGAGGATCGGCACGCCCGCGCCCCGCCGGGATGCCGTCGTGTTTGGCGCATTGCGCAGTTCCGCGTCGTTTATAAAGTCGGTGCGCGCCCCGCCGATATCCTGCTGTGTTATGAAATTTGCCGTGCGGAGAGGAGTTGAGTGGTTCGGATCGGTGGTGGGAAACAATTTCCCGACCAGCGATAACGAACGGGTATGGCCGCGGCGCGTTTCAGTGCAGCAAGTCGAATACCGGCCAATCGCGAGCGCCGCACTGTCTTTCGCAAAATACCCCGAATATTCAGTTTGTTCGGTGATCCGCCACTCCCCGCTCAGGCACACCCCATTGGGATGCAAGAGGCGGCGAAAACCCTTTCCGTCCCGCCCCCAGCGCAGATCCGCAGCGGAATCGACCGCGCGCTCGGTAGCTTTACGAAATAAGTAAGACGCCCCGAACGGCAATATGCCGCGCAAAACGCCGCCAAGCGTCACCGCGTGCACCGGCAGCGCGGGCTCCCCGGCTCCGCCCCAAACGCGCTGATAAGGGTTTGCAAAAAGCGCCTCTCGGACTTCGGAAAACCGCGATCCCCTGTATGCGCGATCTTCGTCAGTCGTCTGCTCCGTCCCAAAGTCTTCAACGGACATCGTCCCCGTGACACCTTTCCGTGCCGACGGATCTGCAGCACGGCAAATCAGTCGATATACCGGCAAAGTATATCCGAACGCTGTTCCGCCGTTTTGGCAGGTTTAGGCGCCCAAACTCGACTCCCATTCCTCCGCCAACACAGCATACAGATAAGAGTCTCGCCATTCGCCCTTCTGCAGAACATCTTTCTTGAAGTGTCCTTCTCGTCGCATACCCAGCTTTTCCATCACGCGGCGCGACGCATGGTTTCGGACATCACACGTCGCCCACACCCGATGCAGTTTTAGATTGGAGAAGGCCAATTGCAGAAGAGCTCGCGCACCTTCCGTTGCATAGCCGTTGTTCCAGTAGCGACGGTTGAAAGTGTATCCGAAATCTGCCGTTTTGTTGGCGCGGTTGAGAACCGTGATCCGCATACCGCCGATCAAACATCCTTCACCGCGGAGTACAACTGCCACTTCGATGGAGTCCCGTGGCCACCGTCCTTGATCTTCCAGGCGGCGCTGCATGTTGGCACGGATAGTCGAAAGATCGCTGGGTCCCCAATCGGCAAAGCGTACAACCTCTGGATCGCTGGCATATTGATAGATAGCGGCCTCATCTTCTCGACGATACTCGCGCAGGAGCAAACGCTCGGTTTCCAGCGGAAACCACGGTGTCATTTAGACATTCTCTACGGTCGGCCGGAGCAGCGTTGGGGTGCCATCAGGTCGAATCATCCCTGTACACCTCCCGCTGCGCGACGGCGTCGAAGAAAGGTTATGTACAGCCGATCTAACTTCGTGCGCGGAATGGTGATTGCTGCGGTTGCGGGCGTGGGCATCGCGGCGGCAGCGGCGGCGGCGTGGGAAAAGGAAGCTCCGTCCCAGTGGACCAGCGAAGACATATATCAGATATTGAACAATTCGCCCTGGTCCAAGTCGGTGAAGGTAACTGTCGCGAGAACCGCCGGTTACGGTGCCCAGGGCTCGGGCAACGGCGGCGGGGGAACCTGGGGCGAGGGCATGCCTGGAGGCGGGGGCGGCATGGGACGCGGAGGCATGGGTGGCGGCGGAATGGGCGGGGGAATGGGCCGGCGCGGAAATCGCGGCGGCTTTCCGCCGGCGGCACAAGAGATGCCGGTTACCGTGCAATGGCAGAGCGCGCTGCCGGTGCGGTTGGCCGAAGCCAAAAAGGATGGCGGCACTCCGGATGCCGCTGCGCTGAAGCCGCTCGATGAATACGTGATTGCGGTGGTCGGATTGCCGAAATCGGGCTTCGGGCCGAAGCAATCGAGCGACAGTTCGGGCAACGATTCCGACGACGAAGCTTTTGCGGACCACCTGAAGGTGATCACAGTTTTGTCATTTGGAAATCAGCGACTGAATCCTTCGAAGGTTGAGCTGAACCAGGGCCGGGACGGGCGTACCGTCTTCCATTTCGAAAAGTCGGAGCCGGTCACGGTGCAGGAAAAGGACGCCGAATTCCGCATCACTTCAGACCGCATGGAGATCAAGAAAAAGTTTGCGCTAAAGGATATGGAGTATCAGGGCAAGCTGGAGTTGTGACGGCGTTTCTTGCGCTATACTTGCGCCTAGCGGACCCATGCGGGGTTCTGTTGCGGGTCCGTAATACATCACACGAGGCGAATGAGTAAAGAAGACAGCATTGAAGTCACTGGAACCGTCGTAGAGAAATTTCCCAGTGGGTTGTTCAGCGTGCAATTGGATCAAGACCGTACAGTTCTCGCGCACTTGGCTGGGAAATTGCGACGCAACCGCATCCGAGTGTTAGCCGGCGATCGAGTCACCCTGGAGATGTCTCCTTATGACCTCACCAAGGGACGAATCACCTACCGGCACAAGTAAACTTTCCTCCACATCCGACTCTAGCGGGCAAGTGCTGGTTATCTTCGGCACCCGGCCGGAGGCTATCAAGCTGTGTCCCCTCATCTCGGCACTGCGCTCGCACCCAAGTTGGCGCAGCCTCCGGACGGTGGTGTGCGTGACGGCGCAACACCGAGAGATGCTCGACCAGGTGCTGGGGGTGTTCGAGGTGACGCCGGATTACGATCTCGACGTGATGCGGCCGGGCCAGACGCTGACCGAGCTCACGGGACGGCTGCTTGCTGCCCTAGCGCCAGTTTTCCAACAAGTGAAACCGAATCTAGTGGTGGTGCAGGGCGATACGACGACCACGTTTTGCGGAGCGCTGGCTGCGTTCTACACCGGCGTGCCGGTAGCGCATGTGGAGGCCGGACTCCGCACCTTCGATATGCGCGCTCCGTTTCCGGAAGAAATGAACCGCGTGCTGACCGGGCGGTTAGCCACGCTGCATTTTGCGGCGACGAACTGGGCGGCGGAAAACCTGACCCGCGATGGTGTCTCGCCACAGCACATTCAGGTGACCGGCAATACCGGGATCGATGCTGTTTTAACAATTCGCGACGCGCTGCAGAAGGGACGCGTGTCCGGGCTATCGCTGCCGCTAAACGGGAGCCGCAAGCTGATTGTCGTAACCGCGCACCGGCGCGAAAGCTTTGGCGAGGGATTCGTCAGAATTTGCGAGGCCATTTCCGCGCTGGCCGGGCGCGACGATGTCCAGATTGTGTGGCCGGTGCATCCGAATCCGAACGTGCGCAGGACAGTGGATGAAACCGTGCGCGGCAGAGAGAACGTCCTGTTGATTGAGCCTTTGGAATATTTGCCGTTTGTCGACCTTATGCGCCGCTCGTATCTTTTGATTACGGATTCCGGAGGGGTGCAAGAGGAAGGTCCGTCACTGGGCAAGCCGATTCTGGTTTTGCGAGAGAAGACAGAACGGCCCGAAGCTGTCGAAGCCGGCACGGTGAAGCTGGTGGGAACCGACCGTGAGTTGATCGTCCGCGAAGCAGTGCGTTTGATCGAGGACCGGGCGGAGTATGACCGCATGGCTCGTTTACATAATCCGTACGGCGATGGGCAGGCCAGCGGGCGGATCGCTGAAAGCATCGCGGCTTATCTATCGTCACGAGCCGGGCGGCAGTCGGGCGCGTGCTGAATAGAAGGCTTCAGTTTCCGAAAAGCGTTTAGATGTCTGCCGTCCACTACCATAAGAAGTTGCCCTCTCTCGATACCTTGGCTCAAGAGACGACGCCCGCTACCAGTAAGAGGCACTGGCCGCAGATTTATTTCGGCGTAGCCTCCACGTCCCTCGCGACTTTGCTGCTGGAGCTCGCGCTGACGCGTGTGTTCTCGGTGGTGTATTTTTACCACTTCGCCTTTCTGGCAATCTCCATTGCGTTGTTTGGGCTGGGCGCCGGGGGCGTGTTCTCCTATGTCGTTGCAGGATGGCGGTGGACGTTGTTTACCAAGCTAGGCGCGCTTGCCGGCGCGAACGCAATCGCCATCGTTCTGTGTTCGACTTTCTTGCTGACCAGAACCGGCAACTTGCAGCCGGCGGGATTGATGGCGGCATATTTCGCCGCGGCGATTCCTTTCGTGTTCTCGGGCACCATCCTTTCGCTTGTGATCGCGGATACCATCCATTCTGTAAACCGCGTCTATTTCTTCGATTTGATGGGAGCCGCGGGCGGATGCATTGCTCTGGTGCCGCTGCTTGATTGGATCGGCGGGCCGAATACTATCCTGGTTGCCGCCATTCTGTTTGCCGTCTCGGCCGCCATCTGGTTTCACCTGGCCCAGGCGCCGCGCGGGCGAATCGCGGCTGTCCTGTTCGGCCTCGCGCTGGTGGCGTTGATCACTTACAATTCCAAGTTCTTCGTAATCGACGTGAAGTTCGCCAAAGGCAAGCAACTGAAGAACGAAGAATTCGTGCAGTGGAATAGTTTCTCCCGCGTGGCGTTGAAGCCGGAAGTGGGGAGAGACATGAAGAGCATCGTGATCGATGCCGATGCGGCAACGGGCGTGGCGCGTTTCGATCTGAAGCATCTCACTGCGTCGGAACGCTTCGACCTTGCCTATCATGGCCCCGGTTTCCCGTATCTGCTGCGGCCCGGCGCGAAAACGCTGGTGATCGGTCCGGGAGGCGGATGGGATGTTACGCGCGCGCTCGCCGCGGGGAGCAAAGACGTCACGGGCGTTGAAATCAATCCGATTATCGCCACCACCATCATGCGGAAGAAATTTCCGCAGTACAGCAACGGTCTTTATCTGAGGCCGGACGTAAAGATTGTGGTGGAAGACGGACGATCGTTTGTCCGCCGTTCCCGGGACCGCTACCAGGTGTTGCAAGCAACGCTGGTGGACACGTGGGCGTCGACGGCGGCAGGCGCGTTCGCGCTGTCGGAAAACAATCTGTACACCACCAATGCATTCGTCGATTATCTTTTGCATTTGACGGATGACGGGGTGATGGCTTTCACGCGTTGGGGATTTAAACCGCCGCGTGAATCTCTGCGCATCGTGTCACTCGCGCGCGCTGCCCTGAAGCAGATCGGTCAAGACGACGCCGCGCGTCACGTTGCGGTGGTGCGCGAGGATCTGCAGAGATTGGAGGGCTGGGGTTCTCAGGATACGATTCTGATTTCCCGCGCTCCTTTCAGCCCCGCGGATATCGAGCGCATCAAATCGGCGTCGGCGACAGCGGGAATGGAGACCGTTTACGTGCCGGGAACGGAGCTGGAGACGCCGTTCCGGGAACTGCTTCTGACAAAAGATCTGAAGCGCTTTTACGATTCCTATCCTTTCGATGTAAGACCGGTAAGCGATAACCGGCCATTCTTTTTTTATACGGTTCAGCCGCGCGATTTGTCGCAGTTTCTAGAGCACGCATCTGCCGCCAACGAGGATTACAAGATCAATGCAACTCTTCCGATCCTGTTTGGATTAATCATCATCAGCGTGGCTGCGACGCTGGTAATTCTCGCGCTGCCGCCGCTGCTGCTGGGACATCGTCTCCCGCGTAGTCCCGGCGCTATTCGCGCATTGCTGTTTTTCCTGTTCATCGGCGCCGGGTACATTTTGATTCAAGTCGCCTTGATTCAGAAGTTCGTGCTGTTTCTTGGCCATCCAACCTACGCGCTGACCGTGATCATCTTTTCCATGCTGCTCGCGAGCGGGATCGGCAGCTTCGCAAGCAAACGCCTGGTGCAGGGAGATGTTCGACGATTGGGCTGGGTATTGATCCTGATCGCCGCGGCAGTGTTTGCCCTCGCGGCGGTAGTAACGCCCGTCGCAGAAAGCGGGGTCGCACTGCCGTTTCCAGTCAAAGTGCTGATCACGGTTGCGCTGATCGCTCCCGCCGGCTTCGTGATGGGCATGCCGTTTCCAACCGGTCTGAGTCTGCTGGAGCGAATTATGCCCGCTTCCATTCGCTGGGCCTGGGCGATCAATGCGGCGTCGAGCGTGATGGGCTCGGCGGCTGCAATGTTTTTAGCGATCTATCTGGGGCTCAAGCTGACCATTGTGATCGGCGGCCTTTTATATCTCGGGGCCTGGGTCACTGCAATGTGGTCCCCGCTCAGCCAACGTGCACGCGGATACGCGTCGCAATCGCACCAACAACAGCGCGAGGCCGCTGATTCCAATTAGCGTGAAGGAAGCGGGTTCGGGCGTGGGCGTTGCTAAGAAGGCATGCTGACCTCCATTCGCATCGAAGTACAAACCGACAACTTGGCCCCAGTCGTTGATGCCCAGAGCTTCGGTTCCGGCGGAGCCTGGAACAAACAAGGTGCTGAAGCTGCCGTTATCGTCTACAAAACCCTGAAAACCCAAGGCGCCGCTCATGAACCCGGTTATTTCCCCACTGTTGTTGATTCCTGTTGCGGTGGCGAACGGATCGCCCGGCACATTGATGGGACTGAAGCTGCCGTTGGAGTAGAGAAACGAGTGCGGCTCGCCTGACCTATCAAAATAAGTGCCGACAATCTGGCCTGCATTGTTGATCCCGAGCGGCTCCGTACCACTCGAGTTCGGAACGAAGATCGGGGAAACGGTTCCGTTCTTGAGAGAGAAGCCGGTGATGTACGAGAACGAGGGCCCGCTGTCATATCCGACAATCTCCCCGGAATCGTTAATTCCGTTTGCCTGTGCGCCCGGGCCACCGAAGACGTTCAGGACAGTGGAGGTGCCGTGCGCATCCAAGAACGCATTCGTGTCGCCTGTGCTGGTGAACGAAAGCCCTACGATTTCCCCGGAATTGTTCACACCGAAAGCCTGCGTGCCGGAAGAACCGGCAACCGAGACGGTGGTGAAAACGCCGTGATTATCCAGAAAACCTTGATAACCTAAGGCCGAAGGACTCGAGAAATCGCCCACGATTTCACCTGAGTTATTGATCCCTGCGGCTTCAGGCGTAAAGCTACTGCCAGGCACGACGATGGTTGTGTACGTGAAACTGGTGGCCCGCGCCTGCTGCCCAGCCATGATGAGCGTCAAGCAAGTCAATAGAAGGTATCGCATTTGCTTCCTCGCCTGGGCCAACCTGTCCCAGGACAGGTACAGTGTCTCACTTTCCGCCTCTCGCCCGCTAAATTATTAGCGTGACCACTCAGCCGGGGAATCAGCACGACCTGCACGGCAGCGCGCCGGACACGCACGACACGGCGCTGCTGCTGATCGATGTTATTAACGATTTCGAATTTCCGCGCGGCGATGAGCTGTTCCGGGCGGCGCTTCCGATGGCGCCACGGATTGCCGAATTGAAGAGACGCACGCAGGCTGCGGGCATACCGGCGGTCTACATCAATGACAATTTTGGCCGCTGGCAGTCAAAGTTCGGTGACATCGTGAAACATTGTCTCGAAGAGGGCGTGCGTGGACGGCCGTTTGTCGAGCAGCTCATTCCCGGCGAGCGCGACTATTTTGTGCTGAAGCCGAAGCACTCGGGTTTTTATCAGACGCCGTTGGAATTGCTGCTGAAACATCTAGGCACTCGGCGACTGATCCTCACCGGCGTTTCGACGAACAGTTGCGTGCTATTTACCGCAAACGACGCCTACATGCGGGACCTGGAGCTAATCGTTCCCGAAGATTGCGTCGCGGCGTGCAACGCGCAAGAGCACAATTTCGCAATGGAGCAGATGAAGAATATGTTGAAGGCGGATGTGCGGCCGGCGGCGGAGATTGATTTGGCGGCGTGAGCGCCGGGTAAGCCGCTACCGCCGGAAGACCGTCGTCTCCGGATGATAATTGCGCCAGTCGAACCAATAATCTTTGAGCGCCGGAACGGGTTCCAGACATCTGCCAGCCAATTGACCTGAAACGGCGCACCCGTTGAATGCCCATTGGCTGCCGGTCGCGGAATCCATAAAAAGTGGCGCGAGCGCGTTGCTGCCGTCAAGATTGGCGGTCTGCCGGTAGTATTCGGGCGCGGCTTCACAGGTGCGCCAGCAGGCGCGAAACACGCGAATCGATGTATCATCGGGACCAACCACCAGCAGAATAGGCTCGGTGCCGACGCGATCCTCAACCAGTTTTTCGGAAAGAATTCGCGACACCGGATAGGCGCGGCTGGCCCCGAACGCGGCAACGCCCAGCATCAGCTCGCGTGAAGCGATGCCGGTCGCGGGGAAAGAGAGCACGGTAGGCACACTCGCCATGTGCGCGTCCCAATCCTTGGCCTCATATTGACCGGAGTCCCGTGGGACAGACTTGAGCACAGTACCGTCCGGCGCTTCGTGCCGCCAGAGCGCGAAGGTGAGCTCGTCGCTATAGACCGGATCCAGTTGCGTGCCGGCGAGCGGGCCGGAAATGGCGCGGCCGCTAATCTGCTGCCAATACGTGCCAGTCTCGTCGTCGCGCATGAGAAAGTTCTGATTGTTGATGCCGGCCAAATGGAACGTAAAGACGATGCCTTTGGCGGATCGCTTCCACACCAGACCGGTGTGACAGAGCGTTCAATAAGTAGCGGCTATGGGAACGCCGGCGAGAGTGTCGTTGACGACGTGATGATAGGCGATTTCGCGAATCGGATAGGCGCGGCTGGCGTTATGAATGCGCACAGCCAGCACCATATCGTCCGCATCGATCTTGGCGTGGGCGGCAGCTTCGAATTGCGGGCCGCGGATGGGATGAAACAGCATCTGTTCGTAGAGATTCAAGCGTGTGAGCACAGCGCCTAGCAGTGCGATGAGGATGCACAATATGGAACCACTGCGGCGTACCCAACCCCGCAGTCCTGGCCATGCGTAGATCACAAGTGCGATGCAAGCGACAGCACAGAGAATGGAAAGCCAGGGCCCGATCTGCGCGACGAAAAGAGCCGCGCGCAGCTCCCGAGGGCCTTGACGGCGGAATGGACTGATGACGAAAAACGGATATACAAAACAGGCAAACGATATGAGCGCCAGCAGGGGAACAAGCGTAAAAGCAACGCGCGGGACGCGAGACGATTGCATCTGATTACCGTAACAGATCCGAGGCGGCGTGATAGTTTCTGTTTGGAGCTTGGAGGATAAAAATGCGAGCCGGACTGTTCACCCGGGAGTACCCGCCGAATGTCTACGGAGGCGCTGGCGTTCACGTGGAATACTTGAGCCGAGAGCTGGCCAAGAAGATAGAAGTGGAGGTGCACTGCTGGGGCGATCAGCGCTCTGACGACGGCAATATACGCGTGCGCGGTGAGCAGCCCTGGAGCGAAATCAGCAACGGCACGTTCGGCAAGTTCAAGACCGCGCTCGAGGCTTTTAGCCTGAACCTGACCCAGGTGAAGGCACTGGCGGGGATTGACGTGGTCCACACCCACACCTGGTACGTTTCAATGGCGGGCTTTTTGGCCAAGAAGCTCTACGGCGTTCCGTTTGTGCTGACCACACATAGCCTGGAGCCGCTGCGGGCGTGGAAGGCGGAGCAGCTCGGGAGTGGATACGCCATGAGCTCGTGGATGGAGCGGACAGCGATACTGGATGCCGACGCGGTGATTGCGGTTTCGAACGGCACGAAGGAGGACATTCTGCGCGCGTACCCTCTGCCGCCGGAGCGTGTTCACGTCATCTATAACGGCATCGACTTGAACGAGTATCACAAGACGAGCGACACCACGGCGCTCAAGACGTATGGCGTCGATATCTCGGCGCCGTATGTGCTATTCGTAGGGCGCATCACGCGGCAGAAAGGCGTGACTCATCTGGTGGACGCGATTCAATATATGCCACCGGATACGCAAGTGGTGCTGTGTGCCGGGGCGCCCGACACGCCTGAAATCGCGGGGGAGATGCGGATGAAGGTGGAGGAAGCGAAGAAACGAAATCCGCGCGTGGTGTGGATCGAAAAGATGGTGACGAAACCCGAAGTGATCCAGCTTTACAGCCACGCGCGCGTGTTCTGCTGCCCGTCGGTGTATGAGCCGTTCGGCATTATCAACCTCGAAGCAATGGCCTGCGAGGCGGCGGTGGTGGCGAGCGCGACAGGCGGCATCAAAGAAGTCGTGGTGGACGCGGAAACGGGCTATTTGGTTCCGTTCGAGCAGGACCCAGTCACCAGCTTCCCAAAGAACCCGGAGCAGTTCGCGCGTGACTTGGGGGCGCGGGTCTCAGAGCTGTTACGCGATCCCGAGAAGTGCGAGCGCTTCGGGAAGGCCGGCAGAAAACGCGTGGAGCAGACCTTTAGTTGGACGGCGATTGCGGATCAAACCATTGCGCTTTATCAGCAGTTAATCGAACAAAATAAGAGCGCGCAAGCGCGAACGCACGTTTCGGGTGTAACCTCCTAGCGCCGCGCTCTATCCCACGAGGGACGGGACAGTAAACCAATGGCGGAGCAACTGCGGGACGGGCGGAGACGGGTCATTATTGAGGGTGTTGCGCCGGAGATCGATGGTGGGCGGTTTCCCGCCAAACGCACGCTTGGCGATATCGTGCGGGCAGAGGCCGATATCTTCACCGATGGGCATGATTCGATCGCAGCCGTAGTGTGCTTCCGCCCCGAGAATGCAACCGAGTGGCAAGAGCGCCGGATGACGGCGTTGGTGAACGACCGGTGGTTTGGCGAGTTTCCGGTAACCGAACTGGGGCGCTACCGGTTTACGATTCAGGCCTGGGTGGACCACTGGGAGACGTGGCGGCGCGATCTTTTGAAGCGCATCGCGGCGAACGGAGATACGCCGCTCGATTATCTGATCGGAGCGGAGCACATTGAGGCCGCGGCAGAGCGCGCGAATCCACCGGATGCGGGCTGGCTGAAAGAAGCGGCCGAGTTCCTACGCACGAGCGACGACATGATCCAGCGGCGTGCGCGAGCGACCAGCGATGCGCTCAACGACATCATGTCGCGTTATCCGGACCGGCGATTCGCGAGCAAATATGAACGTGAGCCGGCGATCGTGGTGGATCCCGTGCGGGCGAGATTCAGCTCGTGGTACGAGTTTTTTCCGCGTTCTGCGGCGCCGGAGCCAGGCAGGCACGGCACTTTCGCCGATTGCGAAAAACGGCTGGAATATGTAGCGGGCCTGGGCTTCGATGTGGTGTATCTTCCGCCGATACATCCGATCGGAAGGAAATTCCGCAAAGGCAAGAACAATACGACCGAAGCGCAGCCGGACGATGTAGGAAGCCCGTGGGCCATCGGATCGGATGAAGGCGGGCACAAATCGATTCATCCGCGATTGGGCACGCTGGACGAATTCCGCAGCCTGGTGAAACGCGCCGCGGAACTGGGGATGCAGATGGCGCTCGATATCGCGTTTCAAGCCGCGCCCGACCATCCTTATGTAAAGGAGCACGAAGAATGGTTTCGCAAACGGCCGGACGGAACCATTCAATATGCGGAAAATCCGCCCAAGAAATATCAGGATATTTATCCGTTCGATTTCGAAACGCCCAAGTGGCGCGAGATGTGGGAGGAATTGAAAAGCATTTTCGTGTATTGGATCGAGCAGGGCGTGCGAATTTTTCGCGTGGACAACCCGCATACCAAGGCTTTTCCATTTTGGGAATGGTGCATCACGGAGATCAAACGCGAATGGCCGGACGTGCTGTTCTTGTCGGAGGCGTTTACGCGGCCGAAGATCATGTACCGGCTGGCCAAGCTGGGCTTCAGCCAGTCCTATACTTATTTCCCGTGGCGCAATGCGAAATACGAGCTGACGGCCTATCTGACAGAGCTGACGAAGACGCAGGTGCGCGATTTCTTCCGTCCTAATCAATGGCCCAACACGCCGGATATTTTGACGGAGTTTTTGCAGATCGGAGACCGTGCGGCGTTCACCATCCGGCTGCTACTCGCGGCCACGCTGGGCGCAAATTATGGCATCTATGGGCCGCCTTTCGAGCTCATGGAATCGAGACCCGTGCGGCCCGGGAGCGAGGAGTATCTGGATTCGGAAAAATATCAGATCCGGCATTGGGACCTGGAGCGGCCGGACAGTCTGCGGGAATTGATCGCGCTGGTAAATCGCATCCGCCGTGAGAATCCGGCGCTGCAGAGCGACTGGGGACTGGACTTTCATCCGACCGATAATGAGCAGTTGATCTGTTACAGCAAGCGGTCAGCGGATGGGTCGAATTTAGTGGTGATGGTGGTGAATCTCGACCCGCACCATACGCAAGCGGGTTTTGTCACGCTGCCCCTCGCTGAGTTGAAGATTGAAGAAGACCGGCCCTATCAGGCGAACGATTTGCTGACCGGAGCGCGCTATGTGTGGAACGGTCCGAGGAATTACGTGGAACTAAACCCTGCAAGCATACCGGCGCACATTTTCCGCATACGGCGGCGGCTGCGCGTTGAAACCGACTTCGAGTACTTCCTGTGAAAACGCAAACCGCAATGGCCCTTCCGCTGATTACGGTCGACTCCTGGGATCGGCTCTTCGAGCACCGTGCGCTGTATCAACTCGAGCCGATACTGCCGCAGTTCATTACCGCGCGGCGGTGGTTCCGGAGCAAGGCGCGCGCGATTCAGTGCATTGCGATCGATGACGCTATTCCGGTAAGCGCTGCGGATTCGTGCATTCTGATCTTGCGGATCGAATATGCAGATGGAGATCGCGACAAGTATGTGCTGCCGGTCTCATCCGCGCAACACGCGGATTCCGATGAGCTGCTAGCCGAGGCGGCCACGCCCGATGAAGAGCGGAGGGTGATCTATGGCGCGCTCTCGAATCCGCAATTCCGCGATGTGCTGCTCGATGCGATCCGCTGCGAGGATCGATGGCCGGGAAAGAACGGCGAGTTCATCGCTGCGCGGACAAGCGCGTTCCCTGAAGACCGAGGCAATACAGTCCACAGAGTTGAAAGCTTTGTTTCGCGGGCGGAGCAGAGCAACACGTCGATCATTTACCGGGATCGTTACATCTTGAAGCTGTTTCGCAAACTGGAAGAGGGCGTAAATCCGGATGTGGAGATCGGCAAATTTTTGACAGCGCGCGGGTTCGCGCATACGCCGGCGGTTTTGGGAACGCTGGAGTATCGGGCCAAGGGCGGAGACTCCGCGGCAGCATATGCGGCAGGAATTCTACAGCAGTTTGTGCCCAACCAGGGCGATGCGTGGAAATACACGCTGGAGGCTCTGAGCGGATTTTTCGATCGGGCGCGGAATCGTCAAGCTCCCTCATTTCCGCAGCATCCGTTTGCGTTGATCGAGCAACGAATGCCTGCCGATGCTCGTGAACTGCTGGGCGAATATGCGGATTCGGCGCGTCTGTTGGGAAAGCGAACGGCCGAAATGCACGCGGCGCTTACGGACTCGAATGCCGATGGCGATTTCGCCCCCGAATCCTTCACCGGACAAGACGCCGAGCTTCTCTATGAAGAGATGCTCGGTCAAGCCGACATCACGTTTGAGCTGCTGCGGCGAAAAGAAGCAGTGCTCACGGGCGAAGCCGCCGAAAGCGCTCGCAATCTGCTTCACATCGAGCACCGGGTGACGGAACGATTCGCGGCGTTGCGTAACCGCCGCTTTGACGCCTCGCGGATTCGCTATCACGGCGATTACCATCTTGGCCAGGTCCTCTATACGGGCAGCGATTTCATGATTATCGATTTTGAAGGCGAGCCGATGCGCCCGCTCGCGCACCGTCGTGCCAAGACGCTGGCCATGCGGGATGTCGCAGGCATGATCCGCTCGTTCCAATATGCCGCATACTCGGCTCCGAACCTTGCCTCCGCTGACGTCGAAAAGTTCGCCGATTATTGGACGGTCTGGGTTAGCGCTACTTATCTGAACGCGTATTTCGAGGAGGCCGGCGGCCATGCATTCGTGCCATCGCAACCGGAGGAACGCAGAATTCTATTCGACGCTTTTCTGCTGCAGAAGGCGTTGTACGAAGTCGCGTATGAGCTGAACAATCGGCCGGATTGGGTGCGCATCCCGCTGCGCGGCATTCTCAGTCTGATGACCTAGGAGCGCAGAAACGTGGCTACTTCCAGCAGGCAACTCACCGAGAACGACATCTACCTGTTTCGCGAAGGCACGCACGTGAAGCTGGCCGATGTTCTGGGCGCGCATGTTGCGAATGAGCGCGGCGGAACGCAGTTCGCCGTTTGGGCGCCGAATGCGCGCGCGGTTTCAGTGGTCGGCAATTTCAACGGTTGGCAGCCGCATGCCATGCCGCTCTCGCCCGTTGGCGGCGGCATCTGGCAGGGATTCGCCCACGGCGTCTATGCCGGAACGCTTTATAAATTCCGTGTGGAATCGAACCACGGCCAATATGTGGCCGATAAGGCAGATCCGTTCGGGTTCTTCCATGAGGCGTCGCCGCGCACGGCGTCCATTGTTTGGGATTTGAGCTACCGATGGAACGACGATTTGTGGATGGCCGCACGGCACAATGCGGATAGCCTCGACGCGCCGATTACTATTTATGAAGTGCATCTCGGCTCGTGGCGTCGTGTGGCGAGTGAAGGAAATCGGTCGTTATCGTATGCAGAGCTGGCGGCGCAGCTCATTCCGTACGTCAAGGAAATGGGCTTTACGCACGTCGAATTCTTGCCCGTGATGGAACATCCGTTCTTCGGGTCCTGGGGTTATCAGACTACCGGGTTCTTTGCGCCTACCAGCCGTTACGGCACGCCACAGGATTTTATGCGGTTGGTCGATCAGTTTCATCAGAACGGAATCGGAGTGATTCTCGATTGGGTGCCGTCGCATTTTCCGCAAGACGAGCACGGGCTCGGCTTTTTCGATGGCGTGCATGAATACGAGCCGGCCGATCCGCGCCGGGGCGTGCATCCCGATTGGAACAGCTTCACGTTCGATTACAGTCGCCCCGAGGTCCGAAGTTTTTTGCTGAGCAGCGCGATGTTCTGGCTGGATAAATATCACGCCGATGGATTGCGCGTGGATGCGGTAGCTTCCATGCTGTATCTCGATTATTCCCGCCGCGAAGGGCAGTGGATCCCCAATAAACACGGCGGCCGGGAAAACCTGGAGGCGATCGATTTTTTGCGGCGGTTGAATTCGGACGTGTATCAAGCGCACCCGGATGTGCAGACCATCGCGGAAGAATCGACCGCCTGGCCGATGGTTTCCAAACCCGCATACGTCGGCGGGCTGGGGTTCGGATTCAAGTGGGACATGGGATGGATGCACGACACGCTGCAATACATGGAGCAGGATCCTTTGTTTCGGAAGTTCCATCATCACGAGCTGACGTTCCGAATGATTTACGCCTTCAACGAGAATTTCATCCTTCCGCTGTCGCACGATGAAGTGGTTTACGGGAAGAAGTCGCTGGCGAGTAAGATGCCGGGAGATAACTGGCAGAAGATCGCTAACCTGCGGCTGCTGTTTTCTTACATGTATGCGCAGCCGGGCAAGAAGCTGCTGTTCATGGGCGGCGAGTTCGCGCAGTGGGCGGAATGGAACCACGACGCGAGCCTCGATTGGGGCCTTCTGAATTCTCCGCCGCATGCAGCGTTGCGGCTGCTGATAGGCGAGTTGAACCACTTATATCGCTGCGAGCCGGCACTGCAAACCTGCGAGAACACCGCAGCGACCTTCGAGTGGATCGATGTGCATGACGCCGAGAAAAATGTCTTGAGCTTCCTTCGCAAGGGGCGGACAGAGACTGAGATGGTGGCGGCGGTGCTGAATTTCAGCCCGGTGCCGCGCGACAACTATCGAATCGGGGTCCCGCACAAGGGATTTTGGAAGGAGATCTTCAACTCCGACGCAAAGCATTTCGGGGGAACCGGGCGGGGAAATTTCGGCGGAGTGGAAACCGTGCCGATCCCGCTGCACGGGCGCAATCAATCATTGACGATTAGTTTGCCGCCGCTGGGGGCGGTGTTTTTCCGTTGGGGTGGCTAGAGGCGATCAAGAGCTGGAGCGAGCCTTGTGGGTTGCTCAGAGAAAACGCTCAAGCAACAGGATGTCGAACTCTCTTACCCGTTCAAAAACCGAATCGTTGGTAACGAATCCAGTAGCTTCCTCCTGAATTGCAGTCGCGGCTTGTAGAGCGTCCGGGGTTCTGAGGCGATGCTCGGCCCGGATTCTTGCCGCGGTATCCGCAATCGGCAGACTGGGTGCGATCCACTGCAGATTCGGAAAGGTTGATAGCAGCGCGTAGAACTCGTCAACCCTTCGTTGATCGGAGTTGCGGTAGGGTTGCACCAGCAATTCTGTCATCGTTATCGTAGAAGTTACGGCCATACTGGCTGGTTCCTCGAGCCAGGCGAAAACATCTTCTGTGAGGCCTACGTAGCGAGGATTGGCTTCCAGTTGATAGATAAAAACACTCGTATCCAGGGCGATCTTGCGATGCCGGCGCAGGAAGCCGCGGAGACGGTTCAGCGCCAACTCTCACGTTCCCGCTTCAGATATTTATCAGGATATGGTGACTTGGCCAAGCCGCGAAGCGCAGAGCGGTGCGACTCGGGTTTTTGCAGCACGATGACCCGGTCTCCACGGACGACTACTAGAAGCTTATCGCCGGCTTTTAGGCCCAAGGCTTCTCGGGCTTCCTTAGGGATGACGATTTGATTTTTTGCGGAGAGAGTCGATTCGGCCATCGCTTTACATTGTAGATTATTGTAAAGGGCTTGCGCTGGCTCGACGTGGCACAACTAGGTCGAGAACCGGAGCAGGACCTTCTTGAACCCTATGCCGCGTATTTGGGCCAAAAGTAGTCCGATACGCATTGACAGGCTGGTGGCCTGATCCGAACATCCTTGATGCTAATGTGCTTTTATGCGTACGACCATCGACCTCCCGGATCAGCTCTTCCGCGAATTGAAAGCAGTTGCAGCACACCGCGGAGCTTCGCTGAAAACCGTCATACGCGCTGCGGTGGAGGAAGAGATTCGAAAGTCGGAACGTAAAGACTTCTGAGTTCAAAAGTCAAGACCCTCGAGGGTATCTTTTTCACAGGTGGATTAACGGTGTTCACGTGTTTTGAACATTTTCATTCGGGAAGCCAGACTCCCAGGGGGGAGTTCCTCTTCTTAAGGCTGGCAATGTATCTTGATTCGTTATAGACGACTCCATCCTTCCAGCAGCGGAACAGAATCCGTTGCCACTTAAATGCCAACGCGCGAAGAGCAGCATGGTGACGCTTCCCGCCGGCGCGAAGTTGATTGTAATAAGCCCTGGCCCACCGGCAGCTCTTCATCGAGTGCTGAGCCCATTCATGAAAGGTTTGTCGCAGGAATTTCGGACAGGCTCGTCGAAATTGAACGCTTCGAGTCCGTCCGGTCGCTACGGTTACTGGTGCAATGCCGGTGGCGCACTGCATTTCATGAGCATTCTGGTATCGCTTGCCGTTGCCCATGGCCGCGAGCAAACGAGGCGCCATGACCGGCCCGGCTCCGGGCCACGATTGCACGATGGTCCAGCACGGATGCTGGCGACTGATTTCAGCGATGGCGATATCGAACTTCTTGATACTGGTTTGCATCTGCTTTAGCAACGCCACCAGCGCTGTGGTTTCCAGAACGTAGGAATCCATCAGCGCCACGTCCTGTACGGCTGCAACGGCGCAGCGCACCTGTTCGGCCCAGGCGCTCGCTTCTTGCGGGCCCCGCCGATGCTCCCGAAGAAAAGTTTCCAGTGTCTTGCGCTGCGCCTTTTGCAGTTGCTCCAGGCGGGGCCACCTGGCCAGCAGATCGAGAACCGGTGCTGCGCTGATGTCCTCGAACCAGTTCAGCACCTGTGGGAAGTAGACCTTCAGACGAGCCAGGAGCCGATTACCGTGTCGCTTCTTCTCCTCTACCCAATGCCGGCGTTGTTCCACCAGCATCAGCAATCGACGAGTTGGTTCGTCTTCCTGGTCCAGAGCATGCAGACGATCGCGATGATGCACGAGTAGTTCCAGCAGCAGCTCCCCATCCAGCGGATCGCTCTTGCTCCCGGAAGGATAGAGAGACTGACGAAACTGCCCAGCAGCTTGCGGGTGAATGGGATAGATCTCGACACACTCGTACTTGAGAAGCATCCAAACCACGGCCCCGTGTTTCTGCTCGATAGCTAGTCCTATGCGGCGACCATTGAGTCGGCTCATCAACTGGCACATCCAAGCATCCAGAGCTTCGGGCGTTTGTTCCAGCGGCCCTCGCTCCCGCTCCCCGGTGTCGGCCCACTGCAGCACCCAAACATGCTCCTCGTCCCCCCAATCGAATCCCACCCAGGCTGCGTAGCGTTCGTCGGAATCCGTAGTACCTTCTCTTTTCATCTTTGCTTTGCTCCCCGATCATTGTTCAGCAAGCTGGCTTCGCATCTCCCGAAGGACTTATAGAATGGTCGTACTGTGACCCAGTGACGGCTTCTGAGAATTCGTCTTAGAAGCGAAGCACATCCCGCTGCTCGAGGGTCTTTACGAGAACATCGAAACGTTAGTCGGCAATACTCGTAGCAGCGGGATGCCTGCTCTCTCTGCTTATTCCTCATTCCGCGCTTCAATGCAAGTCTTGGAAGTGTCTCGGAACCAGCAACAGAGAACTTTTCCACAACCGCCGCGACCGACGGCTGTGGATATCTACTCCTCTTGAGCCAACTCCTTGGCTCGACTATAAGTCGGCAGGAGGCTGAAATTCCCGCTGCGGTCGTCTCACAAACCAGGCAGTTTGAAACTCACGAATGCCGACATCGACGACCTTTACTAGAGAGGCTCACCCTCGCGCCGTCCCGCTGCCGTAAGCCGCTAATTGGCAACCCAGAATAATCAGCGCCAGTAGTAAGCCGACGCGCAAGGGCCGCTGGGCAATGCGGCCGGCGAGCAGCGATCCTGTGAAAGCGCCGATCAGGCCACCGGCTACCAGTTTCCCGAGCAGCGCGAGTTCATAATTCCCTGCCCCGATCTGGATGATACTGCCGACCAGCGATACCCCGAGACCGAAACACAAGTCGGTGCCGACCACTTCCGCAGCGGTGAGCGGCGTGAAGCCCAGCAGCAGGAGTGAACCGAGCGCACCGGCTCCAGCGGAAGAGAAGCCGACCTCCGCGCCGATGGGAAACGCGAACCAGGGCAGGAGACGCGAACGATCATGGTTCGAAGGCTGGAGTTTGGGGCGAAAAACGCGATAGAGATGGAACAGCGCGGTAGCCACAATCAACGTGCCGAGCGCCACGTACAGCACGCCATTGTAAGCGGAGTGCTTCACCTTGTTGAGCAACAAAGCGCCCACGATCACACCCGGAAGGCCGCCGATCAACAGCAGCCGCAAGATACGGAGATTCACCTGACGGCGCACAGCATAGAGCGGAACCGAGGCGATCTTCACGACGGCTCCGAAAGCCAGAGCGGTGCCCACCGCAGTGGCCGGCGAGACACCGAGGAACAAGATGAGTAACGGAGTGGTCATACTGCCCGCGCCGACCCCGGTGAGCGAGATCGCGAGGGCAATAATGAATCCGAGGACGAATTCCATAATTAACGGGCCATGGCGATATCAGCCACGGCGATATGGATGCCGCACTCGAGCTTGCGCCCGGCCCAACGCCCTGAGCGCGCGTTGCCCGGATCGACCGGAAGCGCCGTGCAAGGCTGGCATCCGATGCTGGTGTAACCGGCGTCGTAGAGCGGCAGCAAAGGAATGTTGTGCTCTCGCGCAAACGTCCAGACCTGTTTATCGGACCAATCCGCGAGCGGACTGATCTTAAGCAACTGCTTGCCCGAAGGCAGCGGAAAGCGATCCGCCACTTGCAAATTCGCGCGCGTAGGGGATTGAGCGCGGCGCAAGCCGGTGAACCAAACGTCGTAATTTTCGAGGGCGGCAAACAGAGGCCCCACTTTGCGAAGTTGACAGCACCGGTCGGGCTGCGACTGATGGAGAATTCCGAATTGCGCTTCCTGCTGCGCGACCGTCTGAGCCGGCATCACGTTCACCAGGTTTAAATTGTATCGAGCCGTCATTTCATCCCGATAACGATAGACTTCCGCGAAATGGTAGCCTGTTTCAAGAAAAAGAACCGGAATGGAGGGCTGGCGCTCGCGCAACAGGTGCAGCAGCACCATGCCTTCAGCCTGAAAACTGCAAGTAAAACAGGCGCTGGTATCGGCCGCCAGATAGGCGGCAATTGCTTCTCTCGCTTGAGATTCCAGAGCAGACAATTTCATATACCTCCGCTCTCTGTCCAGTCGGGCTCTGGAAACCGCGCGCGGATTCGATCCAGCAGCTCTTCTATCGCCTGCTGCGCGTCGCTATCGTCCGCCGGGAGCGTGAATGTTTGGCTCTTCCCCCCAACGGTCTCGAATGACACGCGTGTAATCCGGTCGGACAGCGTAATGGGGCTGAAAAATACTTTTCGCGCATCTTGCACAGCGCCGGTTATCATGCCCGCCGCTACGGTCGCATTTGTGGCCTCATCGATCAGGATGAAGCTGCCAGTGGCGCGATTCTTTGCGTAGGTGTCGAATGCGAGCGGGCGTGCGCTTTCCAGATGTACCGAACCGATTTCGTTGATCTCGAGCGTGCTGGCGTGCTCGTGATCGAGCGAGTTGATGTTGAGGCGGTGGCGGATATACTTCAGCTCGGCCCATTCCTGCCGGCTTGCATTCTTTAGGCGATAGCGCTTGTTCAGTTGGGCGGGCTCGCCGTTCAGCCAGACGAGCGTGGCGTCGATCGCGCTGCTCGAGAGCGGAGGCTCGTCCGGCGTAGAGATGGTATCGCCGCGAACTACATCGATTTCAGCGGCAAGCGTAAGAGTGACAGCCTGCCCGGCTTGCGCGTGGCGCAGCTCACCATCAAACGTGGTGATACTCGCGATGGAGGTTTGGCGGCCCGAGGGTGATATGACCACCGGATCGCCCACGCTGATGCAGCCCGATACGAGGGTTCCCGCATAGCCTCGAAATTCCTGATTCGGGCGCACCACGCGCTGGACCGGAAAACGAAATGCGGAGTTTTGAACCCGTTTCCCGATGGGCACGCGCTCGAGATATTCGAGCAAGCTGGGGCCATGAAACCAGGGCATGCGGCTGCTCCGATTAACGACGTTGTCGCCGGCAAGCGCGCTGATGGGGACGAAATATGGTTCGATCGATTGGAAGCGCGCGAGGAAACGCCGGAAATCGGCTTCGATGCGCGCGAAAGTAGCGTGCTCATAGCCAACCAGATCCATCTTGTTCACGGCGATCACCACGTGCGGCAGGCCAAGCAGCGAGGCGATATAGGCGTGGCGGCGGGATTGCGGCAGCAGGCCTTTGCGAGCGTCCACCAGAACGATAGCGAGTTCCGCGGTGGATGCGCCGGTGACCATATTGCGCGTATATTGCTCGTGGCCGGGCGTGTCGGCAATGATGAATTTGCGGCGCGGCGTGGCGAAGTAGCGATAAGCGACGTCGATGGTGATGCCTTGTTCCCGCTCAGCGCGCAAACCGTCGGTCAAGAGAGAAAAATCGATCGCGCCGGCGTTGCGTCCAGCGGAGGCGTTGGTCACCGATTCGAGTTGATCGTCATACACACTGCGCGAATCGTAGAGCAGGCGGCCGATCAAAGTGGATTTCCCATCGTCCACGCTGCCGGCAGTCGTGAAGCGGAGAAGATCCTTCGCTTGCTCCTGCTCGAGAAACTCTTCGAAGCTTTCGCGGACCGGTAAGGCGGTTGCGGCGGACACCTAAAAATAGCCCTCCTGCTTTTTGATTTCCATGGAGCCGTCCTGGTCATGATCGATGACGCGGTTCTGGCGCTCGGAGCGGCGAACCGTGATCAATTCTTCTATGATGCGGGGAACCGTGTCCGCCTCCGAACGAATGGCGCCGGTGCAGGGGCTGCAACCGAGCGAGCGCATGCGGCACATCACCAGTTGCGGCTGTTCGCCAGGCAGGCGCGGCACGAACGATTGTTCAATGGGCAGCAGCGAATCGCCGCGCACCAGCATGGGACGAGGCTTGGCAAAATACAGCGGAACAATGGGGATATCTTCGGCGTGGATGTACTGCCACACATCGAGCTCGGTCCAGTTTGAAAGCGGAAAAACGCGCAGGCTCTCTCCGGGTTGGATGCGGGTGTTGAACACGTTCCAGAGTTCGGGACGCTGGTTGCGGGGGTCCCATTGGCCGCGGGTGTCGCGGAATGAGAAGACGCGTTCCTTGGCGCGCGAGCGCTCTTCATCCCGGCGCGCCCCGCCGATCGCGGCGTCGAAGCCCCCGTTGCGCAGCCCGTCCAGCAAAGCGGTGGTTTTGAGAGCGCCGCAACAGCGCTGCGTGCCCCACGCGAAGGGCGTTGCGCCGGAGTCGAGCGCCGCGCGATTAGTCTGAACGATCAGCTTAAGGCCCAGTTGCGCCGTGTAGCGATCCCGGAACTCGATCATTTCACGGAACTTATAGCCGGTATCGATGTGCAGCAGGGGGAACGGCATCTGCCCCGGATGGAAGGCCTTTTGGGCCAGCCGCAACAAGACGGAGGAATCTTTTCCGATGGAGTAGAGCAGGACCGGGCGCTGACACTCGGCGGCGACTTCTCGTAATATATGGATGCTTTCCGCCTCGAGCTGCCGGAGATGACTGAGGGGGCTCACACCAGCAGGGTAGCACGAAAGGTCCTAATCTCGATGGACAATCGACAAATTATGCCCAAGTGTGGGTAATAGGGCATCCTGGCGATATTCCGTCGACTTCAGTTCGGGTCCGAACCGTCGTTTTAGGCGGCCAGACGCTGGCTTTTATCGAGGGCTAATTGCACGGCGGCAATGAACGCCGATGCTTCCCCAGGACTGCCCTGGACGGTTTCAGTTACCTCCTGACCGGCCACGATCGCAACGGACGCTCTCCGCGTCAGCCAATACGCAATTACGAACAGTAATCCGAAAAGGGCGATAGGTCCGGCCGCCCCACCGCCTTGTTTGGAGGAAGCGGCGGCGGCAGCGATCAGAAAAACGCTGGCGGCAATGACCAGCAGCCCCGGATAGCTGGTCTTGATTCGCTTGACGGACGATATCACCGCGAGCGAGATGACAGTTTCCGATTGATTGTCCTCGGCCTTTAGCACCAGACCCTTTAACACGACGCAATGGCGCATGACGGTACCAAGCGAATTCGATTCAAAAATCTCTTCGCCGGCAAGCGCATCCAGGGCTGTGTTCGCCATGCTCTATATAGGTGTCGACCGCGCAAGGAATTTACATTATTGTCTCGAAAAAATTGTTGGTTTGAAGTTGCAGATGAATGAAAGTCTGGCAACTTCGCCCGCCGCGCTCGAATCACCTGCGTGTATGGCAACTTTAAAGGCAGACGCGAAAGCGAGCGGAACATTCCGTATTGGCGGCGACCTTACTGTAAATCGATTAGGGTTTGGCGCCATGAGACTTACAGGCGAGGGAATTTGGGGCGAGCCCAAAGACCCCGAGGAGGCGCGCAGAGTATTGCGGCGCGCGATTGAACTCGGGGTCAACTTCATTGACACTGCGGATTCTTACGGCCCCGAGGTGAGCGAGCGGCTGATTGGCGAAGCTCTTCATCCGTATCCAAAAGACCTGGTGATTGCGACCAAGGCCGGCCTAACGCGACAGGGTCCGAACCAGTGGCAGCCGTTGGGGCGCGCGGAATATTTGCATCAACAACTGGAGATGAGCCTGCGCAGGTTGCGATTAGACCGCATCGATCTGTATCAGTTGCATCGCATTGATCCGAAGGTTCCCGTCGAAGAGTCGCTGGGCGTGTTGGCAAAGCTGCAGAAGGCGGGTAAGATCCGGCACATCGGGTTATCGGAAGTGACAGTCAAGGAGATCGAGCAGGCCCGCAAGATTGTCGAAATTGCAAGCGTGCAGAATCGCTATAACATCAGCGACCGCGAGCACGAAGCGGTGGTCGATTATTGCGACCAGCATGGACTGGCGTTCATTCCGTGGTTCCCGGTCGCGGCAGGGAAATTGGCAGAGCCGGACGGCCCGCTGGCAGGCGTGGCGAAGCGTCACGGCGCGTCGGTGGCGCAGTTGTCGCTCGCGTGGCTGCTGCACCGTTCGCCGGTGATGCTTCCGATTCCAGGTACTTCTTCGGTGGAACACCTCGAACAGAACGTCGCGGCTGCCGGCCTCAAGCTCGACGATTCAGAATGGCGTGAGGTTGAGAACGCCGCGAAGAAAGTCTCCGCAGCGCGCGCGTAACGCAGGTTCATTTCTTCAACTGAACGACGTCGATTTCGTGTAGCAGTTTAACCGATCGTGCGGGTCGCTTGTCGGCTGGCACGATGATGCGCAAGGTCCGTCCTCTCGCCAGTTGCGCACCCAGCACACGGAAATACTCGGCCGACACGCGAGCGGTTTTCAAGACTCTGCGAGAAGGACCTTCCGTGAGGTTCACCTCCGGCGCCTCAACGTCGGAGGCGGCCAGCGCTTCGAAGGCCGACGTGTGGTCCTGCCAGAAAAGAAATTTCGGAATGGACGTCAGGTGCTGTTCGCCGACCCGCGACGTCGTGATCAACTGAACCAGGCGCTCGGGATTTCGATAGGGCAACGGTTGCAAAAGGACTTTGTCAACCACCGAGAAAAGCGCGGACACAGTGCCAATGCCCAGCGAGAACATGGCAACCGCGATGGCGGTGAACCCCGGATTGCGCCGGAGGGTGCGTGCGCCGAACTGGAGTTGGCGCGCCAGAGCGCTGAAGAAGCCCATCCCTAGCGAAATTCTACGGTATCTGGCGCGGCTCGGCCTGACAGCGAATCAGCATGCGCTAAGATTCCTCTCTGTACGCCACAATCTCTCTGAATGTTCGAGCAAGCTTTCAAAAACATCGACGATGTCCTGTGGAAAGAGGCCGGTTGCACCACCGAACTCGATTACACCGAACAGACCTCCTGGCTGCTGTTCCTGAAATATCTGGACGATCTCGAAAAGGATAAGGCCGACGAAGCCGCCCTCCACGGCCGCGCCTACAGCTTCATCCTCGACGAGCCGCATCGCTGGGAACACTGGGCCGCCCCCAAAACCAGCGGCGGCCAAATCGACCACAATCGCGCCCAGACCGGCGACGACCTCCGCGACTTCGTCAACCAGAAGCTGTTCCCCTACCTCCACGCCTTCCGCCAAAAAGCCACCGGCCCCAACACCATCGAATACAAAATCGGCGAGATCTTCGGCGAAATCAAAAACAAGATCTCGAGCGGCTACAACCTCCGCGAAATCATCGACCACATCGACGAGCTCCGCTTCCGCTCCCAAACCGAAAAGCACGAGCTCTCCCACCTTTACGAAGCCAAAATCCGCAACATGGGCAACGCCGGGCGCAACGGCGGCGAATACTACACGCCGCGCCCCCTCATCCGCGCCATGGTCCAGGTCGTCAATCCTCAAATTGGCGAGCGCGTCTACGATGGCGCAGTCGGTTCCGCCGGCTTCCTATGCGAGTCCTACGAGTACATGAAGCGCAAGCCCTCGCTCACCACCCGCGAGCTCGGAATCCTGCAAACCCGCACCTTTGTGGGCAAGGAAAAGAAGTCGCTTGCTTACGTCATCGCGATCATGAACATGATCCTGCACGGCATCGAGACTCCCAACATCATCCACACCAACACCCTGACCGAAAATCTCGACGATATTCAGGAGAAGGACCGTTTTGAGGTAGTGCTCGCCAATCCACCCTTCGGCGGCAAGGAGCGCAAGGAAATCCAGCAGAACTTCCGCATTCGCACCGGCGAGACCGCGTTCCTCTTCCTCCAGCACTTCATCCGAATCCTCAAAGCCGGCGGTCGCGCCGGCGTGGTCATCAAGAACACGTTTCTGTCGAACACCGACAATGCCTCCGTCAGCCTGCGCAAGCAACTGCTCGAAAGCTGCAATTTGCACACCGTGCTCGACCTGCCGGGTGGCGTCTTTCAAGGTGCCGGAGTAAAAACCGTGGTGCTGTTCTTCGACAAAGGAACGCAGACCCGTGACCTCTGGTTCTACCAGCTCTCGCCCGGCCGGAGTCTCGGCAAGACGAACCCGCTCAATGACAACGATCTCGCCGAGTTCGTCAAGCTGCAAAAAACCTTCGCCCCTTCCCCTCGATCCTGGACCGTCGATGTAACTACAATAGATAAGTCCACTTATGACCTCTCAGTCAAGAACCCGAACAACGGTGAGGAAATAAAGCACCGCGCCCCTCACGAGATCCTCGACGAAATCGCCGCCCTCGATAAGGAGAGCGCCGCGGTGTTAGAAACCATTCGGGGCCTGCTGTGAAGGCGGGTTGGGAGATGAAACACCTCGGGGACGTTTGCACCATCGTTAACGGCGGAACACCAGATACAGCTGTAAGTGAATACTGGGGCGGAACTCATCTCTGGATCACACCAGCAGAAATGGGAAAACGATCAAGTCCGTACGCGGGCGACACAAAGCGAAAAATCACCGAGCTAGGGCTTCGGAACAGCTCGGCGACAATGCTACCGATCAATTCCGTTATTCTCTCCTCGCGGGCGCCAATAGGCCACCTCATAATCAACACTCTACCCATGGCCACCAACCAAGGGTGCAAAGGCTTGGTTCCCGCGGCAAACCTGCAGCCGAAATTCCTGTATTATTACCTCCAAAGTATTGTTCAATTGTTAGATTCGATGGGAAGCGGTGCCACGTTTAAGGAAATATCGACAGGCAAGCTCAAGCAGATTCGTATTCCACTCGCGCCGCGCCCGGAACAGCGTCGACTTGTAGGCATCCTCGACCAAGCCTTCGCCGCAATCGCCACAGCCAAAGCCAATACAAAAGAGAATCTCCAAAATGCTCGCGCCCTCAAGCAATCCGCCGTCCATCTGATGCTATCCGCCAATACCCCAAGCTGGACGCACACAAAGATCGGTAAACAGATTGTCCTGCAACGTGGATTCGACATCACTAAAGTCGAGCAAAAGCCAGGGTCGGTGCCAGTCGTGTCGAGCGGCGGAATCAAGAGCTACCATAGCTCTGCGATGGCGCAGGCGCCCGGTGTCGTTCTGGGCCGCAAAGGAACGTTAGGCAAGGTTTATTACTTGGAGACCGACTTCTGGCCACACGACACCACCCTCTGGGTGAAGCAGTTCAACGGCAATGATCCAAAGTTTGTTTACCACTTTCTCGCCAATCTTGATGTAAGTGGCCTCGACTCCGGTGCCGCAAACCCAGCACTCAACCGCAATCAAGTACACCCCATCGAAATCGACTGGCCACCGATATCGGACCAAAAACTGATCGCCCAGAGACTTGATTCAATCGATACCCAAACCCAATCCCTCCAATCCCTCTACCGCCGCAAACTCGCCGCCCTCGACGAACTCAAAAAATCGCTCCTCCACCAGGCCTTCTCCGGCAACCTCTAACTCATGAACGAAGCCGAAACCCGAGCCGAGCACATCGACCCCGCTCTCAAATCCGCCGGCTGGGGCGTCGTCGAAGGCAGCCGCATCCTGCGCGAATATCCCATCACGCTCGGCCGCATCGAAAACTATGGCCGCCGCGGTAAATCCCTCACCGCCGACTACATCCTCGTCTTCCGCAACACCAAGCTCGCCGTCGTCGAAGCCAAAGCCTGGGATCAACTCCTCACCGAAGGCGTCGCGCAAGCCAAGAACTACGCCGCGAAACTCGCCATCCGTTACGCCTATGCGACCAACGGCCAAAGCATCTACGCCGTCGATATGCAGGAGGGCGGAGAAGGCGAAACGCCCCGCTATCCCACACCCGAAGAGCTCTGGACCCGCACCTTCGCCGAAGCCAACGCCTGGCGCGACCGTTTCGCCGCTGTCCCTTTCGAAACCAAGGGCGGCTACTTCCAAAGCCGCTACTACCAGGACATAGCCATCCAGCGCGTCCTCGATGCCATCGCCGCCGGAAGGGACCGAATGCTGCTCACGCTCGCCACCGGAACCGGCAAAACCTTCATTGCCTTCCAGATCGCCTGGAAGCTCTTCCACAGCCGCTGGAATCTGGCCCTCGAACCGGTCCGCCGCCCGCGCATCCTCTTCCTCGCAGACCGCAATATCCTCGCCGACCAAGCCTATAACGCCTTCTCCGCTTTCCCCGAAGACGCGCTCGTACGCATTGAGCCGGAGGACATCAAAAAGAAAGGCCGAGTCCCTAAGAACGGCAGCCTCTTCTTCACCATCTTTCAAACCTTCCTCAGCGGCCCGCCCAAAGACGGACAGCCCTCGCCCTATTTCGGTGAATACCCGCCCGATTTCTTCGATTTCATCGTCATCGATGAGTGCCACCGCGGAGGTGCCAACGACGAAAGCACCTGGCGCGGCATCCTGACTTACTTCGCACCCGGCGTGCAGCTCGGTCTGACGGCAACCCCAAAGCGCCGAGATAACATCGACACTTACGCTTACTTCGATGAACCCGTCTACATTTACTCACTGAAAGACGGCATCAACGACGGCTTTCTTACTCCATTCAAAGTCAAGCAGATTGCAACTACGCTCGACGAGTATATCTACACGCCCGACGATCAGATAATCGAAGGCGAAATCGAAACTGGGCGCCGCTACGAAGAATCCGACTTCAACAAGATCATCGAAATCAAGGAACGCGAGGCGCATCGCGTCGACATTTTCCTCAATCAGATTAATCAGAACGAAAAAACGCTGGTCTTCTGCTCCACCCAGGATCACGCCTTAGCCGTCCGCGACCTCATCAACCAGTTCAAGACCAGCAAGAACCCCAATTACTGCCAGCGCGTCACCGCTAACGATGGTGCGCTCGGTGAACAACACCTGCGCGACTTCCAGGATAACGAAAAAACGGTCCCCACCATCCTGACCACCTCGCAAAAACTCTCCACCGGAGTGGATGCCCGCAACATACGCAACATTGTGCTCATGCGGCCCATCAACTCCATCATCGAGTTCAAACAGATCATCGGTCGCGGCACGCGCCTCTACGACGGCAAGGATTACTTCACCATCTACGACTTCGTGAGGGCCTATCACCACTTCAGCGATCGCGAGTGGGACGGCGAACCCATGGAGCCCGAGCCGGAACCCATCCCGGCGCCACCGCCAGCGCCCCCGCCTGAGCCGCCCGGACCACCACCCGAACCTGGTCCGCGCCCGCAAAGGATCAAAGTCAAGCTGGCTGACGGCAAAGCCCGCACCATCCAGCACATGACGATGACCAGCTTCTGGCATCCCGACGGCACGCCCATGTCCGCCCAGCAGTTCCTCGAAATGCTATTCGGCAAGCTCCCTGAATTCTTCAAAGATGAAGACGAGCTCCGCGCGTTATGGAGTGCGCCCGATACCCGCGCGAAGCTTCTCGAAGGGTTGGCGGAAAAAGGCTTCGGCCCCGACCAGATGGCCGAAATGCAGCGCATCATCAACGCCGAAAACAGCGATCTCTTCGACGTGCTGGCTCATATCGCCTATGCACTCCCGCCGCTTACCCGCGAAGCGCGGGCGGCGCAGGCTCGTCCCGCTATCGGTGCTCACTTCAGCGCCAAACAGCAAGCTTTCCTCGAGTTTGTACTCTCTCATTACGTGAGCCAGGGCGTCCATGAGCTCGATCGCGAAAAGCTGACCCCGCTTCTCAAGCTCAAATACCGCAACGCCATCGCCGATGCCGTCGCCGACCTCGGCCATCCAGAAGAAATAGGACACCTATTCGCCGGTTTTCAGAAATATCTCTACCAACAAAGACTCTGAGCTGCCGGTCACAAGCTATATCCGCATTACTTACAACAACTTACCGGAAACCATTTGGAAACGTCTGCTATACTCGTTATTTCGCAAGTAACTCACTTCCAACCTATTGAAATACGCCGGACAGCCGTCGCGCTGCTCCGGCGTTTTTCATTCCCGAAAGGATATTCCCATGGCCACCGAAGCTCAAATTCTCGCGAATCAACAGAACGCCCAGCACTCCACCGGCCCCAAATCCGAAACCGGCAAAGCCGAATCGTGCAGAAACAACTTCAAATACGGTCTCACCGGCAGCTCATTCACTGTTCTCGACTTCGAAGACCAGGACGAATATGATCACCTGCTCTCTGGCCTTCGCTTCGAGCACCAACCCGCCACCATGACCGAATCAATCTTAGTCGAAAAGATGGCCCAGAGTCACTGGCTCTCCAAACGCGCCTTGTACTTACAAGATCAAGCGCACAGGGCGTTTGGTGCCCGTTGTGCCCGTATTAAGCAAGACGGCGCCACCGACGAGGAACTCAGCCTAGAACAGCAGGGAAGGCAGCTCGCTCTCTTCATCCGCTACCAAACTACTCACGACCGGGCCTTCCACCGCGCCCTCAACGACCTCCTAAAGCTAAGAGCCGAAAAGCGCCGGTCGGAAATTGGCTTTGAATCGCAGAAGCGCCACGCGGCCGCCGAATCTCGCCGCGAATCGGCCGAAAAACGCAAGCAGGACCTTCACGAATGGGCAGTTTTGCTCGCCCAAGCCAAGGTTGATCACCAGGATGTGCTGACTTCCAATGCCAGGCTGGACGGCATCATCGCTTCAACGCGCGAAAACATCCCTTTGGAGGTGCAAAAAGCCGCGTAATCGCTCCTCGCATCCTGCAACTGGCGCCTTATCTGCGCCCGCAGTGCGCGTCTGCGCTTACGCGGCGGTTATGCTTTCACAATAGGAACGTTACTGAAGCTTCTTCGCGCTCTTGGCGTCTGTCGCAGCCTTCTTTTGCGCCTGCATTTCGTGCGCCTTGGCGGCCTTCTTCCGGAACCGCTCCACGCGGCCTTCGGTATCGACCAACTTCTGGCGGCCGGTAAAGAACGGGTGGCAGCTCGAACAGATCTCAACGCGCAGGTCGCCTTTGTGAGTGGAACGGGTGGGGAAGGTTGAACCGCACGCACAGATCACATTCACTTCGTTATAGGCGGGATGAATCCCTGCTTTCATTTCTCTGGAATCCTTTCGAAGAACGGGTGGGGTTACAGCTATCTTAACACGCAGAACCCCGCTGGATCGCTCGGAGGCGCGGCCCTGCGGGGTCTGCTTGTAGAGCCTTGCGGCTATACTCTAGCTACGTTACGCGCGACGGGGCGGCCGGTCCACAGGAACTTCGGCCTCGTCACTGAACGAAACCTGAACGTACGAACGGCGACTTTAAGAGTCGGCCACCTCGCGCGTGGATTGTATGCTACAGTCACTACCAGAATTCATTTCGACTGGACCACCTCCTTCCTCAGTGATGCTTCCATTGTAAGAAATACACTTCGAACGTGTCAACGAAGAGCACTGAGAAAACGAACCAGGACGCACGCGCATGGAGCGCGGGATTTCTCCTGGTGGG
>DATJUG010000107.1:0-49846 GCA_035502635.1 Bryobacteraceae bacterium
GGACATCTCATTTGGGACGTTTCATACGCTCAGGGCAACAAGAATTATGGAGCCACCAGCGCGCCTCTTATCGTCAATAACAAGGTTCTGGTGGGAACGTCAGCCGGCGACGACGGCGTCCGCGGTTTCTTGGCCGCGTTCAATGCCGAATCAGGCAAGGAGATTTGGCGGTTCTGGACCATTCCGGGGCCGGGCGAATTCGGATCGTCAAGCTGGCCCGGCGACATGTACCTGCGCGGCGGAGCCACCACCTGGATGCCTGGAACTTATGACCCGGAACTGAAAACTGTCTATTGGGGAACTAGCAATCCTTCGCCCGTCTTCGATGGCGCCCCGCGCCCTGGCGACGATCTATACGCTAACTCTGTTGTGGCGCTGGATGCCGAAACCGGCAAGCTGAAATGGTACTTTCAGTTCACCCCGCACGATCTGTTCGATTACGATGCGACCCAAACTCCGGTTCTGATCGACGCCATCTATAATGGAACGCCGCGGAAGTTACTTGTCCAAGCAAATAGAAATGGATTTCTGTATGTGCTCGACCGCTCCAACGGCAAGTTCCTATCTGCTACCAGGTTTGTCGATCGGCTCAATTGGGCCAGCGGCATAGACGCGGCCGGCCGCCCCATCCGCACCGGTATTGAGCCTTCGGTCAACGGAACACTCACCTGCCCTGGGATGATCGGCGCGACGAACTGGTTTTCGCCTTCCTATAATCCTTCCACTCATTTGCTCTACTTCATGGCCCTGGAACAATGCGAGTTGCTTTTCTTTAAGCCGCAACACTTCGAAGAGGGTCAAGAATACTACGCGACGGGGTCGAAACACGCCCGTGGCGACATCGCTCAAAAGATTCTGTTGGCCTTCAATCCGGAGACCGGAAAATTCGCATGGCGCTACCCGCAAATCGGCTCGGGCGGCTCATGGGGTGGAACAATGACCACGGCTGGAGGCCTGGTTTTTTTTGGTGATGACGCAGAAGCGTTTGAAGCCGTGGACGCCGAAACCGGGAAGCCGCTATGGCACTTCACAACCGGCCAGACGATGCACGCCTCGCCGATGAGTTACGCCGTCGAAGACAAGCAGTACGTTGCGATCGCTTCCGGCAGCGATCTTTTCAGCTTCGCGTTGCCATAAAATCGATGTCACATGAAAACCGTTGAAGCAAGTAAGGCTCAATTGGCAATCGCGGCGTTCGGTTGTCTAACAATAGCTTCGTTTGTCATCGAAGGCCAAGAGCTATGTGAGGTGCACGAGCCGAGAGCGACGTTTACCATCAGGCACGTCAGCGGCAATCCCGCGCTCACGCTTGACCCGGACGCCGCGATCTGGAAAGATGCTGCCTCCCAGATGATGGACAAGGATTGTGGCCGCGTGATTGAGTACAAGAACCTCGCGACTGAAGTACGCGCGTTCTGGACAGACACCAACTTGTACTTGCTTTTCAAGTGTCCGTATACAGTTCTAAACCTGTTCCTGCCGGCTAATAACACTGAGCCGCACGTCGGCTTGTGGGACCGGGATGTGGTCGAGATGTTTCTCGGATACGACTGGACTCACATTCGGCATTACCGTGAATTCGAGATCGCGCCGACAGGCGATTGGATCGATCTCGCGATCGACCTGGATCACAACAGCTATGACCATACCTGGAGGTCAGGCTGGCACGCGATGGCTCGGATTGACGAAGCACGAAAGGTCTGGTATGCGGCCGCGCAAATCCCGCTTTCGTCCGTCAGTCCTGAACCCGTGCACGATGGCACGAAGTGGCGCGGCAATCTCTATCGCATCGATGGCGTCGGCGCAGATCCGCAAAGACACTTTATGTGTTGGCAGCCCACCTGTGCGGGAAAGCGCGATTCCAACCACGTGCCGGAGCATTTTGGGACGCTGGTGTTCACGAGATGAAACTATGAAGCGAAATGCGACTCGACGCAACTTCTTCGAGCATGCCAGGAATGCGCTAGCGATTACCGGCCTTGCTGCAGCGCGAAGCGATGCGAGCGAAACACCGAAAACGAGTGACCCCGGGGAGGATTACTACGACAAACTGGGCGTCGCAAAGATCATCAATGCGGCCGGCACGTATACCATCCTGACCGCCTCAATCATGCCGCCGCCGGTCCAGGCTGCCGTCGCGCTGGCAGCTAAGAACCCGGTACGGCTTCTCGAATTGCAGGCGAAAGCCGGCGAATATCTCGCTAGGAAATTGCAATGCGACGCGGCCGTGGTCACCTCCGGAGCTTCCGGAGCGCTGACGCTAGGTACGGCAGCCTGCATAGACGTGATGAATAATGCGCCCATCCAGGCTGTGCCCGCTCAAATGGGTCACTTGAAGAATGAAGTAATCATCCAGAAGGCTCATCGCTACGGATACGATCACGCCATCGAGAACTGTGGATGCCGCTTCATCGAGGTGGAGACCGAGGCGGACTACGAGCACGCGTTCACTGCCAAAACAGTGATGGCGCACTTCTTCAACGCTGCCGAAGGCGGCCAGATAAGCCGCGAGGATTGGATTCGGGTAGCGCATCGGAACAGCGTTCCGTGCTTCAACGATGCGGCAGCCGACGTTCCGCCCATTTCCAACCTTTGGAATTACACCAAAATGGGCTTTGACTTAGTAACCTTTTCAGGTGGCAAAGGTATCCGTGGACCGCAAAATGCCGGCTTACTGCTTGGCAGGAAAGATCTGATTGCAGCCGCCGCCGCGACGAATAATCCCTTCGATGAAGGCATCGGGCGCGGCATGAAAGTCGCAAAAGAGCAAATAGTCGGCATGGTGGCTGCAGTCGATTGGTTTCTTCAGCAATCAGATGATGGCATGCAAGCCGAGTTTCATCGAAGAGCCGAGCAAATCGCGGAAAATTTACGCGGCATTCCTACCATCGCATATAAAATCCTTGTTCCTGAGGTTGCAAACCATGTCCCGCATCTTTTCTTGACTTACGATCAGCAGCGTGTGCGAATCTCTCCCCTCCAGGTCGCCGGGGAGCTGAGAAAAGGAACGCCCGCCATCGAACTGAATCCGTCCACTGGTAGGCGAGAAGGCAGCAAAGGCATCGAATCCGATGAGAACACGATCGTGGTTGGCGTGTGGATGCTTCAACCCGGCGAAGACACGATCGTGGCGCGCCGGCTGCGGGAAGTCTTATCGAAAGCCGTTCAGGCTTAGAATTTATGCTGAAAATTTTGGCCGTCGCAGCGCTGTTGTTCGCCGCACTGGCTTCGGCCTTGGAAACGAAGAACGAAACAAGACAGTTCCAGCTTGTGGCAGAATCGCCGGAATTCTGGAAGCTCATCGACCCTCATGCTCAGCTCAGCTCGATCGCTTCCGGTTTTGGATTTACCGAAGGTCCGGTTTGGGACGAATCGGGTTTTCTCTATGTCAGTGACGAAATACAGAACAAGATCTATCGCGTTTATCCGAATGGACAGAAAGAATCCATCATTTCATTGGGAGACCCGGATGGAAACACCTTCGATAGTAAACGCAGGCTAATCGATTGCGCCAGCGTATTGCGCGCCATCATTCGCATCACGCCAAACGGCCAGTACACAATTTTGGCGGACCGCTTCGGAGGCCAACGATTCAATAGTCCCAACGACGTCGTGCCCGGCCCCGATGGCGCCTTATATTTCACCGACCCGACATTGGATCTTGTGGCGGGACAGAAGCAGGAAATTCCGTTTCAGGGAGTTTACCGGTTGAGTGAAACCGGCCAAGTAACTTTGCTTATCAAAGATATGTCGCAGCCGAACGGCCTTGCGTTTTCACCGGACGGAAAGCGGCTGTATGTGGACGACAGCGACCGCCGGGACATTCGCGTCTTTGACTTCAATCCCGATGCAACTGTGAGCAATGAGCGTCTCTTTGGAGATGAAAAAGGAGCAGGCGGAGTCCCGGATGGCATGAAAGTGGATCAAGCGGGCAATCTCTTTGTCGTAGGTCCGCGAGGAATCTGGGTGTGGGATGCGCACGGCCAACATCTTGGCACCATTGTTACGCCGGAGCAGCCCGCCAATCTTGCCTGGGGCGATAGCAATTATCAAACTCTATACATCACGGCAACCACCTCCGTTTACCGGATCAGAACAAAGACCCATGGCTTCGTCCCTTACCTGAAGGCGCCATCCAGTCCGCATTCCAGAGTATAGTGACGAAAGAGCATGCCATCCTCGATGCCGTTCTTTTATAAATTCATTACTCGTCAAACCGGATGCAACCGGCGCGAGTTGTTTCGCCGCGGTGGTCTTCTATCAAGCGCAGCATTGGCGGGTCTCGCCGGCGCGGGCGCAGCCGCAAAGCCCACGCGCACCACCCAAGCTGCCGCCTCCGCTGACAGCGCGAAGCTTTATGAATCTCTCGGCGTTCGCCCGTTGATCAACGCGCGCGGCACGTTCACCATCATTACCGGTTCGCAAACTCTGCCCGAAGTGAAACAGGCGATGGACCTGGCGTCGCGCAGTTACGTGCAGATGGACGAGCTGATGGACGGAGTAGGCAAACGGCTGGCGGAGCTCACCGGTGCGCCTTGGGGCATCGTCACGGCAGGTTGCGCGGCCGCACTCACGAACTGCACAGCCGGATCAGTGGCAGGCACAAACCCGGAACGTATGGAGCGCCTGCCCGATCTGACCAACCTGAAGAGCGAAGTCATCATCCCAGCCTACTCGCGCAACGTATATGACCACGCCGTGCGCATGATCGGCGTGAAGATCATCGAAATCAGTCAAGCTTCGGAGCTTGAGGGCGCCTTTAGCGACCGCACCGCGATGGTATACATCCTCGCGGGACCTGGCGACGATGGCCCGCTGGGGACGGAAGCGATCTCCAATGTCGCGCGCCGCCATAATGTCCCGGTGCTTGTGGATGCAGCCGCCGAAGTGTTGACGATTCCGAACGTTCACCTGAAGCGAGGAGCCACCGCGGTTGCTTATAGCGGCGGCAAATGCCTTCGTGGGCCGCAGGCTGCGGGTATGGTCCTCGGCGACAAAAACTTCTTGCAAGCCGCCTGGGCCAACAGCGCGCCGCATCACGCGTTCGGGCGCTCGTTGAAGGCCGGCAAGGAAGAGATCATGGGGATGCTGGCGGCCGTCGAATGCTGGAAGGCCCGAGACCACGATGCCGAGTGGCGGCAGTGGCTCGCTGAGCTGCAGACGATTTCAACGGCTGTTCAGAAGGTGAATGGAGTCACGGCCCGCGTTACCGACCCGGAGGGGCTCTCAAACCGCACTCCGGAGCTACGAATCGAATGGGACGCGGCCCGGATTGGCATCACCGGCCAAGAACTTAGTAAGCTCTTGTTCGATACGGACCCGCGCATCGCGCTCGCGGGAGGCTCGGGACACCGTCCTGACAAAATGGCGAGCGGCGTTTCCGTCGTCCCTTACATGATGATGGCTGGCGATGCGGAAATTGTCGCCGAGCGTCTTTACGCAACCCTATCCCATCCTCCAAAGTTCGAGAATCCGCCGATTCCAACCGGTGAGACGGCGCCGGTCGCCGGTCAATGGAGCCTCGAACTCCGGTTCGTCCGTGGATCGGCAATGCACACGCTGATCCTGGAACAACACGGAAGCGAGTTGTTGGGCACGCACCACGGTGAGTTCGTCTCGGGCGATCTGACCGGGAAAGTCCAGAGCGACCACGTGCGGTTTCATGGGCTTCAGAGAATCCAGGGGCAGACATTATCCTACGATTTCATAGGAACGGTTAACGGCGATAAAATGAGTGGCCAAGTTAATCTTGGCGAATACGGCGAGGCGGAATGGAGCGCCGAACGGCATCAGTATCAAGCGACTCCACAACGTAGCTGAAGTAACTTCACACTTATAAATCCAAAAAAGGAGAGAAATGGCAAAGCCAGATAGAAGGAGCTTTCTCGGTAAGAGCGCGATGGCCGCTGCTGCGGCTACCGTGGCGAGCGGAACAGCCGAAGCGCAAACCGGTCCCACTAAGAAGGTATGGTGGCACGATGGAAAAGCGCCCGAAAAAACGCCCCTTTTCAGCGGGGCGGTCTCTTACGGCAACTTATTATTTCTGTCGGGGGTCGGCGCGCATTTCGAAGGTGACATCAAGGCGCATACCAAACACGTTCTCGATGAGATCCAAAAGAACTTAGAAGCTTGCGGCTCGTCCATGAATAAGGTTCTGAAGGCGCAAGTGTATCTTGCGGATTTGAAAGATTACCAGGACATGAACGAGGTATTTCAGGGCCGCTTCGGACCCGAACCACCAGTGCGAACAACCGTATCGGTAGCCGGAGTGCCGGGGAAGTCGCTCGTCGAGATCGACGTGATCGCCTATATCTGAGGCGCGATGGCCCGCCAATCCCTTCTTCGAAAGCTATTCTTCGCATCGTGCACAGGCGCCGCGTTGCTCGTTTCACTCGCATTCAGACAAGCTACTGTCAGCAGTCCACCGGCCAGCATCGTAGAGGGTTTCCGGCTCGTCGAAGCTGCTTCCGTTTCGGACGCAATGGAACAACTCTACGGTACGCGCGCCTATATGTCGCACGACATGCGCCCCCTCGCGCCCACGAAGTTCGCCGGTCCAGCCGTTACGGTCCTCATGAAAAAAGAAGAAAACAAGGAAGGTTCGCCGGCGATACAAGGCATCCTGGACGCCATTGACGAGGCGCCCCCGGGCTCGGTGTATGTCATGGCCGTCGAAGACGGATTGGACTACGCAGGCATCGGCGGCCTCATGAGCACCGCAATGAAATTTCGGGACTTCGCGGGCGCCGTCGTGGATGGCAGCGTCCGGGACACCGCCCAAATTGCGAGAGTTCAATTTCCAGTCTTTAGCCGCGGCGTGGTGCCATCCGGCACCGTGAACCATTATCGGTTCGCCGGCAAGAATATCGCGCTCACCTGTGCCGGCGTCCAAGTTCGGCCAGGCGATATTGTCGTCGCCGACTTGGACGGCGTGGTTGTAGTTCCAATTGAACATGCAGCCGCCGTGCTGAAGCGGGCGCAAGAGCTCGACAACACCGAGCACAGCATGTATCCGTTCATTGAAAAATATAAGTCTATCCGCGAAGCAGTCGCAAAATTCGGCCGTATTTGAACATTAGTGCGGCTGCCGGGCAGGATTTAAAGCATCCCACCTTGGATCGCCGACGTTCGTGTAATTCGGCGGAAGCGTCCGCCAATCCGGACGGCTGATGCCGTTCAAATCGTACACCACCTTTCCGCCTTTTATCGTCAGTTCGCAAATGAGTTTCTGTGAGCCGTCCATACGTGCCCCGTACATGTCCGTGAAACCGAATTTGCCGTGCTCGACTCGCAATACACTTACATCAGCGATGGAACCGGCCGAAAGATTACCCAGTTCCTCGTGATGAATCTCGCGTGCCGGATTCCACGTCGACCAGGCGATCACCTGATCGATCGAAAGACCCATTGCCAGGAACTTGCTCATGACATTCAGCATGTTCTTCATGCCGGAATTCATGCTGCCGATGTGCAAATCTGTCGAAATTGAATCAGGCAAGAAGCCCTGCTGAATGGCAGGCACGGCGATACGCCACGCAAAGCTTCCACCACCATGTCCGACGTCGAAGATCACTCCTCGTTTGCGCCCTGCCCACATTCCCGGATTGACCTTGCCATCCGGTAGTAACTCGTTCCTCAACCCTGAGTAACAGTGCGTGTAAATGTCGCCCGGTCGCATTTTTTGCGTTAGTAGTATATCGATCGGCCGCTCAGGCCGATTCGCACCGAAATCTACCATAACCGGGATATTGGCCAGAGTTCCTGCCTCCACCGCATGCTCCACTGGTGTCCACTCAGGTCCGGAATAATGGGCGGTTTTGATGCCAACGATTAATCCTGGATAACGCTTCGCCATGTCTGCCGCTGGTTCCGGCTGCATATCCGCCAGATTGTCTTCATATTTGGGGCCTCGCATTCCAGCCCCGACGATGTTCAGAAACGCCAGCACTCGCGTCTTGGAGCGGTCGATGATGTGATCTTTGAAATCCTCGAAGTTACGACATCCCGAGGAGCCGGCATCCGCTACCGTAGTTACTCCGGACCGCAACGTGAATCCGTCCGGCCACACGCCATTGTCTCCCGCATAGGAATTGCGCTCGCCCGGGCTCGCGTAAACGTGGACGTGAATATCGATCAAGCCCGGTGTAACGTATAGCCCGCTAACGTCTACCGTCTTCAGCGCGGAAGACGCCGGTATATGTTCTACAATAGCAGCAATCTTTCCATCTCGAATCGCCACATCGCGCTCGGCGCTAAGGTGGTTTTTCGCGTCCACCACATGGCCGCCTTGAAGCAGCAGATCGTATTGAACTTGTGCCAAAGCAGTTGTCACACAAACCGACAGAAGCGCAGCGGTCGCCGAGCCGCGTAAAACACAACCGAAGGTCACCATGGCATCCGATTGTATCCGGCTCGGTTGGCGCGAACCGGCCAGCGATACACTGTTCTCCGTGCTCCGGCAGATTACAATCCTGCTTGCGGCCGCATTCTTCTGCGCTCAGTGCATTGCCGGGGCGCCTGTTCGCGAAGAAGGCAGCATCGATGCGATGGGCTCCGTCTTCAGCGTGGTCGCATACGGCGACTCTGCAGAGCCGGTGCGCTTAGCTGTCACGCATGCCCTCGATGAGGCGAGCAGGCTCGATGCCATGCTCTCCAATTACAAACCGCATAGCGAGTGGAGCGAGATAAATCGCGACGCAGCCGACAGGCCTGTGCATGTCTCTCAGGAGCTGTTCGAGCTAATTCAAACATGCCTCAATTTCAGTCGCCAAAGTGAAGGCTCCTTTGACATCTCTGTTGGGCCGCTAATGAAAGTTTGGGGATTTTTCAAAGGCACAGGTCATATGGCGAGCCCCGCCGAACTAGCGGAGGCGATGCAGTTCGTCGGCTACAGGAATGTGCTTCTCGATCCGCGCACACTAACGGTTCGCTTCGCCAAGAAGGGCGTAGAGCTCGACCCCGGCGGCATCGGCAAGGGCTATGCAGTTGATCGAATGGTCGAATTACTTCGGCGCGATGGTATTCGCACGGCGTTTATCTCAGCCGGCGGCAGCAGCATATATGCGCTCGGTGCGCCTCCGGGCGAAAACGGCTGGCCAATCAAGCTGAACGGTGGCGGGCGCTCTTCCATTGCCGCTGCTACAGTTTGCCTTCGCGATGAATCGCTATCTACCTCCGGCAGTTACGAAAAATTCTTCGTTGCCGATGGGAAGCGATGGAGCCACATCATGGACCCGCGCACGGGAAAACCCACAACCGGAATGCTCTCAGTCTCGGTCATTGCGCCCAAAACCATCGACAGCGAAGCTTGGGCCAAACCGTACTTCATACTAGGCCATGACTGGGCTCAGCAGCACAAAGGCCGCGGCTTTCGAATTTTTATGTGCGAGGATAGCACCGGGAAACCATGTTCGTGGATCGAATGAATAGACGCACATTTGTTTGCGCGGCGACTGCTGCGCCGCTCCTGGGCAGGATACCAACTGCGCCGCTACCTTCTTATCGCGTCGTCACCCCGTTTAAGCCATCGGCTCATCGCGGCATGCCCGGACCATACAGCGGCGAGGTAGTACGTGTTCATTCGGACGCTTCCATCGACGCTCGCTCAGGCATAGTGAACCAAACCGTGGTCACGAACATGCTTTCGCGAGGCATGCGCGCGCTCACCGGCGACACACGTGATGAAGATTGCTGGGCCCGTTTCATCTCGCCGCTGGATATCGTTGGCATTAAAGTAAACTGCTCAGGCGCGCCTCACGTTATGTCAAGTCCCGAGGTCGTGGCCGCTATCGTCAAGAATCTTACTGCGATCGGCGTTCCACCGGAGCGAATTTGGATCTACGAGCGTTTCGAATCTCAATTGAAGAGCGTCGGGTACGACAAATGCGTTCCCAAAGGCGTTCACATCTGGGCTGCCGAGGGTAAGTTCAGAACATCCGTGCTGGGTTACGATCCCGACATCTATGTAGAAGTCAACTTCTTTGGAGAGGAAGATACCCGGTCGTTCATGACACGCCCGGTAGCGGATACGTTCACAAAAATCATCAATGTTCCCAAAATGAAAGAACATCAAGCCGCGGGAGTTACCGGTTGTTTAAAAAATATTTCCTATGGCGATTTCTCGAATATGGATCGTTCGCACCGCTTCACAAAGACGAACACTTACTCATTTATTGGCACCCTCGCCTCTGTCGAGCCTATCCCAAGCCGCACGGTTTTGAATATTATGGACGGACTGAGCGCCGTCTGGCATGCCGGTCCGTTCAGCGAATATCCCCAATTCCGCTTTTATCCGAAGCAGATTCTTTTTGGTACCGATCCAGTTGCTATGGATCACGTGCTCATTGATTTGATCGAGGCAAAGCGAAAAGCCGAAGGCGCTCCATCGCTCTTCGATCGTTCTCCAAGCCACATCGGACCCGACAATGCCAATCCACAATTCAATCACTATATTCGAGAGCCCGGCCATGTCGAGTACGCATCGGAACTCGGTTTGGGCGTCTACGACTCGAGCAGGATCAAGCTTAAGACCATCGAATTGTGATGGTGCCGCTATTCGCTATCGTCCTGCCAACGTTGTTCTGGACGCAAGGCGTCAACACGGGGCCAAAACTTCTAAGCGCGGGTATTACCCAGGTTGCGGTACCCCGTTCTGAGTCCGGGAACTGGAACACCATTGCCGGGATTTCAGTTCATCCGGTCGATCTTACGGCAACAATCAGGCTCGGAAACCCAGGTGTCACTCTACATCTCGACGAAGCCTCTGCGACGCGGGTGCCGTGGCTATCATCGAACGGTTGGCGGTTTATGCGTCAGCCGAACGCGCACTTCTATTACGATGTGCCAGCCAATACAGCTACGCTGGCCGCAGCCGAGGCATTCTGCTACGGGAGCGAAGCTCTAATTCATACCGATCTGAACGGAATCGAGCCGCTCGCGAAGATGTTGCAATTTCTGAAAAGTATCAACTCTGACGGCGCGAAGCCGCTCGCCGATATTGGCTTCATCGACGACGGTTCGGCGGCTTCCGCCGAGGTGATGAATCTCATGGTACGAAACAATTTGTTATTTCAGATCGTTCCGGCATCGTCATCAGATCACAAGTTACTGGTCAAGCCTGCATCAAAAGAATATCCACTCACTAGCGTTAAGGATGCCGACTCCATTGTTCATAAGATTCGTGCCAATCTCACGGACTCGAAGCGGACCGTGCGCCTCTTTGGGACCAGCGTGGTAATTGTTCATTTAACGGGGGCACCGGACAAGCCACGCCTGCACCTGCTGAATTATGGAGCACCCGCCCACATTCGAGTTGGCGGATTCCGCGTGCGCGTACTCGGACGTTATCCAAAATCGCAAATTTCTTCCTTTGACAGCCCCGGTGAGAAATTGCTGGACTATGAAGTGCAATCGGACGCCACCGAATTTACAGTTCCCGAATTGAAGACCTATGCCGTTATAGACCTCGCCCGCTAATTGCCATGCGGCTTCAATCGGAACCGGATAAACACATTTCCACCAATTGGCCGGTCTCCGTAGTAAGGTTTAATAGCTCCGGGCAGCGAATAAGCTTCCACATTGGCCCCGATGCCTGTTTCAATGTCAGGCAAGAGCCCAATATCGCGCGTGTACCCAATGGTATATGCGCCGATACGAAAAGTGCTGCCATAGAAGATGTCTAAGAAGTCCTCTATTTCCGGCTGTCCGGCAAACAATTCGTCCTTATCAACCAGCTCAATTCGGCCCGTAATGAAATTCCTTCGATGAATCGGCAGAACTGACTCGGCCGTATATGAGTCGAGGTTGCGTTTTGTATAAGTGTTATGAACCCGGCCCCATATCAAACTCGAGGACCAGCTTCCGCCTTGCATCGGTCTTGAGTATTCAAGTGATGCCGTCGCTCTGGTCTGATCGCCGGCTTCGAGCGCCTCTGGATGCGTCAAGTGGCCAACCGAGACCTGCGCGGCCCAACGCTGGCTAGGCAAATACCAGAAACGTGTAGACCAGGAGTTCATAGGCCCGGTCTGGATGGTCCAGCGATTTTCCCCAGGCTCGGAACCGTAGAAACCGCTCGCCTCGAGTCGGACCTTTTTGTATGCAATGCCGGCTGTTAGAACCTCGTCGGAGATATGCGTTGAATCCTCTAAGTGATGAGAAATGGGCGCCTGTGGTATCTCCATTGCCGATGCGCGGTGCGGGTATGCGATCGGTCCAAGCGCCGGATCTCCCACGGGCGCGAAATAAAGCTCCAGCATAAAATGTTCACCGAGAGACAAGGCATATTGGAATCCCATCGACATGATGAAGTTATGCGGATGTTGCCCATCAACGATTGGTTTTCCGAAAGCAGTTTCTCCGGTCTGAAACAATAACGGGTAACGCCGGTCCGCGATAGTCGCAGGCTCCGCACTAAGCATAAGCTGAAACTCAAACGCACCGTTTTTCCCCGCGCGATGCTCCGCATCCGCCATAAACCAGTTAGCCGAATAAAGCTTGTCTCCGCCTCGCGGCCCCGATTGCTGAGTATCTACCAGAAATGCTTGGGTCATGAACATGGTGTTCCATGATCCAAGAGGTCTCATCAGCATGGGCATTGGCCAAGCCGCTGGGTTAACAGCGGTCCCCGACATATTATTCATCAGGAACATGCCAGCCGCGTTCATATCTGGCATCTGCATCGCAGGCATCGACATACCCGTCATGGAGCCCTGCTGAGCAGCAGAATTCGCTCCAACTTGTGCCCAACATGCCGGAGTAACTCCGGCATAAAGCAAGGTCCCCCACAGGAGTAATTCTCTGCAGGGAAAGCTCCTCGAACGCCTCTGAAGCACCGCATCTCCTATCCGGGCGATTCAAACGCCCGCCTCAACATGCAGGAACAAGCGCGGCCAGGCTAGTGGATGTCAGATGCGAAGAACAATAGTAGAGAGGGCGATAGTGCCGGGCGGAGACGGATTGTCAGATCGAGTGTGCCCAGAAGCTACTCGGGAATGCGGCAAGCAAGCTACAGAAACAAGTATCGACGCAACCGAATCGCCGAAACTAACCTGCGCGCTTGAGGACTGCCGCACGCTCGCCATCACGAACGGATGGGAACAGGGCCGGGAACCATCATTCGCTGGAGCAGGATGTCGATGGCATGGGGGAAGGTTGCCGTGCGAACCTTGACAGGGAACAACGGCGCACGTCACCATGCACTCCGCAGTGCTGAAAAGTAGCAGCAGCGCAAGCAGCGCGACCGCACTTCGCGGCCAAACTCCCATGTATCCAGATTAGATCAGATGCTGCGCGGGTAGTCACTATCATTCGAGCCTCGCCTCTGCAAATAGGCCCACTTTTTTCAGCAAACGCGTCAGTTCAAGACGCTCCTTCGTCGTCAGCACGGCCATTGTCTCCTCCATATCGAGCGCGTGCTGCCGGAAGGCATATTGGATCAGGCCTCTGCCTCTGTCGGTCAGTTCTACAAGCCGGGCGCGCTGATCCTCCGGGTGAGGCGTTCTATGGACCAGCTTCTTGGATTCCAGCCGGTCGATTGCTGTTGTAATCGAACCGCTCGTCAGCAAGACCCTTTTCCCTATGGCATTGATCGGCTGCGGTCCTTTGTGGAGAAGCACTTCCAACACCGCGAAGTCGGATAGGCCAAGCCCTAGCCCGGAGACGCTGCGGGTCGCGTTCTGCTCCACGGCGTGCGCGGCCTTCCACAAAATTAGCCATACATGTGTTGCGCTTGTATCGTTCCCAGGTTTCGAATTACGGCCGGACGGCATGAATCTTTTTGATTGCTCCCTACATCTATCTTGATATCAAGATATATTCTGGCACATCCAGCCGGAAAAGGAGACACTGTGAAAACAGTCTACAAAATCGATTCGGCGCACTCCAGTGCGCAATTCGTTGTCCGCCACATGATGATCACCAATGTTCGCGGCGGCTTTAGCGGGGTTGAAGGGACTATCGAATATGATCCCGATAATCCAAAGGACTCCCACCTTGATGTCGTCATTGACGCCAGCAAGGTCAACACATTAGACGAGCAGCGGGACGCGCATCTAAAGAGCCAGGATTTTTTGCATGTCGAGCAATTTCCAACCATCACTTTCAAGAGCAAGAAGATCGCTAAAACTGGCGATGGAGAATGGAAAATTGCCGGCGACCTTACGATCCACGGCGTGACCAAGGAAGTTGTCTTGAACGTGGAGGGCCCTACGCCTGAAGGGAAGGACCCGTACGGGAACATCAGAATAGGGGCATCGGCTTCCACAAAAATCAAGCGTAGCGATTTCGGTTTGACTTGGAATGCGGCGCTCGAAACAGGCGGGCTCCTTGTCGGTGACGACCTCAAGATTGAACTCGAAGTTTCTGCCATCAAATCCCAAGCAGCCGCCGCGGCCTAACCGTCGCGGCAACAGGAGAAGCTATATGTCGCTACGCCCGATTAAACAAATCATTCAAACCAAGCCCACCGTAGAAGGCGCCGGGGTGAAGCTGCAGCGTGCGTTTGGATTCGGCAAAACGAAGGATTTCGATCCCTTCCTGCTGCTGGATGACTTTCGCAACGACAACCCGGACGACTATCGCGCTGGATTCCCCTGGCATCCGCATCGCGGAATCGAAACCATAACGTACGTACTCGCCGGCTCGGTCGAGCACGGTGACAGCCTCGGCAATCGGGGCAAAATGACCGCCGGCGACGTGCAATGGATGACCGCCGGCAGCGGCATCCTGCACCAGGAGATGCCCAAAGGAGACCCCCAGGGCCGCATGCATGGTTTCCAATTGTGGGCTAATCTCCCCTCCGCATTGAAAATGACTGATCCCCGGTATCAGGACATTCCATCGGCCGCGATCCCCGAGATTACCGACGACGACGGCACCCACGTTCGGGTCATCTGCGGCGAGTTCTGGGGTAAGACCGGACCGGTAGAAGGCGTTGCGGCAGATCCCAATTACCTCGATATTTCTGTTCCGCCCGGTAAGCGAAAGCGGCTGAAGATCGAGACTACGCGCAATGCCTTCGCATACGTGTTCGCAGGTTCCGGCAGGTTCCACGACGCCTCGGACCCACGAGCGGTTCTAACCGAACAGGTCGTTCAGCCTGACGCGCCGCCCGTATACGATGTCAAAAATCACTCGCTGGTGCTCTTCGATCGAGGCGATGAGATCACAGTACAGGCCGGCCCCGACGGAATCCGCTTCCTGTTGGTATCCGGCAAACCGATCGAGGAGCCGGTGGCTTGGTACGGCCCGATCGTAATGAACACGCAGGCTCAACTGAGGCAGGCGATGGCTGACCTGCAAGACGGCACCTTCATCAGGCGGGCTAAGTAGGAAAGCCAAATAACCGTGTAACTCTCACATTGCGGCGTGTTGCTGTGCCAGTAACTCGGTACGAAACGCCTGTTCGCGCTCTTTAACATACGCTCGATAGCCAGCCGGATCGATAAACGGGTTCCCCTCACCCGCCCGAAGCCGTTTCAGTTTATCATCGATACCGTAATAAACGCCGTGCGCTCCTAGAAAAATATCGCAAGGAAGACTCGCCAGCACGCGAAAAGTCTTTTCGTAGTCCGCTGCGATCTGCGGATATTGCTTATTGCCGATTAGTTTGTATCCGGGATTTACATTCGGGCTCCCGACAATCACGACGTGATAACGGCGTCCGCCATCCTCGAGGTCGGTCGTCCACGTCGTGCAGCCTTTTGTGTGGCCGGGAGTCAGATGCGCCACCAGCGTCATTCCGCCGAGTGTGACTTTATCCCCGTCGTGCAGGATCCGATCGACCTTTACCGGAGTCCAATGCTGGTGGTATTGAAAATCGTTGGCTCCGCCGCTCTCAATTTCGCTCACGTCGGCGTCCATCACCATCAGCTTGGCTCCGCTCAGCCTCTTGGCGAGTGCGCAACCGGCTGCGTGATCGTCATGAGCATGGCTGATGAGAATAATTTTGACGTCACGAAAATGGAATCCAAGCTTCTCGATGCTTTGACGAATGACCGGAACGGACTCCTCATAGTCCGGGTTGATCAGAATATGCCCCTGTGGCGTGGTGATCAGAAATGAGGCGAGATAATTCGTGCCCACATAGTAGAGGTTTGAGGCCACTCGATAAGGCGTGATCGGCTGATTCCATTTAGGCGTAAAGTCGCCCAGCAAGATGCCGCAGACGACCAGGAACGCGGCGAGGGTTCTAAAGCACAGAGCCCGAAAGCACATAGCCTTAGTATGCCCCGAGGTTGCAGGTCGCAGCCGCGCCGCCATCACCTGCTACCCTCGGGAAAGTTGAACAGACGATGATTGCGGATCTGCTTCAAATTTCCCTACGCGATCCAACCGTCTACGACGAGTTGTCTGCGGACGGCGTAAACCCCAGGCCTCATTGGCGGGGGCTCATTGAGTCGCTTCATACCCTAGGGCCCGAGGAGTTGTCGACCCGCTGGGCTCGAGCCGAGCGGCGCATTCGCGAGAACGGCGTCACCTATAACATCTACGGTGATCCGCGTGGCGCGAATCGTCCTTGGGAAATCGATCTGATCCCTTTTCTCATCTCTGCAGAAGAGTGGACAAGAATCGAGGCCGGGATCATACAACGGGCGCGACTGCTGGAACTGCTCCTCGAAGACCTTTATGGATCGCAAAAGCTCCTCGTCGACGGGCGCCTTCCAGCCGCGCTTCTTTTCGCGAATCCGGCCTTCCTGCGGCCCGTAGCCGGTCTCCTGCCCCCGAACCGAAGTTATCTACATCTGTTGGCCGTAGACCTGGCGCGCTCGCCCGACGGGCAGTGGTGGGTACTTGCTGATCGTGCCCAAGCGCCTTCCGGAGCCGGTTACGCGCTTGAAAATCGGACTATTGTCGCCGATGTTCTGCCGGACCTCTTTCGCGATTCCAATGTTCGGCGGCTGGCCCCCTTCTTCCGGGCCCAACGGGAAGCCTTGATCGCTTTGGCGGGCTGCGATAATCCCCGCGTCGTTCTGCTCACTCCAGGTCCCTTGAACGAAACTTACTTCGAACATTCGTATCTGGCTCGCTATCTTGGATTCGCTTTGGTCGAAGGGGCGGATTTGGCGGTTCGCGAACGCCGTGTCTACCTCAAGACCGTAGAAGGCCTCCAGCCGGTGAATGTTATTTTGCGCCGTGTAGATGACGGCTTCTGCGATCCTCTCGAGTTGCGGGTTGATTCGTTTCTCGGCGTAGCTGGGCTCGTGGAAGCGGTCGCTGCCGGAAACGTGCACGTGGCCAACGCTCTGGGCAGCGGGCTAATTGAAACCGCGGCGATCATGCCCTTCCTGCCAGGCTTATCCAAGCACCTGCTTGGCGAACGCTTGAAGCTTCCCTCCGTCGCGACTTGGTGGTGCGGACAGGATTACGCGCTCGAGCAAGTGCTTGATCGTCTCGATCGCCTGGTGGTGAAGCCGGCCTTTCCCTCGCGCGGCATGGAACCCGTCTTTGGAGCGCAGCTTGCGAAGGCGGAAAAGCAGCATTTCACTGATCGGCTGCGCTCACGGCCGTACGAGTTCGTGGCCCAGGAGCAAGTCGCTTTGTCTACTGCTCCGGTTTGGGACCACGGCCATATTTATCCGCGCAGCCTCGTGCTGCGCACCTATGTGCTGAATACCGGTACCGAATGGATTACCATGCCGGGCGGGTTAGTCCGTGTCGCCGGCTCTGACGGTCCCGTCGTGTCGATGCAAAAAGGCGGCCACAGCAAAGATGCGTGGGTCCTTTGGAATGGTCCAGTCGACACCTTTAGCATGCGTCCTCCGCGCGATCAGCCGGTGGAGCTGCGGCGCGGAGCTGGGGATCTGCCCAGCCGCGTTGCCGATAACTTATTCTGGTTGGGACGTTACGCCGAGCGCGCCGAAAACACGGTGCGGCTTCTGAGAACTTTGATAAACCGCGTCAGAAGAGTCGATGACCAGGAGCTTGGTTGCCTGCTCCGCCTTCACGCCTGCTTGAACTCCCGGCACAGCAAGTTACCGAAGAAGAGACGGGCAACTCCTGTCGAACTCGAGCAGGAACTCATCTCGCTGATGAGCGATGCCAAGCGTGACGACAGTTTAGCCTGCACCCTTGCCGAGATTCACCGGGTCGGAGGGACGGTTCGGGAGCGGCTGTCTACGGATATGATCCGCCTCATCGGCGAGCTCACCGAATCGGTACACATCGAAGAATATATGCTGTTCGTTGAATATTCGGCGCTGTTGAACGGTTGTCTGGAGTTATTGTCCGCGTTCTCCGGGCTTGAGCGTGAAAACATTACTCGGGGGCCTGGATGGCTCTTCCTCAGCCTTGGCCGGCGGCTGGAGCGGGCTATCTCTTTGGCCAGGCAACTACGAGAACTGACTGAGCCGCTCGGGCCATCCGATTGGCCATTGTTGGAGTATCTACTCGAAGTTGCGGATAGCTCCATAACATACCGGTCCCGATATTACACGACGCTGCAGCCCGTAGCCGTATTGGATGTCTTGATGATGGACACTACGAACCCGCGCTCTCTGGACTTTCAGCTAAGTCATGTTGCAGATCTCTATGGCAAGCTTCCGCGCCACACGCCCGCTGACTTGCTGGCCATGACGAATGTTGTGAAATTACTGCGCAGTTTTAATCTCCAGACTCTGCATTATGCCTTACCTGGATCAACTACTGTAGAGGGCAATTACGGCGAGCGGGATCGGCTTAAGCGAACCTTGCGCGAGTTCGAGGAGCTTCTTGCCTCCTGGTCGAATAACATATCGCATACTTATTTTAGCCACGCCCGGACTTTACCGATCACCATTGGCGAATGATTTATAGAGTCGTTCACAAAACCACTTACAGATATAAGTACCCTGTTTCGGTAGGAAATCACGTGGCCTGTCTTACGCCACGATCGCTCCCGTATCATCGCTGTATTCAGCACGAATTGCGGATCAATCCTCCTGCACGACTAGCCCGGCGAACCGACTATTTCGGGAATCAGCTCAGTTTCTTCACCATCCAACAGCCGCATAGGCGATTGATCGTGGAAGCACGAAGCGAAGTTGTCATTGACGAGCACAAGACCCCCTCCCCGGAGCAGCCAATCACATGGGAAGAGGCGGCCCAAACTCTCTCGAGAGATTACAGCCGGGAGTCGCTCGAAGCCTATCAGTTCGTATTCGAATCGCCTCGCATTCGGCCCAGCGCGCAGCTTGCCACCTATGCGTTGAAATCGTTTACACCGGGGCGGCCTTTTATTCAGGCGCTCTTGGATTTGACCAGCCGGATACATACCGAGTTTCGTTTCGACGCAAAGGCGACCAATGTGCGAACTCCTACGGAAGAAGTCTTTCGAAAACGCTGCGGCGTGTGCCAGGACTTTGCACACCTTGAAATCGCTTGTCTCCGGTCGTTGAATCTGGCTGCTCGATACGTAAGCGGCTATCTACGTACCTATCCGCCACCCGGACGTCTGCGGCTGATCGGTGCGGATGTTTCGCACGCCTGGCTGTCCGCCTACTGCCCGGGCGTTGGATGGTTAGACGTCGATCCAACGAACAATGTCGTGCCCTCCCATAACCATGTCACGGTCGGATGGGGCCGGGATTATGGCGACGTCAGTCCGTTGCGCGGCCTGATCTTGGGCGGTCGCGATCATACCCTCAAAGTGTCTGTGGATGTGGAAGCAATAGATCCCTAGTTACTCGCCACTTAATCTCAACCCCACGTGAGCGACAAAACGGAATCATGCGGCAGCATGACCGGCGTCTCGTTTCCCGGCACGCGCAATAGGGTCTGTTTGTCCGGACCACGATTAGTAAGAACAAGAGCCTTTGTTCCATCCGCGCGCGCGAAGGCCACGTGAGAAACCTCTTCGAGGTCACCTGATGACTCGACCCGCGTTGCTCCGGGCCGAGCCGCATCGGCATAATGAGCGAACGCCCAGTATTGGCCGCTTCGTGTAATTTCCTTCGTTTTAGAGTGAACGGTAACCACTCCGCCGCAATCGAACGGCCCGATATTCGGGTTCCCATTTTCGTCGAGCGCCAGATTCCAACCTACGACGCAGCGCGACCAGTTACGCAGAATGCCCGCGAACGTTGTTCCCCACTCGGCCCAATCCGTCGCATAGGCCGAAGACTTGATAGACGGTCCGCCCTCGGTCCAATACATGTTCTTGTCGGGATGAGATGCATGAACGCGGGTCATGGCTGAGGGCTCTCCCAGATAGCCATGCCAGGCGACCCCGTCCACGTACCGGCTCACCTCCGGGTCATCCAACTCCGCTATGGCACGGCCCCAGAGATTGTAATTGTGATCGACAATCCAGATCTTCGTGTTGAGCCGCGCATCGCCCAGAGCGCGTCCAAGGTGCTCGGCAACGAAGCCGGTCTCGTATTCCTGCCCCCAGAGAGAAGCCGGCATGCGGCCATCCTGCTCGGTATCAACCTCGTTCTGTATCGTGACTGCATTCACCTCGACGCCTGCCTCCGCATAGGCCTGAAGAAATTTCACAAAGTATTTCGCATAAGCGGCGAAATGCTTCTTCTCCATCAGCCCTCCGAGCATCGAGTTATTGACTTTCATCCAGGCGGGCGGACTCCAGGGCGAGGCAAACAGAAAGAGGTTCGGATTGATGGCGCGAGCTGCCCGGAGTGCCGGGATGATGTACTCGCGGTCGTGATCAATGGAAAACCGGCTTAGCTCTGGATCGGGGCCGCCCTCGTCGTAACTGTATACCTTGGTCGAGTAATCGCTCGCTCCGATGCAAAGGCGGCACACGCTCAACCCCATCTTCGACGCATGGAAAAGCTCCCTGAATAGTTCGTTGCGCGCCTCCGGGGAAAGCCGGTTGAACGTATAGCAGGCAGCGTCTGTGAATGCCGCCCCGAATCCTAGCACGTTTTGAAATGTCGCGCCAGGTTCAACCGTAATGCAATCTGCTTGCGACGTGGTCTGGGCGCGCCACTCAAGCGACTGTCCCTCGGCAAACCTTTGCGCTCCGGTCGTGACCCGAACGCGGATACCATCTTGCGCTGAAGCCTCGTCCCGCCACATTGCGGAAGCCGAGCCCTTCCAGGCGACCGATAATAATCCCAGAGAACTGAGCTGGAGGAGACTTCGCCGGCTGACTGAGTCCATCGTGTTCAAAAGGGTGTTTAGCGTCCGCTCGCGGAAGCGAGCAACATTTGTGAAGGTAGGTTCCCGGGGCGTCGCGGATGAGGTGCTTTACGGCACAGTACCCCCCTACATCTGGTTCTTTCCAGACATGGTAGTATTACGAACCAGTGGGGTCGCTGAATAACACTCAAAGTTCGAGTGTCGGCGTGGCGGCCGCTTGGTCCGACCTGCCGAAAGCTGAAGTCTTAGCCGAACTCGACAGAATTCTTGAAAGCCATCACTTTCATACCAGTAAGAAGTGCAGCCGCTTCCTGCGGCATATTGTTGAAGCTGCCGTCGCTGGCCGGTTTGATTGCCTGAAGGAGCGCACTCTTGGTGTCGACGTTTTCGACCGGGAGCCGCACTACGACACCAATCAGGACCCCATCGTCCGGGGCACAGCCGGTGAGGTCCGGAAACGGCTGGCACAGTACTACCTGGAGGCTCGAGACGGCGAACTTCGATTCGGCCTTCCACCCGGATCGTATATACCGGAGGCGCATTACGTTGCGCCTGACCATGCAAAGTACATCCAAGCAAAGACGCTCGCCGCGGATATCAGACCCCAGTCTGTCAAGCCACGCTATCGGCTTGCCCTTGTCCTGGGATTGTTTGTTCTATGCACTGCAGTGGCAACTTCTTGTTGGCTGGTCTTTCGCCCGAACTCACTGGACCGTTTTTGGGCGCCCTTGATGACGGGCGACAGCGTGCTGGTCTGCGTGGGGCAGCCGCATTTCTACATCTTCAATCCGAGCACTGCGCGTGTTCTCAATCCCTGGTTTGCGGGCGAACAAGATCACCGAGGTCTGCCCCCGGTCGCATCAGTACCTTTGAGCGAAGTCGTTCCTATGTGGGATAGCTCCGTGTCCTTGGCGGACGCGCAATCGTTTTCGCGCCTCGAAAACCACTTTGCCCGAAACCGCAAGCAGTTGGATCTCCGCGGGGAGAGATCCGTATCTCTAGCCGACTTGCGTGGAAGGCCGTCGATTCTTGTCGGAGCCTTCGACAATGATTGGGCGCTCAGTTTTGTGGGCGAACTTCGTTTCTATTTCGATACCGACAATAAGCGTCACGCGCAAATCATCCGGGACAGACAAAAACCCGCCGCCACCGGTTGGAACCTGGTCGATGCCTGGCCTCCTGGGAGGGACATAAACAAGGACTACGCGTTGGTAACTCGCGTTGTGAATCGCACAACGGAGGGAACAATCGTCATTTTGGGAGGTATTTCGCAATACGGCACCGAGGCGGCAGCCGAGTTCGTAACCAACCCAATTTACTTCGACAGAGCCTTAAAACAGGCTCCCAGCGACTGGTATCGAAAAAACATCCAGATTGTACTCTCTACTCAAGTGTTATCCGGCGTAAGTGGTCCCCCGACGGTCGTGGCAGCCTATTTCTGGTAAGGACGGTTTCGTACGCCCGTCTTAGCTCGACTCAAGCGGCAAGTACCGGCGTAAAGCCCCGTAGAGTACCTCCGAGTGAGAATGCTTAGCGTGAAGGGATACACCGCGTAAGTCTTTTCTTGGGCTGAAGTTTCTCGCAAGTTCTGGGCTTGACGAACCTTACGCTTGCGGTTATAATCCGCTGAGCCGGGGTTTTGTAAATCAAATCCACTAGATAGTAGGGGGAACGCCATGATTCGCGGTTTCTCGCGGTTGGGCTTGTTGCTGACGGTGTCCTTGGCTCTCGCGCCGCCAGCCAGTTTCGCTCAAAACACATACGGTTCCATCGCCGGAACTGTCACGGACGCCAGCGGCTCCGTCGTGCAAGCCGCCAACGTCACCTTGACAAACCTGGACACGGCAGAAACGCACAACATGCTCACAACCGGCTCGGGTGAGTATACGTTTGTGAATATCTTGCCCGGCCGCTATAAGGTCGAGGTAGAGAAGACCGGGTTCAAGAAGTTTATCCGTCAGCCGATTGTCGTCGAAGTTGAAAGTGGATTGCGCGTCGATATCGCGCTGCAAGTAGGCGCAGTCAATCAGACGGTGGAGGTGACGGGCGAGGCGCCATTGCTCCAGCCGGAAACCAGCTCGCTGGGGCAGGTGGTGGAGTCGCGCAGCGTCACTGAGCTGCCGCTGAACGGCCGGAATCCGCTGGCTTTAGTGGCTCTAACGGCAGGAGTGGTCCCACAAGGTCAACCTTCGGCCGGAAATTCCTCAACCGGGAATCCGGTCGGCGCCAATCCCTTCGCTGCCGGAGATTTCCAAATCGGCGGAGGGCAGGCAGGACAGAGCGAGATTCTGATCGACGGCGTGCCGACCAACGGAGCGTACCTGAATGTTGTGACCGTCATTCCTACGCAGGACGCCATTCAGGAATTTAAAGTCCAAACTAACAATCTTGGGCCTGAGTACGGGCGTTTCGCAGGCGGTGTAATTAATCTGGCAACTAAGTCGGGCACCAACTCCTTTCACGGTTCTCTCTACGAATTTCTGCGCAACAAACTCCTGAATGCGAATGACTTTTTTTCAAACGAAGCCGGCAACCCGCGTCCGGCCTTCACCCAGAATCAATTCGGCGTCAACGGGGGAGGACCCGTCATCAAGGACAAATTGTTCTTTTTCTCGAGCTATGAAGGCTTCCGGCAACGCAAGGGGAACGTGCTGACCACTTGGGTGCCCACTGCCGCGGAACGCACTGGAAATTTCTCGGGAGTCGGCTCCATTGGCACCGGCACGGTCCTGCCGATCTACGATCCATTAACCAGTGCGAATTGTGTTTCAGGCGTCGCCGCTTGTCGCACTCAATTCCCTGGCAATGTGATTCCCGCGAACCGGCTCGACCCGACGGCGCAAGCCCTTCTGAGCTACTTCCCTATGCCGAACTCATTCGGTAATCCCTCCGGTAACTTCGTCGAGAATTACCCGACTGGCGGCAACGTGAACCAAATTAATGAGCGCGTCGACTATGACATCAACCAGAACCAGAGGATTTTTGCGCGCTATACGCGTTCACATGTGTTGTCGCTTCCCGATAGTCAGTTTAACGACATATGCAGCGACCGTTGCACGGAAAACACGGTCGCGAATCAAGCCGGCTTCGGCTACACATTTCTGATTTCACCTAAGACCGTGCTGGACTTGCACCTCGGCTACACCCGCTACGTCTACTTGCGGACGCCCTTGAGCGAAGGCATCAACCTCGACAAATTCGGCCCCAACTGGGCTGCGTTAACGCCAGACTTGACCTACACGAACATCCCCACGCCTTGCGTTTCACAGGTTCCAGGGGACGACCGCTGGGGCGGCGGAAGTTTTTGTCCGGACGGAACCGGCAGCGGCATCGGCGCAAATGATGATACGTACAGCCTCGAGCCGATGGTGACCCACCTGTGGGGCTCTCACAATTTCAAGTTCGGCGGAGAATACCGGTTGCTTCGCAATAACTATTACCAGAGCAACGATCCTGCCGGCTTATTCCAGTTCGATGCCGGCATGACAGCGGCGAACCCCAATAATGGCCAGCCGGGGGTCTCATCCGGTATCGGAATGGCTTCGTTCGTTCTCGGGTACGGAAGTGCTACCAACGGCAGTAGCACGACCGAACCTGCGAAAACGGCGGATCAGGTCAAATACGCCGCGTTGTACGTGAACGATACGTGGCAGGCAACCAAGAAATTAACGCTCAATTTGGGAGTTCGAGGCGATTTCCAGGGAGATTGGACCGAGCGATACAACCGAATCGTGGTTTTCAACCCCACGCAACCCAGCCCCATTGCGGCCCAAGTAGGCATACCCAATCTGCAGGGCGCGTACGATCTGGTAGCTTCAGCGAATCATCCGAGCCGCACCGCCTTTCCATCCTGGAATACCGTCAGCCCACGAGTAGGACTTTCCTATCAGGTCGATCAGAATACGGTTATCAGGGCCGGGTACGGAATATTTTATACACCGCTCGACGACCGCTGGGATGACGCGCCTCACAACCTATTCATCAACTCCATCAACACCAACTGGGTTCCCGCACAGGCTAACGGCGTTACACCGGAGAATCCGATTTCCAATCCGTTTCCGGGTGGAGTCCTTCAGCCGAACAGTAGCCAGGCGTTCATCAACGTGCAGGGAGGCGGGAATTCGGCTCCGCTGAGTAACTACCTGCCTCCCTACGTCCAGCAATGGAATTTCGACATTCAGCGCCAATTCGCGGGAGGGACTCTGGTCGATATTGCCTACGCCGGCTCAAAAGGCACTCATCTGCCGATGCATAGCCAGGACCTGGACCAGTTGCCCCCGGAATACGTACCCACGAATGCGGCGCAAGTGGCGGCACTTACGGCTCTGGTTCCGAACCCGTTTTATGGCATCGTGCAAAACGGGGGCAGCCTCAGCACCAGCCCTACCATCAAAGCAGCTCAGTTACTGCTGCCCTACCCTCAATATGACGACGTGTCCATGGCCGAGGTCGATGACCGGGATTCGATTTACCACTCCATGCAGCTAAAAGTTCAGAAACGCTTCGCTGGCGGAGCCCAAATTCTGGCGACCTACACGGTTTCTAAACTCATCGACGACACCAACTCCGAAATCAACTGGCTGGAGGCCGCTTCTCCCACTTGGGGCGACTCGAATGCTTATAACCTTCACAGCGCGCGCAGCCTGGACGGATTCGATGTGCCACAGCGGCTGGTAATCGCCTCCGTTCTCGATCTGCCGTTTGGCCGGGGCCGGAAGTTTGGCGCTAATATGAACAAAGTCGCTAATGCCGTGGTCGGCGGATGGGGAGTGGACACGATCATTACGTTTCAGAGCGGCTTCCCCATCATCATTGGCGGGTGCCCGGGCCTGCTCAGCAACTCCGGTATCCCGAACATCGGCTGCGCCCTTCCGGACAGGATCGGGACTGAAAGTCTGACCACAGGTCCGCTGGACGCCCGGCTAGCTCACTGGTTTAACCCTGCCACTTTCGTCGCCCCTACGGACTACAGCTATGGCAACGATTCACGGACGGAGCCGGATATCCGCGACGATGGGGTGAAGAACTTCGATATCGGACTCTTCAAGAACTTCAAGTTCGGGCCAGAGGATCGGATGGATCTTCAGTTCCGTGGAGAGTTCTTCAACGCCTTCAACCGGGTGCAGTTCAATCCGCCTAACACCAGTTGTTGTGGTGGAGCCAGCTTCGGTCAGGTAACGGGACAATACAATCTTCCGCGCAACATCCAGTTCGCGTTAAGATTGAGCTTCTGAGGCATCGTCGCGCCATTGTACTCGCCGCGGCCGTTATCGTTTCATCGGTCGCGTCGAGTGTTGCAGGATCCCAAACCGCGGAAGATCAGATCGAACAGTCATTTCATGCCGGTCAAATGGATCTGCAGCAGGGGCAATTCGCCCGCGCGGCCGAATACTTCAAGAGGGTTCTTCAGCTCGATCCAGCCTTACTCGAGGCGCAAGTTAACTTAGGACTTGCTTATCAAGGACTCTTAGAATACGACGTAGCCACGCGCTATCTGGTAAAAGCTCTTCGCGAACGGCCGAATCTACTGGGACCGAACGTAATTGTTGGAATGGACTACCTGAAGCTGGGCTCTCCGGAGAAAGGCATTCCGTTCTTGGAGGCGGCGCTAAAGCTGGACCCGGCGAATCGCGACGCTCGCGAGGCCTTGGCTTCCAGTTATCTGGCGCAGGATAACTTCGGAAGCGCCGCGGAACAGTTCCGCCGTATGGCGGATCTCGATCCCGACAAATCCGAAGCGTGCTTCAGACTCGGGCACGAGTATCTGGATTTGGCTGCCCGTTTGGCCTACAGAGGAGCGCATCTCTATCGGGACTCAGCATGGGGACACCGCTTTCTGGGCGATTTACTTTATGAGCGCGATCGTTGGCAGGACGCAGTGGGGGAGTATCAGAAGGCGCTCACCGGCGACCCGCAACAGCCAGGCTTGCACGCGGCAATCGGCCAAGCCTACTTACACGCTCAAAAATTCCAACTGGCCGAACCGGAGTTTCGAAGCGAGCTTGACCTGGATCCGAACGGCGAGCAGGCATGGTTGGGTCTCGCAAACCTCGCACTGCTTCAAAATCAAGCCGCGGCCGCCGTCGAGAATCTCAAAAAGGTGCAGGAAATCTCTCCGGAGTTCCTGGCGGTGCAACGGGAGTTCCCATGGCAATCGCTTCAGGACGCATTCCCGTCCTGGCGGCAACAGCTCACGAACGCAGCTCCGCGGGACCAAACGGATCAGGACCCCTGTAAGTCGCACCGCTATTCTCGGTGCATCGGTTCGCTCGAAGCTCGAAAGCACTTGACCGATTCCGAATGGCTGTCACTCGGAAAAGCGCGATTGGCTTTGCGGCGCTACGGCGCTGCAGCCGATGCATTCGCCCAAGTGCATGGAACGGCGCGGGAGAATGCGGAAGCCAGCTACTGGTTGGAACGGACGTATCAGGCCCTGGGAGCCCAGACCTATGCGCAGCTCGAGGAATCGTTTCCCGACTCCTGGCGCACGCATCAACTGCGGGCCGAAAGCTACGCCCTGCGTGGGAGCGTGGATGACGCTCTGCAGGAATTTCATGCGGCTCTGGCGTTGCGCCCCAACGAACCCGAGCTGCATGAAGCTCTTGGCGAACTTTACTTGGAGCACAATGAGTTCGACTCCGCGCGCGCGGAACTGGAGCAAACGCTGGCGGCGGATTCTTCGCGCACGCACGCGTTGTATCTGCTGGGCCGCGTGTATGTGGAAACGAAGGAAAACGAAAAAGCGCTGCCATACCTGGAACGGGCGCTGCGCATTCAGCCCGACCTGGCTGAAGCAAACAGCCTGTTGGGAACAGCCTACTTGCGGCTCGGACAATTTGAGAAGGCCATCCCGAAACTGGAAAAAGCGGCTGCTTCAGACCACTACGGAAATGTCCACTATCAATTGTTCGTTGCGTATCGCAAGCTCGGCCAGCCGGAGCGCGCCAAGCGCGAGTTGCTGCTTTCGCAAGAGCTTCGTAAGAGCTATTTGGAACGCGACCAGGCCTTGATCATGGGCGTCCCGCAGCCGGAAACCGAAGCGCAATAGAAGCTCTCCTTGCAGACTACGGGCAGACTTACCGGGCAGGGCCGGGAACGCGACTGGCAATAGCAGAATCGAGCTTGGTAGCCAGAGCCAAGCATTGTTTTGCGCCGGCTTCATCGCCCTGTTGTCTGAGCGCTCGACCCAGATAGTTGTTCAGAGCCGCCGAGAGCGGATTGACAAGGAGACCTTGGCGAAATACTTGAATCGCGCCTGGCATGTCGCCCTGCGCAAGGAGCGTGGCGCCGAGGTTCTCATACGCGGCCACAATGTCGGGTTCGAGCTCGATTACGCGGCGGAATGCTTCGGCCTGGGTGCCGGGCTGCTTGCCTAAGGTGAGGGCATACTGAAATTCCGCGAAGGCATCGGCTGGATAGGATTGGGCGGCGAAGGCCAGAATATACGCGGCGCGTCCGGCGTCGCCTGTCTCGCCGATTTGGGTACCCATGAAGATATGAGCGCGCAAGAAATAGGGGTAGACCTTCAGCGCCGCTTGGGCTTTAGCCATGGCCGCTTTGCGATCGCCAAGGGTCCGCAGCCGGATGGCCTCGAGGAACAACTCGTTCGCTTGCCACTTGAAATCGCGCGGCAGACGGTGGAGGATCACGTAGCGGCTTCCCTGCTCGATAATGCCGCTGGTTTCTCCGTACCAAAGATGGGCGGCGGCATCCGCCAGACGCGGGTCCATATCAGATAACTGCACGTCGCCTACGTATCCGCCGGCAGCCGCAGTAGGCTCCATCGACGTTTCATGCGCGACATCGTAAAACGATTCGCCTCCGGCCAGGCGATGGAGCGCGCCTCCAGCCTTGGCGCGGTCGCCGGTGGCAATAAGCTCCAGATACTCGCGCTTGGGCGCCACCAGCGAGCGCATATTCGCGTCGGGTATCTTTGCGGACTTTATGTTTTGCTCGGGATGAACCGCAATCCAGTGATCCGCGACTTTGAATCCGTTCAATGGAATGGAAGGCATGTGGCACCCGGTGCAGCCGGAGGAGGCATTGATCGGACAGATGGACGCGTGCGCCGGATTGGCAGCCGAGTGGCAGTGCAGGCAGGTATTGGCCGCGCGCTCCGCAACGTCGGTCGCATCGCGATGGGGGTCATGGCAATTGGTGCAAGTGACCGCCCCGCCGGTTTGCCGAAAGCATTCGGAATGCTGAAGAGCGGGAACTTGGCTGGAGACCAGAAGATCGCCGGGGACCGGATCTGCGTGATTGATGTTGCTAAGGCCGGTGTGGCACTGGGCGCATACCGCCATCGCTTTCGAGCCCTCGAGTGTTGCCAGCCGAATGGCCTGGACACCACCAGCTGTGATGGACGCAACGTGAGCGGCTGCGGGTCCATGGCAGCTTTCGCAGCGAACACCGCCATGCGCGCCTGCGCCTAACGTGCCGGGCTGCCCGTGGCAGGTCAAGCATCTCTGTTCAAAGGTGGGGCTCAGCACACGCCCGAGCGCTCTTTCCAAGCTGGCTGGTTTTTCGGTTTGAAATCCGGGTGAGAGCACCAGTGAGCCATGAGGCGAGTAAGCGTACCGAGCTTCGATCAGAGCAGGGCGCGCGAGGGGGGTGCCATCCAGGTTGCGAATTCGGACTAGAAAGCTGACGCCGTGACGTCTTCCGCCAATCACGTCTTCTACCGGCAAAACAAGTTTGCTTCCGGTCGGATCGGTGATGGAGAATTCCAGGTTGGGGCCCGAGCTTCGCACCTCATAGGTAAGAGCGGGATCAGGGCCTTCGATTTTGTCCTGGTGAAAGCCGGGAGGCAACGGCAGTGAAGAGGCGGCATCCCACGTGTTTGCCATGGCGGTGGCGCTTTGTGCCGCGGCGATCTCTTTGTGGCACTTCGCGCAGACCTCGGGGCCTGCGTAAGGCGGCGTTCCTGAGTCGAATGCAGAGGAGTACATGCAGGACACAAGCAGCGCGGCCAATGCACACGCTCTCTGCACGAAGCCAAGCCGCCCGGTAAACAACGGCTTACTATAGCACCCGACCTTCCCTATTTTCCCGCCGCAAATTTCGCGTACGCCTGTGGACTTGCATGACCGGCTGGCGGGGATATAGGTTCGAATAACGAGTAACATAACCGTGTTAAATCACATCCTTTGCTTCTAGTGGAGGGGTCCCCAGTATGTACTCGCGCACCACGAATTTAGTATTCCCACGCGTTCTTCTGCTTACCTCTTTGTTGGCCTTGGCGCCACAGGCTGGCTTCACGCAGAACACGAACTCGAGTGAAGTCCGCGGAACGGTCACAGACCCGAGTGGAGCCGTTGTCCCCGGCGTAACAGTCACAGTCCTCAACACGGACACCGGCGTATCGAAGGATGTGACCACCAACGACGCCGGCATTTACGACGCCGTCTCGATTCTGCCGGGGCATTACGAACTGACCTTTAGCAAACCAGGCTTCGAGAAGCTGCTCCGAAAAGGCATCGATCTGAACGTAGGGCTAAGCACGGTTGATGCGCAGTTGACGGTAGGAGCCGCTCAGCAGGAAGTGAGCGTCACGGCTGAGGTGCCACTGCTGCAGACCGAAAACGGCGAGCAATCGACTACTCTCGATGCGCAAACGATGCAGCAACTCCCCAACGTCGACCAGAGTTGGGCCAACTTCACCAAACTGCTGCCTGGGGCCGCGGGCTCCGGAACAGGCGTCGCCGTCAACGGCAACCTGCCTTACTACAACAATTTCCTAGCCGACGGCGCCAACGTGATGCTGCCCCACAGCGCAAACTTCGATCAGATGGTCTTTGAAGATGTCGCCGAGGTGCAGATGAACACCTCGACGTTCTCGGCCGAATATGGCGTCGGAGGGGCGGTCTTCAACCAGATCAGCAAGGGCGGAACCAATGAATGGCACGGCTCAGCCTATGAATATTTTCAGAACGACTTCCTGAACGCCCGGAATTTCTTCTCCGCCACCGTCCCGTTTCAGCGATTCGACAATTTCGGAGGTACGGTCGGTGGCCCGATCCTCAAGAACAAATTTTTCTTCTTCTTCAACATCGACAAGACCATCAACAACTCGTCCTACGACCAAATCAGTACGTTCCCAACGGCCGACATGCGGGCCGGAAACTTCTCGAACCGGGCGGAGTTTCCGGAGACCATTTATGAGCCGAACACGCTCGGCCAAGGCCCAGGCGGAGGCCGCATTCCTTTCCCCAATAACACCATTCCGGCTTCCATGCTTGACCCGCTCGCGCTGAAATTTCAGTCCCTGTTTCCTGCTCCCACCCTACCGGGCTATTCCAACAACTGGAACCAGACCATCGAAGATGTAAGTCCATTCCTGAAATGGTTCGGTCGCCTGGATTACAACGTTTCCGACAAGCACCGGATCACTTTCTCGATCACCCAGAGCGACAATCCTGCTCAATATCCGGCCGCGGAACCCATTGGTAACCAATCCGGCGACGTAGACCGCTACAACGCACAGGTTTCCGATGTGTACACGTTCAGTCCCAACACCGTCAATGAACTCCGCGTTGGTTTCACGCGTCAGGGCAACTGGTTCGAACCGCTCAGCCTCAACAAGAACTATCCTCAAAATCTGGGCTGGGCCTATGCCGAGGCTAACCTGCCCCCCACTCTCACTATCAATGAAACGCCTGGGATTAGCGGGATCGGGCCGGCCACCAACGCCATCTATGTCGAAAATGGATTCGATACTTCCGACGTCGTCACTTTGATTCGCGGCCGGCACATTCTCAAGTTCGGCGGAGAAATTCTCGCTTATCAGGACAACTCCACGCCGTGGGGCAACATTAATGCGGGGAACTTTACGTTTAGTGGTGTGTTCACGCAGAACGCGCCAAACGGATCGGGCGGCCTCGGTTATGCGGATTTTCTGCTAGGGCAAGTACAACAGTGGAACGCCAGCAATACGCCGATCGTAGGCTTCCGCGAGAAAGTCCCTCAATTTTTCATTCAGGATGATTTCAAAGTTACTCCCAATCTAACCCTCAATCTGGGCTTGCGCTACCAGATCCAGCAAGGCTGGCACGAAATCGATAATCGCATCGGCGATTTCGATCCAACTTTAATCAATCCCGTGACAAACACCCCTGGTTCCATGTGGTTCGGTGGTCAGGACAATCGCACGAACCTGGAAAACACGATTTACGACATCTTCCTTCCTCGCGTCGGTTTTGCCTGGTCCCCCAGAAATAATTGGGTTTTCCGCGGAGGCTTCGGTATCTACGATGGCCCTTGGAGCCTCGATACCTATGCCGGCGGCGCCGAAGGGTTGGGTACCCAAAGCCATGGAAGTCTGACTTCGAACGACCAGATCCATCCAGTCTTCGTGCTCTCGCAAGCTAGTTATGCCAATTTAGGCTACATATACGGCCCCAACACGGATCCAGCTTCCTTCAATGGTCAAGGTCCGCCGTATTATCCGCGAAACACTCCAATATTGAGAACTTATCAGTGGTCGTTCAGCATTGAACACCAAATGGGTGGCGGCATGATGGCTCAGGCTGCCTACGTGGGCAACCATGGAACGAATTTGTCCTTCCCTAACGATCCCAATCAGGTGCCCCCTAGCTTACTCATGCAAAGCGTCGCCAATTCTTCTAATGCTCAGAATCTGCGCCCATTCCCGCAATACACTACCATCGGCGGTAATGCGTACGACGGCATCTCGAATTACGATGCTCTACAACTCAGCCTCACAAAACGTTTCAGCCACGGGGTTCAATTCAACGTTAATTACACCTGGTCGAAGATGCTGGACGATCAGGATTCCTCCGGCTGGGGCAGCCGCGATGGAGGCCAGTTATGGCAGGACGCATACAACCCAAGCCTGAATTACGGGCTCTCGAACTTCGACATACCTCAAATGTTGAAGGGCAATCTGGTTTACGACCTGCCGTTTGGCAAAGGAAGAGCGTTCTTAAACAATAACGGCTTTGTCGACGCGGTCCTGGGCGGTTGGCAGCTTGGAGCCACATTTGTTCTCGAATCCGGTTTGCCGTTCACCCCTCAAGTCGGAACGGCTAATGAAAGCGGAGCCTTATCCGGCAATTGGTACCCAAATCTTATTGGCAATCCCCATATAGCCAATCCTTCAGTAAATGGTTGGTTCAATACCTGCACGGTACTCCCCGATGGCACCACTTTCCCGGTGGGCTGTACGAATCCCGCTTGGGCTGTCCCGCCGCCTGGCACATTCGGAACGGCCGGCCGCAACATTCTTCAGGGCCCTGGAATCGAGGACGTGGATCTATCGCTAGGCAAGAACTTCAGATTCCCGCTTCCGCATGAAACCGGAAATCTGCAGATCCGTTTTGACGCTCAGAACGCGCTCAATCATCCGAATTTCGATTTACCGAATACCAGTGTCGGAACTAGCGGCGCAGGGATAATTACCGGAACGACGGGTAACTACAATTCCACCAACCCTAGCTTTGGATCGCGCATCATTCAGCTCGGCGCGCGAATTTCATTCTGAAGGCGAGAGCGTCGCTTCACATTCCGTACACTGGCCGCATGACCCGAGCGGCGATGATTTGCGCCTTCGCGGCGTGCACGGTGGTGCGCGCCGCCGGCGACCAACAGGACCAGATCCAGTCGCATTTGCGGCAAGCGCAGCAGTATCTTGCGGAGAAGCGGCCTGATCTGGCGATCAATGAATTTCAAGCTATTTTAGCGATTGATCCGGCGAACTTAGACGCACGCGGGAATGTGGGCGTGCTCGAGTATTTCCAAGCCCAGTACGCGAAGGCGGCGTCCGACTTAGGTGCGGCGCTTGCCGCCGATCCCAGTTTATGGAAAATCGAGGCACTGCTGGGAATGAGCGAGAAACGGATCGGCGATAATGCCAAGGCGCAGGCCGATCTAGAAAAGGCCTTCCCTCACCTCGAGGAGCAGAAGCTTCGTGTGGAGGCCGGGTTGGAGCTGGTGGAAGTCGATTATGCGCAGCGCAATTTGGACAAGGCAGCGGAAGTGGTGAACGTACTTAGGCGCCTGGAGCCCACCAATGTGGACATCCTATATGCGGCGCACCGAATCTATTCAGAGTTGTCGGACGAGACGATGCTGAGCCTTGCCATGGTAGCCCCAGATTCCGGACGCATGCACCAGCTTATGGCTCACGAACTGGCGAGGCAGGCAAAGGATGAAGCGGCGATTGCAAATTACCGGGCAGCGCTGAAGACAGATCCGCAACGGGCAGATCTTCACTATGAGCTTGCGGAAATGCTGTACACGCAGTCTTCCACCGCCGCACAGGCCGAGGCGGAAAAGGAGTACAAAGCGGCGCTTGCCGAGAATCCCTTCGATGAGAAATCGGAGTGCAGGTTAGGCGATATCGCGATGCGGCGTTCCGATTCCAAAGCGGCGGCTGCGTACTATGCACGCGCGCTGGAGATGCAGCCCGACGATCCAGGCGCCAATCTTGGGATGGCGAAGATTCTGATGTCGATGCATGAGCCGCAGAAAGCCGAGCCTCTTTTGGAGCGGGCCGCGCAACTGGAACCGTTTGACCCGGCGACGCATTACCGCCTGGGCGTAGTCTATCGGGAGCTGGGCCGCGCTGAAGATTCACGCCGCGAATTAGCCGAGTTCGAGAAGCTCAAGAAGATGAAAAGCCGGCTCAGCGAGATCTACCAGCAGATGCGCTTGCAACCTGCGAAGCAGGAAGACGCAGAGGCCGAGGCGCCACAGTAGCGTGCGTTCGGCTCTAATCAACAAATATTTGGGAGGAGCCGCGCACACCCCGGCAAGTGAGTGAGCGCGGCGATTAAGCGCTGAAACTGCGAGGGGATTTACGACTCCTTGATCTGCGCCGGCCTGCGAGAGCGCGGGCGGATCAAAGCGAGCAGCGCAAGAGCACCACCCACCACAGCGGCAGATGCGGGCTCAGGTGCTGCCAAGGGCGTAATGGTCGCGCAGAGATCTTGCGAATCCCCTGCGCCAATCAGGATTGTGGAGCTGGGGAGCGAAAGCTCGAAGCTGCCGCCGGGGTATGTATAAACCTGCGTCGTGGGGTCGTCAAAGGTGATCTCCACGCCGCCGAAGCCGAGAACAACGGCGCCGAGCGTAGTAGCCGAGTAGGTCTCGCCGCCGGCGCCAAGGGGAGCGGTGAACGTAACATCGATGTCAAACGTGCCTGCCTCGATAGCGCCCAGCTCACGATTGACGTTGAACGTTCCGAGATCGATGACGCCGCCGGTGGCGGGTGCCGTAAAACTGCCCGGCGTATAGGCCAGAAGCGGACCGCCCGTGCCTATGCCAATGCTCGATTTGGAACTGGTTAGCGTACAACTGCTATCTGTAATTCCGTAGAAACAGGCCGTGTCAGAACCTGCATAAGTGCTGGCCCCGAGAGAAGGCAACGCACAAGCTATAGTCAATGCAAAAAAACTGAAACCTTTTTTCAAATGTTCCTCCGATCTGTGCCCAGTGTAAGTGCGTAGATGCCGGTTTAGAAAGGTGTAAGCCGTACTAAGACCGGTTGGACATATTCCAGAGCGCACGAGAGGCCGGAAACGGGGCCGGCGGCACACACTTCGGGTGCGCCGAGGGCGAGGGGTCTATTCGGTTGTCAAAGAACATCGACCCATCGCGCACAACGGGCAATACGCTGCGATCAGGCGGCCTTCGGGAGCCGATCGAGCTGCGCCAGACACTTTTTCTTCATGTGCTCGGAGAAGGCATGGAAGTTTTCACGATTGATCGAGCCCGATTCGTCGCGAAACGGACGCATTTCTTCGCGCAATGCGGCGAGTTCGCGAGCAGCAACATCGGAGAGATCGGGAACGAAGCCAAGTTTTTCCGTGACGGGTTCCTGATCGCCTTCGGGTGACTGCGATTGTTGGGGAACGAAGCCACGGTCCTTCTGCAGGCGGCGCAGAGCGGTCAGAGTTTTGTGGAAACCACGCTCGGCGGAGGCCATGGTGCGCTGCACGACGGCGAGGAGGCCGGTTTGGTGCCAGTCGACGATGTTTTCCGGGAGCATGGCACGGGTTTCAAATTCGCGCATGCGGCGCAGACGCCAGAAGTTTTCGGCCAGATCGTTGACCAGCATGTCTTCGGTGGTGTTAGCGGGTTGATGCTCGGCGCGGAGAGAGGCGCGGAGTTGATCGAGCTCGGCTGGATCTTCGTTGGGGAGCACGAGGTCTTTGGAATAGAGACCGTGCTTGAAGGAGTTGCGGCTGGAACGAGCCTTCCCCTCCGGCGACTTCGGGCCGGTGGATTTTTGAGAATTCGCCTGATTGGCGGCGACTTGCGCAGGAGTTGCCATACGCGGCCATTGTGGGGTGCAGGTGGGAAAGTTGGGGAGGAGGGTGGCCGTAAGTGATTGAAAGGGAAGGGAAAATAGAGTGCAGGTGTGTGACGCCGGGACGGGGTTTGCGGGGTGATCTGCCGGATGCGGTTTTGAGGCCGCATAAACTCACCCGTACTAACTAAGTCGCCCGGACTATAGCATTTTGGATTGGGTGATAGTTAGACTGGTGAAAAAAATGCGTAACTTTCTCAGATTAGCCGGGTTGCTGCTCATTTGGTTGCCTTTTTCTTATGCACAGGATGCATGTGAACAGCTTGGTGTAGACTGCCATATCGAACGTCATCCCGATTCTGAAAGCTGTGATGCGGATTGCCGTGCAGAACGTCATCGTGAAGCTCAAGAAAGAGATCGCCAACGTGCGGAATATAATGCTTAAGTTGATGCACAGCATCGAGAGAGAAAAGCTGAGGAGCAAGTAGCGAAGCGCCGTAAAAAGGCGTATGATCTCGGCGATCAAGCGTACGATCTTTTGCAAAGGGACACGCCCCCACACCACAATGAATGTAAGCAGGCGATCCAACTGTGGAGTCGTGCCCTCGATATGCAGACGGACGTTTGGCAGTGGCGAAACAACATTGCTGTTTGCGCCAGCATGATCGGGAAGGACCCATCAGTCGGTAAAGCTGAGCAATGGAAGTACGACAAGATTGCTTGGGGGGTGTTCAGGCAAACCCTACAAATCAAGGACCTTCCAGATGCGGATCGTCGCGCCATTGAATGGTCGCAATGGAACCTCCAATTTCGGCATGGCCGTATTTGCCCACGACCGCCTGCGTGGACGGGTATGGACAGCAAAGCCTGCGTCGGAAATCCGAACATGTCGCATGATTCATACCCATACGTTCCTCTCAAACCTATGAATGGCGCGGATTGGACCCTTCGTAATTTCCGTTATTCATCTGGCGGCAGTTTCTCGGTGTTGGATCAAAACGGACAGTCTTTCGACATGAGCCAGATGCGTCTAGTGCACGTCATGCATGGAGTGGAATTTCGCACCGCGAAACATACAGCCGTGCGCTTTACAATGCCGGATAATCACCACGACATTTCAATTGAAGGTAAGGTTCAGTTCTCGAACTTTACTTACGATCCCAACACCATGAGTTCGTCCATGATACTCAACAAATTCGATGGGATCATCCGTATCGTGGACAGCAAACTTTCCAATGCTCTCGGTCTCCACGCCCTGCATATTGAATGCCGGAAAGTGCCTGGATGCGGCATCATGACCACCCGCGGCACGGATATAGAATTCATGAACGCTGAAGATATAAAGGGCGGTAAGGAATTTTATCTCACGGTGTTCAATGGCGAAGCCCGATTCACGAGCGTGGCGGGGCAGACTTACACAGTAATGAAAGGTAAATACCTCGTAGTGCGTGCCGATGGCTCGATTGAGGTCAACGATAATTACATGCCCGAGCCGATTCTGGGTCCGACCGATAGCTACAATATGACACCCATGGAAGGACGGGAATTACAATGAGCAAATTCAACATCGACGACCCCAACTTCCGCATCTCAGCAGCCTCGCCCGCTTTTATCGGAGGTAACCACGGGCCGGGGTGCTGGAAAAGCCAGCCTTGCGACCGATCCGCTTGACGGCAGACAAACGTGTAAGGGGTCTGGTCGAATGGGCGTTTCCGAGGGAGCGCGGGTACACGATGGATTGGCTGTTGAGAGCAATTTGTTTTCTGCGGAATAATCGGCCGCCGAACGGGCGCCGCTGGATATACAATATTACGGGGATATCTATGCAGGTATCAAAGTGGGGAAACAGCCTGGCCGTTCGGCTTCCCGCGGCCATAGTCAAGGCGCTGAAGCTCAAGGAAGGCGATGAGATCGAGATCCGGATCGCGGGGCAGCGCAATTTCGATGTGAAGCTTGATCGCAGCCGGGAAAAGGCGATGGAGACGATTCGCCGGTTGGCGCGGCCGCTCCCGCCGGGCTTTACCTTTGATCGTGAAGAACCGGCGGTAGGCCGTTCATCGACACTAACGTAATCGTCTACGCGTTCGGCGAAGGCTGTGTTGCGGCGAGCCGCGCCTTATGACTGATCCTCGGAGTGTTGAGGATTACCTCTCGCATATCTTGGATGTGAATCGATTCGGATCGAAGATTACATTGCTACAGTCGAGAGCCTAAGGTATTCCTGTGCAGCCCACTATTCAAGACGTGTTACTGGGCGTACCCGCGCTGGTCGATTGGAATGCCTACATTTCTATATTGTTCGGCGGAGTACTGTATCGGCCCCTTTATCAGACGGGCCTGTTGTGCGTGCTGAGCGGGAAAGTTATTCATTGCGAGTTTTATCGCTTTCATCTTAAACGGAACGTGAATCGCGCATACGTTCCTCAGGATCGGCGGGCAGAGATTGGCATCGTAGCCAGACCTTTGGTTTAGATTCACAGCTATTATCGGTAAACTTAAGTCGAGCGCGACCTCAATCTCCCATCTGACGAATCGATATAGATTCCGAGTGTTCGGCCCGATCAGCACGATCGCCTGCTTGGCCGACGAGAATCGCTGGCGTAGACACCGCTTAACTGTTTCTTCTGACGCGCGGTCCGTTAACTGTACACCCAAGTCATGCGCGTCGTGAAAATCGAACTCCAGGTGGTCGAGAGACTTCCACCCACGCATGAACCCATAGGCATAGATATCGTGATCGCCATCAAAGATCACGTACGTCTTATTTCTGTAACTCATAGCTTCCTTCTGGGAGTCGCTAACTACACCCACTGGTGCCGCCGCAGTTTTCGCACTTGTAACATGACCCGTTGCGGGTCATGATGCTGCCGCATTCGGAGCACAGCGGCGCGTCGCTGATGAGATTGGCGTCGAAGGGTAGCGCCTGCTGCGGCTCCGGCTCGGTGGGGCGGAGCTTGACCGCATCGCCCGCTTCCACCGATTCGGTAATTCCTAGAAAGCGCGCGCCGAGCCAGCGGAAGATGTAGTCGATGATCGACTTGGCGTAAGGCACTTGCGGGTTGCCGGTCCAGCCGCTCGGCTCGAAGCGCACGTGGCTGAACTTGTCGACGAAGAACTTCAAGGGCACGCCGTATTGCAGGCCGTAGCTGATGGAAGTGGCGAGCGTGTCCATGAGGCCGGAGATGGTGGAGCCTTCCTTCGCCATGCTGATGAAGACTTCGCCCGGCGCCCCGTCTTCGTAAAGGCCGACCGTGATATAGCCTTCGTGGCCGCCGATCGAAAACTTGTGCGTAACTGAGGCGCGCTCGTCCGGAAGCTTGCGGCGGACCGGCCGGTAGACGATTTTCTCCACAGTCTGAGGCTGCTGGGCCGCGGGCAGGCCCGGCGTGGCTTTCTTCTCGCCCTTGCCGGTTCCGGAACTCAACGGCTGAACGCGCTTGGAGCCGTCGCGATAAATAGCCACCGCCTTGAGACCGAGTTTCCAGCTCTCGAGATACGCCTCCATGATATCTTCCGCCGTGCATTCTTCGGGCATGTTGATGGTCTTCGAAATGGCGCCGGAGATGAAGGGCTGAACGGCCGCCATCATGCGGATGTGGCCCATGTATTGAATCGAGCGCGTGCCGTTCTGCGGGCGGAAGCTGCAGTCGAAGACGGGCAGGTGCTCGGGATCGAGCTCGGGCGCGCCCTCGATGGTGCCGGTGGAATCGATGTGGGTGACGATCTGCTCGGTCTGCTCGGGAGTGTAGCCGAGCTTGATGAGCGACTGCGGAACGGTGTTGTTGACGATCTTGATAACGCCGCCACCGACGAGCTTCTTGTACTTGACCAGCGCGAGGTCAGGCTCGATGCCGGTGGTATCGCAATCCATCATGAAACCGATGGTGCCGGTGGGCGCAATCACGGTCGTCTGGGCGTTGCGATAGCCGGTGCGCGCGCCGAGTTCGTAAGCCTGACGCCAGCAGGTTTCGGCAGCTTTAAACATTTCGGATGGGACGCGTTTGCTATCGATGCCGTTCACCGCGTTCCAGTGCATGCGGATGACATCGAGAAATGTATCTTCGTTTTCCGGGTAACCAGGGCACGGGCCGACCGCTTCGGCAATACGCGCGCTGGTGAGATAGGCCTGGCCGCACATGATGGCGGTGATGGCGCCGGCGAAGTCGCGGCCGCGATCGCTATCGTACGGGATACCGAGCGACATCAGCAGCGCGCCCAGGTTGGCAAAGCCCAGGCCGAGCGGCCGGAAATCGTGAGAGTTTTTGGCGATCTTTTCGGTCGGATAGCTGGCATTGTCGACGATGATCTCTTGCGCGAGAGTTACGGTATCGACCGCTTGGCGGAAGGCTTCCACATCGAAGTTGCCGTCGGGGCCGACGAACTTCATAAGATTCAGCGAGGCCAAGTTGCAGGCCGAATCGTCGAGAAACATATATTCGGAGCAGGGATTCGAAGCGTTGATGCGCGCTGTCTTCTTCGAGGTGTGCCAGCGATTGATGGTGGTGTCGAACTGCATGCCAGGGTCGCCGCACTGATGGGTCGCTTCGGCGATTTGCTGCATCAGCTCCCGGGCCTTGTAGCGTTTGACGCGCTGGCCGCCGACCACGCTGCGGGTCCACCAATCGGAATCGTCTATGACGGCTTGCATGAACTCGTCGGTGGCGCGCACCGAGTTATTGGCGTTTTGGAAAAAGACCGAGCTGTAGGCGTCGCCATCGAGCGATGAATCATAGCCGGCATCGATCAGCGTGTGCGCCTTCTTCTCTTCTTTGGCCTTGCACCAGATGAAAGCTTCCACATCGGGATGGTCGGAGTTGAGAATCACCATCTTGGCCGCGCGTCGCGTCTTGCCGCCGGACTTAATGACGCCGGCGAACGCATCGAAGCCTTTCATGAAGCTGAGTGGGCCGGAAGCACGGCCGCCGCCCCACAGATGCGCATTTTCTTCACGGATGGCCGAAAGATTCGTGCCCGTGCCTGAGCCCCATTTGAAGAGCATGCCTTCGGTCTTCGCCAGATCCAGGATGGATTCGAGCGTGTCGCCGACCGAGTTGATGAAGCAGGCCGAGCACTGCGGGTGGTTCTCGCCGGGGAGCAGTTTGCGGACCACCTGCTCGGATTCATCGAAATAGAAGCCGTAGCCGCGCGACTCGCGCACGCCGACGTTGAACCAGACGGGCGAGTTGAAGCAGGCCTTCTGGGTGAGCATGAGATGGGCGAGCTCGTGACGAAAGTTTTCGCAATCTTCACGGGTTTTGAAGTAGTTGCCGGCGAAGCCCCAATCCGCGATGCTGTCCACCACGCGATGGACGAGCTGCGCGACGCTGGTCTCGCGCTCGGGGGAGCCCATGCGGCCATGAAAATACTTGCTGGCGACGATATTGGTGGCGGTCTGCGACCAGTCTGCGGGCACCTCGACATCACGCTGCTCGAAGATCACCGAGCCCAGGTCATTGCCGATAGTGGCGGTGCGCGATTCCCACGCGATCTGGTCGTAGGGAGTAGCGCCCTCCTCCAGTTTGGCTGTGAAGAAGCGCGGGAAGGACACGCCGGTCCGTTCCTCTTTCTTCAGCGAGCGATGCAACTCCTTCACTTTCACGGCTAAATTGACACTGAGCTGTCCCATGCGGATGAGCCTTTCTAATGGGGATGCTGGCAGAAGCCAGCAAGATCATTCAACACCTATTTGTGTGTGTCGTCAATAGAGATTCTCGGTGGCGAACACAATATATTGTGGGAATCGCTGTGGACATCGCTATACAAAGCGGTTCACTCTTCCATTATCTCCTACTGGGACAGATGTTTCAGAGCTTCTCGGATGGTGAGCGTGCTGAGTTGCGCACGATAGTTCTGGACGTACTGGGCAACGGCCTGGGGATTTGTCCGGGCATACTGGCGGAGGGCCCAGCCGATCGCTTTTCGCAGAAAGAATTCGGGGCGTTGAAGGGAAGGGCGGAAGCAGTCGTAGAGGAGCGTGAGGTCGGTTTCAGATTTGAAGTTGAGTTGGGCGAGAATGGCGCTGCGGCGCAGCCAGATATTGTCATCAGTGGCCCATTTGCGGAGGATCGCCGACATTTGCTTCGGCGATTTGCGCAGGATGTCGCCTAGCTGGCGAGTGGCGATAGCATCGACGTAATCCCACCAAGCGCCGGTGGTAATCATTTCCTTATATAAGGGCAAAGTACGAAGCGTCCGAAAATCTCGATAGGACGAGTGTCCGGCGAGCGCGATGGCGGCGTAACGTTCTTCGCGATAGCGGGCTTCGCGCCAGAGGGTCATTACTGTATCGCGCCACGATTCGAAAGAATCCAGCCGATGCGCACGAAAGACGGCTCGGCAAATCCGGCGATGCTCGGGCGTCTGAATGCCCAGGTATGGCATTTCGGATTTCATGTAGGTCTGCATGATCGGCGCTTTGGCGGGATCGGCGTGAGTGCGGAGGGATTGCCGAAGGGCGCGGAGGAGGTTTTTAGTTGATGATGGCGGCAATTACGTTGTCCGTCATGACGGGACCCTTGGGCTTTATTAAATCAGATCGGCTCGAGCAGCAGGACGGGCGCGATCGCCAACGGCGTGGAGCAGCCGCCGGAAGAGGTCGCCAGGGCCGCCGAGACGCCCTGTACTTTACCGTTCAAGACGTGAGGATGAACGGAGACCTCGGTCTCTTTCATCTGTAACTCGCCGTATTGGTAGATGGGGAAAATCTGGCGCCCACAAGAGAAGCGCTCCTGAACCACATAAGGCGTACGCAGTGCAAGTCGGAGGGCTCGATCCCAGGCAGGCAAGGTCATCTCCGCCCCCACAAACACCCGCTGGTCACATTCATGGTCGTTGGGACGGAGGACCAGTTGCTCCCGGCTGCGCCGGATAAACTCAGGCAGATCGACGTCCTGGTCCTTGTATTTGGTCTTCCTCTGGGTCACGAGCCGGGTCCAGGGGACGAAGGTGCGGATGAGTTTGCGGTCGGCGACTGGAAGACGCGCCGTGACGGCTTCATCTGTAAGGAGCTCAAACAGCACCCGGCGCTGCGCCAGTTCCGAACGGAAATCATTCACCACGCACACCGCGCGATCGCGATAAGCGAGCAGGAACGGATGCGACAGATCGCAATGAACCAGCAGCTCGCGGGTGAGAACCCGGCGGAACACGATGTCGATTTGGAAGTCGCCCGCGCAGAGTTTGCCGTGGCGGTAGTCGAGCTGTTCCGGTGAAACCACACGGGCACGGGCACCGGCCCGCTGGAACAGCTCAGCGAGCAAGCGCCCTTCGGCGCCATTGGACCCGAATGGCTGGGCGACCTCCAGAATGGCGATCTGGGGAGCGTGGCGGCCACCGAACTCCTTCCATGCCTGGAGCATGGCGGCGAGCAGGTGCTTTGCGCCCCCGATCTTCGAGACTTTGTAGCGGCCACGCTTGAAATCCTTCACTATGCGGAGATCCAGGAACAGATCCGACAGCGGCTCCGAGTGGGCGAAACCGGTGGACTTCGAGGCGTCAAAGCCCCGCAGGCTGAGCGATCCGTTTTCCACGTTGGCATCTATGCGCGAAGCGACGCTGAGCCGCGAGTAGCAGCGGGGCACAGCGGCCAGCATCTTTTCCGCGGGAAGCATTTGCAGGCGGCTCAGCAGCGAAGGGCAATCGAGCATTACCGCTTCGAGCTGATCGAGGATGGAGGCAAGGTGCTCGGCGGCCCGGCAGAGCGACTCCAATTGACGGGCGGAGATAAACTCGGGGCGCAAGACGGGCGCCAGCAATCGGCCCGCTTCGGTGAGCTGCTGCTGTCGCATGCGCTCCTGAAGCGTGTCCGCCCAGGCTAGATCGCGATAGCTGTCCTGATCCAGGAGCTTGTGGTAGCGGGCGATCGGGTCGCCGGACTGCGCCATTAAGGTATGCTTTCTTAGTGATTCAGTATTGCACGCATTACCAAGTTCTGCGACGAAAGGGTACTGTAGATGTTCCCAGTACTACTATGCCCCGGAGTAAGACGGCTAACGTGAAACGGCATAGCCCGAATGACTCAAGCGGGGAGAGCACTTGGTGATGTCCCATACCTTAGAAGTGAGCGCGGCCCAGGCGAAATCGCGCCTTACCGGTACGAATGCCGCTGCCCTGATTGATGTCCGGGAGCCGGAGGAGTTTGCGCTGGCTCACATCAATGGCGCACAACTCATTCCTATGCAATCAGTTCCGGCCGAACTCCAGCAACTGGAAAGGTTGGCGGACGAACGCGATTTAATCGTTCTGTGCCATCACGGCGTGCGTAGCCTCCAGGTGGTGGCGTGGTTACGGGAGCACGGCATCGAAAACTGCTTTAGCGTGGCTGGCGGCATCGATCAGTGGAGTCGCGAAATCGATTCTCAGGTACCGCGCTACTGAGCGGTTTCTACGGTGCTGTCCGCTTGCTCTGTGCCGCAGCCACGGCTTCGCGGAACCGGCGAGCCCGCTCAGTGATCACGTGGTAATGCCCTGCGGCTACGGCTTTGGTATCGACGAGTTCGCTGCCAACGCCCACCGCGAAGGAACCTGCCGCTAAGAATTCAGAAAGCGTCTCCAGATTTACACCACCAGTGGGAAAAAGCTCGATATGCGGAAATGGCGCTTTCAGAGCTTTAATGTATCTTGCTCCGCCCAGGGCGCTACATGGGAAAACCTTGATCGCATCAGCCCCAGCTTCCCAGGCGGTCAGGATCTCAGTTGGCGTTAGCGCGCCGGGAAAAGCCGGCCGGCTGTAACGGCGAGCCATTTCGACAGTTTTCGTGTTGAAAGTGGGCATCACAAAGAACTGCGCCCCGGCAAGCATGCAGGCGCGCGCAGTTTCGGGGTCGAGAACTGTGCCGGCGCCCAGCAGCACGCGATCGCCGTGGCGGTCGGCAACGGCTTCTATGGCATGAAGAGCGTTCTCCACCGTCATGGTGATTTCGACGCACTCCAAGCCGCCTTCGATTAGAGCTTCCACTGCGGCGAGGGCGGTTTCGGCAGTTGGTGTCCGGACAATGGGAACGACGGCGACCTGGTTGATTCGGCGCAGAATTTCGCTGTGACTTAGCATGCGGGCCTGACACTTGGAGCGCTCACGCCTTCCTCTTCTTTTTGTCCAGCTTGAGGTTGAGCAGGACCTTGCTATGACTGTCGAACACGCTTACTGTCTTGGTCTTGCTGGTCATCCCATCGGCTTCCGCGCGGAGCTGCCAGTTTACGTCCGTGCTGAGCCCATAAAAATGATATTTGCCGTCCTGCTGCGCAATGAAGGAACGCACTTGAAGGGTCTTGGCGTCCTTTAGCAGCACGATTGCTCCCGGAACGGGCGCGCCCGCAGAGCTAAAAACGATTCCTTCGATAGCGCGCGTACGGGCTGTTCCCGCTTGGCCGATCACAGGGGCTTGCACCTGCGCTGGTAAGGTCGGGACGAACGCGCACAGAACAGCGGCTGCCAATAAAAGTCTCACGGCGCGCACCTGGGGAGCAAGTGGCTCGCTTTGGCTCGCGAGGTCCGGCGTCAATGCCAGCTTTCTTCCTCTTCTTCCTCGTCTTCCTCCTCTTCGTCCGCTTCGTCCTCGTCGTAGTCGAAGTCTTCCTCGTCTTCGTCTGCCTGATCTTCCGATTCAAGCTCAACGGGGTTGACGCTGGCGACTGTCAAGGAAGCTCCACACTCATCGCAAGAGAGAACGTCACCCTCGTCGAGTTCTTCCTCTTCCACATCGATAGGGGCGTCACATTTGGGACAACTAACCATAAACTATTCCTTTTCTGCAGTTAGCGATTACAGGCCAAGAGTCGGGGTGCAAATCCTATGGATAGCACGCGGGGCGGAGACTATACGCCCGAATGGATCATCGGGACTCGGGAACTGTTTCACGGTGCACTTGCTGGTAATGCGCGGTCAACTGTTCGGGCCTGAGGGTGACGAGAGTCTTGTCGAAATCCTCGGAGGTTTCGATCATCTGCCTGAGATGCGCCGCCGCGAGCCGCATGCAAAGCGGGTCGGTGAGGGTACGGCCGTTTTGAGTGAGCTTCAGCAGATCCGCCTGCGGCAAAGCGATCACTTTTTCTTCCGGCTCACCGTCGCCGGTCGACACCCAAAATTTCACGTCGACGGTATCGGCATGCCGGATCGAGATCGCCGTTTGCAGCCAGCGAAACTGGACTCGCCACATGCGTCCGAAGGGATCCGGACCCGCCTGGAATAGACGGCTCTGGTCACTCATGACCCGATGCTAGCATGCGGGAGGGAATGTAGAGCTCGGATGGTGCGAGATGAGATAATCGCGTTCGGAGTAGCAACCTTGATTGATCCAGCGATAGTTCAGAACGAGAATATTTTTGAACTTAATTCACTTGTCGGGGAGTACTCATTTCGCATCAAACGACTCCCCGGGTCAACATTCGCGTGAGGATCTAACAGACGGATACAGCGTACGGGGGCGATCGGTTCACCTATACGATCAGCCACCTCGTCCAAACTCCTGGCCAGGCCGATCCCTATTCGACTATTTCGCCGTTTTCGGCAACGGAGAAGGCCGCGCTTGAAAGGGCGCTAAGGGACACTCTTTCGTTCTGTGTTAGAGCGATCGCGGAGGGTCACACTCCCTCATCGAAGTGGTTCATCGAAGATCCAGATTTTTAGCTTCACGTATCAGTCGCTCGCATCGCAACCGAGCGAGAAGCGCAGGGCGGTGCAGATCTCGCTCATTCTAGAAGAAGTCAGTCGAGCGAGGCGTCGGCCCAGGTGCTGCTGCGAAACGGTCACTGTGTTGTGCAGATTGACTGCGCGCGGCGCCTTCATGCCATCGCTTTCGTCCAGGACCACCTCGGATGCGACGCCGCGAATAGTGGAGGTGACGGGGGCGACCGTTACAGTCGAAAGGTGGGGCAAGATGCTGTCGCGAGTGAGGACCACTACCGGTCGCCTTTTGTCGGGATGAGGAAATTGATAAAGGCGAACGTCTCCGCGCGCTATTCGGCCGGCCAAGCAGCCTCGCCTTCCCACATCAAGGACTCTTCCAATGACGCAGGTTGGCGGGTATAGGCAGCGCGCTCCTGATCCTCAAGGGCGCGGATGTGCAGCTTTCGAAGATGTGCCCGAAGCGCATCGCGAATGAGTGCGGAACGATTTTGCTTGGTTCGCCGCGCTGCCGCGTCTGCCGCACGTAACAGTTTCTGGTCTAAAACGACCTGGATCGTCTCCATTGTGGACTCCATTCCACAGTCTATCCCACACCGGCTGCCGACTTGTCATTGGCCGCTCTTAAAACGCGCCGGATCGCTGCTTGACCAGCGAAAGCAGCTCATTGCGCGTCTCGTGATTATCGCGGAAAGCGCCCAGCATCGCGCTTGTGATTGCGCCCGAGTGCTGCTTTTCCACCCCACGCATCATCATGCAGAAGTGGTGGGCTTCGCAGATCACCGCCACTCCGCGCGGGTTTACGAGCGACTGAAGAGTGTGGGCCACCTGCTGGGTGAGACGCTCCTGGATTTGCAGCCGCCGGGCGAAGACATCGACGATCCGCGGAATCTTGCTCAGGCCGATCACTTTTCGGTCCGGCAAATACGCAACATGCATGCGTCCGAAGAAGGGCAGCATGTGGTGCTCGCAAAGGCTGAAGAACTCGATATCGCGAACAATCACCACCTCGTCATATTCGACATCGAAGAGCGCGCCGTTGACGATCTGATTCAGATCGGCCGAATAGCCGCTGGTGAGATAGCGGAGAGCTTTTTCGCTGCGGTCCGGCGTGCGGACGAGGCCCTCGCGCGCGGGATCTTCGCCCAATGCGGAAATGATCTCCTTCATATGCGAGGCGATGGATGCATTCGGTAATTTCGACTGGATGGAGGTTAGCTTTGCTTTAGGCATGAACAGGGAGCCTTTCGTTTTCAAGATGAGTTGCAGACGGCGACTGTGGCGCAGGCAGGAGAACTTCAAACCCATTCCGGTCTGTCTCCTGCACGTGTATGCGCGATAAACGCGCGGGCGTGCGGCCTAGATAATCGGTCCAGTGCTGCTCGAGCAGGCGGGCGATCACGAGCGCAACGTTTTCGCTCGTTGGCACCAGTTCCGCGAATGCAGGAATGTCCAGGTTCAGATTGCGGTTCGCGAAGGCTCGTAGAACTTTCTCTTCGACGAGCCGATCCAGCGCACCGATCGGCAGAACGAGGCCGGTTGCCGGATCGACCGGTCCGGTTGCGGTTACTTCCAGAACATAGTCATGGCCGTGGCCGAAGGGGTTGTTGCACTTTCCATAGATACGCTCGTTTTCATCCTCGCCGAGCCTGACAGAGTGCAAACGATGAGAGGCCGAAAACCGGTACAAGCGGGTGAGGGTGGTCACGGCGTCACATCCACGTAGAGATCGGGGCCTTCGAAAAGACGAACTTTCGAGAGCTTGGCGCCCGATGCGGCGAGCCGAGGATCGAGGCGGCGCCAGATCTCGCGAGCGATATTTTCGGCGGTAGGAACGACGCGGTCGAACGGCGCAACTTCGTAGTTCAGGAAGCGATGATCCATGGGAGCGACGACTTCGTCCTCCAGGATGCCCTTGAGCTGTTTCAGATCCATCACCATGCCGCTGACGGGATCGGGATCGCCTTCCAAAGTCACTTCGAGGACGTAATTGTGCCCGTGTCCGTTCGGGTTCGCCTCAGCCCCAAAGAGCTCATAATTTTCCGCATCGCTCAAGGAGGGAATACGGCAGACATGAGAGGCGGAAAACTCAGTCTTACGGGTGACAAACATCCTATTTAGTAGGATGCCAGGGCTTGCACGTTAGATACTGGAATTGTCCATTGCTCGTGAAGACCGACAACGCATTACGTTCGCTACTTGCCGTTTTAACCCTGGCCTTTATCGGCCTGATCGGTTTCAACTTACGCGACACCTCGGCCAAAGAGGGCGGCACCGCACCGGCGTTTTCCATCACCACAGACCAGAATCGAACCGTGACGCCAACGTCGTTCGGAGGCAAGGTGCTGGTCTTGAACTTCTGGGCCACCTGGTGCTCCCCGTGCGTGCAGGAGATTCCGTCGTTGAACGAATTCCAGAAACGGTTCGCGAACTCGGGCGTGGTGGTGGTAGCGATCAGCGTCGATAAGAGCGATCAGAAATATCGCCGCTTCTTAGATCGTATTCCCGTATCATTTGAAACCGCGCGGGATCCGAAGGCCGACATTGCGACCGAATATGGGACCTTTCAATTTCCCGAGAGCTACATCATCAAAGACGGCCGTATCGTGCGCAAGTTCGACAATGCCGCCGACTGGACCAGCGACGACATCACGCAATACGTTCAAAGCCTGCTGTGATTGAAGCGCGAGTTCTGACCCAAATAGCGGCGGCTATCGGCAAATCGGCAGTGCTTGCGGAGCCGAGCGATCTCAAGCTATATGAATACGACGGCGGCGTAGATAAATCGCTGCCCGACGTTGTGGTCTTTCCGCGCACTACAGAAGATGTGGTGACGCTGGTGAAACTGGCCCGTGAGCACAATCTGGCGATCGTGGGCCGCG
>DATJUG010000108.1:0-84905 GCA_035502635.1 Bryobacteraceae bacterium
TTCACTTCCGTTGCCGACCTCCGCCGCAAACTCATGAAATACATCAGCGCTTATACAAATTCTGCCCGACCGATCCGTTGGACCTACACCGATCCCAAACGCCGCATCAATGCTAAATCAATCACCGGGACGGGACACTAGCTGAGCAGGGCGTAGTGTCCTAAAGGTGCGTTGCTGAATTTTCTTCAGCCTATCAAGCGCTTGCTGTTAGGTGCTAGGCTCAAAGCATGGCAGGCCCATCCACCCGGCGCGATCTGAAAGCGCTCCACCGTCTCGTAAACCAAGCCGACTTGGTTCTCGCGACAATCCCCGATCCCCACCCTTCCATTGCTAGCGCCCGTGAATCTCTGACGGCAGCGCTAGCGCTCTCTGCTGATCTCGCCAAACGGCAACCTGACGCCGCCGCGCTCGGGGCGAAGGGCGGCAAAGCCACAGCGAAAAGAGGGCCGGAGTACTTCGCTAAGATCGCTGCCATGAGGAAAACGAAGGCGGGTGGAAGACCTCGGAACGACTCAAGATAGTCGTTGCACCCTCCTTTTTCGACAACTTTTCCACTGAGGTTTCCTACGGACTTTTGCTGCCCGAAACATTTTTGGGAAGAAATGATTCGATTTCTGGAGTACAATGCAGGCAGTTGTCACCCGCCACAGCAGAAGAGTGCTAAAAGCACCACGCTGGCGAGCGACGACGGATATCTACCTTATAGGAGTTGATAGAAGGCCGAAACAGAAAAGCCGCCATAAAGGCGGTGTGCTGACAATTCGCTTTTTCTGTTTTGTGGTTACTTCACTCGGCCTGGAAAACCTTGAAGTTACCACAAATAGGACGACCCATATGATTCAGACGCCCTATGTGTATTTGTACCACTGTCGTGGACCACCACGCAAGCACAAATCAACAGATTTGTTTTTGGCTTGGGGTCACGAGAGCGCTCTGGAAAGCGCTCCCGTGTGTGGTCCCTATTGCCTGTGGGCTTCGGGAACCAATTGCATCCAGTGAGCATATCACTGGCATTCTGGCCGAACGAAGCCAAACACGTGTGCATTCAAGAAGGAGAAAAAGATGCCACAAACGAGTGCTTGGCATTCCGTAAAGGAACCCCATCACCACAACAATACAAAGTGCGGTCCAGGTAGCGAGATTCCACGCCATAACCGGCTTGCCGGAACGGGTGGAAAGCCACTCTGCAAGGACTGCGCAAAACTGAACAGCAAAGGCGAGTAGTTACGAAAGCTTTCTTGCCCGCTGCGGCAAGAATGTCATCTCCCAGTAGGGCCCTACGGGGAGTTCGTCAATTACTGTGTAGTAACGCCTAAGCTCGAATACCTTTAACCCATGCGTGAGGGCGACAGACAATGCTCTGAAGCCCTCCGCATTGCCACCGTGGAAACGGACCGTGGGTTCGGAGAAAGCGTGTCCTTTTCCGCCTTGGCACGATTCGAACGTTTCCACTCCGTTCTCGTGGAGTATGCGGACGGCATTGCGGATGCCCTTATCGAGTTTGCTAAACGGCGGTTTCATCAGAACGGTTTTGTCCCAAGTTCATGAAATGAGTTGCCTTCAGATGACCGAATTCTCTTGCAAAACAGCAGGCGCTTGTTGTATACTGCGTTTATGATGAGCCAAACGAAAGCCGCTCCGATGATCTGCTCCGATTGCGAGATCGCGTGCCGTCGCTTTGGCAAACACCGCAACGGGCTGCAGCGCTTCCGTTGCCCCGAGTGCGGCAAGACGTATACCGAAGAGCACGAGAAGCCGCTCGGTTCCATGACGGTGCCGATGGAAAAGGCCGTACTTGCTCTCAAGTTGCTCATCGAAGGTTCAAGCATTCGCACGGTCGAGCGCGTGACTGAGCTGCATCGCGATACGATTTGCCGGTTGCTTGTTCTTGCTGGCGAGAAGGCAGAAAGGATCATGGCGAAACAGGTTCGCAATCTCAGGCCGTCCGACGTTGAATGTGACGAAGCTTGGGGCTACGTCGGCAAGAAAGAGGGTCACAAGACAAGCGAGGAAGCAAACAATGAAGGACTCGGGGATACGTACTGCTTCGTTGCCATTGACCGCAAGACGAAACTCGTCATCAACTTCGCACTCGGCAAACGGAATCAGACTACTACGGATGTCTTTATCGAAAGGCTGCGGGACGCGCTTGCTCCGGGCCATCGCTTTCAAATCACGACTGACGGTTCAAACCCTACGTAAGCGCGATCAGAACGACGCTAGGCCATCTGGTGAGCTATGCCCAACTCATCAAGGTGTACGGCGCTCCGAGCGAAGGGGAGGGCCGGTATTCTCCGGCAACCGTTGAATCCGTGGAGGTGGTCCCAATCATCGGCAATCCTGATCCCTCGCGCATTTGCACCTCGATTGTGGAACGCCAGAATCTCACCATGCGGATGCAGATTCGCAGGCTCACCCGCCTGACGAATGGCTTCAGCAAGAAATGGGAGAACCACTGGGCTGCGATCTGCCTGCACTTCGCGTACTACAATTTTTGCCGGATTCATTCCAGTTTGCGTGTGACGCCCGCAATGCAAACCGGGATAGCGGATCATGCGTGGACGAGTGCGGAATTAGTGGGCTAGCCCTTCCCTGGCTTGTCTAGTTTTGCGAGTTCTCGCTGGGCCTGTTTCAGGCCCTTCTTGACGGTGTTAATATCCTCGGCCAATGGCAGGCTTTCAGGTCTCGTCCCGCTGATCTCCTCCATGGTCGCCCTCACCTTACGGCCGACGTTGAAGGCAGTGGTTTCGAGCGCCGTCTGGCCACGCACTCGGTCGTTCTTAATTTTGGCTTCCGTTTGCGTTATGCGGAACAGGTTTGCCGCCAATTCCTCGCGCCCCATATAGTCGAGAAGGCACTTGCCCTGATCGATGCCCTTAAAATCCTTCAGGCGGCGGAGATCCATGTTGTACATGCCACGATAACCAGCATTCTGGAAGAATGCGTAAACGACTACGCCCGCGGACTTCGCTACCCCGCTCAGCGATACCTCGCGCTCCGAGATCTCGTCCCGGATCAGAAGCCGCTCAACATTTTCCACCTTCTGGAGATATGCCTGAATGGCCTCAGCCATGGACGCGAAATAGGCTTGCGCCATCGCGACCTGTGGCTTCTTTACGTCGCCATTTATCGCTACCAAGTAGCAGCCAAACCGAGAGAGCTTATAATCCCTGCACGATTTCCCGTCCACTTCCCGCTCAACTTGGGCGATATTATCCAGTACCGAGATTTTCAACGTCGTACAAGCCTGAACGGCCTTATTGATTGCGTTTTCGAAGCTGCTGAAGGTCTCGTAACCGAGCATCTTCATCAGATCTCTGGCGAACCAGAAACGTGACCCGTTGGTCTGGCCAAAGCCTTCAAAACTCTGACGCTCATCATCGAAATGAAAAACGTCCAGTTCGCCTTCGCTCATCGAGTACTCCTGATTGGGCCAGGGGGAGTTAATCGAGCTTAGCATGAGCCATCGCTGGGATTATAGAACAGATTGATGCTGAAATGTTTGATCGCCTTAGAACGATTGTGGCGACTCCGCTACAATCGTCTTCACGAAAGTGAGGTACGCCTTGACCAAGCTTTTGAGTAGTCCCCTAACCACTCCATGAACACCGGAGAAAACCACGGGCCGGGGTGCTGGAGAAGCCAGCCTAGCGACCGATCAGCTTGACGGCGAATAAACGTGGTATCGGAGCAAGACAAGGCATTGGGCGGCGGTAGAGATCGGGTCTGCTGCCGCAACTAAGTTGCTCAGGACGCGTTAGGATGTAGAACTGTGGAGTCGGTACCGGACATCATGGTCGCATACTACAATTCGCGCCACGCAGAAATTCAAACCAGGACAAACCTACAGCATGGGATCGTGACTATCACGATGGGTGGTGTTGCGGCTATAGTGGCGGCCGCGTACAGTCACACGCCTGTCCATGGATTCCTTTTGTTTGTGATTCCCATTTTTCTGCCGATAATGGGACTCTTTTACCTCGATCACGCTATCGGTATACAGAAGCTGGCATCGGAAGCGCGAGCCATCTACAATCCCCGCTCCGAGCCAACAATTCATTCAAAATCCGCGCTGGTGGTCTACCGAGTGGTTTACATTGCCCTCGGTCTCATTTGGTTTGCTGGTCCCGGCGTTCTAGTTCTCCTTCATCTTGGATGGCCACCTTGGGGTCCCCGAGACCAGAACGCCCGCGATCTTTCTTGGCTCGGATGGGCCTCCACTGCTCTATTTGTTCTGCTGTGGAGCTTCGCAACTGGTTTTCTTCAGTTTCGCCATGACAGAAGGAATTAAGATTGCAGTCAGCGGGAAACGCGCTGCTTCAACGCACCTTTAGGACACTACCGAGCAGGGCGCGCTGGTCGTATACATTTGAATGCATGGCAGGCAGCAAGGCGTACGATGTCGTCATAGTGGGGTCGGGAGCGGGCGGCGGGGTGGCGGCGCAGGTGCTCGCAAACGCCGGTGCGAAGATCTGCATGCTGGAGGCCGGAGGGTGGTTCGATTGCACGAAGCAATCGAAGATGTTTGAGTGGCCGTATCAGGCTCCGCATCGCGGGGCGGCGACGCGGGAGATGCCGCTGGGGTATTTCGATGCCACGCTGCTGGGCGGGTGGGACGTGCCTGGCGAGCCGTATACCAATGCAGCGGGTTCCGAATGGATGTGGTGGCGGGCGCGGATGCTGGGTGGGCGCACGAATCATTACGGGCGCATTTCGTTACGGATGGGTCCGTACGATTTCAAGCCATACAGCCGCGATGGGAAAGGCTTCGATTGGCCGATCACCTACGGAGACCTGGCTCCGTACTATGACAAGGCTGAGGAACTGATTGGCGTATTTGGGTCCGCAGAGGGAATCGAGAACGCGCCGGACGGAAAGTTTCAGCCTCCGCCCGCGCCGCGCTGCCATGAGCGCATCATCAAGCTGGCGGCGGACAAGCTGAAGATTCCGTGCATTCCGTCGCGGCTGGCGATTCTTACGCGGGCGTTGAACGGGCGGCCGGCTTGCCATTATTGCGCCGAATGCGGACGGTCGTGCGGGGTGAATGCGAATTTCAATTCGCCCGGGGTGCACATATTTCCGGCGATGAAGACCGGGAACCTGGAAGTGCGTACGGATGCTATGGCGCGCGAGGTTTTGCTAGGGTCGGACGGCATGGCTCGCGGCGTCTCTTACGTGGACAAGAAGACGCGGCAGGAGGTGGAGGTGCGCGCGAAGATTGTGGTGCTGGCGGCGAGCTGCTGCGAGACGGCGCGCATCTTGCTCAATTCGAAGAGCAGCGTGTTTCCGAACGGGCTGGCGAACTCGTCGGGGTTGGTGGGGCGTTATGTGATGGACACGGTGGGGTCGGCGGTGAGCGGATATCTGCCGATTCTGCAGGACCTGCCGGCGCGCAACGAGGACGGGGTCGGGGGCATGCATCTGTACATGCCTTGGTGGCTGTATCAGCAGCAGAAAGCGGGAAAGCTTCCGTTCGCGCGCGGCTACCATATTGAGCTGGGCGGCGGGCGGCATTTACCCAGCAATGGCGCGCTGGGCGGGTATGCGGAACGATGGCTCGGGGGCGGCTATGGCGTGGAGATGAAGCGAAATCTGCGGAAGCTCTACGGCGGGGAAGTGCATTTCGCCGGCCGGGGCGAAATGATTCCGAACGAAGACAGCTATTGCGAACTGGATCCGAATGTGGTGGACCAATGGGGCATACCCGTTTTGCGGTTCCACTTTAAATGGAGCCAGGACGAGTTACTGCAGGCCAAACACATGCAGGAAACATTCAAGGAATTGATAGTAACTATGGGTGGGATTGTGACGAGCAGCTCGGGTGCTGAGAGTAACTGGGGCATCGAGCACGGCGGGCAAGTCAAGCATGAAGTCGGCGCGACGAGGATGGGCGCGGACCGGAAAACGTCGGTATTGAATCAGTACTGCCAGGCGTGGGATGTGAAGAACCTGTTTGTTACGGACGGGGCGCCATTTGTGAGCAACGCGGACAAGAATCCGACGCTGACGATCTCGGCGCTTGGGTGGCGAACGTCGGAATATATTGCAGAGCAGGTTCGGAAACTTGATTTGAAGGTATAAAGGGATGCAAAATAAACTCGCCTCGGTTGTTCTGCTGTGCAGCAGCTTGGCGGCGCAGACAAAGCCGCGGGCGCGAGACTTGCACGTGCCGTTTGACGGGACGCCGGGGCCGCTCAACGCGATAACGGATGTGGCGGGGATTGAGGTAGGGCACACGACGCTGATCTCCGGGGACGGCGCCCTGCAGGTGGGAGTGGGGCCGATTCGCACCGGAGTGACGGCGATTCTGCCGCGCGGGAAAAAGGATCCGGTTCCGGTATTCGCTGGATACTTTGCGCAAAACGGGAATGGCGAGATGACGGGCACGGCGTGGATCGAGGAATCCGGTTTCGCGGAGGGGCCGATTCTGCTGACGAACACGCACAGTGTGGGGTTGGTAAGAGACGCGACCATTAAATGGCAGCTGCGACGTAACGGCAAGGTGTCGGAGGCTCAGGAGTGGTCGCTGCCTATTGTGGCGGAGACGTGGGACGGATTTTTGAACGACATCAACGGCTTTCACGTGAAGGACGGCGACGTGTTTCGGGCGCTCGATGGTGCTCATGCCGGGGCGGTTGCGGAGGGCGCGGTGGGCGGCGGTACTGGAATGGTCTGTTACGGATTTAAGGGCGGGATTGGGACATCGTCGCGTAAATTGGACCAGAAGGCGGGCGGATACACCGTGGGAGTGCTGGTGCAGTGCAATTGCGGGCGACGAGCGCAGTTGTTGATCGCGGGTGTGCCGGTGGGGAAGGAAATTCCGCAGAGCGTGCCGTATGCGCGAAACATGCCGCGGGTTGGAGACGATGTGGGGTCGATTATTATCCTGGTTGCGACCGATGCGCCGGTATTGCCGAACCAGCTCAAGCGGCTGGCGCGGCGGGCGACGATGGGCCTGGCGCGAACGGGATCGACGTCGGGCAATGGCTCAGGGGATTTGTTTCTGGCGTTTTCGACAGCGGAGCATATTACGAGCACGGAGGGAGTTAGTAACATCCGCATGCTTGGCAACGATTCGATGAACCCGCTGTTTGAAGCGACCGCGCAGGCGACAGAAGAAGCAATCGTCAATGCGATGGTTGCGGCGGACACCATGACCGGTATCGACGGACATACGGTAATTGGGTTACCGCATGAGCAACTTACTCGGTCATTGAAGAAATATAACCGGCTATCGCAATAAGTTCATTAATCTGCCGCGCAATACGGTAATGGAAGCTTTTGGCAGTGTGTAAGTGGCTGCCCCACCTCCAGGCAGGATGCTGCCGACAGGCCGATTGTCGGGATCTGCATGGCTGTTCTTCTCCTGATCGCGCCAGACATACTGTTCGCTTCCGAAAGTGGTTAGAGTAACTGGCCCGGAGAAATATGCATCGCTGTTGGTCTGCGAATTGTGAAAGGCCACGCGTACGACGTGCGGTTGCGTTTCGTCGCGGTTGACCAGCATCAGGGACCAGTTTCCATCCGGCCGGTGCACAGCGTAGGACGTGACCAGGTCGTTGCCTGATCCGTCTTTGATATCGACCGAGGAGCGGTACATGTAATGCACGCCGGAACGGTGCTGGACCCATTCCAGATTGATCATGTGGGCGGCGAAAAACAGAGACGTATATCCGGTGATATCGTAGTCGCGGTCGGAGACGAAGTTCGACCAAGTGGCCCAGCCGGAGCAACTGGGTTCGACGGGCTGCGGCTGGATGGGCGAATGATAGAAGGCAGCGCCGCCGCCTTCAAAGAAGGAACCTATGTTGTCGGCAAGCCATAGGGCCGCGAAGATGGTGCTCATGGGGCCTGCGAGCTGGGCGGCAAGATGGCTCTCAGAGACAATCAGCGGCACGTCGTGCGGGACTCCATCGGCTCGCCAGACGTCGAGAATGTGTTTCATCAGATGCGGCTCGGAATAGAGTGTTTGCCAGGTGATGTCGCAGGGCTCAAAGGGGTAATGCTCGAAAGAGACGAAGGCGAGGTCGTGAAGGCGGTCGTGCGACTTGAGATAGGCGACGAAGCGGCCCATCCAGGAAGTGCGGCCCTGGGCATCGGGCCAGACGCGGATGTCTTGGTTGACGCCTTCGAAGATGGGGCCGCCGAGCTTCACTTCCGGAGCGACCCGGTGAATCGCCGTGGCCCATTGCAAGTAGAGCGCAGCGTAATCCTCGGGAAGCATGTGCTTGCCATCGGGTTCTTCGCCCATCTCGACGCCGCGGATGGGGTAGCCGCGCTTCCTGATGTAAGCAATCTGCGCGGCGGAATCTTCGGGCGTGCCGTAGAGCAGAGTGATGGGGATGAGGGCGGGCAGATTGTTGGTGAGACCGCTGGTAAAGAACAGATCGAAGCCGGTGTGCTGACCGCGGCCGGTGGCGTTCACGTCGGCTGCGGAGTGCCACGGGTCGATGGAGGAGGAGCAGTAGGTGGGCTGGTCGCTGGATGCATTCGGGCTGGACGCATTCGGGCCCGGTGCTTTCGGGGTGGCGTCGAGGAAAGCACCGCTATGGTCGAAGGTGCCGGCGCGGATGTCTTCGATGGCGTATCCGACGCAGTTGCGGATGTCGGAGGGTCCGTGCAGGTCGCAAGTGTTGGAAGATGCCGTCATCCAGATGCGCAGGAAACGTGTTGAGACGGGCTCGGGGCCGAGCTTGAGAGTGACCGCGCCACCGGGTGCATTTCGTATGTCGCCTGCGGGGAACGTCTGCCATTCGCCCTGCGGACCGACGTCGAAATCGAGCGCGTCATTGCCTTTCCGATCCTGGCCTTTCCGATCCTGGCCTTTCCAATACTGCACCTGGTAGGTGGTCGCATAAGGACTGGCCCAGGAGATGTGCACGGCGTCCACTGGCTTTTCGGTTTTCAAGTCCATGACGACCCATTGCGGATGCAGCGAGTCGCTTTCGCCGGTGAACCTGCTGGTGAGATAAGGATTGCTTTTCCAATAAATGAGGTTGGGACCGCGAACGGGCGTGTCGCCGCTGGTGGAGAAGCCGCGGTGAGGAAGCGCGTATTCGAGAATGTAGCGGATCGGTTCGCCGAGGGCAGTGCTGCCGGTGAAGTAGCCGCTCTGGTGCTCGGGGTCGCTCCAGGTGCCGTGCGGGTTCCAATGCCAGGCGGCCATGCGGAGCTCGGAATTGTTCCGGTAGGTGATGGGTCCCCAGCCCGCGGACAGCGATTCCTGGATGATATGGGGCGTGTAGAGTAGGTCGATGTCTTTGCGGGACAGCACGTCGATGGAGCTTCCCAGGGCGGCATCGGGATCGAAAGAATTGATTTCATGTCCGGGAGTTGCGTCGATGCGGACGGTGGCAATCGCGTCCGCGGCAAAGCCGGACCGCGCGAACAAGGATAGGAAGACGGCGATGACGAGCGCCGGTCGGGAGCAGGAGAGTCTCAACAATTGGAAATTGGGCCTCGGGTGGAGATTATAACGTGCCCAGCGCTCCCATGCGGGCATTCACCAACGAGAAAGCGGTGCTTCAAGATAGGTGGAACTATTGAAGCATTGGAGGCTTACTGCCATCCTCCCCCGAGCGCCTTATAAAGCTGGACCACGCTCAATATCTCGTTTAACCTGATTTGCCTCAGATCCAATTGCGCCTGGAGTAAATCGCGATCGGCGTCGAGCGCATTGAGCTGAGTATCCACGCCGCCGTTATAGCGCAAATAGGCCAGCCGTTTCCGATCTTCCAGCGCCGCAACCAGCGCTTCCTGCTGCACGCGGCTTTCTCTCACTCTCTGGTGCGCAATCAACGCGTTCGACACTTCTGTGAAAGCCGTTTGAATCGTCTTCTGATATTGAACAACCGCGCTGTCTCGCTGCGCTTGCGCCAATCTCACGTTCGAGCGGAGGCGACCGGCCGTGAAGATCGGTTGCGTGAGCTGTGGGACAAAGCTCCAAGCACTGTGTGGTCCAGTGAAGAGGCTCGATAACTGGGTGCTCTGGCCACCGAGAAACCCACTCAGGCTCAATTGCGGGAAGTAAGCTGCTTTAGCGACCCCGATGTTGGCATTTGCCGCGATGAGGTTCTGCTCAGCCTCACGAATATCGGGGCGCCGCTCCAGCAACGCGGACGGCAAGCCGGCAGGCACGTCGGGTGGGAACAGGTCCTCGTTAAATTTGGCCTGGCGAATCACCTCGCCCGGATTCTTTCCAAGCAGCAGGGTGATTTGGTTCTCGGTTTGCTCGATCTGCTGCTGAAGCGTGGGGATGGTTTCGGCGGCAGTATCCACGAGTTGCTCGGCCTGCCTCAGGTCCAGCAGCGTCGCGATACCGCCGCCCTGACGCACTTGAGTAAGCTGCAGCGAGTTCTGCCGTGTCGCGAGAGTTTGCTGCGAGATTTTCAATTCGTAGTCCAGCTCGCGCAGCGTGAAGTACTGAGTCGCGACATCGCTTACCAGCGTGGTGACGACAGCTTTGCGATTCTCTTCAGCGCTCAACAGATTCGCTCGGGCTGCTTCGGTTGCGCGGCGTAAGCGCCCCCAAAGGTCTACTTCGAAGGAAAGTAAGTTCAGCGATGCCTCGCCCCAATTGCGATTCTGTGACGGTACAAGCGAGGCGGGCAGGGCAAACGTACCATCTCTAGAAAGTCGCGTGAACTGTATATCTCCGCTCGCGCTCACTTGCGGGAATTGATTGGATCGTGTGATCCCCAAATTTGCCCGCGCCTCTTCGACATGAGCCACGGCATCGCGCAGATCGTAATTCTGCTGGAGAGCGGTTTTAATCAAGGCTTGCAAATCGGGATCTTTAAAAACCTCCCACCATTTGAGATCCGCGAAAGAGGCAGCTTGCGGAGGAGGCAGCGGCTCCGGGGCACGAAACGTTTGCGGTACCTGCACGGTGGGCCGGTGATAATTCGGCCCGACCGCGCAGCCCGTCATCCACCCTGCAGCAGCCAACACAGCGATGATGCGAATTTTCATCTCAGTCTCCTTGCCCGGGCGACGGTAGCATCCCGCGAGCCTCGCCTGGCGCCCGTGCAGCGAACGAAACCTTCTCGACCAGATAGAAGATCGCCGGTATAAAGAAGATGCCGATGGCGCTTGCGGCGAGCATGCCGCCGATGACCGTGGTGCCCATCACCTGCCGGGCCACAGACCCGGCGCCTGTCGCAGTCCAGAGCGGCACGCACCCTAAAATGAATGCGAAAGACGTCATCAGAATAGGCCGCAACCGGAGCCTCGCACCTTCGAGCGCGGCATCCACAAGAGGCTTGCCTTGTTCGTATTGCTCCTTGGCAAACTCGACGATCAGAATCGCGTTCTTGGCCGCGAGACCAATGAGCATTACAAGCCCGATCTGCGAGTACACGTCGTCTTCGATCTGCACCATGTATGCCGGCACGAAATAGCCGAGCAGTGTGCGGCGCAGCCAAAGAACGCTAAACGCACCGAATATCGCGACCGGCGTGCTCAAGAGCACACTGAACGGCAGCGTCCAGCTTTCGTAGAGCGCGGCCAGAATGAGGAAGACAAAAACCAGTGAAAATCCGAAGATGACTGACGACGAGAGCCCTTCCCGCGCCTTCTGCTCCTGGTAGGACATGCCCAGGTAGTCGTACCCCATTTCGCTCGGCATGGTTTTCTTAAACACGTCTTCGAGAGCCGCCGTTGCCTGCTCCGAGCTATAGCCGGGCGCGGCGCTGCCGATAATCTGCGCTGACCGGTACTCGTCGTAGCGCATCGTGAACTCGGGACCATCCCGCGACTCGAACTTGGTCAAGGCCGTAAGCGGCACCATCCCGCCGCTACTGTTGCGCACGTAGAACTGGCCGACGCTATCCAGATTCGACCGGTACGGCGTTTCCGCCTCCAGGTATACCTGCCAGGTACGGCCGAAAGCGTTGAAGTAGTTGACGAACAGCCCTCCCATGAAGGCCTGAATAGTCTGGTAGACCTCGCTGATGGGCACGCCTTGCTTCAACACTTTGTCCCGGTCCACATCCACAAATTTTTGCGGCACTCTCGGAAGAAATGTGGTGCCGAAAAAGCCGATTTCCGGACGCTTCCGGATGGCTGCCTCGAACTTGTCCAAGTTTTTGGCAAGGAATTGTACGTCGCGTCCTGCGCGGTCTTCCAATACGAACTGAAATCCGCCAGAGGTGCCGACGCCAGGAATCGCCGGCGGCGAGAAGTTGAAGATAGTTCCCTGTGGCAGGCTGCTGAGTTGCTGGTTCAGGCGCGCCTTGATTTCCTGATATTGCTCCGCCTTGCTTTTGCGCTCGCCCCAGGGCTTCAGAGTGACGAAATAAAAGGCGCTGTAACTGGTCCGGACGAAGCTGAGCAAGCTGAAGCCAACTACGCTCGTGGTGTACTCCACGCCCGGCGTTGCAGCCAGGATTTTCTCGACATCTCTTGAAGCTGCGGACGTACGCTCCAGCGATGCCGCATTCGGAAGCTGCATGTTGATGAAAAGGTAGCCCTGGTCTTCGTCGGGAAGAAAGCTGGATGGCACGCGCTTGGCAAAGAACAGCCCGATAACCCCGAAGCCAACGAGTGCCACCAGCGCTAGGATGCTTTTGTGAATCAATGCGCCAGATAGACGGACGTAGCTATGCGTGACGCGCTCGAAGTTGTGATTAAACCAGTTAAAGAATCTTCGTAGCAGCCCGCGGCTCTGCTTCTTTGGCCGCAGCAGCAGCGCGGAAAGCGCGGGACTCAGCGTAAGAGCGTTGAAGGCCGAAAGGACTACCGAGATCGCGATAGTAACAGCAAATTGCTGATAGAGCCTTCCGGTGATGCCTGGAATAAAAGCGGTTGGCACAAACACGGACGAGAGAACTAAGGCGATGCCAATGACTGGACCCGAGAGCTCTTCCATTGCTTTCCGAGCGGCATCTTTCGGACCAAGACCCGCCTCGATATGCCGTTGCACGCCTTCGACGACGACAATGGCGTCATCCACCACGAGACCGATGGCCAGAACCAGCCCGAACATTGAAAGCGTGTTGATGGAGAAACCGAATAGCGGGAAGAAAACAAACGTACCCACTAGCGAGACCGGAACCGCCAGCATGGGGATCAATGTGGCGCGCCAATCCTGCAGGAAGAGGTAGACCACTAGAATCACCAACAGGATCGCGATTATAAGAGTCTTGATGATCTCCCTCATGCCTTCCGTAACCGCGGCTGTCTGGTCAAGCGATACGGCATAATCCATGTCATTCGGAAAGCGCTGTTTCATCTGAGCCATCAGTTTCCGGACTGACTCGGCCGTTTGGACTGCATTGGAGCCAGGCAATTGGTAGACGGCGATAATGGCGGAGGGCTTGCCATTTAAGCGGCTGTTAATGCTGTAGTCTTGACCGCCCAGCTCGACACGGGCCACGTCTCTGACACGAACGTTGCCGCCATTCGGGTCTTCACGCACAATCACGTTTCCGAATTGCTCCGGCGAACTCAGGCGCCCTTGAGCAAGTAAAGAATAGGTGAACTGCTGGTTCTTGGACGCTGGTTCGCCGCCCACCTGACCTGCCGGGTTCACTGTGTTCTGCGCCTGGATGGCGCCGAGGATATCCGAGACCGTGATGCCCAGCTTCGCTAATTGGTCCGGTTTTACCCAAAGGCGCATGGCATACTGTCCCGCGCCGAAAACCTGCGTCTGGCCCACCCCGTACAACCGCGCGATGGGATCGTTGAGGTTGATAAAGGCGTAGTTGGATAGAAATTTTCGATCCAGCGTGCCTTTCGGAGAATATAAGGCGATCAGCATAAGTGGAGCGGTTACTGATTTTCTGACGGTGACCCCGTATGTGTTTACGTCGGGCGGAAGCTGACCGGTAGCCAGGTTCTCACGCGACTGAGTCAGAATCAGGTCCGTATTCGGATCCGTTTTGACATCGAAGTCCACAATCAGCGTTGTTTGGGAGTTGGCCGTGGCGTTTAGCGAATACATGTAGTTCATGTTGTCCACGCCATTTACTTGCTGCTCGATGGGCGTGGCGACGGCTTGCTCCAGGGTTTGCGCGTCGGCGCCAACTTCTGTCGCCTGAAGTTGAATCTCGGGCGGCACGATATTCGGGAATTGAGCTATCGGCAGGGTTGCGATGCTCACAGCTCCCACGATCACCGTCAGAATCGAAATGACCATGGCCACAATGGGCCGGTTAATGAAGAACTTTGACATTTCAATTACCCTCTACGCTTTCCGTGTCGTTCTTGAAGGGCTTAGGGTTCACCGTCGCGCCGGCAACAGCTTTCTGGGCGCCCTCGACAATCACGCGCTGGCCCCGTTTCAATCCGTCGCTGATCACCCACATCGAACCCACTGTCCGGCCCACCTTGACAGGCTGAATGCTCACCCTGTTCTTGTCGTCGACGACGGCTACTTCATAGCTGCCCTGCAGCTCCGTGACGGCGGGCTGGGGAACGAGTAGCGCTCCAGGAGTTGTCCCCGTTTCGGCGCGAACCTTCCCGTACTGGCCAGGGCGGAGAATATTCCCAGGATTTGGAAATAGGGCAGTCATTTGGATCGCCCCCGTGTTCGCGGTTACCTGGCGGTCCACGAAGTCAAATTTCCCCTTGTGCGGATAGACTGTCCCATCGGAAAGAATCAACTCGAGTTCCAGCCGATTCAGCGGCGTGTCTAGTCTTCTGAGCTGAAGATATTCCTGGTCGCTTACGGCGAAATTAACCTTAATCGGATCCAATGTGGAAACAGTAGTAACTGGATTAGCTGTCTGGCTGACCAGATTACCGATTTGAATTTGCGCGACACCGGCAATGCCATCGATCGGCGAAGTCAGCCGTGTAAAACCGAGATTTACTCGTGCAGTCTCCAACGCGGCCTTGGCAGCCACAACTCCTGCGCTCGCGGCCTGAATCTGAGCTTTCGCGGTTTCGACTTGCGCTTTGGCCGCCTCTACTTGCGCCTTCGCAGATAGGTTGTTCTGCGTCGCGTCGTCCATTTCCTGCTGTGTAATGGCTTTTTGCTTGTTGAGGGGGGTGTATTTGTCTACGTCGAGTTGGGTTCTGTGCTGGCTTGCTTCGGCGGCCGTCAACTGCGCTTGAGCCTGGATGAGTTGCGCTTTCGCCTGCGCAAGCTGTCCGTTGGCTTGTGCGAGTTGTCCCTGAACCTGATCGACCGCGTCCTGGAACGGACGCGGATCGATCTGGAACAGTAACTGCCCCTTCCTGACGAAAGAGCCTTCCGTGTAGTTCTGACTGCGCAGATATCCCGTCACTTGCGCTCTGATGGCCGCGTTCACCAGGCCATCCAGCGTGCCGATCCATTCGCGATAAATTGGCACGTCCCGCTGCTCGACAGAGGCGACTTCGACCACGGGCGGAGGTGGCGCGCCGGCAGCCGATGTAGTTCGGGTGCAACTTGCGATCGTGAACGCCGCGACCGAAGTCAAAACAGCCGCCGCCGTAATCCGCATCTTTTTTCCGAATCGAATCTTCATTTCTTCTCCCTTTTCACATCTCCTCCGTCCGCCTGGTCGCACCCATTCCCCATATGAGCGAGAAATTTGCGCAGCGGCCGTTTCCCGGCCGTCGTGAGATTCTCGACAACGTCCTTGGTATCCACTCCGCTCGCGACAAACTCGGCGCCCTCACCCCGCATTTGATTGAGCAGTCCCTCTCCACTCTCGTCGATGAAGGTCACCTCCCGCAGATCCACCACGCGTTTGCGGCCCTCTGAGTCGGGGCGCGCCATCTCCCAGTTGGATCGCAGCTCAGTCACCCAGGGTCCAGCCAGTTTTCCGCAAAGAGTCCACCGTTGCTCGCTAACCGTGGCGGATTTTATGATCTTCAACATTTTTTCATCTCGTAAGTCGGTGTGCATGTTACAAACCATCGATTCAAAACATGCCTAAGTCGATAAGTTGTTGCTTTACAGCAACAAGCGGGGTTACAACTCGATACCGGAAGTTTCAGTGCTGAATTATCGGTGCCGAGGGTTCGGCGCGTGCCGAGTTTTCGGCATGAGCTGAGAGTTAGCCGGCGCTTAGTTGCTACTACGCGAAATTCGGATGCTGAGTTTCTGCATGCGCGACTGCAGAGTCGAGCGCTTCATGCCGAGCCGAGCCGCCGCGCCATTCGGTCCGGCGACAACCCAGTTTGCCTGCTCAAGTGCATGGAGAATCTGGTGGCGTTCGGTGTTGTCGAGAACGGCTCGCATGCTGTTGCCACTCTCCAGCGCGGTTTGAGGAGCAGAGCTATGTTGCTCGAGCTCTTCGATCGGCACTTGGAGGCCTGGGCCACGGGAAAGAATCACCGCTCTCTCGATTACGTTTTGCAGCTCTCGAATATTTCCCGGCCAGTGATATCTGGTCAGCGCGCTCATCACTTCCGAAGGAATCGTGTCGATGTGTTTGCCGCTCCGCCGGCTAAACTGCTGCACGAAATGACGCACCAGGAGGGGAATATCTTCGGGCCGCTCGCGTAGCGCGGGCACACGGATGGGGAATACGTTTAGCCGATAGTAAAGGTCGGAACGGAACTTCTGCCCGTCAACCATGCCAGCCAGATCGCGGTTGGTAGCGGCGATCAGTCGCGCATCGGTGTGCAGCGTGCGTGCGCTTCCCAACCGCTCAAATTCCCGCTCCTGCAAGACCCGAAGAAGCTTGGGCTGCAATTCGAGGGGGACTTCGCCAATTTCATCAAGGAACACGGTCCCTCGATTCGCCAGCTCAAAGCGCCCGATGCGCTGTGCGATCGCGCCAGTGAATGCCCCTTTTTCGTGGCCAAAGAGCTCGCTTTCGAGCAATCCGGTCGGTATCGCCGCGCAATTGAGTTTCACGAAAGCATTCGATCTGCGCATGCTCAGGTTGTGCAGCGCCCGCGCGATCAGTTCTTTGCCGGTCCCGGTTTCTCCGTAGATCAGCACCGTCGAATTGGTCGGCGCGACGGTTTCCACCTGTTTCAGAATGCGCCGCAGCGCCTCGCTCTTGCCGACGATCTCTTCGAAATTCAATTCGCTCCGGATTTCGTCCTCGAGATACAATTTCTCCTGCGCGAGCTTGTCCTTCAGTTCTGAAATTTCGCTGTAGGCAAGCGCATTGTCGATGGCAATCGCAACCTGGCAAGCGACCTGAGTCAGGAACGCGACATCCTCCGATGAGAACGCGTTTTCGCGGACACTCCCGAGGCTTACGGTGCCGAGCACACGGTTGCGGATGACCAACGGCAAATGACAAACCGACTTGAGGCCGTGGGCGGCTGCAATCGGATCACTGAGCAGCTCCTGCGGTTTGAGGACCATCGTCTCGCCGGTTTGAAAGACCTTCGGCGCCTGCGATTCCGGCAAAATCGCTGCCGACTGTTCCAATCCCTCGTAAATGAGGCCATCATTCGCCGGAAAATCGAGCGCATAGATGCGAAGCCGTCCGTCTTCCGGGTCAGGCAAACAGACGCCGACTCCATCGCACCGCATGACGCGCCGGATACTTCCTGAAATCTCGCGGAGCACTTCTCGAAGGTCCAGATTCGAAACTACGCGGTTGGTTAATTCCAACAGGAGTTGAAGTTTCTCCTGAGCGCGCTGCGAAGCCCGCAAATTGAACGTGTCGTCCATGGCCAGCGCGATCTGGTCTGCGACGAGGGAAAGAAACCGAACGTCTTCCTCCGAATACGCATCGCGCATTTGACTCGCGATGACAAGGCTTCCCAACCGGCGGTGCGCAGTACTGAGCGGCACGGCGCAAAGCGAGTTGAGTCCGGATTCCAGTAAGCACTGACTCAATAGAGCGAAACGCGACTCTTGCCGTACATCCGGAATTATAAGCGCGCGCTGGCGCTCATAAACCCACCATGCGACGCTCTGTTCCTTCGGTACGTCCGAGGGAGAAACGGTCGGGTGCTTGAGTCCCTCGCGGAAAAACCAATGGAGCTTATTGGCGCTTTCATCGAACTGCGCAACGGCGTCGAATGGAACAACCGAACTGAGCTCGTGAACTAAAATACCGAACAAGCCGTTCGGATCACGCTGTGCCCGGATCGAATCGGCAAGCCGGATCAACGATTCATAGCGCAAGCCTACTAGTTCGTCTGCTTGCGCCTCCACGGCCAATCGGCTTAACGCGCTTACCTGCGCCGCCATTGTCTAATCCGATGCAAACAGCAAACGCGAAGATGCAATCCAAAACGCGTGTATTCGTTCCCAAGCGGCGGCACTTTGTTTATCGCTCCCGCTACGTGGCTGTGCATGTTGGTGGACGGCATGGGATTCGAACCCACGACCCCCACGTTGCGAACGTGGTGCTCTCCCAGCTGAGCTAGCCGCCCATCGTATGAAGAAGGCACGCAACCGCATGGATTGCGCGTGCTGCGGGGAAGCCGCGACCTCTCAAATATAGCATCGGCGCATGCTAGGATGGCTGTTCACGCGGGGCGCCCATTTCATGGTTCTTTCCGATGTCGACATCCGGCGTTACCTGGCTGCAGGCAAGATCCGAATCTCACCCGAACTTCCGGCGGAGCAGTTTGGAAGCTGCTCAGTCGATTTTCGATTGGGGCCGGAATTCAGCGTATTCGAGCACAGCCGCCACGCCTATATCGACGTGCGAGACCGCGGCGCGATTCAAGACATCATGCGCACGGTGGTGGTGAAGCCGGGCGAGCCGTTCGTGTTGCAGCCGCGCGAATTCGCGCTCGCGATTACGGAAGAAACTCTGGAATTGGATGACGATGTACTGGGGCGGCTCGAGGGGCGCTCGAGCCTGGGACGGATCGGCATTATTGTGCATGGGACTGCCGGACTGTTCGATCCGGGCTGGCGTGGGAAGGCGACTCTCGAGCTCAGCAATCTCGGCATCATGCCGGTGGCGCTGTATCCCGGGATGCGGATCTGTTCATTCACTTTCGAGCAGCTATCATCGCCGGTATCGGTGCCGTACTATCAAAAAGCGGGCAACAAATACGCGGGGCAAACGCGGCCGTTGGCTAGCAAACTGACGGCGGAAGTCAACTCGACCGATTGAACTCGTCTGGGGAATTCATGCCAGGCGGCTGGCATAAAGAAGTGCGCGCAAATACCGATAAGACGTATCGAGGAGGCCCCCGTGCAGATTGGTCCGGATTACACCCATTTGAGCTTTTTGCAGGAATTCGCGATTCCGGACGTTCGTCAGAACACGGTTAATACGCCGGCCGCCGTCCAAAACGCCGTCAACGCGATCAACGAAAGCGAGTTGCTGGGATTCGATCGTGAGCTGCGGTTTTCCCGCGACCCGCAGAGCAGATTGGGAGTGGTAGAGGTTCTCAACCGGAGCACGGGTGAGGTAATTGTTCAAATTCCATCGGAGTCGATTATCGATTTTGCACAAAATCTGCAGAACGTTAATGCAGAAGGGTAATCAAGATCGAGGCTTCGGCCGATGGAAGTAGAGAAGGGACTAAATCGTTCGAATGGCTTATCCGCCCCACTCTGTCTATGCGCAGAATGAAGTGCTGAATGCCAGCCCGGAGCGGCTGGTGCAGTTGCTGTATGACCTCGGAATACGGTCCGTGGTCGGAGCAAGAGAATGCAACCGCATGAAGGACATTGCAGGACGCGTCCGGCACATCAACAAGGCGTTCGCTGTGCTGGTGGAACTGAGCGATGGATTGGACTTTGAAGCTGGCGGAGAGATCGCGATCAACTACGCACGCATTTACGATTACTGCCAACGCAAGCTGACCGAAGCCAACGTGCGTCAGTCCGATGCAACGCTGGCGGAGGTGCAAACGTTGCTCGAAGACTTACAGGAGGCGTGGCAGGTGGTGGTTACCAAGGTGGGCGCGGAACGGACGGCGAGGCTATTATCCTCCGACATTCTTCCGAGCGAGGAGGCGCTGGCTGGGTCTATCAGTTGCGTTGGTTGAACCGGAACTCAGGCCAGATTCAGGGTCTTTCGCACCGTGCCGCGCTCATCCTGGATTTTCTGCTGCAGCAGCATAAGCGAGTAAATCAACTGTTCCGGACGGGGAGGGCAACCGGGGACATAAACGTCGACCGGGATAACTTGATTGACAGGGACCAGCGCATAGTTGCTGAACACTCCGGTCGAAGTGGCGCAGGCGCCCATCGAGATGACCCATTTGGGCTCCGGCATTTGACGGTACAGATGTCGAATCACAGGCGCCATTTTGTTCGAGACACGCCCGGCGATGATCATCAAGTCCGACTGCCGAGGGGAGCCTCGGAAAACCTCGGCGCCGAAACGCGCCGCATCGTAGCGCGAAGCCATCATCGACATCATCTCGATCGCGCAACAGGCGAGGCCGAAGGTCAGAGGCCACAGCGAATTTTTGCGGGCCCAGTTGAGCGCGCTATCGAGCGTCGTGGTGATAATGCCTTCATGCAAGGGCGCGCCGAAATCCTGATCCGTGCGCTCGAAAAGCTCCGGCGGCTGGCTGATCTCGAATTTCTCAATATCGCCCACAGTCGAATTATCCCACGCAAGCGCGCCCAGAGTTTTGCATCAAGCAGAAATCGGAGTTGTAGGAAGACCGTCTAAGAAAACAATGCAAGTGGTGGAATTCGAGCGAGCGGAAGACTATGCCGGCGCGCTGGCAAAAGCCGCAGAGGAATGCGGCATCTATCGTGAATACTGGGACGTTCTTCATAAGCGGCACGAAGCGGCGCCAGGCGTGCTGCGACAGATATTGGAAGCGCTGGGTTGGGATGCTTCGAGTTTGGAGGCGCTGGAGCGAGAGCGGGCCGAGCATTTCGAACAAACGATGGCGCAGATCCTGCCCGGGACCGCTGTCGTAAGCGAGTTACAGAAATCAGTATCGCTGACAGTGGCCGCGGGCGACTCGGCATCTATCTGTTTCGAGATTTCGCTGGAGGATGGGCAGCAACTTGCCGGCTCGGTCGAAACATCGCAATTGGGAGTGTTACGCCAGGTCGCGATGGATGGCCGCAGGTGGACCACATACGAGCTGACGATGCCGGTGGAGATTCCAATCGGCTATCACGTGCTCAAGGTGAGCATCGATGGAATAGCCGCAGGCGAATGCAACTTGATTGTGTGTCCGGACAAAGCCTACATTCCGGATTGGCTGGTTCACGGCGGGCGAACGGCGGGATTCAATGTAGCGTTGTACGGCTTGCGATCCGGCCGGAACTGGGGCTGCGGGGATTTCACCGATTTGCGGGAGCTGTGCGACTGGGCGCGGAACGAGATCGGGTTCAGCTTTATCGGCCTGAACCCGCTGCACGCGCTGCATAACCGGACGCCCTACAACACGAGCCCCTATCTTCCGCTCTCGATCTTCTACAAGAACTTGATTTACATCGATATTGAAGCGGTCCCCGAGTTCAAAAGCTCGCGCTGCGCGCAAACGCTTCGCCATTCGCCACGCATTGACCAGAAGATTCGCGAGTTAGGCGAAGCGGAATTCGTGGGGTACCAGGAGGTCGATCGATTAAAGCGGCGATTTCTGAAACTTCTGTTCCGCGAGTTTCGAAAAAGCTACAGCAGGAATGGCGCGCGAAGGCAGGCGTTTGAGAAATACTGCTCGCGCGAAGGAGACTTGCTCGAGAAGTTTGCTCGTTATTGTGCGCTGGATGAGCTGCTCCATAAGCAGGACAAAAACCGTTGGACATGGCGGGATTGGCCGGCAGAGTATCAAGACCCGGATTCGCCGGCGTGCCGGAAATTCGCGGAGGAACACTCGCGAACCGTCGATTTCTATAAGTACATTCAATTCGTCATTGAAGAACAGCTATCGGCGGCACAGCACTATGCACAAGAACACGGCCTGCAAATCGGCCTGTATCATGACTTGGCGGTCGCCACCGATAGCTGCGGCTCAGACTTGTGGGCGCACCGCAAATTCTATATGAATGGCTGCCGGGTGGGCGCGCCACCGGATGATTTTTCGCCGAACGGACAAGACTGGTCATTCCCGCCGCCGAATTCGATTGCGCATCGCGAGAGTGGCTATCGCTTATACCGGGAGAGCCTCCGGAAAATTATGAAAGACGGTGGGGCGCTGCGCATGGATCACGTGATGCGCCTGGCGCGCCTTTTCTGGATCCCTGAAGGCGCCATCCCGGCGCAAGGAACGTATGTGCGGGACAATGCGATGGATCTTTTGCGGATTTTGGCGCTCGAGAGCGTGCGCAACAGAACTCTTGTTATCGGCGAAGACCTGGGCACAGTGACGGACGAAATCCGCGAGATGCTCTCTCGTTTCGGGATTTTGAGTTATCGGCTTTTTTACTTCGAAAAGAATGGGGGCGACGGGTCATTCAACCATAGTTACGAATACCCGCGGCAGGCGCTGGTTGCATCCAGCACACACGATTTGCCCACATTGACGGGCTTTTGGAACGGTTGCGATATTGAGGCGCGGAAAGCAGCCGGCCTCATCGATGACAGCGGATATTGGAGCCAAGTCAACGACCGAAAGCGCGAAAAGCAACGCATGCTCGACCGGTTGCATTCCGAAAACCTGTTGCCAAGCGACTATATGCGAGACGCTGAGCGCGTGCCCAAAGTAGACGGCGCTCTGCATAACGCAATGATCGGTTTTCTGGCGCAGACGCCGGCCATGGTGCTGCTGCTGAACCAGGAAGATTTCTCGATGGAGCCATACCAGCAGAACTTGCCGGGCAGCACTGCGGAATATCCGAACTGGCAGCGCAAGATGAGAATGAGGATCGAGGATCTGCGCTCTCCAGAGTGGCAAGGCTGCGCGCACATGTTTCGCGATCAGCTTGCGCGAACGGGCCGAAGAGATCACTGTTCGTAGCGCACGAATGCGAACTTGCTTGAATCGGGGGCCCAGGAATTCACGTTGATGCTGCCTTGGCCGCCGAAAAATGTGGTCAAGACCTGAGGTGTCGTGTGCTCGATGTGGTCGCCGGGTAGCGGAATCATTCGGAGTTGAACCTGGGTGTGGCCGTTGTGTCCGGTGGTGCCCTTTGGAAACGTGAGGAACACGAGCCACTTGCCGTCGGGCGAGCAGTGCGGAAACCAATCCTCGAGCTCGTCACTGGTAACCTGCTGCGCTTTTTCGTCGTTCGGACCGGCCCCATCGGCAAGCATGCGCCAGATATCCCAGCTTCCGGAGCGGTCTGAATTGAAACAGATCCATTTGCCGTCGGGCGAATAATCCGGGCCGTCATCGTAACCAGGATTGACGGTCAGGCGCTGCTGCTCACCGCCTTCAGTGGGCACGCGGAAAAGATCAAAGTTGTGATTGCGTTGTGCGACGATGGCCATCCAATGGCCGTCCGGTGAAAAGCCATGGAAATAACTGGGAGTTTCAGGCACGATCAACTTGGCCGTTCCGCCAGCGGAAGCGACGGTATAAACTTGCGAACCCGGCGCCTGCGCGCTGGACGAAAACGCGATGAGCTTGCCATCGGGCGAATAGCCTTTATCGTTATTGCATTTGTTGATAGCGCCTAGGTCGATCTTTTCGAGTTGCGCGGAGGCGCCGCCAGCGGCTGGCAGATTCCAGAGATCGCCGCCGGTGTTGACGAGCAGATACTTGCCGTCGGGCGACCAAGTGGGCGCTTCGATCAACTTATCCGCAGTGTAGATGACCTTTACCGACTTACTGGCGAGATCGTAAACAGAGATATAGCTGCGCTTGATAGGCGGCTCTTGCTGCGATGCGGTTGCCGGCTCCACGCTGACGCCGGAGAAGACGGCGGTTTCAAGAACATTCGCATTGTGGGAGCACACCGCGAGCCCAACGTACACCGGATTCTGGAGCGCCACAGTCACGGGCCCGGTGGCCTTCAAATTATTGGCGCTGCCTACGGCGATGGTGAATTGATTGCCGTGCCGCTCAATTCGAATGCGACTAGGGGCCTCTATTTCCGACCGCATCTCTTGGGTGTCGGCGCCGGCAGCAGGACGGTATTGGAGCGAGGTGAGCCCGTTGCCATGCAGTGCAACGTCGGCATAGGCGGAGTCCGGTTCAAGACTTTGACGAATCATCAGCGCTGCCTTGCGGTGCGCTTCGACGCCTTGGCCCAGAAAGCGGACATCGGCGGTAAGAGTCACGTCGCCCGAAATTCTGCGGTACACGAACTGAAAGGCATCGGTCTTGGCCCAGATGTTCGCGCCGCCACCGGTTACCTGATAATCGCTAGTGGCTGAGTTGAATTCGGCTGATCCCGGTTTTGGCGTGATACCAATGTCTGCGTGGTTATCGAAAACGCCCAATGCGGCTGCGCCGATCAATACGGCTGCGAGTGGAAACGAGGCAACGACAGCAAGCGAGGTCTTTTTCATAGCTCTCGACAGGTAATATGTCACAGTGAACTCAATGGAAACCGTAATGGATGCCGTTTGGACGCGGTCTATGGGTTGTAAACTGGCGGGCGCGCTCGCGGCTTTCGTTATTGCAATCATGTCTACATCCAATGTTTCTGGCAGCGAAAAATCTGCTACACAATCCGATTACTTCGTTTACGTGGGCGTGTACGGGAAAGGCGTTTACGCCTACCGTTTTCACGCGCCTGACGCGAAGCTCGATTCGCTGGGGTTGGTGGGCGAGCTGGCCAACCCGTCCTTTCTCGCGACCGACCGCGATTACAAATTCCTGTATGCCGTGAGCGAGTTGGAAGGCAAGGCCGAAGGCGGCGTAGCAAGCTTCGCAATCGATCGGGCAAAGGGATCGCTACACTCGCTCAACAGCGTGCCGTCAGGCGGCGTAGCGCCGTGCCATCTGGCGGTAGATAAAACCGGAAGAATGCTGATAGTAGCGAATTACACCACCGGCGGGGTGTCGTCGTTCCCGATTGAGAAAGATGGGGAGATTGGCAAGATGGTATCGCTGATGGTGGCGCAAGGATCGAGCGTAAATAAAGAGCGGCAGGAGGGTCCGCACGCGCACGAGGTAGTTATCTCGAGCGATAACAAACTCGCGTACATTCCGGATTTAGGACTGGATCAGATCCATATTTACCGAATCAACCCGGCGAACGCGCAACTCGCGGCGCATGAGCCGCCATTCATCAAAGATGATGCCGGATTCGGTCCGCGGCACATAGTATTCAGCCGGGACGGCAAATATCTGTATGTGGTGAACGAGCTGAAATCGCTGATCACGGTGTATTCGGGTGACGAACTGAGCGGCAATTTTCATCAGGTGCAGACCGTCTCGACTGTTCCTGAAGGCTTCAGCGGCGAAAACGGGCCGGCGGAAATATTGATGGATCGCGCCGGCAAATTCGTGTATGCGTCGAATCGCGGGCCGGGAACCATCGCGGTATTCGCGGTAGATCCGGGCAACGGAACCCTCCGCCAGGTGCAGGTTGCCGCAACGGGAGACACATTTCCGCGAGGGGTGGAACTCGATCCCACGGGCGGTTACTTGTTTGTGGGCGATCAGAAAGCCAATCGGTTTGTGATCTTCCGAGTGGATCCTAAGAGCGGACAGATCACCCTGACCGGCCAGCCGGTAGATGTGCCGTCGCCGGTGGCGTTTCTGTTCGTGCCGGTGAAGTAACGAGAGCAGAGTTATTCGACACGCGGTTTCAGCAGCCCCGCGCAAGCGCACAGGGCGTTTGGCGCCCGTTGTGCGCGATTACGCAAGCGCACAGGGCGTTTGGTGCCCGTTGTGCGCGATAAAAGGAACGCTACACTGACATAATCCCGATGTCCACAACCCCCGCTCCGTTAACATTTCGCGAAGTCTTTAAAATTGCGGCGCTGCGAAGGCTCTGGCTGGCGCAGTTAGTCAGCGTGTGCGGAGATTTCCTGGCGATCTACGCAATTTTCGCGGTGGTCTCGTTTCGGATGCATGCCTCTGCGAACGCGGTCAGCTTGGTGCTGGTTTTTTATTTGCTGCCGCTCGCGATTGTGAGCCCGCTGGCGGGAGTTTTCGTCGATTCCTGGAACGTCAAGCGCACCATGATTGCGAGCGATCTGACGCGCGCCGTGCTTTTTCTGCTGTTACTGTTTGCGCATTCGCTCTGGCAAATCTATGCGATTTTGCTGGCGGCGAGCACAGTGTCGAGTTTTTTTCTTCCGGCGCAAACGATTACTCTGCGTACGGTGGTTCCGATGACGGGCCTAACCAGTGCGAATGCGCTGATCCAGCAGGCGTTCTACATGATGCAAATCATCAGTCCGGCCGTATCGGGCTTGCTGGTTTCGGCGTTTGGACCGAATTCGTGTTTCTGGATTGACGCCGCAACATTCCTCTTTTCGGCGGGGATGATATCGACGATGACCATTCCACATCAGCCGGCTCCGGCGCTAAAAAGCGTTCGCTCGATGGCCACCGAAACCGGTGTAGGTGTCAAGTTCATCTTCACGCATCCGTCTATTTCTTTCGTGATTACCGCTATGGCTGCGGGCATGTTCGCCATCCGCTGCTTCGGCGCGCTGCTGGCGGTGTACGTGCGCGACGTGCTCAGAGGCAGCACCTCGATGTTTGGCTTGCTGGGGTCGCTGATTGGGGTCGGCATGATCTTTGGCACACAGCTCGTGCGTCGAGCGGTGCGCGGCCGTTCGAACTCGCATATTGTGACAGGCGGCCTCGCTGCCGTGGGATTCTCGATTGGGCTGATTGCGCTTTTCGGAACGACGCCGGCCGCAGTGATTGGAATCCTGATGCTCGGTTTTTTCCTCGCGTTCATCATTGTGCCGGCGCAGGTGCTGATGCAGGAGCACACGCCCAAAAATATGCTCGGCCGGGTGACCGGTAGCATGGTTTCGGTGATCATCGCATCGCAGGTGTTGGGGATGCTGTTTGCGGGTGAGATTGCGACGACAGTCGGGATTCGCAACGTGTATTACGGGAGCGCGGCGCTGCTGTTTGTGCTGGCGGGCGCGGGATACTACTGGCTTTCGCGAGGAACTGCGCAAGCCCCGGCCGCGGCAGCCTGAGCGGTCAGCCGCGAAGACTGTCGATGAATTTATGCAAGCGGTCGAGGCCGCGCTCGAGTTCGGCCATGGAGGTCGCGTAGGAGATTCGGACGTGTTCGTGAGTGCCGAAGGCTTCTCCTGGAACAACCGCAACGTGCGCTTTGGCGAGCAGCTCGGTTGAGAATTCCATCGAGTTTTTCGCGCGGCCGCTGCCGAATGCGACGCTGATGTTGGGATAAGCGTAGAATGCGCCTTTTGGCGTGACGATGGATACGCCGGGGATCGCGCGCAGGCGCGCAATCACAAAATCGCGGCGGCGGCGATATTCGGCGAGCATCAGCGGAACCGAATCCTGCGGTCCTCGCATGGCTTCGATAGCGGCCTTTTGGGAGATAGAGGTCGGGTTCGACGTGCTGTGGCTCTGCAGTTTCATCATGGCGCCGATAACGGGTGCGGGAGCGAGCGCAAAGCCGACCCGCCAGCCCGTCATCGCATATGTTTTCGAAAGCGAGCCCGCTACCACTACGGTGTCCTTGGCTCCCGGTGCGGCGGCGATCGAGAAGGGCTGGTCTTCGTAGAGGAATTGACAATAGCACTCGTCGGTCATTAAGAAGATGTCGCGCTTCGAAGTGAGATCGAAGATGCGGCGGAATTCTTCTTTGGAGAGCACGGCGCCGCTGGGGTTGCTCGGCGAGTTGATAATGACGAGCTTGGTCCTGGGCGTGAGATGGCGCTCGATCATTTCGGCTTTGACTTCGAAACCTGTCGCTTCATCCGTCTCGACAAAAACGCAGATGCCGCCGGCGTAGTTCACCACGTCCTTGTAAGTGACCCAATAAGGCACGGGAATGATGACTTCGTCGCCGGGATTGATCAGCGCCTGAATCAGATTGAAGATGGCATGTTTGCCGCCGACGGTGACCATGCATTCGGCGGCCGAATAGTTGGTGCCGAAATCGAGCCGATGGCGCGCCACGATGGCTTCGCGAAGCTCCGGCGTGCCGCCCGCATTGGTGTACTTGGTGAAATTCGAATGAATGGCTTCAATGGCGGCTTGCTTGATGTTGTCCGGGGTAGGAAAGTCGGGCTCGCCCGCGCCGAAATCGACGACGTCCACGCCCTCGCGGCGAAGACGGTCAGCATCGGCGGAAACTTTCAAGGTGGAGGAAACGCTGATGGTGGAAATGCGCTCGGCGATCTCTGCGATGGCTTGCATAGGTTACCTTCCAATTTACCGTTGCGCTGGAAATTTCTTGCGCAGGCGAGCGGCCACGGGTTCGGGAACGAAGGTCGAGACGTCGCCGCCGAGTGTGACGATCTCCTTGATCATGTGCGAACTGATGAAGGAGAACTCTTCGCCGGCCAGCAGGAAAATGGTTTCGGTTTCGGGCCGCATGCGCCGATTGAGCAGGGCCATTTGAAGCTCGGCCTCATAATCGGAGATGGCGCGGATGCCGCGCAGGATGGCGTTGGCGCCGCGCCGGGAGGCGTAATCGATGAGCAGGCCCTCGAAGGAATCGACCTCGACGTTATCGAGATGCGAGGTGGTCTCACGGATCATTTGAATACGGTCTTCCACAGGGAAAAGCGGCTGTTTCCCGGTATTGCGAAGAATAGCGATGATCAGCGATTCGAACAACCGGGCGCCGCGCGAGATGAGATCCAGGTGACCATTGGTGAGCGGATCGAAGGAGCCGGGATAGATTGCCACCAGCGGGCGTGAGGCATCATGGGCCATAGGGAGAAAATTTGAGTGTAGTGGATCTGGACACGGTACTTGACTCGGGGGATGCCGGCATTTTCGATGTGCGGACGCATGCGCCTGGTCCGCAGGGCGCGTTGCCGATCACGGCGGAGATGCTGCTGGAAGAGCCGTCGGGAAATTTATTCGGGCTCTCGCAGAACGCGGGAATGGGTTGGGCCGCCGAGGCGGTGGGCGGCAAACAAGTATTGATTTTGAGTACGCACGGCGGGGTTCGCGCGGCAGACGGAACGCCGATTGCGCTGGGCTATCACACAGGGCACTGGGAAGTCGGGCTGCTGGTTGCGGAAGCGGCGCGAGAATTGAAGGCGGGCGGCGCGATTCCGTTCGCGGGCGCGTGCACGGATCCCTGCGACGGCAGAACGCAAGGTACGCCGGGCATGTTCGATTCGCTGCCGTACCGGAACGACGCGGCAATCGTGTTGCGGCGGCTGATTCGGTCGCTGCCCACGCGAAGTGCTGTCATCGGCATCGCGACTTGCGACAAAGGGTTGCCCGCAATGATGATGGCGCTTGCGGGTTCGGGCGAGCTGCCGTGTGCGTTGATTCCGGGAGGCGTGACGCTGATGCCGGAGCACGGTGAGGATGCGGGCAAAGTGCAGAGCATCGGGGCGCGCTTTGCGCATCACAAAATCTCGCTCGAAGAAGCTGCACTGGCTGGGTGCCGGGCGTGTGCGTCGCCGGGCGGAGGGTGCCAGTTTCTGGGAACGGCGGCGACCTCGCAGGTGGTTGGGGAGGCGCTTGGGTTGGCGCTCACGCATTCCGCGCTTGCACCTTCGGGTGAACCGGTGTGGCTGGATATGGCGCGGCGAACGGCTCGCGCGGCGTTGCGGCTGGAGCAACTCGGGCTGCGTTCGCGCGACCTTGTGACGCAGAGCGCGATCGAGAACGCAATGGTGCTGCACGCCGCGTTCGGCGGTTCGACGAACTTGCTGCTGCACATTCCGGCCATTGCCCATGCGGCGGGTTTGCAGCGGCCGATGGTTGCCGATTGGAATCGCGTGAACCGCAGCATTCCGCGTTTGGTGGATGCGCTGCCGAATGGACCGCGCAATCATCCCACGGTTCAAGTTTTTCTGGCAGGCGGGGTGCCGGAAGTGATGCTGCATCTGCGTCGCGTGGGCGTGCTCGCGACGGGCGCGATGACGGTGACGGGCGAGACGCTGGACACGATGCTCGACTGGTGGGAGCAATCCGAACGCAGAGTGCATTTCCGCTCACGGCTGAGGGAGCTGGACGGCATCGCTGCGGACGACGTGATCCTGTCGCCGGATGCGGCGCGGGCGCGTGGGCTGACGTCCACCGTATGCTTCCCGCACGGCAACCTGGTGCCGGAGGGGTCGGTCGTGAAGAGCACGGCGATTGATCCGTCGGTAGTGGATGCCGATGGAGTTTTTCGAATGCGCGGGCCGGCGCGAGTTTTCTTGGCAGAGCCGGACGCGGTGGCGGCGATTAAAGAGCAGCGAATCCAGGAAGGCGACGTGATGGTGCTGATCTGCCGCGGCCCGATGGGCGCGGGCATGGAAGAGACGTATCAGATCACGTCGGCGCTGAAGCATCTGCCGTTCGGCAAGTATGTGGCGGCGATCACGGACGCGCGCTTTAGTGGTGTGTCGACGGGCGCTTGTATCGGGCATGTATCGCCCGAAGCGCTGGCGGGTGGGCCGATTGGCAAGCTGCGCGATGGCGATGTGATAGAAATTGTGATCGACCGCAACAAGCTCGAGGGGCGCGTGAACTTCGTCGGCGAAGGAGATGAGTCATTCGACGCGGAAGAAGGACAGCGGCGGTTGATGGCGCGTGAAGCGCGCACGGACCTGCGGGCCGATCCGAAGCTGCCTAAAGATACACGGCTCTGGGCCGCGTTGCAGCAGGCGAGCGGCGGAATTTGGGGCGGGTGCGTTTATGATGCGGAGGCGATTATAGAGAAGCTGAGAGGCAGCTAAACACGGCGGCGTTGCACCTCCGCACTAAACACGTGAACGGCTTCTCCCGGTTTAACCGTTTCGACGGCATCCACGATGTCCTGGAACATCGGTTCATAAAACCTCAAACTGTTCTTGGGTACGTGCAGGATTACGATCCCAAACGACAGCCTCAGCAGATTGTGCTGGTGCGCGAATCCTTGATCTAGCGTCACGAACGCATCAAAGCGGCCTTGTGCCAATGTAAGGAGTTCGTTGTCGGACAGCGCGAGCCAGTTGGCTTCGGCGACAGTTATCACCTCATGCTGATCAAACGCGCGTCGCAGACGAGGGTTTACACACTCGTCTAAGAGGACACGCATTCAAGCAGTTGCTGCTTTGCCAAACGAAGGAAGTGGATGGCCTGTTCACGCTTGACTCTTGGAAAATCGGCGAAGAACTGTTCGATACTCTCGCCGTCCTCCAGGTAATCCAGCAAGGTTTGAACCGGCACACGGGTACCTGTGAAGCACGGTGTGCCATGCATGATGTCTTTGTCGATCGACACGATTTTCGCCAAGGATGTCCGCTCGTCCGGCGTCATGTTCTCAGACTACGCGAAATCGGCCGATTGGGCAAACGCCTATACAGCCTTCTTAACTTAGGGCCACGGACTCCAGGTTCCGTCGGTGGTGCGCTTCTCTTCCTCTTCCTTCTTCTTGCGGGCCCGCTCCTGTTTCGACGCACCGCCTTTGAAATAGAGGTGCACGGTGACGTTGTGGGTGGAAGCATCGGCGGTGTAGTCGGAGCGCGTTTCGCCTAAATTGTCGAACAGCCCCTGCTCCTCGACGCGCTTCAGGAAGAAATCGGGATAATCGGGATTGAATGGCCGGCCGGGCTTTTCGCCCCAGAGCTTGGCGATGACCGGTTCGCTGGTCACGTCCAAGCCTTGGACGTCTAGCGTTTGGAAGCTGTAGACGGCGCCGGGCGCCACCGTATAGGTTACGGTGACGGTGTGCTTGCTGTCGTCGGGCTGCGAATCGGTGAGAACAGTGGCATCTAAATAACCGTGACGCCGCAGACGATGCGCCAGATCGATGCGGAAATTATCGACCTGGTCGGCGTTGAACGCTTGGCCGGGCTTGAAGGGGATGTTAGCTCGGATCTCGTCTTCATCCAGCCCACTCCCATGAAAGCGAATGGATCCGAAGGTGAACGCGGGACCGTCTTTGATCTCGACTTTCACCACCACGCCGCGATCGGTCTTCGACGGCTCGGTCTCGACTTTCGGGAAGCTCACAGCAGCATAGCCTTTAGCTGCGTAGAGCGGCTTGATGGCGCCGTTCAGGATAGATTGCAGGCGCACGTCGGAAACGGGGGCGCCGATGGCGACCGCATTGACAGCGCGCAGAATAGCGCCTGTATCGACGGCTTTGTTTCCGCTGACGATTACTTGAGAGATGGTCGGCGCAGGCGTTTCGGGCGAGAAGACCACGGCCAGCTCTTTGGGATCGTCGTTCGAAACGATCGCATGGACTTTGACAGGTTTACTCTTTGTATTCGCTTGCGCCAGGAAATCCTGAATCGCGGCGCTGTAGCGACGCAGCACGCCTTCCGTACCGGGGATGCGGTCGGAGTAAAGGTCGACATGAGCGCGCAAGTATTTCTTCAATTCGTCGGGCGAAACGTCGAGCCGCTCGAACCGGACTGGGAACAGTTGCGTGGTCTCCGTGACCTCAAAAGTTAGATCGTACTGTACCGATGTGCCGGTGGTGAAACGGTATTCGTCCGTAACATTGGCGAACAATTCCGTATCCTGCAGTTTCTTGCGCGCGCGCTCGATCACGGCCGCGGAAACGCGCTCTCCAGTCTTGAGACCGGATTCCTGGATAATAGCGGGCGACGAATAAAGGCGATTGCCTTTGACCGCGATTGAGTGAAGAGTTCCTGGCGGGGGCTCCTTTTTTCGAGCGCCCTCCGGGACTTGTGCCGCACAGACGAGGACGCAGGCCAGTCCAAGGCAAAGGGTGGAGCGCATACCTTCCTAGAATCATCATACGTATTGGCGGGGGAACACGTTTCCGCTGCTAAACTTGAGGCGGAAATGACATATGACGTTGTAGTAATTGGAAGCGGTCCGGGAGGCTATTCTACCGCCGTGCGCGCCGGCCAATACGGGCTGAAAACGGCTCTGATCGAGAGGCAGGCGAGATTAGGCGGCACCTGCCTGCTGGTAGGTTGCATCCCGACCAAGGCGCTGCTGCACACGGCCGACGTTTGGGACTATTTCAAGAATCCGGAAGCGCAGGGCATTCAGTGCAAAGACCCGCAGTTGAATTACGCGCAAGTGCTCGAGCGCAAGAACAAGATTGTCACCAAGCATTCGAAGGGCGTCGAGTTCCTGATGCGCAAGAACAAGGTGGAGGTGATCAAAGGGACGGCGCGCCTTGCCGGAGGCGGCCGCATCGACGTTACGGGCGACAAAGGCCAGCAAACGGTTGAAGCCAAGAACATCATCCTGGCGACCGGATCGGAAGCGCGCATGCTGCCCGGGCTGCATGCAGATCCGAACCTCATTCTGACTAACATCGAGATTCTCGACATGCAGGCAGTGCCGAAGACAATCGGCATTATCGGCGCAGGGGCGGTGGGCGTGGAATTCGCCTCGATATTCAACCGCTTTGGGTCCAAAGTGACGCTGATTGAAATGCTGCCGCGGCTGGTGCCCGTGGAAGATGAGGAGATCTCGAAAGAGCTCGAGAGGCACTTCAAGAAAGCGGGCATTCGTTGCGAGACGGGCGCCAAGGCGGAGAACATTCGCAAGAACGCCAACAGCGTGAGCCTGAGCGCGACGTTGGCAAGCGGCCAGAAAGAAGAGATGGAGTTCGACAAATTACTGGTCGCGGTGGGACGCAAGCCGAATACGGAGAACGTAGGGCTCGAGAACACGCGAGCGCAGTTGGACCGCGGCTTCGTGGTGACGGACGGGTATCAGCGAACGCAAGAGCCTGGGCTCTACGCGATTGGAGACCTTGTGGCGGGCATGCCTCAGTTGGCCCATGTGGCGACGGCGCAGGGCATGGTGGCGGTGGGGCATGTTGCGGGCAAGCCGGTGCGGCCGGTCAATCGCAATCGAATTCCCGGCGCGACTTATACCGATCCGGGCATCGGCAGCGTCGGGTTGACGGAGGCGCAGGCGCGGGCGCAAGGCTTCAAAGTGAAAGTCGGCAAGTTTCCCTTCGCGGCGAACAGCAAGGCGACCATTCTAGACAAGCACGAGGGGTTCGTCAAAGTGGTCGCCGAGGAACAGCTTGGGGAGATTCTCGGCGTGCACATTATAGGCCCGGAGGCGTTTGAATTGGTGGCGGAGGCAGTCACGGCCATGGAAGCAGAGGCGACGGTGGAGAGCATGATGGCCACGATCCATGCGCACCCGACCATTTACGAGGCCATCGGCGAAGCCTTCAACAACGTCTACGGGCTAGCGATCAACATATAAGCCGATGCGTACAGGCGAGCGCACAGGGCGTTTGGGCCCGTTGTGCGCGATTAATAAAGTATGAAGCGGTGGCTCGAAGTGCGGGACCTGGGGCATATGCGCTACGGCGATGCCTTGCAGATCCAGCAGCGGATTGTGAAGCAGCGCCAGCGCGGGGAGGGAACGGACACGCTACTGTTTGTGGAGCACCCGCACGTAGTTACGATGGGCCGCAACGGCAAGCGACAGCATGTGCTGGCGAGCGAAGACATCCTGGCGCGCACCGGAATCGAGTTCTACGAGACGGATCGTGGGGGTGACGTGACATATCATGGTCCGGGCCAGATTGTGGGCTATCCGATCCTGGATTTGCGAGAATGGAGGCGCGATGTGCGCGCCTATTTTCGGGGCGTGGAGCAGTGTTTGATTGACGCGCTGGCGCGGTTCGGGGTCACGGCGGGACGGATCCCAGAGCCCGGATACGAAGGCGTGTGGGTGGGCGGAGCGAAAATAGCGGCAATCGGCATACATATCAGCCGATGGATCACTTCGCACGGATTCGCGCTGAACATGGATACGGACCTGAGCTATTTCAAATACATCGTTCCATGCGGTTTGACCAGGCCGGTGTGCTCCTTGCGCGGCTTGGGTTGCCAGGTAAGCCGCGAAGAGCTAATGAGCGGGATTGCAGAGTCGTTCGCGAAAACATTTGATTATGAGCTGGCGCGCGAGTGTGAGCCGGCGATGGCGCAGCAACAGTTGCAGGAGATCCGATGATTGACGTTGTGATGCCCCAGATGGGCGAGAGCATTGTGGAAGGGACCCTGACGCGCTGGCTGAAGAAGCCGGGCGAAAAGGTGGAACGCGACGAGCCGCTATTTGAGATATCGACCGATAAGGTGGATACCGAGATCCCTTCGCCGGCGGCCGGCACGCTGAGCGAAGTCCTGGTCCAGGAAGGCACGACCGTCGCTATCAATTCGATTGTGGCGCGGATCGGGGACGGCGCGTCAGGTGGGCAAAGTACGGCGCCCGTCGCCGCACCCGCGGCCGCTCCGGAACAGCAACAAGCCAAGCCCAGCGTATCGACTCCTGCCAGCGTCGATGTTGGACCTTCGGCCGCTTCGCGCGAGGCGCGAGTCACTAGTCCCTCCCAGCCGGCGGCCCAGGCGCCAGCATCACAGCGGCCACCAGAGCCACAGCCTGCCGGGGCCGGTCCCTACCCGATCGAGCCGCCGTCGGCTCCCGCACCGCCAGCGCCCACCCAACAAGCGGATGGAGACAGCGGTCCGTTATCGCCGCTGGTACGCAAGATGGCGCGCGAGTACAACATCGACCTGGCTCAGGTGAAAGGTACTGGTGCGGGCGGCCGAATTACGAAGCAGGACGTAGAAGCGTTCATGTCGTCTCAGGCTGCGCGAACGTACGCAGCACCGTCCGGACCTGCACAACCGTCCGTAGGTACGCAGGCTCCCGCCGCGCAGTCGCCCGCACCCGCGCAGACTCCGGCGCCGCAAGCTGCTGCGCCCCTGCCGTTGGCAGAATCGGCCAAGACGCGCACCGAGCCCATGAGCACCATGCGCCAGAAGATTGCCGAGCACATGGTGATGAGCAAGCGTACCTCGGCGCATGTGACCACTGTGCATCGTGTGGACATGACGAAGGTCGCGAAGCTGCGCGATGCCTCGAAGGCAGAGTTCCAGGCGCGCAATGGCTTCTCGCTCACCTTCCTGCCATTTGTTGCGGCGGCTGCGGGGGAAGCGCTGCGGGCGTTTCCGCTGTTCAATGCGTCGATTGACGGGAAAAACATCGTCTATTACCGCGACATCAATATCGGCATCGCGGTGGCGCTGGAGGGCGGCCTAATTGTGCCGGTGATCCGCAATGCAGACGAGAAGAACGTCGCGGGTCTGCAGCGTGCGATTGTGGATCTGGCGACGCGGGCACGCTCGCGACAGCTCAAACCGGATGAGGTGCAAGGCGGGACGTTCTCGATTACGAACTTTGGCAGCTTCGGCAGCATCTTCGCGACACCGGTGATCAATCAGCCGCAGGTTGCAATTCTGGGCCTTGGGGCGGTGGAAAAAGTTCCGGCGGTGGTGGATGGGGACGCCATTGCGATCCGTTCGCAGGCGCATCTGGCACTGACGTTCGATCACCGGCTGATCGACGGCGCGCTGGCGGATCAGTTCTGCCAGAAAGTGAAATCGACCCTGGAGAACTGGTCGGCAAATATCCTGTAGAGCGCGCCTGTAGATCTTTTTCGCGCTCCCTATCGGTCTCTTTGCCGAGGCCACTGCCCGGTGGTGATGGCTAGCACGTTAGTGGCCAATTATCATTGACTTAGCGGCTCTTTTCGTATACACCACCTCAACCTGTGTGCAGGGTCATTTTTCTCCTTGACGAAATCTTAATGTCGGTTTAACATGCCTTTGGGCTGTTAACCCTAGCTGATACTCCTAGCCCGGAAAAGAGGTCCTTGAATGACCTTCCAGGTCGGCGAAAAAGTCGTGTATCCGAACCACGGCGTCGGTACCATAGAGAACATCAGTTTCCGCGCTTTCGGTAGTCAGCAAGAGCGCTTTTACCTACTCCGGTTATCTCCGAATCGAATGACGGTTATGGTTCCGTTCTCGCACGTCGAGGATGTGGGACTGCGCAAGGTCACGAAACTCAGCGAGATCACGAGAGTGTTGAACTATCTGGCGGCTGGGCGGCCATGCTGCGCGCACGATTGGAAGGACCGTTTCAAAGAGAACTCCGACCGAATGAAGGGCGGCAGCCTACTCGAGATTGCAGAGGTGTTCAAGGCGCTCTTGATCATCCAGCTCGCAAAGCCGCTGTCTTTCCGAGAGAAGAAAATGCTGGAGCGCGCCCGTAGCATGCTGGTGCTGGAGACCTCGGTCGCGAAATCGGTGAGCGAACCGGAAGCGGTCGCGCTGATCGCGCGTGCGCTGGCGAAATCCGGGCTGCCGATGCCGGCAGCGCTGTAGCCGCTACCAATATTGGTAAATTCGGCCCGCCGGATCCAGCGCCCAAATCGCGGCGTCGGATCCGACCACAACTGATTTCATGCCGCTACCCGCCTGGATAAAATCGTTGTACTGCGCGTCATAACGCCAGACATTTCCCGATTGATCCACCGTCCAGACAGCGCCATCGAACGCCGCTGAGATGGTCGCCGGATGGAAGCTCGAATGCGCCTGGTTCCACACCGAGCAGCGGTCGTGCGGCGTGCACAGGGGAATCAGCCACGGTTGGAACTGATAGATAGATCCTTGCGCATTAAAACCCCAAAGATTCTCATATCCGCCCGGCGAGATCTGAGTCAGCGTCCCCGGTATCTGATTCCAACCGTTCAGGTCGATGCCAGTCGTGTATGAGTAGATCTGTCCCTGGGCGTTCAGACCCCAAATGCTTCCGTCCTCTCCCACGGCGGCGTCGACCAGCGCCCCCGGAATCAGCTCGAACTGCTGCGTCTGGATGTTAAACCGGAAAATCTGCTGCGCGGTGTTGGTGCCCCAAACTTCTCCCGAGCCGGCTGAAACTTGGCTCAATTCGCCAGGGATCCACTGCCAGCTTTGTGACGTGCTGTTGAACCGGTAAACCTGGGCGGTTGAATTGACGCCCCAGATGTCGCCAAAGGAATCGATAGCAATTTGCGCAAGCGCGCCCGGAATCCAGGTCCAGCTTTGCGTTAGCGGATTGAATGTAAAGATCTGACCGCTGGCATTGATGCCCCAGACGTTGCCGTCCGCGGCCACGGCGACTTGCGCCAATGCGCCCGGAATCAGATGGAAGACTCCGGCCGACTGAACCGGCCCGTCGAATTCAAAGATGTTGCCGTATGCGTCCAAGCCCCATGCCGCTCCGTTTTGGGCGGCTGAGATTTGGGCTAAAGAAGCCGAAAAAGTCGTCCAGGTCTGGCTTTGCGGATTCCATCGATATGCGACGCCCGACGCATCGAGCCCCCACACATTCGCGCCCGAGCCGACCGAGATCTGTGTCAACACGCCGGGAATCGAATCCCAGTTTTGGGTCAGCCGATTGTAGTGATAAACATCGTTGCCGTTCAAGCCCCAGGCGTCTCCGTCGGCACCCACGGAAACCTGCGTCAAAGCGCGTTGCCCCGGATTGAGTAGTTGGCCCAGTGGATCTATTCGTACAACTGTGTCCTGCGCGGCGATCTCCCATACGGCGCCGTCGTTGCCGGCCGAGATGTAACTGATGACGCTAGTCCCGCCAACCGGTTCCCAGCCGGTGCTCAGTATCTCGCCCTGGGAGGTCACTGTTTCGTAATGATAGGCGTGATTTCCGCTGTCGATCGCCCACGCGTCACCATCCGCGCCCACCGCCACGGACCGCGCGGCGGCGAACCCAGGCAGCGGAATTAGGTCCCACGAACCGAACCATTGCGAACCGTTCCAGCGATAAGTTTGACCCTCGGCGTTGACGCCCCACACCGCGGTAGCGGACCCGACAGCGATCTGTGTCAAGCTACCGGGAATCTCGACCCAGGAGCTCGTCTGTGCATTCCAGGTGTAGATTTGACCGCCCGCATTGACGCCCCAAACCGCACCATCGAACCCAACCGAGATCTCGCTCAAATTGCCAGGGACCTGCTGAAAGCCGGAATCAGACCGTGCTCGAAGCAAGCCGGCAAAGAGCAGCGCCGTTAGCGCGACGCAACGAACTTGGGCCATAACCTCCCCATTTACGAGTCTGAGCGATATTGTTACATCTTGGGACGCATGTAAAGTCCCGGGAGGGTACTGATGCGCAGGCGCGACCAGCTATAATAGCAACATCTTTCGTCCATGGCGCTATCGTCTAAGGGTTAGGACGGAGCCCTCTCAAGGCTCAAATAGGGGTTCGAATCCCCTTAGCGCTACCAACCATTCTTAGAAATACTGAATAACTCGTTTCTCAATTGTCGAGGCTGTGAAGTCCGCTTCAGCACCGGAACCGCTCACAGAGGCCCTGAACCGCCGCACGCATAGCGTCTAGTTGGTCCGGCGGAACATCTCGAAAGAGACTGGCAAATGCCTCTGGTGACGCGTCTGCGATTCCTCGATCAGATGGCCACCTGCATCATAAGCGAAGGCAACGCGACTGAGGAGATAATCGGACGCGTCGTGAAAAAGTAGCTCGAGGGGCTGGTCGCGCTCGTTGTAGATTGTGATGAGTTTCGCGGTTCCCGGAGCTGAATAGTGGGTATCTGCACCTTCCACGGCGAACGAATAACGTGTGTCCGGCCGCTGGCTGGCAATGTCCAGGTATTGCGTTTTCTTTTTGCACCCTGCGAGGTCGTAGTCGTACTCCTCCGTGGTGGGGCCGGCACCCGTAGAATGATCGGAAACTCGCCGCAAGCGGCCCAGGCTGTCGTACTCATGAATGATGTAGAGTGCAACGGCGTCCTCGCGGAGGTGACGGACCCCGGTCAATCGACCTGACTCGTATTGATATTCGTATTTGATAGTCCATCGCGAACCGTCTGGATTTACATGTGATTGCAGTGATAGCGTGCCGTCGCTGCGAAATTCTAAATTGGTGCTGTCGCGACTCTCTTCGGTTTCGCAGACGCCGGCGCCGCAACGGCGCGCAAGCCATGTCCGTTGAATCTGGCAGGTGCGTACGGGCCCGCGAAGTCCCCATTGTTCTCGCGCGGTCACAGCCTTTAGTATTACCGAAAGTGAAGCCCTCTACAAATACTTGTCGGCGACTATACGGCGATTCGCTCGCGAGGTTCGCGAAAGTGATGTAAGTGCGGGTGATGTAATTTCGATTGTGTAAAGGGCAGGGGGTGTAAGTTGGTTTCGCCTAACGAGCAGAAACCAAACCTGGAAAGGATGCTTACACCCATGGCAAAGATAACACCGATCCGTATGACGGAGCAGTTCGAGCATTTTTTGGAGGAGCTGAAGGAGAGCTTCTGGGGCGATCTGTATGGGCGAACGCGGCTAGCGTGGAAGCGATTCTGGGAGGCAGAATCGCTTCGCGAACGGGACAGCTACATGAAAACGGGCTGGTACGAGCCAGTAGAGTCGAGCCGGCGACTGGATTACCGGAACGGGTTCTACGAGCGAGATTTCGTGACTCGACTGGGAACGATTCGGCTGCGCATCGCGCGCACGCGAGGCCAGAACTTGTTGCCGAAAGGGCTGGAGAAGTTCCAGCGCCGGGCGGCGGATGTGGCGATCTTGATTCGAGAAGCCTTTCTGCGCGGCATCTCGACACGGCAGGTAGGCCGAGTAGTGGCGACGTTGACGGGCGAGCCGGTGAGTGCACAAACGGTTTCGCGCCTGATTACCGAACTCGACCAGGCGGTGGAACAGTTTCACGAGGCCCCCTTGCAAGACGGATGGGCGTATCTGTTTCTGGACGGAGTGAGTCTGCGGATGCGCCGGCCAGGAGGGCGCAACGCGGTGCACATGTTGGTGGTTTATGGCGTGAAGCTGGACGGCACGCGCCATCTGCTGGCATTTCAACGCAGCAGCGGCGAAAGCCAGCACGCCTGGGAAGGGCTGTTGCAGAGTCTATACCGCCGGGGATTGCTCGGGCATCGCTTGCAACTCATCGTGACAGACGGCTGCCCAGGTCTGGCCGCGGCGATCCAGGTCGTCTATCCGCGCGTCCTTCATCAGCGCTGTTGGGTGCACAAGATGCGGAACATTCTCGAGAAGGTGAAAAAGCGAGACTACCATGCCGTAAAGACCGATGCCCAAGCCATTTACCTGTCCGACTCGCGAGCCTCTGCCCGCCTCTCCTTTCTGCGCTTTCGGAAACGCTGGTACCCGGAATACCCAGCCATGCTGCGGCAGCTCGAACGCGATCTGCCCGTACTGCTGACCTTCTATAGCTTCCCCAAGCCGCTTTGGAAGAAGCTCCGCACTACCAACTTAATCGAGCGGGTTTTTGTAGAGGTTCGGCGCTGTACGCGGCCAATGGTCTGTTTCGTCAATGTCGCCAGCGTCGACCGGATTATCTACTCCATCTTTCAACGCTTCAACTTAGAATGGCGCAACCGCACCCTCCGCGTCTTTACACAAGCCGCTTGACATCACGGTAAGTGCGGGTTGACTTGACAAACTCAGCCGAGTTGCGCTAACTTCAATATCGACATGGGACAGCTACTCCTCCAACCATCCTCGTGTAGCTCTTACTGCTCATTCCTGAGTAGTTCGTATTTGTATTCCCTCTAAATTTTTTCAGCACTGGAAGCCAAGCGGCCAGGCAACGGTCTGCAAAGCCGTCATTACCGGTTCGACTCCGGTTCAGTGCTCCAGGCCCCGCTGGTGGAACTGGGAGACACACTGCGCTTAGAACGCAGCGCCTTTTTGGCATGGGGGTTCGAGTCCCTCGCGGGGTACCAGTTGTTTGACATGCGGAGGGTATGGGCAAGTTGGTAGCCCAGCAGTCTTGAAAACTGCCGCACCGCAAGGGCATAGGAGTTCGAATCTCCTACCCTCCGCCAATTTTCGGAAGTTAGTGATACTTACTTTGTGAGTTGATATGCAGATCATCGATCAGATTCCTGTTTTCGGTTCGCCGGTAGATGAGGGTGCGCTATCTCAAATCCGCACGTGTGCGCTCACCGCAAATCGAGTGGCTTTGATGGCGGATCATCACAAGGGCTACGCGGTTCCAATTGGCGGCGTGGTCGCGTATGAAGATGCGATCTCGCCGTCCGGCGTTGGCTTCGACATTGCCTGCGGGAACAAAGCTGTCTTGACGGATGCCCCGGCAGATGAAGTGCGGCGCAACATCAAGAGCATCATGGACGATGTCTGGCGCACGATCAGCTTTGGAGTCGGGCGCAACAATAACGAGAAGGTAGCGCATCCGCTATTCGATGCGAATCATCCGGGCTGGCACACCCAACCGGCGAAGGGCCTGAAGCGAATGGCCGAAAACCAGCTCGGCACCGTCGGTTCAGGGAACCATTACGTAGATATCTTTGCAGATGAAATGGACCGCATCTGGGTGGGCGTCCACTTCGGCTCGCGCGGATTGGGTCACAAAATAGCGACGCACTTTCTGAAAGCGGCCGGGGCGAAGGACGGCATGGACGTTGAACCGTGCGTACTGCCGGTTCATTCGGATCTGGGCGCTCAGTATGTCGAAGCCATGAAGCTGGCGGGCGAATACGCGTATGCCGGACGCGACTGGGTCTGCGCGCGCGTGGTTTCGCTGCTGGGCGCTTCGATTCTGGAAGAGGTTCACAACCATCACAACTTCGCGCGGCTGGAAGAGCATGTCGGCAAAACGCTCTGGGTGGTGCGCAAAGGGGCGACGCCGGCGTTTCCGGGCCAGCGCGGATTCGTCGGCGGATCGATGGGAGACATGTCGGTGATTCTCGAAGGAGTTGAGAGTGCGTTCGGCAATGAGACGTTGTACTCGACCGTTCACGGGGCTGGACGCGTGATGGGACGTATGGAAGCCAAGGGCAAATACACGAAGACCGGAGAATGCGTTCGCGCCGGAAGGGTGACGCCGGAAATGATGCACGAGTGGGTGGTGCGCGAAAACGTTGAACTGCGCGGCGCGGGGCTGGACGAATCGCCGCATTGTTACAAGCGGCTGCCCGATGTCTTGGCGGAACACGCCGGGACGATCCGGATTCTGCACACGCTTCAGCCGCTCGGTGTCGCGATGGCCGGCGCGAACGAGTTCGATCCGTACAAGGATTGAGTTTCTTGCCGTGTTAGTTCAGCACGCTTTGTCCGGTTCGCTCGGCTGGTGAGCCTTGCTACAATCCGTCTGACCCTTTCCATGCACGTTGGCCTTGCGCTGCCGTTCCGTTTCGACCCCGCGCGCCTGAAGGCGGATCTCGCACTAATTCGCCCCGAGGAGTGGACGCCGCACTATAACCAAAACGATTTCGGTGGCGATTGGCGCGGCACTGCGCTTCGCTCGCCGACAGGGCAGATCACGAACCTGCTGGCGCCGTTTACCGCGGCGTCCACATTCGAAGATACGCCGCTAATGACACGTTGCGGCTATTTCCGCGAGACGGTGTCGATGTTCCGGTGCCCGCTCAAAGCAGTGCGGCTATTGAGCCTCGCGCCGGGGTCGTTCATTCGCGAGCATACCGACAACGCGCTGGTTTACGAAGACGGCGAGATGCGCATCCACATTCCCGTTCAGACCAGTGAGGAAGTAGAATTTTATGTTGCCGGCGAGCGGTTGAAGCTGGAAGAGGGACACAGCTACTACGTCAACGTGAACCTGCCGCATCGCATCACTAACCGCGGCGGCGCCGAACGTATTCACCTGATTATCGATGTCGAGGTGAACGAGTGGGTCCACGGCTTGGTTCGCGGGGCGCGCGCCCAGCAATCTGCGATTCGACGGGCTCCGCCCCGGGCGAGCAATTTTGACGATTTCGCCGCGCTGGTGCTCGATGAAGGGGAGTTGCGCGAGACGCTGCGCTCTATTTCCGGCCGGTCCGAGTTTGTCGATGCAACTGTTCGGCTAGGGCGCGAGCGGGGCTTCGATTTAATTCAGCCCGATGTAGAGGCCGCACTGCACGTGAATGTAGTGAATGGTATAGCCGTCCGCCGCGTGCCTCGTTTCGAGCCGGGGCATAGCAAGCTCGGTTGGACGCCAATCCAGATCCACCGGCGCGAGGCGGGTTCTTTCGTCGAGTGGATTTATATGGGGACGCGCCGCTTCACGGAGCCGTTTTTCGAGACGACGATTCGAGCGTGCCTCGAGAATCCGTTTACAACTGCGTTCCGGCAGGAATCGCGCCAGGAGAGCATAGACGAAGCAGAGTTCTCCGCAAATTCGATTGTCCCGTCAGGATTCATTTTTCATATGTCGCGCTGCGGTTCAACGCTCGCGGCTCAGATGCTTGCGTCATTATCGAACACCGTGGTTGTATCTGAACCGCCGCTGCTGGATGACGTCCTGCAGGCGCATCTGCGGAGTGACGGGCTGAGCTTCGAGGAGCAGGTTGCCTGCTTTCGTCGCATTGCGTTGGCGCTGGGACAACGCCGCATAGGAACTGAGACTCACTACTTCATAAAACTGGATGCGTGGCACACGCATCGCCTGCCGCTGCTGCGGGCAGCGTTTCCCGATACACCGTGTGTGTTTCTGTTTCGGGATCCACAGCAGGTAATGGTATCGCACTTGCTTAGCCCGGCCCAGCACACCTTGCGTGGAGGCATGCCCGATCCGCGGGTGCTCGGCCTAAACGCGGAAGATATCACGCGCCTGAATCGGGAAGAGTGGTGTGCAAACGTTCTCGCACGCATCTGCGAGTCCGCCCTGGCGTGGCGCGACGATCCGCGAATGTTGTTCGTTAACTACAGTGACCTTCCCGATGCGGTTTACGGTCAGATGGCGCGCCACTTCTCGCTTCCCGTGGACGAGAGCGATCTCGTGAAAATGCGCGAGCGGGCGTGCTTCGAGGCCAGGACCGGTTTGCCTTGGTCGGCGAGCGAAATGCACACGCTGGACGATGGCCGGGCTGCGGCTGTGCAGAAATTATGCGCGGAGTGCCTGGCTGCGTTATACGCCGAATTGCAACGGACAGCGCATGCGCACTGAGATACTGTGGTGAAACTCTTATGAAGGCCTATGTCATAACAACCGGCGCAGTCTTTGGCGTGCTCACGCTGGTGCATATATGGCGCGCCATCGTGGAACCCCACGCGCTGACCGAGCCCTTTTGGGTCCTGATCACGCTACTTGCAGCGGCTCTCTGCGTTTGGGCTGTACGCTTGCTTTTACGCTGGCCGCGAGCCTGAAAAATATTATTCGGAATCGACAGTGCCGAAGCGAGAAAGGCTTTCCGCAGCGCAGATACGATTGATCGCCAAAGCGCTGGCTGACCCGCGTCGCTACGAAATCCTAAAGCAGATTGGCGCAAAGAAGCACGCGATGCCGTGCACAGATGTGCGCGAATGCCAGCCGGTCAGCGCGGCTACGCTCTCGCATCACATCAAGGAATTGGAAACCGCGGGGCTGATCTCGATCGAGCGGCGGGGCAAGTTCGCCAACCTCGAATTGCAGCGCGACGTCCTTGAAGCTTACCTGGACCACTTAGGAAAAATCTAACTAGCGTACTACTCAGAAAATCGTCTTCAGAGAGAACTGGATCTGGCGGGAGTTACTCGCGGTCCGGCTTATGAATCCAAAGCCGGAGCCAGTAACTATATTCGACGGCAGACCGAAGTTGACGATGTTGAAGAGGTTGAAGAATTCGGCCCGAAACTCCAGGTCGATCAGCTTCTGAGCGCGGCCAGCTTCCCAGGAAGTGTCTTTGATTAAAGCAAAATCGAAATTGTACAGGGCGGGCCCGCGGAACGTGTTGCGGCCCAGTGTACCGAAGCGGCCGCTATTGGGACCGGTGCCGTCCGGCAGATCAATCGGAATATAGAAGAACGAGGCATTTGCCGCGCCAAGGCCGAAATAGTCTTCGCGGACGGTTCGGCTGGTGGAGAGATCCGGCGAGGCGATTTGGTCTGGACGGTCCGTGCCAATGGAGCCGGCGCCGGTTTGCTGAACACCTGAATAGACCGTGAATGGCAGGCCGCTATTAAGGGTGGAGATGCTCAAGAGTTGCCAACCGCGGGTCAGCTTTGAACCAAGAAAGCGGAATACGGGCGCACGCTCGGCGTGAAGGTCTTGAATGACCGTGGCAGTGAAAACCTTGCTGACGTCGAAAGTGGACGGGCCTTTTTCATCGCGAGTGTCGAAGGGATTCTGTGGCCAAGCTAGAGCGGAAGCGCCAGAGGTGCTGCCGACGCCGGGTCCGATAACGGTGCTGTCATCGTCGATCGATTTGGACCACGTGAAATTGAGTTGGATCTGAGGCCCGTTGCTGCCAATGGCGCCCTGCAGCGAGGATTGTAGGGCGTGATAGGTGGAATGCGAGCGGTTCGTCATGAGCATGTCGGTCCCGAAGCCGCCCGTGATCTGACCTGCCGCATTGAAGCGTGTGTAAGGGGCGAAGGCGGCAGTCGCACCGGGGAAGCCGTTGGGGAAATTGATGGCGGGCAGGCTGATGCCCGCAGTGCCGATGTAACCGGCGCTGAGAGTAAGGCCGTGCAAGGAGCGTTCGAGGCTCAGAGACGAGGTGCCGAGATACGCGTTCCGAAAATCCTGCGAGATTGCGTTGACGTTCAGCGGGCTAATCGGATGGCTGGGCGTGAGGGCGGCGAGTGATTGATCGAAGCGATCTACATCCCAAACTGTGTTGACAGGAACGGCTTTCGAATTGCCAGAGGCGAGGATGTTGACACCCGAGGGCGTATAGACGCCGGGAAGATCCGCGGGTGTGATGCGAGTACCAATGAGCAGCGGCGAGCCTGGGGCGGCTGTGATGCGAGGATAATCTACGTAAGGCGCAGCGCCGGTGAGCAGATTGTCTTGCCAGATATTCGGAGGGATGGTGGTGAGCGCGCCGCCGGCACGAATCCAGAAGTTCGTAGTGGGTTGCCAACTGAGCTGGATGCGCGGACCCCAGTTATTGCCGCGCCAGCGATAAACGGGCTCGGGATTGATGAGGTATTGCTGCTCGGGGCCGGAAGGTCCGTCCAGGAAGTTTACGCCGGCCGTGCGCCGGGCGCGTTCGCTAATGGGCGAGTACAATTCGTAGCGCAGCCCGTAATCAAGCACGAAGCGTCCGGAGATTTTCCACGTGTCTTCGAGGTACGCATTGACACCGTAGCGCGAGACCGCCGCAACACCGATTTGATCCCCTTGTGGAAATTGAGGCGGCGCTACCGCGACGATATAGGAGAAGGCGCTACCGAGCAAAAGTGCGGTCAAAGTATCGGGTAGTTGCTGGCCGGCTTGAATGTCGTGAAGGCCGCTAGCCGAGCGGATAGCAGTAGTGGCAAACGCGGCGCCTCCGCCGAACACGTATTGGCCGTTGGGAGTGGTGCCGAAATATGTGGTATCGCGATTGGCGCGAAACTCGCCGCCGGCTTTGATGGCGTGCTTCGAACGAGTCCAGGTGAAGTTTTGCCGGCCCTCGAACAGATTGCCGAAAGACGCCGTGACGGAACCGCCAGGCGAATCGAATGCCTCGTAGAGTCCGTCGGCGAAGATGAGCGAGGGATCTGTGTGATCCGGGGTAGGGAAGTTGGGCGTGGTGCGAGTGAAGCTGAGCGACGATTCAGAGGTGAAGCGCGCAGACGGAGTGCGGGACCAGGTCAGTACCGCGTTGCGCTGATGATCGACATAGGTGATCCCAAATGAAGGATCGATTGCGGTCTGGTCGGGGTTGGTGGTTGGTCCATTGAGATTGTCGGCTGTGAATCGAGCGAAGAAGCGGTCTTTAGTAGAAAGCTGATGATCCAAGCGCAGCGAGAACTGGTCCGCATCGGTGACCACTTTGGAAGATGTCGCGAAGGTGCGCGCGCCGAAGGGGCCGCTGGGATCGTTCGGAAGCGGATAGCGTCGGAGAAGAGCGGCAATGGTGGGATTGACAGGAACAAACAGAGTGTCGCCGGGGTAAGCGGTCGTGTCGATTCCGGACCTTTCGGCCGCGGTAGGAACCGGAAGCACCTGGGTGGTGCCGAGAACCTGACGGAAGCCCTGATACTCGGCGAAAAATTCGGTTTTCGAGCGGCCGTTGTAGCCAGGGAAAATAACCGGGCCGCCCAACGTGAAACCAAATTCGTTGCGGCGGAAGGGCGGAATGCGGTCCGGATTGACGGGCGAGCGGCGATCAAAAAAATTGCGGGCGTCGAGCGCCGAGTTGCGCAGGAATTCGAATAGAGACCCGTGCAGCGCATCGGTCCCTGCGCGCGTGATGACGTTGGTGAATCCCGCCGCGCCTCGGCCGATATCTGCGGGCATCCAGCCTGAAAACGACTGGATTTCCTGAACGGCATCGACGTTGAAGTTGGAGAGCGTTGCGCCGCCCATCTCGGGATCGCTGGTGTCGCTGCCGTCAGTGGCGAAGACCGCCTCCACTCCGCGCTGGCCGTTGACTGCAAACTGCTGAGTGAAGTTCGTAGTTCCGTTGGTATCGGTCATGGTGCCGGCGGCGAGCAGAAGAAGTTGGCTGAAGTCGCGTTTGTTCAGAGGAATGGCAGCGACAGAAGTAGCGGAGAGCGTTTCGCCACCACTCGCTTGAGCGCGTGTGTCGGCCTCAAGCAAGAGAGAGCCGTCCGCAAGCAGCGTGATTTTTGAAAGCCCGTCAATGGGCAGCGACACCGGATCAGGAAACCGAAAGACTTGGTTCTTGAAGCGGGCCGACAGCTTATAGCTGCCGCGCGCGATTTCCGCAAAGTGGTATGCTCCATCGTCCGTGGTCAGGACCGAGTAATGCTTCCCGTGCGATTCCAAGATGAGTTCGGCCTGGCCAGCAGCTCGGCCGGAAGCATCGTAAACAGAGCCACTCCACTGAACGGTTGCGGAATCCGGAGCGGCGAAGGCAGCGTGATTGCTTGCTGCGCAAATGAGAACGCATGCTGCGCGCAAAAAGATTGAACAGGACGGCATAGAAAGGAATATTCAGATGGTAGTCAATTGCAGGCAGCATAACCTGGGAAGAGTACCACTGAACGTAAATGCAGGCATCACGGGCAGAATCGAATGGCATTACGGTCCCGCCGCGGGCCGATGTCCACGCGGCGCCGCATCGATTCTCTGCCGTGGAGCAGGAAGTGGTGGAGCTTTTCGATCAGTTGCGGGACCGGCTATTGCGATACCTGTCGGGCTTCTCGCTCGACGTTCCGGATTCGGAAGATATTCTGCAGGAAGTCTTCCTGGCGCTGTTTCAGCATCTGAGGCGCGGCAAAGCGCGCCACCATCTGCGCGGCTGGTTGTTTCGTGTGGCTCATAACCTGGCGTTGAAGCACCGGCGGAGCCAGCGGAATTCCAGCCATCTTCCGAAGTTGATGGCGGCGGACGATTCCATCATCTGCCCGGCTCCCAATCCTGAAGATCAGCTCGCGATGAGCCAAACGCACAAGCGCGTGATGGCGGTTGTCGAGGCGCTTCCTGAACAGCATCGGTGGTGCCTGTATCTGCGGGCGGAAGGCCTGCGCTATCGCGAAATCGCCGAGATTCTGGATATGTCTCTCGGCTCGGTGTCTATCTGCTTGGAACGGTCTCTGGCGCACATTGCGCGTGCCGCCGAACGGTGAATTATGCCGGCTCAAGAATTTCATCTTTCCGATCGCGAACTGCTGCTGGCTGCTGACGGCGAGCTTTCCGCACGAGACTCTGAGCGCGTCGAATCGCACCTGGCCGCCTGTTGGACGTGCCGCACGCGCCAACGAGAGATCGAGGCGGCAATCGGCGATTTTGTTCGAATGCATCGGCAGAATTTTGAGACGCAGATTCCGCCGGCAGACGGGCCGCGGGCGCTGCTGAAGGCCCGGATGGCTCAACTGGCGCACACGCAACGGCGACCATGGCTTGAATGGCTTCCAAGCATACCCTGGAAGTGGTCGTGGGCGATCCTCGGCGCGATCTGTGCGCTCGGGGCAATGACATATCTCATTTACCAGCCTTGGGCCGTGCGGCAAGCCGAGCGCCCGGTGGCTGTCACCACGCCCGATCCGAATCTGACTCCCGGCGCGATTGTGCTGGTCAGCCGCGGAGAAGTGTGCAGCGCGTCTAATGAAAACAACAAGGCTGTACCGGTTGCAGTACGGCGCACGGTGTTTGGCGAATATGGAATACGCACTGCCGAACCGAGCGCGTACGAAGTCGATTACTTGATCACACCTGGGCTCGGCGGCTCGGATGACATTCATAACTTATGGCCGCAATCGACTCGAGCGACAGTATGGAATGCCCAGGTAAAGGACGCTCTGGAGGATCATCTACGGGACTTGGTCTGCGATGGAAAGCTGGATTTGGCGACCGCTCAACGCGACATGGCGACAAATTGGATTCAAGCCTATAAGAAGTATTTCCACACGGACCAACCGCTGAGCCGATTCCGCTAGGAGCCAGCAAAACTCTGCTGCAAAATACTGAACAGAACGCGGGCAAACGGAATACCCTATATATGCACGGTTTGGTATCCGGGCGCCGGCAAAGGCTTGGGCGATCCATATGCACGGCCGCAGCGCTTTTGCTAGCCGCGTTCGTGGTTCGCGCCCAAAGTCCGAAAGGCCAGATCCGGGTGCAAATCAAAGACCCTTCCGGCGTGGCGATGGAAGCTTCGGGAAAGCTGGAGAGTCTCACATCCGCCCTGCAGCGCAGCTTTCAAACGGATTCACAGGGAGCGTACACCCTTGACAATCTGCCTTTCGGCCGCTACCGGCTGGAGATTTCCCGAACCGGGTTCGTCACGCGGTCCGCAGTGATCGACTTGCAATCCCGGCGCCCGATGTTGCTCACGATCACGATGGTGCTGGCCGCGCCGACATTCAAAACAGACGTAGTCTCGGCGACGCCGCTCGCCGGAACGGATCTCACGACGGAGCAGATTGCGGGTCCGGTTCAGACTGCGACTGCAACCGATTTTGAAAATAGCGGCGCGCTCGAGCTAGGTGATTTGATGAACCGGCGGCTGAACGGCGTGCATTTCAACGAAATGCAGGGCAACCCGTTCCAGCCCGATGTGAATTACCGTGGCTACACGGCTTCGCCACTGCTCGGCACGCCTGAAGGGCTGTCGGTCTACGTGGATGGCGTCAGGCAAAACCAGCCATTTGGCGACGTCGTGAGCTGGGATCTGATTCCCAAAGACGCGATCTCAGAAGTCTCACTGATGCCCGGTTCGGACCCGCTGTTCGGGTTGAACACGTTGGGAGGAGCGCTTTCGGTTACGACAAAGAGCGGTCTTTCGAGCCCCGGCGTTAGCGGAGACGTATTGTACGGCAGCAGCGGACGGAAGGAGGTGGAAGGCGAGTGGGGCGGGGGCGGGGTCACAGGGTTCAACTGGTTCCTGATGGGGACCGGATTTCACGAATCCGGTTGGCGAGTCGATTCGCCTTCGGACGTTCGCCAAGGATTTGCGCGGCTGGGCTGGCGTACTACCAGAAGTGACCTCTCGCTCACCATGTCCTACGCATACAACACGCTGATCGGGAATGGATTGCAGGATTATCGCTTGCTCGCCGCCAACTATGCGAGCGTCTATTCGATTCCCGATAGCACCGCGAACCGCTCCCCTTCGTTTAATTTCATCGCCCGGCACGCTTTCAGCGATGCGCTGACGTTTTCCGGTAACGCCTGGTTCCGCAATATCCGCACCGAAGCGATCGACGCGAATTTCAATGACGACGCCCAGGGCAACATGATCTACCAGCCCACGCCGGACGAACAGGCGATCTTGAGCGCGGCGGGTTACACGGGTTTCCCGATAAGCGGCGCGAACATCACGAACACGCCTTTTCCCAAGTGGCCGTGCCTCGCGGAAGCACTGTCGTTCGGCGATCCGGATCAGACCTGCGATGGAGTTAACATCTACTCGAAAGAGGTGCAGAACGAGTTCGGCTTTTCCGGACAATTCACGTGGATCACCTCGCCGAAAATAGGGCGTAATGAATTCGCGGCGGGGGCATTGTTCGACCGCGGCAGCGTTAACTACACACAGACCACCGATTACGCATATGTGAATCCCAACTACACGCTCACCAGCGTTCCGGCGTGGCAGAATGGTTCGACCAGCGTAGACGGCACGCCCATCAATTCAGAGGTCAGCCTGCATGGCGTTACTCCCAACTGGAGCCTCTACTTCACAGACACGCTCACGCTTGCGAAGACCGTGAACGTGACGGTCTCCGGGCGCTACAACCGAGCCACAGTCGATAACACCGATCTTCTGAATCCTATCGCCGGCCCTGGCTCGCTTACGGGCGAGTATGTGTTCCCACGATTCAACCCGGCAGTCGGGATTACGTGGAGCCCGACTTCGAGTGTGAACCTCTATGCGAGATTCTCGCAAGGCAGCCGCGCGCCGACGGCTATTGAACTCGGCTGCGCCGATCCGGCGGCTCCCTGCAGCTTGCCGAATTCGCTATCCTCCGATCCGCCGCTCCAACAGGTAGTCACGGACACATGGGAAGCCGGTGTCCGCGGTAAATCGGAGCTTCCGTTCTTCCATAATCTGAGCTGGAGTGCCGGCGCTTTTCGGTCCGCGAATCACAACGACATTCTTTTTATCGCGGCGCCGCAGACCGGCACCGGCTACTTCCAGAACTTCGCCAGAACGCTGAGAGAGGGATTCGATGCAGATCTTGATGGGCGCGTGGGCCACGTCACGTGGGGCCTGGATTGGACTTTTCTGTCGGCAACCTACCAGAGCACCGAGACGCTCGACGGCTCGGCGAATAACACGAACAATCTTGCGCTACAGGGATATCCAGGGCTCGCTGGTGTCATCACTGTCCAGCCCGGCGATCGGATTCCCCTCATTCCGAAGCAGACCGGCAAGAGCTATCTGGATTTCCAGGCTACTTCGAAACTCGGGTTCGATCTTGATGAAGTGGTGGTATCGAGTTCGTATGCGCGCGGCAACGAAAACAATGCCTATCAGGCCGACGGCGTGTACTACCTGGGCCCGGGCGTTTCGCCGGGATATGCGATCACCAATTTCCGTGCCCGCTACGATCTAACCCGGCATCTGCAACTGAGCGTGCAGATTGATAATCTGTTCAATCACAAGTACTACACGGCGGCATGGCTCTCGAACACGGCCGTCACCAGCCAGGGTGCGGTTCAGTCCCTGCCGTTCCCGGCGTATGCCACGGGGCCAGACGCTGGAAGTGCGCCGGCACAGAGCGTGACGTTCTTCTCGCCAGGCGCGCCGCGAAGGGCATGGGTAGAGCTGAGGGTAAAGTTCTGACCAATTTGCGAATATTGATAGTTCGTGCTCTCCCGCTCTAATTGGCAAACTATGAATTCAAGGAACCTCCTGCGTTACGGCGCGATGGTTGCAATGCTCATCCTTGCTGCGCAGGCCGCAGAGGCACAAGTTACCGCGTCGGTTTCGGGTACGGTTGAGGATGCGTCCGGCGGCGCAGTAGGCGGCGCCACGATTACGGTCACCAGTCTCGAAACGGGCGGCCGGCGGACCACAACCACCGATGCGTCCGGTAACTACAGTGTTCTCGCGCTGCCGCTAGGGCCCACGGAAGTCAAAGCGGAGAAATCGGGATTCAAGCCGGTTGATCGGACGGGCTTAAGGCTGGAGTTGAACCAGAATGCGAGGGTGGATTTTAGGCTCGAAGTCGGCGAGTTCGTGTCCCAAATCAACGTTTCCGAACAGGCGCCCATCGTCAATACCACAACGGAATCCGTGGCGGGCCTGGTGGGCGAAAACGAGGTCAAAGATTTGCCGCTGAATGGCCGCAGCTTCGATAACCTGATCACCCTCAACCCAGGCGCTGTCGATTTCACATTGAAAAGCGCTGGAACCAGCACCAGCAACGGCAATACATTCTCGGTAGATGGCCGGCGGCCCATGGACAACATTTTCTTGTTGAACGGTATCGAATACACCGGATCGAGCCAACTCGCGGACACGCCGGGCGGCGCGAGCGGTGAGCTGCTGGGAGTGGACGCCGTCCGCGAATTCAACATTCTCACCGACACCTATTCAGCGAGATATGGCAAGCGCGACGGAGCCCAGATCATCGTGGTCACGCAATCCGGGACGAACCTTTTGCACGGGACGCTCTTTGAGTTTCTGCGTAATAGCGATCTCGACGCCCGAAACTTCTTTGACCGCGGTTACGTGCCGCCCTTCCGCCGGAACCAGTTCGGAGGATCGCTCGGAGGGCCGATAAAGAAGAACCGTCTGTTTCTTTTCGGCAACTACGAAGGCTTCCGCCAGGCGCTCGCGCTGAGCAGCGTGAGCGAAGTTCCGGATCAATTCGCGCGCCAGGGCCTGCTGCCGAATTCTGCTGGGGTCTATACGCCGGTTTCGAAAACTAATCGCGCGATGTTGAAATACTTCGATTTATGGCCGCAAGCCAATGGGCCGGAGTTATTGTCGAACGGAGTGGCCACAGGAATTGCTCTCGCTTACTACAATCCGCGCCAGAGCATCCGCGAAGATTTTGGCAACACGCGTGTCGATTACGCCATTACCGACCGCGATACGCTCACCGCGTCTTATACGATCGACAACGGGAACAATCTAACACCGGCGGCCGATCCGCTGTTCGCGTCCGACTTAATTCTTGTGAGCCAGGTCGCGAGTCTGCAGGATACGCACGTGTTTTCGCCTGAGGTGTTAAATACTGCCCGCGTTGGTTTTTCGCGCGCCGCATACACGTTTAATGCTCCGATTGTCACGTCTTTCCCCGCGAGTCTGGATTTTGTGACAGGCAACCGAGGTCCGGGCGGAATCGTCATCGGCGGCGGCGTGACCACCACGGGGGCTTCCGCTATAACTTCGGCGGGCCCCAACAACGCGGCGAACGTTTGGAATCGTAGAAATCTCTTTACCTATCAAGATAATTTTCAGCTTACTAAGGGCATACACCAGATCAACCTGGGCGTCTGGTTGCAGCCAATTCAGGACAACGAGGATACGGCGTCGCGCCAACTCGGCCAAGCGAGCTTCACCAGCCTGACCACATTCCTTCGCGGCACCGTCAGCAGCTTCCAGGTGGTGCCGAATCCGAGCGAACTGGGCTGGAGAAGCTTTTTCGGCGCCTGGTATGCGGAGGATCTCATGAAACTTCGCCGCAACTTCACGCTGCGAATCGGGCTGCGTTATGAATTCACTGACGGCTGGAATGAGGCCGATGGGCGGGCAGCCAATTACATCACTAACTCGCAGGGAGTGCTCGGGACAAATCCGGTGGTTGGCGGATCCGTTCTCACCTCGAATAATGCGACGCACTTACTCGGCCCGCGGATCGGACTAGCCTGGGATCCTTTCGGCGACGGAAAAACGGCGATTCGGGCCGGATATGGTATTTACTATTCGCTGATTGACGATCTCAGCTTCTTACTGAACTCGCTGCCGCCTTACAACGGTACAGCGTCTTTTGCGAATGTTGCGCTGCCATCGATCGTGCCGATTGCTTCGGGAGTCGAGCCGGCTCGCTCCTGCGGTCCGGGCGTGGCGCCTCCGTGTTCAATCTTCGCGCCACAGGGTGTACAGCCGAATGCCAAGACACCGGCAGTCAATGAATGGAACTTCACGGTGGAGCGCCAGTTAAATAATCAAACTGCCCTGAGCGTCGCCTACGTCGGCTCCTTCGGATATCACGGATTGATCAGCATCGATCCGAACAGCATTCCTGCTCAGGTTTGTTCCAATCCGAGCGGCTGTGTAGCCGGTGGTGTTGGTTCAGTCCGGACCAGAGTTCCCGAAGGTGCGAGCTACATACCCGTGGGAACGAGACCCAATCCCTACTTATCCGGTGGATTTTTCTGGTACACGGAGGGCAACAGCAGTTACAATGGGTTGCAAACCAATGTAACCAGGCGCCTAAGTCATAACCTGGAGTTTCGCGCCAATTATACGTGGTCTAAGAATCTGGATATCAATTCCGCGCTCACAGGCGCCCAGGCAAATAACGAAGCGCAGATGGTTCTCAACCGCAATAATCTTGCAGCCGATTGGGGACCATCGGCTCTGAATGCCGAGCATCAGGCCAGCATATCCGCGCACTATGAGCTGCCGTTCGGCCACAGCAAGCTCGCCGGCGGATGGCAACTGAATGGAATCGCAACGTTGCTGAGCGGTTTTCCCGTAACTCCTCAGATTGGCTCCAATCGTTCCGGGGATGGAGATACCAGAAATCCGGATCGCCCGTCTCTGAACCCGGCATTTACGGGAGCGATTATCGAAGGCCATCCGAATCAGTGGTTCAATCCCAATGCCTTCGTTCTGCCGGCCGCGGGAACTTACGGGAACTTGGGACGCGGTGTTCTCAGCGGACCCGGTTTGGCTGAGCTGGATGTTTCGCTGCTCAAGGACATCGCACTGACAGAGCGCGTCAGATTAGAGATACGATCCGAGTTCTTCAATGTTTTGAATCATGCCAATTTCGGAACTCCCAACGCAATTGTATTTTCAGGGACCCAAATCAGTTCCACCGCTGGCCTGATCACCAGCACGGCGACCACCTCGCGGCAGATTCAGTTCGGCATGAAGCTGATGTTCTGATCTAATCTCTAGGATGGTTTCATGCCCGGTTTGCTCAAGTTCCTCCTTTTCGGTTTTGCTGACGGCCGCGGCGCTGGGCCGTGAAGCGGAGATTCGGAATCAATTCGTCGCCGCGCGGGCGGCTAAGCCTTTATCCGCTGGAGAGCGAAAAGATCTTACAGATTTCTTCCACAACGAAAGAGCGGACTTACTCGAATGTAGAGGCTGCGGCCTTTTGGTGCGTTCGGAGCGCGAAGAGCCCGCCGCACATAGCTACTCGGAAGATGAGTATGATGCCGCGGCTATCGAGCAAATATATCCCAAGTATGTGCGGGCGTTCGAGGCGAAGCAGCAGCCTTATCGCGGCTTACTGCCTGACCGCGCAAATATAGTCGAGTTAGGGAGTCACTACGGCGCGTTTCTCGAAACTGCGTCCAAGTGGGGATGGAATGCAATCGGGGTCGATATAGGAGAAGACTCCAGCCGTTTTGCGCGCTCGCATGGTTTCGACGTCCGCTCCTGCGAACTGCGCGACTGCCGGTTTGAGGCCGGTAGCCTGGACGGACTCTTTATCTGGAACTGTTTTGACCAGATCGAGAACCCGCAGCCCATTCTCGAAGAGACGCAAAGGATTCTGAAGCCAAATGGCCTGCTGGTGGTCCGGACGCCGAACGGGCTCTTCTACGTTCGTTGCCAAAGCCTGTTGCGCGATGCCGATCTAAAGCCGACGGCTGCTCGCTTCCTCATAGAGGCGATGGCGTACAACAATCTGCTGGCGTTTCCCTATCGATACGGGTACAGTGGCGCAACGCTGGAGCGCTTGATCGAGCCGTTCGGATTCCGTTGCGAGGGGACGTTGAACTCGGAGGTAATCACGCTTCCGTTGCCGGACGATAGGGATTGGGTGGTGGAAGAGGAACGAGCGATTCAGGAGGGAGTGCAACTGCTCGCGCATTCGGTTCTTCGCAATCGGGAGGGCGAGCTTGCAGGCCCTTGGATTGAACTGTGGTTCCGACGAAACGGATAAGTAGCGGAAGGCTAACTCGACAATAGCCTATCCAGCGCCAACATCGCGATCACGCCCGCGGCAACAATGCCAAGCGAGAGTAACGTCAACTTGCGGGTAATGGCCCAGTTTCTAACTTGCTGATGTAACAACGGCAAGTTAGAAAGCGCGCTTGCCATGGAAGTCAGTACGGTTGCGAGTCCGGCTGTTTGTGGCGTGATCTTGCCATGCATTGCCAGGGTCGCCGCTGCGCCGGCAGTGCTCGCGCTTGAGACTAAGCCGCCGATAACGCTTACCAATAAGAACCCGAGGTGGCCCAGATAGCGTTGTCCGATATTGCCGATGATTTCAATTCCCAGAAAAATGATGCCGAACTTCAACACCTTCGACAATGAAAGAGGGGAGGACAACTTCAACTCGCCGACTTGGCCATTGCTGTAGCTTCTCTGCCGCCAAATCAACGCAAGAGCGGCTGCCGCCATCACCATGAGTGGGACAACGGCGCTCACCACTGCGGAGCGGGCGAAAATAGCCAGGATGAGCAGGTTGCGAACAAACATCGCAACGATGGTGAGAAAGTTGATCACAGTTGCGAGTGCCAGGGTATTCGCGGCTGGGCCGGTGAGGAAACCGGATAGCTCTGCAATGGTGGCGGTGCTGTTGACCATGCCGCCCAGAACCGCTGAATAATACAGTCCGCGAGAACCGTACAGCTTCAGCAGCACATAATTCAAAAAGCCGAGAACGGCGATCGCGACGACCGTGAGCCAAGCTTCTCGCGGATTGATGAGTTGCCAGGGATCTATGGTTCGGTCCGGCAGCACGGGATAGATCACGAACGCCAGCAGGCCGAGGAGGACCGCGCTGCGTACTTCGGTGACTTGCAGGCCGCCCGCAAAATGGGTCAATGCCGGCTTGAACGCCAGCAGCATCGTCATCACAATCGCTGCGGCAATCGGTGTGTAATGATGCCCTTGCCCCACCAATACGCCGAGCACAAACGTTGCGATGATTGCGGCGGAGGTAGTGGTCTCCACCGGTTTGCCGTCATGCACGTTTCGCAGGCCCGTTAACAGGACAATGAATAGAATTCCGGCAAAGGTTATGTACGCAATCGCGGGTCCTGCAAGAAAGCTCAGGGTACCCGCCATGGCAGTGATGGCGAACGTTCGCGTGCCGAGATCCTTTTGAGACCACTCCCGTTCCAAGCCGACCAGCATGCCGATACCAATGGCGATTGCCAGTTTGATGGAGATATCAACGGGTGGAAAGGCGGGCGACGGCAGCAATTCTCATTGTGCACGCAGTGCGGCGGGCGCAACTTGCAGACGACGTTCTTCTACCCGGTCATGCTGCGCCTGGGCTCGCGCGGCGAGCGTCTCAAAATCTTGGCTTCCGACACGATTGTCGCCAGGGGCAATGACGGACAGCGCCCGCCACAGCGCCACTCGCCCATGAATCCCGAGCGCGAGAAGTTCCAGGGCTTCGAATGTTCCGAATTCCGGAGAGCTGGGATGCCGAAGCTTGAAGCGGCTCGCTTTCTCGGCGACCCAGGCTGTCGCTTCTTTTACCGCCGAAGTTTCCGTGCCAACCCGATCGATGATTCCTTGCAGTATCTTTCGATCTTCCAGCAACAATTTAAGCTCCGCCGCGGCGAATTGCCCCAAGGGCTCACCCGAGTGCTGCTCCTCCAGATTCTTCAACAGCTCAATCCCGAAATTCGATCCTGCGAGATGATCGTGCAGATAAGCGGCTAAGGGTTCACTCATGAGATTTTTCCCCCGGCGATAGCGCCTACCACTAAGAAAGGTTCCGCGCCCGACGCGACCGCCTCCGGCAGCGGGGCATCCGGCGATTCGTGGGACAGATCCTGCTCGCAGGCGAAGAACCGGACGAACGGACGGCGCTGTTGCGTCACGTAATCGCGCAGTGTTCCGCGAAGCACGGGATAGGAGGTCTCGAGTGCGTCAAGCACCGAGCGTTGGGTGGCCTCGCCGTCCACAGTTAACTGGACTTCGGCGTTGACACGCGCGAGGGTTCGCAGATGTGCGGGGAGAACGACTCGGATCACGGCAGCGTTTGCACCTCCACAGAGAACACGGCGGGAAGATCTCGAGCAATGGGCGACCAGGTGTCTCCGGCATCGGGCGATGCGTAGACCTGTCCGCCCGTGGTACCGAAGTAGATGCCGCAGGAATCGAGCGAGTCGACGGCCATAGCGTCACGCAGGACATTTACGTAACAGTCGTTTTGCGGCAGGCCGTTGGTGAGCGGCTCCCACTCGTTGCCGCCAGTGCGGCTGCGGTAGACGCGCAGTTTGCCCTCGGGCGGATAATGTTCCGAGTCGCTCTTGATGGGAACGACGTAAATGGTTTCTGGCTCGTGCGCGTGAACGTCTATAGGGAAACCGAAGTCGGTGGGAAGGTTGCCGCTGACCTCATGCCAGGATTCGCCGGCGTCATCGCTGCGCATGACGTCCCAATGCTTCTGCATAAACAAGACCTGCGGGCGCGAGCGGTGCATGGCGATGCGATGGACGCAGTGACCCACTTCGGCTTTCGGGTCGGGGAGAAAGGGAGAGTTGAGACCGCGGTTGATAGGTTGCCACGTCTTGCCTGCGTCGTCGCTACGGAAGGCGCCCGCGGCCGAGATGGCGACGAAAATTCGATTGGGGTCGCTCGAATCGAGAAGAATCGTGTGTAGGCACATGCCGCCGGCGCCCGGCTGCCAGCGAGGGCCCGTGCCGTGCTCGCGCAGACCGGAGAGCTCCTGCCAGCTTTGCCCTCCATCGGCGGAACGGAACAAGGCAGCATCCTCGACTCCCGCATAGACCGTCTCGGGATCTGTGAGCGACGGTTCCAGATGCCAGACGCGCTTGAACTCCCACGGGTGCGGCGTACCGTCGTACCACTGGTGAGTCCCAGGCACGCCGTCATAGATGAACTTGTTACCGACGGCTTCCCACGTCTTGCCCCCGTCATTGGAGCGCTGAACCAACTGGCCGAACCAGCCGGTGGATTGCGACGCATACAGGCGATTAGGATCGGCGGGCGATCCCTTCATGTGATAGATCTCCCAGCCGGCGAAATGAGGGCCGCTCACCTCCCAGTCCTTGCGTTTCCCGTCCGCGGTTAAGACAAACGCGCCCTTGTGCGTGCCCACCAATACCCGTACCGTGCTCATCTCTCAGCTCCCCAGTGATCTTGTCTCCGAATTAGTATGACACCGGGCCGGGTGGTTGCGCCCAGGGACGGTGGCGGTGTATGATTATTCATAGCGGTGAATATTCATACACGAAGAAGAGATTAAAGAATGGCTGCTCCGATCCTCCATCCGGCGCCACGGCCGCGCATCACCGGGCTGCGGCACGATCTCGATTTGTCCACTGAAAGTCTGGGTGAGCTGCTGGAGTTGACCCAGCAGGTTAAGCAAAAGCGGCAGAAATTTGCTTCCGGGCTCAAGGGCCGCTACGTAAGCCTGCTGTTTGAAAAACCGTCGTTGCGGACGCGCATGACGTTCGAGCTGGCAATCAAGCAACTCGGCGGCGATTGTGTCGTACGAATTGGAATGATCGGCGACCGCGAGCCATTGAAGGACGTGGCGCGAAACGTGGCGCGCTGGACGGACGCCATTGTCGCGCGAACGTTCGCGCAAGAAACGGTAGACGAGTTGGCGAAGTGGTCGGGCCTTCCGGTGGTGAATGCGTTGAGCGATCTTTACCATCCGTGCCAGGCGCTGGCGGACATGTTCACGCTGAAAGAGCAGTTCGGACGCTTGCGTGGATTGAAGCTGGCCTATATCGGCGATGGCAACAACGTGGCACACTCGCTGCTGTTATGCTGCGCGCGCTTGGGGATTCATTGTTCGGTCGCCACGCCGCCAAATTATGAACCGAAGCTCGCGATCGTGGAGCGAGCGGCGGAGTTGGCGTGCGGATCCGGCGCAAGAATTGAAGTTCTAAACGATCCGGCAGCGGCGGTGAAGCTTGCGGATGCTGTTTATACCGACGTTTGGGCCAGCATGGGGCAGGAGTCGGAAGCAAACGAACGCAAAAAAATCTTTGCACCATATCAGGTCAACGAAGCGCTGCTTGCGCAGGCGCGCGCAGATACGCTGTTCATGCATTGCCTGCCGGCGAAGCGTGGGCAGGAAGTGACAGAAGGCGTCCTGGAATCGGCGCAGTCTGTGGTCTTCGATCAAGCGGAAAACCGGCTGCACGTACAAAAAGCTCTGCTCTTGATGTTGCTGCAATAAGAGTTTGCCGGCGACCCGCGATCACCGGTCGGAGTAGTGTGCCCGCGCGAGAATAATCTTCATGAAGCTTTGGGGTGGCAGATTCGAGACTGGGCCATCGGAGGTGTTTGAGCAGTTCTCCGGTTCTCTGCACTTTGATCGCAAGCTGGTGTTCGCCGATATTGAAGGGTCGCAGGCGTTTGCGAAGGCGCTGGCGAAAGCCGGCATCCTGACCAGCGCGGAATGCGGGCAGTTGCTTGCTGCGTTCGATCAGATCGCGCGGGAAGCGCAGAATCCGAATTATTTCGATGGCGCGGCCGATGAAGACGTCCACACTTTCGTCATCCGCAAATTGGACGAAAAAGTCGGGCCGCTTTCGGAGAAGATCCACACCGGGCGCAGCCGGAATGAGCAGGTTTCGGTCGATCTCCGTTTGTATCTGCGATCAGAAGCGGACAGGATTTTGCAGCAGCTTGCGGATTTCGCCGGCGCACTGCTGGCCCTTGCCCGCAAGTATCCGCATGCCTTGATACCTGGATATACTCATATGCGCCGCGCCCAGGCGGTGCTGTGGCCGCATTATCTGCTGGCGTATTTCGAAATGTTCGCTCGCGATTTCGAGCGTTTGGAACAGGCACGCGCTCAAATCGACGTGATGCCGCTCGGCTCCGGGGCGCTGGCGGGCAGCGGGTTTCCATTCGACCGGCAGGCGCTGGCGCAGGAGCTCGGTTTCGCCAAGATCACGCGGAACAGCATGGATGTTTCCGCGGATCGCGATTTCGCGCTGGATTTCCTCTACGCCTGCAGCATGATCATGTTGCACTTGAGCCGTCTGGCGGAGGATTGGATTGCCTATTCGAGCGACGAGTTCAAATGGCTGACCCTGGGCGACGGAGTCACCAGCGGGTCGAGCCTGATGCCACAGAAAAAGAATCCGGATTCGCTCGAGCTCATGCGCGGCAAATCCGGTCGCGTCTTCGGCAGCCTGACGTCCTTGTTCATCACCATGAAAGGCCTACCGATGACCTACAATCGCGACATGCAGGAGGACAAGGAGCCGCTGTTCGATGCGGCGCAACAGACCTCCGGCTCGCTAACGATGGCGAAGACAGTGGCGGAATCGGTAACGCTCGATTCGGCGAAACCGGCGGAAGCTGCGGAACAGAGCTGGGTGGTTGCGACGGACCTGGCGGAAGAACTCGCGCGCACCGGGGTGCCGTTTCACCATGCGCATCAGCTCGTAGGTCAGTTGGTGCTCGAGAGCGTAAAAACGGGCAAGCAGCCAAGCGATTGGACAGGCGAAGCGCTGGCGGCCTTTGCGCCTGAATTCAAGCCCGAGACGGCGCGTTTTCTGCGCGCGGCTGAAGGCATGCGAACGCGCGAGTTGCCAGGCGGAACGGGCCCGGGCGCAGTCGCCGCGGCTCTCAAAGAAGCGGAAGAGCGGCTGGCCGCGATGCGCAAGTCTCCGGGACGATCATGAACAAGAGCTTTCGCCAGGGCCAGATACTCAAGATCATTCGCGGGAAGGGCATCTGGACCCAGGAAGAGCTCGCGCGCGAGTTGAGCGAATTAGGCATTCACACCACGCAGGTGACATTGTCGCGGGACATGCGTGAGCTAGCGCTGGTGAAGACGCCGGAAGGATACCGGCAACTGCCCGCGGAAACCGGAGGCCCGAGCCTTGCCGATGTCGCCGAAGAGTATCTTCAAGACATCCGAGTGGCGCAAAACCTGGTTGTGCTGCGTACGTCGCCGGGTAACGCTAACGCGCTTGCGATTGTGCTCGACCGCGAGGAGCTGAAGGACGTTGTGGGAACCATAGCAGGCGACGATACGGTATTGGTGATTACCGCTGACGCGGAGGACGCGAGCAATTTCCGGCAAAAGATGCTGGACCTGATTGCGCGCTGAGGGTTAGTGGTGATGGGTGTGATCGTGAGTGTGGCTCTGGGCCGCCTTCATGTGGCAGCCGCTATCGGAGAGAACGCACGGCACATGTTCGAATTGAACGGTGGTGTGGTGGATATGGAAGTCCGCCAGCACTTCGTTCATGCATTTCAGAATTCGCTCGCTTTCCGACGGCGGCATATCTTCAATGAGCGCATGGCAGCTCAGCGCATGCGTGCTTGATCCCAGGCTCCAGATGTGTAAATCGTGCACGTCTAACACACCGTCCACTCCGCTCATAGCCTTTGTGACGTCCGCGAGCTCCAGGCCGCGCGGCAGGCCCTCCAGCAAAATATTGAGCGATTCGCGAATGATATCCCACGCCGTGTAGACGATCAACACGGCGAGGGCGATCGAAAGCGCCGGGTCGATGTAGGTCCATCCGGTGTAGCGGATCGCAATTGCGCCGATGACGATGGCGCCGGCGCCTACCGCGTCGCCGAGCATGTGAATGAAAGCAGCGCGAATATTGATATCGCCTTTTTGCCCGCTATGCAGCGCAAGCATAATCGCGCCGTTCAATACCAGCGCCGCGGCCGCAACCCACATCATCATGCGATCATCCACGTGCTGCGGATGGAGGATGCGGCTGATCGCTTCCCAAAAAATGACCAATGAGATAAGAACTAAAGTCGCAGCGTTCAAGAATGCCGTGATGACACCAGCCCGCTGATATCCATAGGTCTTGGTGTGATCCGGAGGCTTGCCTTGCAGATAGAGCCCGACGCCCGCCAGCAGGAGCGCCAGTGCGTCGGTAAAGTTATGGCCGGCATCGGAAAGCAGCGCCAAACTGTGAGAGCGGAAGCCTGCGAACACCTCGAACACGGTGAAGGCGAGCGTTGCCGCCAATGACACGCGTAGAATCCAACCCGTTCCGTGCGCGTGATGATGGTGGTGAGACAACCAGGGCCCTCTCCTCTCACTCTACGCTAAAAGCGGGCGAGCGGCGGCTACCGAAAGCTATTGCGGTGGCTGGGGCTTTTCGCCCGGGCGGTAGAGGGAAGGAATCTTCTTCTTGGGTGCTTCTTGCGTTTCGGCGTCCTTCTTACGGTCAGCCACTTCTTTCGAAGGCATCATGGCGTCGCGCTCTTTTTTCTCTTTGGCGTCTTCCGCAGTCAGCTCGGCGCCGCGCTTGCCGCTGTCCTGCATCGCCAGATCGCGGCTGTCGCTTGTCGTATCGATGGCTTGCGTCAAAACAAACTTGTAGCGGTCCAAATCCTTCGGAGCGCTGTCTTGAACTTTGTTCAGTTGGGCGAGGAAATCCTTTTCGGCGCTGATGACCGCAGTCATACCTTTATCGATCGGCCGATGATGAAGGAGCGCATCATCGGAGACGGTATCGATCGCCTCGATAATCTGGCTATAGTCTTCCAGAGTGTTGTGGATGAATATGCTGCGGCCGGCCTTCTCCTTGGCAAGGTACTGCTGAAGCAGGTCCATTCGCTGTCTGGCAAATTGCACGTACAAAAGCAATCTGTCGTTGGGTTCCTGAGCCTCGCGCACCTGATCCACTTCATCGGGCGTGAGAAAATCGCGGTCTTGCGCGTACACCACGGCGCTCGCGCAAAGGGTGATCAAAAGTGCAGCCGCGAACTTCATTTCCTCATGACTCCGTCCAGAAGCTTATCGTGGATCTCGTCTAGCCTGCGATCGGTGTATTCCGCCCAGCCACGTTGTTGCATTTCGATATCGTCCAGCAGCCCTTTCATACGGCGTTGCAGATACGCAACCCGCAATTCGGCCTTCTTGTAGAACCTGGCCTTATGCGCCTCTTCCAGCGATTGCACGCATTCCGTTAGCGCGTTCGTCATGTCTTCGAGCTGCGCATCGCCTTTGTGAACTTCGCCTTTGGTGTAGAAGTCGCGCGCTGTCTCGAATGCGGTGTCGGCAAACGTCAGGGCCTTTTCGGAACGCCTGGCGGGATCGTGCTCCGCTTTAATCTCATCGAGGAACGACTGGGCATGCAATACAGCCACTGAGCTGGTGGCGAATAAGGTTGCTGCGACGAGAGTAACTAGATTGACTGACTTGGTCATCGATTCGCCTCCCTTTCGAGGATTCTGCTCCGCTGACGTGCGATGAACTCCTGATCCGGAAATTTGCCCTGGCTCATCGCCAGAAACTGCCGATAACTGGCCAGCGCCGGCTTGATCTGATGCAACTTGTCCAGCACGATGGCACGGTAGTAATAATCGCCGGGTTTATCGGCGTTCAGGCTATGTATCTTATCTAAAGCAGCGAGCGCCTGGGGATATTGTTCTGCAAGTACGAATGCGCTGGCAGCTTCGTTCCAGGCCTCGATGGAATCCGGTTTTAGCTTGGCCGCGGCGGCGAACTGGTCAGCCGCAACGGCGTAATCGTGCTTATCCCGGCGAATGCGGCCGACCGCCATATGCAAATCATAGTCATCCGGGTTTGCCGCCAGAGCTTGTTCCAGAATGGGCTCTGCCAGGTCCGGCTGATTATTTTTGAGATACGCGGTCGCGAGCGCCAGCCGGTTGCCGGGCGTGGGAGACATGTCGACAGCCGCTTTAAACTCCGGAACCGCGTCGGCAGGGCGATTGCTTTCGAGATACAGGCGGCCAAGCTCTTCCCGCGCACCTGGATCGCCGGGGAAGTCCTTGAGAAGCGCAATGGCGTCGTCGGCGCGATTTGCCTTTGAGAACGCGACCGCTATCTCGAGTTCATAAGACTTGAGGTTCGGATCAAGCGCCGCAGCCTGCCGGTAATGCGGCGCCGCTTCGTCGAGCTTGCCTTGTCGCGCGAGAGCTTGACCTAGGCCGAGCTCCGCTGCTGCCATTTTCGGATCGGTTGCTAAGGCCGCTCGATACGCCTCTGCCGAGGCCGTAAGGTCCCCCGTTGCGGCCAGACCGTCGCCCAGGTATCTTTGCGCGCGCGCCTGCTGCGGCTTCTGCTTTGCGGCGTCACGGAGCAGCGGAACGGCATCAGCGGCCCGATGATCGCGAAGACACAGAATGCCGAGATTCAACTCGGCCTCATACAAGGCCGGCTTCAGCGCAAGGACCTGCTTGTAATGCTCAGCGGCAGCGTCGTCCTGGCGCAATCCCGTTTCGGCGAGCGCCAGATTGAAGAGCGCCGAATAGTCTTTCGGATCTGCTGCGGCGATACTCGAGAAAATCTTCTCGGCTTGCTGATAATCCTGATGATCGAGCGCTTGCAGTCCGGCTGCTTCCGGATTGTTTTGTCCGGCGGCGGACAGCAAGACGGCGAGCGGCAGCAGGGCGAACAAGCTAAGAACCCCTTGTGCCTTATTCTAGCGAGAGTTTTTCGAGTCCTGCGCGGCGGCTGTCGCTTCCCTGTGGAGATGCGTCATGTTGATGCCTGCGAACGCCAGCGCGATAAATCCGGCGACGATCAAAGGGATGGTCACCACGGCCCACAAGATGAGCGAAAATCGCTTGGCGTGCCCGGCCAGCAGTCCAAACATGATGAGCGTTCGCGCCGTCACCCACTGGAACGATCCCAGATTCCCCGGCGCTTGAGGAACGATGCTGCTCAACCGCAGCAGCACCATCATGGTGAAGGAAGCGGTCCAGCGGACGTCCAGGCGGTTGGCCACAACCAGCATGTAAATCGGCAGGATCTGCGACAGGATGAACACGCCGCTGACGAGAAACGAGAAATACAAGTAACGCGAATGGCCAATCAGATGAAGGTCTTCGATAAGCGTGTTGAACCAGCGCGGCCACGTCAGGCCAAAGAACAGATCGAGCGACTGCTGCTTCGCAAACATGGCATAGCCGAGGATGGCCGATAACAGCACAATCATGATGCCGAGGATGTAGCCGCCGTTCCGCAGCACCGCCGGTAATCTGCCGATGTGAAGGCAATAGAAGAAACAAGCCATCAGCCACACACCATCGAAAATGCGCTCGATCAGCGCCGAAGCAAAGCTCACCGACACCGGAAGGTTGCTAGATTTCGATAACAGGAAACAGCGGATCAATTCGCCGGCCCGCAGGGGCAGCACTTCATTGGCGAACATGCCGACGTAGATGGCCTCCGCTGCATGCGCAAAACGAACGCGTTGCACCGGCGCCAGCAGCAGCTTCCAGCGCCAGCCTTGCAGCAGGTAAACAGACAAATTGCACGTCATGGCCAGCACCACCCAGCGCCAGCGCATGTGCCGTACTTCGCCCCAGATGTGCTGCAGGCCAGCGCCGTTCAGAACCCAAACCAGGCATACAACCGAGATGAGATTGGTGAGAATAAAAATCGCCCACGATCTCACCTTCCGGTTACGCTCGACGGGGGGCAGTGGCGCAACTTGCGTGCTCAACACCTCATGATAGCCCGGTAATCGAGCATTCGGAGGCGGCCTCTGTCAGGGTTGAAAGAGCTTCGGCGCAAGCCAACAGATGGAGCGGGAGACGAGAATCGAACTCGCAACCAACAGCTTGGAAGGCTGTGACTCTACCATTGAGTTACTCCCGCTTTTCTTGGTCCTCTATCAACTTACGTTTACTGCTCTGAGCGAAAGCAGATTTCGTACGAGGCCAAGATAGCACAGGGTCCGAATCAGGCGAGCTTCAGCGTCCTGGCGAATAGCTCCTTCAGCTTCTCGAAGGCGCGTTCCGCTTGCGGGCGGTTATAGGAGGGATTATCGGGCACCGTCCAGCCGTGATGAGCGCCCTCGTACACTTCGGATTCATACCTGCCGCCCCACGCCGCGAGCGCGGCATTGAGCTTCTCAATGGCCTCTTGCGGCATACTTCGATCCTGAATGGCATGTCCGAAATAGAGCTGAGCCTTGATCTTTCCTAACAGCAGATGCGGGCTATCCGGAGTGTCTGTAGCGAGTTTGCCTCCGTGGAATGACGCCACAGCCGCGATTCGATCCGGATTCGCCGCCGCGGTTCGCATGGCCAGCGCGCCCGAGAAGCAATAACCCACTACGCCCATTGGTCCTGTGGCAACCGAAGGCTGTGAGGCTATGAAATCGAGGTAAGCGGGTGCATCGCGGTCGAAGGCTTCCGGTCTCAGAGAACCGGAGAGCTCCTGAATTCGCTGCGTAGTTCGTTTTTCGCCGAACTGCAGCGGAAAGTCGAAGACCGGCGCGCGGCCCGTGCGATAAAAAATGTTCGGCATCAGCACTGTGTAGCCTTCGGCCGACAATCGCCGCGCCATTTCCCGTTGAGATGGCCGAATGCCTCCTATATCGGTCAAGAAAATGACTCCGGGCAGTCGGCGACCTTCTTCGGCCCGGTACAAGACGCCGTCGGATGTTCCATCAGGCGTACTGATCTCGATCTCTTGCTCAATCAAAAAGCTTTCTCCGTTTCAGACCGCAAAAAACAGCATAAGACCGGGCCAGCAGCCCGATTGTCCAATTAAGGCTTCGGTGCGCGGTGACCCGAGATCGTGGCTGCGCCCATTTCCGCCAACTCAATGTCTTCCGTTTGCGGTAAACCGCTCACCGCGATCGCGCCAACCACCCTCTCATTCTTCCAAACCGGAAGGCCGCCGCCCCAACCTGTAAATCGAGGGTCCCCGAAGTAGCCGATGTCGAAGCCCTTCTCGGGGTGGCGCGCTGCATTGCCGATCTCCTTGCTGGGTTTGCGCTCCCGAGCCGCACTGTAGGCCTTGTTCATGGCGATCGTAATGGAGGAGAGTGGAGCTCCATCCATGCGCGCAAAGGCGATCAGGTCCCCATGCGCGTCGCAGACCGCGATCACGCCGGCTTTACCCCGCTTTAGCGCCTCTGCGCAAATCGTGTCGATAGCACCACGTGCTTCCGCGTAGTCAAGGGTGGATTCAGTGATCATGGATCGACGATACCCTATGCCTCTACTGCAGCCTCGGGCGTGGCAAAAGAGCACCTCGCTAGCTCTCCGATATGCAAACGGAGCGTCTGCGGCCCGCCCACGCCGTCCACTTCTGCTTGACTGATCTCTTCAAGTACGGCCTCCAGTGCCGGAAGATTTCCATGAATGTCATAAATTGCAGCAACGCGCATCACAGATTTCTCACCATGCCGCTTGAAAGCGGCCGGGAATTCTTGGGAACTCCTGGCCCGAAACAAAAGCGTTGTGCGGTCATTCTGATAAGCATGCAGGAAATTGCCCGCGACCTAGCAATAGTTCCGATGATGATTGCCCACGCCTACCGGGTGGGAAGTGCAGAGTCGTGGGTGTTGGTGGATTCGGGAACGCCTGGAAACGAGAAGAACATCAGAGAAGCTGCCGAAACCAGATTTGGACCCGGCACGCCGTCCTTTTAAGAAGGCACCGCGAGGCATCCGCGAGGCGAAATTGTCGATCATCGATTTCTTAATTGGACGGCCGCTCGCTTCCTCCGAGGAGGTGTCGGAAAAAGTAGGCCCAATCAAAGGCATATCAGTCTTTGGATTGGACGCGCTCGCTTCCGCTGCCTACGGTCCCGAGGCTGCGCTGACGCTGCTCATCCCGCTGGGGGTTGAGGGTCTCGCGTACATCCTGCCCATCAGCCTCAGCATCATCGTGCTGCTGGGCATCGTGTTCTTCTCTTACCGGCAGACGATTGCCGCGTACCCGCAAGGGGGCGGTTCGTACACGGTTGCGCATCAAAACCTCGGGGCGTTTCCCGGCCTGTTGGCTGCCTCTGCCCTGCTGATCGACTACACTCTCGACGCCGCGGTCGGTATCTCGGCAGGCATCGGCGCGCTCACCTCCGCAATTCCCTCTTTGCATTCGCATACCTTGTCGCTTTGCCTGGCTGCGCTCGTGTTCCTCACGGTAGTGAATCTGCGTGGGATCAGCGAAAACGGCAGCGTCTTCCTGGTGCCGACATACCTGTTTCTGGCCAGCATGCTAGTGGCACTCGGCATCGGGATCGCGAAGACGCTGATGACCGGCGGCCATCCCCCGCCGGTCGTTGCTCCTCCCGTTTCGCACGCCACCATCGCCGCGGTGAGCCTGTGGCTGCTGCTGAAATCATTCGCCAGCGGCTGCACCGCTTTGACCGGCATAGAGGCCGTGAGTAATGGCGTGCAAGCCTTTCGCGATGACCGCGTGAAGAATGCACGCATTACGCTTGCTGTAATTATCGCCGCGCTCATGGTTATGCTGGCCGGAATCGCCTATCTAGTCAAGGTCTACAAAATCGTCGCCACGGATCCGAACAGCAACAGCTATCAGAGTGTTCTTTCGATGTTGTTCAGCGCCGTGACCGGCCGCGGCTGGTTCTACTATGTCGCTATCGCGTCGGCGCTATTAATCCTCATCTTCTCAGCCAACACAGCTTTCGCGGATTTCCCTCGCGTGTGCAAGTTTATCGCGGAGGATTATTATCTGCCTGTATCGTTCGCCAATCGAGGCAGGCGCCTGGTTTATTCCGAAGGAATCCTGGTGCTGGCGGTCATCACGGCGGCGCTTCTCATCGGCTTCGGCGGTATCACAGACCGGCTGATTCCCTTGTTCGCCGTGGGCGCATTTCTGGCTTTCACCATGTCGCAGGTCGGCATGGTCGCGCACTGGCGGCGGGAAGGCGGCGCGGGCGCATGGCGAAACATGTTGATCAACGGCATCGGGGCCTTGGCGACGGGCTTGACGGTGCTGATCGTCATCGTCGCCAAATTCTCCGAAGGAGCATGGATCATTGTCATTGCAATTCCATCGCTACTCGCGCTGATGTACGGCGTGAACCGGCATTACCAGAAGCTCTGGCAGGAAATTATCGTGAAAACGCCGTTGAACCCTGTAAAGGAACCGCATCCGGTACTAGTCCTCGTCATGACCGGTTGGACGCGAGTTGGAAAAGATGCACTGCGTTTTGCGGTAAGCCTATCGCCGGACATTCGAGTGGTTAACGTAGCCGAAGAAGAGAAGCCCGAGCTCGCTAAGCGCTGGTCGGAATGCGTCGAGGAGCCGTTGAAGAAAGCGGGCTTGCCGGTTCCGGAGCTGGTCATTCTTAGGTCGCCTTACCGGTTTGTTGTCACGCCGATCGTGAATTACGTGCTGAAACTAGCGAAAGATAATCCCAAGCGCCGTGTGGTTACAATCATCCCCGAACTTATAGAGAAACGCTGGTACTATTACTTTCTCCACACTCAACGCGCGACCTTGCTGAAGACGCGGCTGTTGATGGAAGGCAATGATCGCATCTCAGTCCTAAACATTCCCTGGTACTTGAAGACCAAATAGCCGTAGCGGCCGCAGCGCGGATAGCGCCTGTAAAACTTTCGTAAAAACAGAACCATTCCGTGTCGTGCTTCCCCACGCACATCTCAAATGTGCGTAGAATAACGAATAACATGCAGAAAATCCTCGTCATTGATGATGACGAGAACTTACGTGACACGATCGGCGTAATGCTCGAACGTGAGAGCTTCGTTCCTATTCTTGCCGCGGATGGCAAGAGCGGGTTCGAAAAAGCTCTCACCATGGATCCGAATCTGCTGCTGGTGGACTTGCGGCTTCCCGGCATGAGCGGTGTGGAAGTCTGCAAGCAGCTTCGCGCGGACAGGGTGCAGACTCCTATCATCGTGCTGAGCGCCGTGGGCGATGAAGTAGACAAAGTTTTGCTGCTGGAGATTGGCGCTGACGACTACATTGTGAAGCCCTTCGGGACGCGCGAGCTGTTGGCTCGCATTCGAGCCGTGTTGCGCCGCAGTGGAGATCACGCCGGGCGGGTGGCGCAGTTTGGCGATGTGGAAGTGGATATCGAGCGCCGCAATGTGACGCGCCGGGGCAAGGACGTGAAGGTTACCCCAGCCGAATACAACCTGCTGCTCTTCTTTCTTCAGAATCCTGACCGCGTTCTTACGCGCGATTTCATTCTCAACTCGGTTTGGGGTTACGAGTATTATCCAAACACCCGAACGGTGGATGCGCACGTAGTCAGACTGCGGCAAAAGTTTGAAGGCGATCCTGGGGTTCCCACCCACTTTCTCACGGTTCATGGGGTTGGCTACCGCTTCCTGCCGTAGTGAGCTACCGTGGCGAAATTGGTAGTCATCGTCGACGATACCGACAGTGTTGCTTCCTGTCTGGCACTCGCCTTCGAAGGCATCCCGGATGTGAAGACTGTCATCGCACACACGTCGGGGGAAGCGCTGCGGCTGTTTAGAGCCCCGGATTCCTGTTTTGCCGCGGTCGTCACCGACCTTCACCTTCCAACGCTCAACGGCTTCGAGCTGATCCGTGAAATCCGAAGCCTGCCTCCCTATCGCAACCTGCCTGCCATCATGATTACTGCCGATGAGCAGGCCAGACTGAGGCCCGGGCCAGCACTAGACGGCCCAAATGTCCTTTTTCGCAAGCCTTGCTCGGTAAAGGAGGTGAGCCGTGTGCTTGAAGAATTACTTACGTAGAAAATGCTTGTTGGCGGCCGCGCTACTTATCTTCAGCTCGCGCGTCCCCGCACAGCAGCCGATGTCGGCGGACGCTCTGCAGAGAGTTCTAGACCGTCTCGATACATTGGAAAAACAAAATGAGGCCCTTCTCGCCGAAGTGAAGGAGCTGCGAGAAACGGTCAAGAGCGCGCAGGCCGCTTCCAACACACAGTCTGAACGGCTGCAAGAGCAGGTGGAAGTACAGAAACAGCAGATCAAGGATCAGGCGCAAACCAAGGTCTCCTCATCGCAGCGGTTTTCGATGTCGCTGACCGGCATGTTTCTGTTTGACAGCTATTTGTTCACCGGGCACACCGGCCAAGCTTTCATCCCCAGTTCTGACCTCTACACAACGGGCGGTTCCACAGCGGGCGCCACCTTGCGCCAGTCCATTATCGGGTTCGATTTCGGAGGTCCTCAACTGCCCGGCGGTGGCCAGATGCATGGCTCCCTCTCGATGGATTTTTATGCCCAGGCGTCAAATTCGCAGACCGGTCTTGACGACATCTTCCGGATCCGGCGCGGAGTCGTCTCGTTCGATTGGAAGAATCGAAGCGTGATCGTCGGGCAAGACAAGAGCCTCATCGCCCCGCTTCAGCCAACGTCGTTTGCATGGGTGGGAATTCCACCGCTGTCGGGCGCCGGAAACCTGTGGCTGTGGCGTCCGCAGATCCGCTACGAAGAGCGCATTCCCCTTTCGACCAGCACACAAGCTACTTTGCAGGCGGGGGTGCTGGAGACGGATGAATATTACTCGGCGCCCTATCTGCCGGCGAACACCTATGTGCAGCCTGCCCGTCCCGCAATACAAGCTCGATTTCAACTGCAACATAATTGGAGCGACGAAACGCGCATCGTGGTCGGATTGGGAGCTCATGCCAGCGAGACTCATTTGTTCGGCCATTCGGTTCCGTCGCGGGTCGTCAGCATGGATGCGTTTTATAAGCCGTTACAGAAGCTGGAAATTAGCGGGACACTATTTTATGGCGAGAATTTTGCGAATCTTGGAGGTGAGCCGCCGGGAGTAACTGTCGCAAGCAACGGTGCGGTGATCCCGGTTCACGGCGCAGGAGGTTGGGTTCAAGTGGCGCTCCCCGTCACCAGTCGCCTTACTTTTGATGTGTACGCCGGGCGGCAAGCGAACGACACCAACGATCTAACGGAGTATGAAATGTTCCGAACTCTGACTTATGCCGGCAACATATTATACCGATTGAGCCCTAATGTAATCATCGGCTTCGAAGGATCGAGAAACCAGCTTGATGAATACGAGGCGCACCAGTTACTCACAAACCGCTATGACGCGACTGTTGCTTACTTGTTCTAGTGCGTTTCTCGTGGCGGTAGCCGCGCTCGCCGCCGGCAGCGCGTCGCGCGCGACTGTTTCGGGCATAATCGAAATAACTCAGCGAGCCAAGGCGCATGAGAGCCTTTCCGATATTGTCGTGTGGCTGCAGCCGGCCGGGGCGGGCCCAGGCGACCGGGTGCAGCCCAGTCATGCGCAGCTTTTGCAAAAGAATAAGATGTTTCAACCGCACGTGACCGCGGTAGGCGTTGGAAGCGTCGTCGATTTTCCTAATGCCGATCCTATTTTTCACAATGCATTCTCCAGCTTTGAAGGTCAGATCTTCGACGTTGGCCTTTATCCGCCCGGAACCAGTCGCTCGATACGTTTCCATCGGCCAGGCATTGTGCGCGTGTTCTGCAATATCCATCCGGCAATGTCCGCCGTGATTGTGGTGCTTGATACGCCCTATTTCACCAAAGCCGGCCGGGACGGACGCTACCAGATCGCGAGCGTACCGCCGGGCAGCTACGAACTGCGGGTATTCGATGAGCGTGCAACGGCAGAACCGGACGTAAACATGACAGTAACGGTGGACCCGAACCAAACTGAAGCCACGGCGTCCCCCGTTCGCCTGTCGGAACTCGGATATGTGCGCCCGCCGCATAAAAACAAGTATGGTCTGGACTATCCTCCGTCCGAGCCGGACGCACTCACTTACTCGGGTCCGCCACAATGAAGAAGTTGTTCGGCAGGATGCCTCTCCAGTGGCGCGTCTTCGTCGCCACATGTATAACCATCACGCTTCTGTTCGTGCTCGCCGGTTGGCTCCTGCAAAAGTATGCTTTATCGGTCGCGGATCAAAGTGTTCGCGCTGAAATCCGTGCCAGCATTCAGACGTACGAGGCGCTTTGGAAGGCGCGCACGCAGGTGCTCTCGGCCACCACCGCGTTGATGGGCGCGATGTCCGACGTGCGTGCGGCCTTCATGACACGCGACGAGAGGACGATTCGCGATTCGGCCCAGGAATTGTGGTCCAGAATATCCGATCAATCAGCCGCATTCGTCGTGCTGGACCCCGAAGGACAAGTGATCACATCGCTCGGAGCGCGGAGCGGCGGCTTCTCGCTCCCCCAGATATCGTTGACGCAGGTCAGGGCTCGCTTCCCGCGGCAGCTTGCCGGCTACTTGCGGCAGGATAACAAGCTCTTCTATATCGTCCTTACACCGGTTTATGTGCAGGCCAGCCAGAAGGCGATGTTACTAAATGTCTTATGTGCGGGCTTTCGCATCGATAACGGCGTCGCCAGTGAACTGAAGAGGCTTGCGCCAGCGAGCGACGTTGCTTTCATAGATGGCCAGCAGGTATTTGCCTCCACGCTCGACTCCAGGTTTGGAGCCCCGTTTCGCACGGCTTTGCTGCGTGATCCTCGATCGGACCGAACACGTTTGCACGGCGAGGAGTTCATTAGCGTGGCCCAGCCCTTGACTGACGTAATGGGTACGCCAATCGCGGAGCTGCGCATTCTGCATTCTTACAAGCCCGTACAGGCCTCGTTGAGTAAACTTGGGCGAAGCCTGGCGCTGGCATGGCTGGCGACGGTTTTCGTTGCGCTGTTAGTTAGCCTGCTCATAACCCGGCGGCTGCTCCATCCCATTCGAGCCCTGGATCGCGCGGCTGCTGAGATCACCTCTCGAAACTACAGCTATCGGGTGCCGGTGCAGGGTGACGACGAATTCTCCAGGCTGGCGGCCACCTTCAACGAGATGTGCGACTCGATAGAGAGAGCGCGCACGGACCTGATCAGGCAGGAACAGATGGACACCATCGGACGTCTAGGCAGCTCTTTGGTCCACGACTTACGAAATCCCCTGGCTGCTATTTACGGGGGCGCGGAAATGCTCATGGACGGGCATCTGCCAGCCGAGCACACCAAGCGCCTCGCCTCCAACATTTATCGCGCCTCGCATCGCATGCAGGAGCTATTACGAGACTTACTGAATGTGTCCCGCGGCGAAACTGGCAACCTGGAATTGTGCCGTCTCCACGACATCGTCGAGGCCGCGGCAGAATCGGTCGAGCGGGTGAGCCTCGGCGTGCGTATCAAGATCTCGATACCCGAACTTACAGACGTATTAGTGGATCGCCCACGCGCCGAAAGAGTCTTTGCGAATCTCTTGTCAAACGCCGGCGAGGCCATGCCGGACGGCGGCGATGCTTTCGTCTATGTGAAGGATGAACCTGATGCTCTGATGGTCTATGTGGAAGATACCGGTCCCGGTGTTCCGGAGGAAGTGCGTATGCAACTTTTCCGTCCGTTCGTCACGGCCGGCAAACGGGCCGGCTTAGGTCTCGGGCTGACGCTTTCGCGCCAGACGATGCTCGACCTTGGCGGGGATTTGGAACTGGTTTCTGACACGGGATCGGGCGCCTGTTTTCGCTTGCGCTTTCCCAAGGTTCCCGCCGCCCTTCGCCAGGCGCAGGCCCAAAGCGTCGCGTAGCTTTTAATTGCTATCTAGCAGTTTGCCTTTCGCCATGCAGGAGACTAAACGCATACAGAGTGTCTCCGGCGCCCACAACGAGATACTGCTGTCCCGCCAGTTCATAACTCATAGGCCCGTTGCTAACCGGTGCTTGCAAATGAAAATGCCACAGAATACTTCCGGTCAGCGGATCCCAGGCAATCAAATTGCCGAACGGGTCACCGGTGAACAGCAGCTTGCCTGCCGTAGTTAGGATGCCGGCTCCGGCCACGCCTTTGCCCGGATATTCGTGACTCCAGCGAATCTTCCCCGATTGATAATCAATCGCTTCCAAAACTGCTTGCGCCCACAGCGAGCGCCCACTGCCGCCGTAACCCTCCGGTTTGTCCGCCGTGTCTGTCAGATAGGCGAGACTGTAACCTCTAACTGCGTTCACGTAAAATAAACCGGAGTCAGGATCGAAACTCGGCGGAAACCAGTTCGTGCCGCCCAGACCGTTAATGTTCAGCAGCGCTCCGTCCGGCTGCGGCTCTTTCTTCGTATCCGGAATCGGCTGCCCTCGCGAATCTGTTCCCTTGGACCAGTTAGTCCCGGTGTAAGGAACCGAAAGTAAGTTCTTACCGTTGGTCCTGTCCAGCAGAAAGAAATAGCCGTTGCGCGCTGCCTGTGCCAGCATCTTACGCCGCTCACCCTGAAATTCTCCATCGATTAGAACCGGAGTCTCCACGTCGTCCCAATCGTGAGTGTCATGTGGCGACGCCTGGAAATACCAAACCAGCTTTCCGGTATCGGGATTCAGCGCCACAATCGAGCACGTCCACAAGTTAGTGCCTTTGCGCCCTTGTCCTGCATACACGGGGTTTGGATTGCCGGTGCCCCAATAAAGAAGATTGAGGTCTGGGTCGTAAGTGCCCGGCATCCAGGTCATGCCCCCGCCGTGCTCCATCGCGCCTGCATTCGGCCATGTTTCGGCTTCCGGCTCACCCGGCCTCGGTTCCGTGTTCCACCGCCACTGCAAAGCTCCGGTTTCAGGGTCCCGCGCTTCTAAATAGCCGGGCACGTCCATGGCATCGCCGCCTACGCCGATAATTACGCGATCGCGGATAACCAGCGGAGCCATGGTCGTGAAATATTGCAGCTTGACATCCGCCACTTGCACTCGCCAGCGCTCTGTGCCGTCCTTCGCGTTCAGGGAAACAAGCCAGCCGTCGGGAGCCAGAAAGTACAGCCAATTCCCGTACATTCCCACGCCTCGATTGCCGACCAGGTGCCCGCCGTGGTCTACCCAGCCGTAATGCCACAGCTCCTCACCCGTGCGTGCGTCCACTCCCCAGACGTTATCCGGCACCGTGAAATAGAGGATGCCGTTCACCTCCAACGGGGTGCTCTTAATCTGAACGTTCCCAATGCCTCGCATGGCGCCGGTATTCGCCCGGTACATCCACTTGAGCGCCAGGTCGCCTAGATTCGCGTTGTTAATTTGGCTGAGTGGGCTAAATCGCCGCCCCGAATAATCGCCATTGTAAGTTGGCCAGGTATTGGTAGGTGGCTTTAGTAACTTACCTGGATCTAGTAATTGACCGAATAGCAAGCCAAGCAGTAATAACCAAAATATTGGTCGAGTTCTCATTTGAGAGTTTCGAGATAGGCCAGCACATTGTGCATGTCTGTATCGGTATATTTCCTCAGCAACTCGCGATGGGCGATGAGCGGGTCCTCAATTTCGATTTTCACGCTCGCGCGAGGCCATGAACGATAAGCGCCCGAATCGTCCCATAGAGAAATTTCGAAATCGTCCATACGCTTTACGGTCCCGGAAACGGTCTCGCCCGAGGGCAGGGTAACCTCTGCGCGTAACGCAAATGGATTTCGGGTATTCTCTCCGCCGTTCCGTTGCGTCGGATACAAAAACTGCGCCTGGAGATCCGGCGGCTCAAACTTACTCGCGATGTGGGCCAGGTCGCCAGTGGGTGAGTGGCACGAACTGCAGTGCCCCGCGCCGTTGAAGAACTCCTGGCCGGCTTTGGCATTGCCCGTCACAATGTTCTGCATCTTATAGCCGAAGCGGTTCGCAGCCTCCTCCACGCGCCGATGCAGAAACTCGGCCAGATCGTAAATCTGCGCTGGCGTGAGCCCACCGAAGCTCGGCATACCTTTGTCGGGCCGGCCTCTTAGAACCACCGGACCGATCGTCTCGCCTTTTTCGTCGTGAAGCACAATCGTCGAGCGAAGCAGATCCGGTCCTTCTGCTCCGGTCGCATTCGCGCCATGGCAGAAAGCACAATCCTGCGCGAACAACGTTTGCCCGCGCGCTGCCGCGGCGGGGTTCGCAGGCGGCCCAAGCCCCAGGAACTGCCGCCCACGCTCCATCCTGGAGTCTTGCGTGCCCTGCTGGCGTGCCTGTGCGGACACGACAAGTGCCGTCAGAAGCAGTGCAACGGCGCAACCACTCCTCGGCCATGCCGGCTGTTTATTCATCTGCACTGATTTACATGAAATCACAAGCGCGCCAAGCCGCCGGAACCTTCAGGTTGACATGTTACCCGAAGAGGCGCATACTCGGGTTATATGTTCACCCGAACGGAAAAAGCTCAATTCGCGCTGCTGGAGGGCACCTTGGCTCTGTTGATTCTGCACACGCTTCGGCTCGGCAAAGAACATGGGCAGGGAATCGCTCGCGTACTTGGGCCTGAGGCTCAGGAGGGTTGAATATGTTTGGACGCCGCAAGCGGGCTCAGGGCGATTTCTCCTCCGAGCTCGAATCTCACATCGCTCTCGAAGCGGAGCGGCTCCGAGCAGAAGGTCTCAGCGAGGCGGAAGCGCATACCCGTGCTCGCCTCGCATTCGGCAATCTCACTCGATCTGAGGAGCGCTTCTACGAATCGCGCCGCACGCTGTGGCTCGAACATCTCAGGCAGGATATTGCGTATACATTTCGGCAATGCCGCCGCAGTAAAGGGTTCGCGTTTGTCGCGGTCGCAACGCTCGCGCTCGGTATCGGCGTAAATACCGCAATTTTCACGCTCCTCCATGCGGTCATGTTTAATGCGTTGCCGGTCTATCGGCCAGCCGAACTATATCGCCTCGGCCGTGGCGACAACTGCTGCGTTATGACCGGCTACCAGAACGGACAGGATTTCGCGCTCTTCTCTTACGACCTCTACAAAGTTCTACGCGATGGGACACCCGAAATGCAGAACATGGCCGCGTTTCAGGCTGCGCCGGAAATTCTGAGCATTCGCCGCGGTGAAAGTTCCGAACCTGCCCGCTCATTCAAAATTGAGTACGTATCCGCTAACTATTTCGACCTGTTCGGAATTCAACCCGCGCTGGGCAGTTTTTTCAGCCCTCGCAACGAACTCCGTGCCACTGCGCCCGCGGCTGTCGTTAGTTATCGCGTTTGGGAATCGAGTTACAGCCGCGATCCGGCGATCGTCGGATCGAGCGTGCTGATCAAAGGACAAGCCTTTACCATCGTGGGCGTCGCGCCCGCGTCCTTCTATGGCGAAACTCTGCGCAGCGATCCGCCGGATTTCTGGCTGCCGCTTGCAACAGAGGCGGTGGTTGACGGAACCAATAACCTGTTCGACCGTCCTGAAAAGCTTTGGCTGTATGTCATGGGCCGGGTGCCCGCCGGTGGCCATGTTCGCGAACTCGAATCCAAAATCAATGTAGAGGCGAAGCGCTGGTTTCTCGCGCAAGCCGGTTCGCAGCTGAGCGCAAAAGATCGCAGAGATATTGAAGAGCAGTTCGTTCCACTCACGAATGCCCGCGGCGGCGTAGGTCTGATGAGCATCACTTACCGCAACGCCCTATTTCTGCTGATGAGCCTGTCGTCGTTGGTCCCGTTGATCGCATGCGCCAACGTCGCCAACCTCCTGCTGGCCCGTGGCACGGCTCTTCGCGCGCAGATCTCGTTACGGCTTGCTCTCGGCGCCTCGCGCGGGCGCATCACGCGCCAGGCGTTCACCGATAGCGTGCTTCTTTCTTTATTCGGCGGAGCGGCCGGTCTCGCGTTAGCGTTTGCAACCACGCGTCTTATCCTACTGCTCGCGTTCCAGGGAGCGCGTTACGTGCCGATCGACGCCACACCTTCACTACCCATACTGGCGTTTGCATTCGCGGTTTCGGTCGCCACGGGTCTCTTGTTCGGAATGGCCCCCGCCTGGATTCAAACGCATTCCGACCCGGCCGACGCACTTCGCGGCGCAAGCCGAACCACACCAGCTGCCGCCACGCTGCCGCAAAAGTTTTTGGTCATAGCACAGGCTGCGTTATCTCTCGTCCTATTAACTGGCGCTGGCTTGCTGACCGAAAGTTTGCGCAATCTCGAAAACCAGAATTTCGGGTTTCGGACCGATCGCCGTGTGCTAGTCAAGCTGGACCCAGCCTTTGGCGGCTACACTGAGCAGCGGCTCGCCGGTACTTATCGGCGCTTGCAAGAGCAGCTCTCCGCGATTCCCGGTGTTATCAGCGCCAGCCTTTCAATGTATGCCCCGATGACTGGCAATAACGTGAACGACCTGATCTGGGTAGAGGGAACCGGAGCGGCTCCGCAATCCAGGCCCTCCTCTTATGACCGCGTCAGCAGCGGATACTTCGAAACCATTGGCACGCGCCTGCTCGCAGGCCGTTCTATAAACGATCACGATCTGCCCCATTCGCGCCGGGTCGCCGTGGTCAATCAAACCTTCGTTGACCTGTATTTCAAAAATCGCAATCCCATCGGCAAGCGCTTTGGCCTCGAAGGAGCTGAGCACGCAAGCGATTACGAAATTGTCGGCATCGTAGAAGACGCAAAATATAACAGCACCTACAAACCCGCTTACCCCACCTTCTTCCTGCCACTGCTTCAGATGGAAACGAAGGCCGATGGGTCGCTTTCAGGAGACAACTTCATAGGCGCGGTTGAGCTGCATGTCAGCGGAAATACCAGCCAACTGGAGACGCTGGTGCGCCGAACCGTCGAACAGGTCGACCCGAACCTTGCCGTAATGCGCGTCATTAATTACGGACAACAATTGAGCCTGTGGTTCAACCAGGAGCGGCTGATCGCAACCCTCACCCAGCTATTCGGGTTCCTCGCTCTGACACTCGCCTCCGTCGGGCTGTATGGTCTCGTGACCTTGGGCGTCGTCCGCCGAACCGCCGAAATCGGCGTCCGAATTGCGCTCGGCGCGTCTCGCGAGAGAATCGTTGCGCTAGTGCTTCGCGAAGCCGCCATCCAGGTTTCGTTGGGCGTTGCAATCGGGTCGGCGCTAGCGCTGGCTGGGACAAGATTGATCCGCCATCAGCTATTTGGCATCGGCAGCTATGATCCGCTGACATTGGCAGGCGCCGTCCTCTTGCTAGCTGCCTGCGCCACGATTGCCGCGCTAGTCCCGGCTCGCCGCGCCGCCATTCTGGACCCGATGTCGGCCTTGAGAGTCGAATAGACTCGTAGCTTACCAACTAATCCGGCTTCTATACTGAAAAGGAGCCCCCGCTATGAGTGTTCTCTGGCTGCGGACGGCCGCCGCCTTGTACTCATGCGGATTGCTGTACGCGCTGATCTATCTGTTTCGCAGGAGCACGCGGCTGTTTACTCCCGCGCTCATTGCGTTTGCGGCCGGAGCCATCTTTCACCTGGTTTCTCTGGTCGAATTGCGTGCCGAAACCGGGCATCTGCTGCTGAACAACTTCTATGAAACTAGTTCCATCTGCGCTTTCTTGATCGCAGTGTTGTTTCTGGTGGCGTATTCCTATTACCGTATCGCGATATTTGGAGTTTGTCTGTTCCCGCTGGTGTTTTTCATGACGTTGATCGGCGCAACGGAATTTCCGGTCTCCTCCTGGACCAGCCCGGCTATTCGCAACGTCTGGCTAATTGTTCACGTTTCTGCCGTTTTAATCGGATATGCGGCGCTCATCCTCTCAGCGGTCGCCTCCGTCTATTACTTACTCCAAGAACGCCGGCTTAAGCAAAAGAGCGTAAATTCGTCCTCAAACCCTCTGCCGCCGCTCGCAACCCTCGATCGTGTCATTACTCAGTCCATGAACTTGGGCTTCGTATTTATCACAATCGGCGCCGTTACCGGCGTCGTCTGGGCATTCATCGAGAGCGGCACGGCGTGGATCGGCAATCCGAGGATCGCATTCTTTCTATTCACCTGGGCCTTTTATCTTGCGATGATCTTCCTGCGTGTATCGGCGGGATGGCGCGGCCGGCGCATTGCATGGCTGGCCGTCAGCGTACTGGGCTGCTCGATCATCACCTGGGCAACCCATGAGGGCCTGAGATCAATATGGCCCCGATGAAGCTTGCCCTGGTAGGCATCAATCATCGAACGGCCCCGATAGAGGTGCGCGAGAAGCTCGCCTTCCGTGAGGAAGAGATTCCCGCAGCGTTGTTGCGGGTCCAAGCGTGTGGCGCAGCGGAGGTGCTGATTCTCTCGACGTGCAATCGCGTGGAGGTCGCCGCGGCGCTGCTCGAAGAAGTTTCGCCCCACGTTTTATTCGAAAGTATCGTGGACGGCCGCGCCGGACTTGGCATCGACGCTCTCCAGCCCTACTTGTATTTCTATCAGGAGCGCGACGCTATGCGGCACCTGTTTCGGGTGGCTTCGAGTCTGGACTCCATGATCGTCGGCGAGCCGCAGATCCTGGGACAGTTAAAGCACGCCTATGCGCGGGCTCGCGATCATGGCTCTATCGGAACTGTGCTTGATACGGTCCTTACGCGCGCCTTCAGCGTAGCCAAGCGCATTCGCTCGGAAACGGAGATCGGCCACAGCGCAGTTTCCGTGAGCTACGCGGCCGTGGAGCTGGCCCGCGAAATCTTCGGTTCGCTCAATAAGAAGCGCGTGCTGATTATCGGTGCGGGCAAGATGTCGGAGGGGACCGCGCGGCATCTGATGGGCGCCGGCGCGTCTGAGATCCTCATCACGAACCGCACACCGGAGCGCGCTGAAGAAGTCGCGCGCGTGTTCCGCGGCGAGGTTGTGCCTTACCACTTGCTGCCGCATCGGCTGGCTGAGGTGGACATCGTGATTGCTTCCTCCGCAGCGCCGCATTACCTGCTCACCAAGGACATTGTCCGGCGTGCTATCGAAGCACGCAAGCACCAGCCGATGTTTTTAATCGACATCGCAGTGCCCAGAAACATTGATCCGGAGGTGAACGGCGTCGAGCATGCGTTTTTGTTCGATATCGACGATCTCCAGCAGGTAGCGGATCGCAATCTGCAGGCCCGTTTTGAGGTCGCGCAGCAGGCTGAGAGCATCGTAACCGAAGAAGTGGAGCGGTTGGCGGCGCGTCTGCGCGAGCGCGATGTAACACCCACCATCGTGAGCCTGCAGGAACAGTTGGAGACCATCCGGCGCGAAGTGCTAGAGCGGTACCGCGCAAGGATGGGCGCGCTGAACAGTGCGCAGGAAGAGGCGCTCGATGCTCTCACTCGCGGCATCGTCAATAAGATTGCGCACGGGCCGATTTCGGAATTAAGGCGGCAGGCGGGGGCGGGTATCAACAGCGATGCAGCGCCCGAGAGCGAACTGGCGAGCGCCGTGCGGCGCATCTTCCGCTTGCGGGATCGTTGAAAGATGGCACCGGCAGAAACGGCCGCCCGTACTTTGACGATTGGCTCGCGCGGTTCGCAGCTCGCGTTGTGGCAGGCTCGCCACGTTGCGGCGCTGCTGGATGGCTTGGGCGTCGCGACTCGCGTGGAGATCATCAAGACCACTGGCGACCACTTGCAGACTGCGTCGTTGCTGCAGGCGGGCGGCAAAGGCCTGTTCACCAAAGAGATCGAAGAAGCGCTGCTTCAAGGCGCGATTGATCTCGCGGTTCACAGCTTGAAAGATCTGCCAACTGAGATACCGGCAGGTCTCGCGCTTGCCGCCATACCCGAGCGCGACGATCCGCGCGATGCGATAGTCGGCAGACGGCTGCAAGAGCTGCCGCGGGGTGCGCGCGTGGGGACCAGTTCGGGACGCCGTGCGGCGCAATTGCAGGCGCTGCGGCCGGATCTCAATATTGAATCGATACGCGGCAACGTGGATACGCGCATCCGCAAATTGAAAGAAGGGCAATACGACGCGATCCTGTTGGCCGCTGCCGGCCTGCGGCGGTTGGGACTCGAACACGAGATAGCCGAAATTCTTTCGCCGCAGCAGATGTGTCCCGCACCGGGCCAGGGCGCGCTGGCGATTGAGACCCGCGCACGTGACTCAGCCTTCGACTTGTGCGCTCGGTTGCATCAAGAATCGGCCGGTCAGGCCGTGGCCTGTGAACGCGCTGTCCTCGCTGCTCTGGGCGGAGGATGCCAGTTGCCGATGGGCGCACTTGCTGAGGTGTGCGGCGATACGCTGGAGGTCATTGCAGTCGTGTTTTCACGTGATGGATTGCAGCAAGTGCGCGCGGAAGTAACAGGTCCGCGCAACTCGCCGGAACAATTAGGGTGCGCCGTAGCGGAGGATCTGATCGCCAAAGGCGCGCGCACCATTCTGGCAGAGAGCAGATAATTGCGAAGACTGGATGGCGTTCGGATTGTGGTGACCCGAGCCGCGCACCAAGCCGAGGAGTTGGCCGCGCCGTTTCGAGATTTGGGAGCGGAGGTGATTCTGCTGCCTGCGATCGGAATTGCGCCCCC
>DATJUG010000109.1:0-6342 GCA_035502635.1 Bryobacteraceae bacterium
GGACCACCAGAACAGCTCCAAAAACAGCGAGGACAAGACGCGATATCACCAGGGCAAGTCGAATCGCCCCCCAAAGGGTGAGCAAAGCGCCAGCAATCGACGGAATCATAGGCACGATGTTGGCCGCTTCTTTGCTTGCAAACGACATCGTCGCCATTGATTCGGCGTGCAATTGGTTGCGAGTCCGATTCCCACGAGCATGAGAGCGATGCCGTTCAAGGCAACTCTGAGCCCGAAGATTTGGACTTCGCTATCTATTGGCATTGGAATCGAGCCATTGGGAAATCCTTGCCCAACTTGTGACGAAAGTATTTCCGGGGATAGGAGATGGAGCCATTCAAAACGGCCCCCCTACCCGCGCGAGCCCACTACGCGGAAACCGGTTAAGCTTTTTCCCTCCAACCGGGTCTCTCAGGTTCGCGAGAGCCCCATCCACGAGATAGCGGCCCTGGAAAATGCCCTCTGGTGTGGTTGGATTCTACTGAGACGACGAGTTCGGCTTCGGCTCATGGTTCTGTTCATAGTTCCAGCCGTGCACTAAGGCAAACTCGGCCATGGCCAGTTCTCTTCCCAGATATGCGGCATGGCCCAAGGCAGTGACCCAACCGCTACGGATCATTGTCGAATAGACATCTAAAGCTTTCTTGCCGTGGAGAATCCGCAATAATTGGTACGTGGAATCGTAGTGTTCCACCAGGATCTCGCGCGCTGTGGGGTCAACCTGAATCACAAAGAAGCCTGCGGGGTCCGCATGATAGTCGAGACTTTCGCGGTGCCAGCACGACACCTGCTCTATCTGCTCTAGCTGCCTCGTCGATTTGCCATGAAACGGCGATAGATTTCGGCTATTCAGCTCAGCGACCTTCGCCATAATCGTTTCGACGCTCTGCTCGCCAATCAGGTCAATAATCTCCACTTGTTCCTGGAAGCAAGCAATCTGTTCGGGCTGGAGATTTTTGAGGATAGGAATCTTGCCTAGTGAGCCGACGATATGCCTATCGGCATCAACGCCCGACTCTTTGAGCGCTATCAAGGATTGGCCCACTCTGTGCGGAGACTCTGTGCCACAAACGAGAAGGAAGCGGATGGCCGGGTTTGTCACTATGTTTTGTACGACCTTCTCGATGCCGATGTTCTCAGTAAACGTCTTGCCGACTATGGCAATATCCTGACGCCGCCCAATGCGCTCCATCAACTGGATGCTCCCAAGTGTAGAGATCGCTACGGGGCGGTTTCTTTGACCGACATAGTAACGTCCTGTGGCAACGGGCCAGGTTTCACGTTTGAAAAAACAGCGTTGTCGTATCCAATCAAGCGTCCCGACTACGCGGACCATAAGGAAGTCGATGTTTGCCTTCGCACCCACAGCGAGATTTCCCCTTGATTCTACTCTTCGGCAAAGCTCCAATCGTAGAGGGTCGGAAGCAAGAACGGAGTGAGGAAGGTGGCGCTGAAAAGGCCTCCAATGACGACGGTGGCGAGGGGCCGCTGCACTTCTGCCCCGGTCGAAGTGGCAACAGCCATAGGGATGAATCCGAAGCTGGCCACGCTTGCGGTCATGAGTACGCGTCGCAGGCGTCGGCCCGCTCCTCTGACGACAGCATCACGAGTAGGTACGCCAGCTTGACGCAACTGATTTGTAGAGCTAACCAGAACGACCCCTTTGAGCATCACCATTCCGAAGAGAGCGATGAACCCGATCGAGGTCGAAAGGTTTAGGTTCATCCCGCCAATCCACAGTGCTCCGATGCCTCCTACCAGCGCGAACGATACGTTCCCTACGACCAATAGGGCCTGCTTCAGCGAATTGAATGTCACGTGCAGCAGGATGAAGATGGCTCCAATTACGATGGGGACGATCAATGCAAGGCGTCGCATGGCGCGTTGCTGATTTTCAAACTGGCCGCCGTACTCGATGAAATATCCGGGTGGAAGTGCGACTTCGCGGTCAAGTTTCGAACGGACCTCGGCGACGAAGCTGCCCAAGTCGCGTCCACGCATGTTAGACATGACGACGATGCGCCGCTGTCCTTCCTCTCTCTCGATTTTCTCAGGGCCTCGCGTCACTTCAATGTGTGCGACCTGATCGAGAGTCATCTGCTCTCCTGCCGGTGCGCGCAAGGGAACTTGTCGCACGGCGTCCGCGTCGGTGCGGTATCGATCCGGTGTGCGGAGCGCTACCGTGTAACGCTTCTGGCCATCGATCACTTGAGAAACGACTGCCCCCGAACCGGCAGCGGCTACAGCTTGTTCCACGTCGGAAACGTTCAACCCATAACGAGCGAGCGCTGCGCGATCGACATTTACCGAGAGCTGCGCGACGCCGGACGTGACTTCCATCTGAGGATCCGCGGCTCCGCGGACGGCTGAAAGTGTGTGCAGGACTGCTCTCCAATTGAATTCAGCACGCGGAAATCGTCGCCGAAAACTTTAATTGCGAGGTCTGCCTTGACGCCGGAGACCGTCTCGCCGATGCGCATCGCCATGGGTTGGGTGAAGTCGTAGGCGATCCCCGGGATTGTTGACAGCTCTCTATCCAAAGCGGCGATGAGATCGTCTTTGGTGTGAAACCGTGTCCATGTGTTGGCGGGCTTCAGCAACAGGTAAGTGTCACCCTCATTGATGCCCATCGCTTCAGTGGCAAAATCTGAGCGCCTGCCATACTATAGGGGATTATAGTATAGTCAAAACATGGCTCACACAATAAAGGAAAAAGAAAAGCTCTTGGTTCGTGTTCGACGCATCCGGGGGCAGGTGGGCGCCATTGAACGCGCCTTGGAATCCGAAACGGAATGCGCGGGGATTTTGCAGCTGATGGCAGCCTGCCGTGGTGCACTCAACGGATTGATGGCCGAGGTCATGGAAGGTCATGTGCGTTTCCATGTGCTCTCGCCGGAAAACGGCAAGAATTCCCCACAAGCTCAAGCTGCCGAGGAATTGATTGAAGTTGTGCGCGCCTACTTGAAGTAGCAAAGCGCCCTAGTGTAGAAATGAATCCCGCAGAAGCCAAGCAGACAAAAATCCTCAAAAATGCTGGCCAGTTAAAAGACACCGCGTCAACGGAAAGCGTGCTGCATCGCGAGCAGGAGCACGAACACGCTTTAAATTCGCAGGAAATTTCTCGCGTTCTGGTTGTCGCTGCCGCTGCCGGGGTGGTCTGGTTTCTGCATGCCGATCACAATCTTTACGTCACCATCGTAGGCGTAATTTTTACTTTCCTCGGTGGTTTCCCGATCTTTCACGAAGCTTACGAAAGCATTGTTCAACGCCGGATGACAATGGAACTCTCAATGGCGATAGCAATCGTCGCCGCCCTGGCAATTCGCGAGATCTTTACCGCTCTCGTCATAACACTCTTCGTTCTCGTGGCGGAGATTTTGGAGGGGCTAACTGTAGGGAGAGGCCGACGAGCGATACAACGCTTGATTGACCTGCTCCCGAGCACGGCCACCATATATCGGGATGGAGAATGGAAGGATGTTCCAGTTGCAGGGATATCGGTTGGTGACGACGTTCTGGCTCGTCCAGGCGCGCGCATTCCCGTGGATGGCAACGTGATCAGCGGACATTCCTTTGTGGATCAGGCGCCCATTACGGGCGAGTCGATGCCAGTCGAGAAAACCGTAGGTACGGTGGTTTATGCCGGGACGATCAATCAGTCGGGAGCGCTGGGGATTCGAGTTTGGTCGGGACACAACGTTTGGCAAAATCATCGAAGCCGTTGAACACGCTGAGAAATCACGCGCCCCCATTCAGGGTATTGCGGACCGGCTTTCTGGTTATCTCGTTTACTTCGCCCTGGGCGCTGCGGCAATCACGTTTCTAATCACGCACAATATCCGTTCCACAATTTCCGTGGTAATCGTTGCGGGCGCTTGCGGGATCGCAGCCGGCACGCCACTGGCGATACTCGGGGCAATCGGTCGGGCCGCTCAGGATGGCGCAATCATCAAGGGGGGCCTCTATCTCGAAAAACTCGCGGAAGTTGACACAATCCTACTCGACAAAACGGGAACTGTGACTTACGGCACACCCGAAGTCGTGGATGTCGCCCCAGCAAACGGTGTTACTCCAGCGGAAGTGCTTGAAGCTGCGGCAATTGCCGAATATGCATCGGAACACCCCATCGCGAGAGCGATTTTGAGCAAAGCCTCGCAAATGAAGATTCGGGTTCGCCACCCCGACCGGTTCGACTACACGCCCGGAAAAGGAGTCTTGGTACAGCTTGACGGCGAAGAGATTTCCGTGGGCAGCTGGACGCATTTCCAGGAAAAGGGCGCGGGAGCGTCAGAATCTATTGACGAGACTCCCGATGGAGCCGTTTTCGTGACGCGTGGTGGGAGATTGCTGGGCTCGATCCGAATCACCGACATTGTTCGCCCAGAGGCAAAGGCTTCCATTGAGAGTCTCCAATCGCTTGGCCTCAAGACGGTTCTTTTGACGGGTGATTCAAAAACGGTCGCCGACAGCGTTGGGAGGGCTCTCGGTGTCGCTGAAATCCGCGCAGAAGTCCTACCAGAACAGAAACTTCAACATGTCGAAAAGCTCCTTGCCGAGGGCCGAAAGGTCGTAATGGTAGGAGACGGCGTGAATGATGCGCCAGCTCTCGCCCAAGCGACGGTTGGAGTCGCTATGGGCTCTGGAACCGACGTTGCCCGAGAAAGTTCAGATGTGGTTCTGATTGGCTCGGATCTTTCCAGGATTGTCGAAACCATTCGAACGGCACGACGCTGCCATCGCACCATCATACAGAACTTCGTGGGGACACTGCTTGTTGACACCATCGGAGTCGCCCTGGCCGCGTTCGGATTTCTCAATCCTTTGCTGGCTGCCTTCATCCATGTGTCCTCTGAAATGACTTTCATCCTGAACTCCGCTCGCCTTCTGCCGCCAGTTTCATCTGCGAAGGGCTTAGTTCGCGGGATAATTTCTCACGCACCAGCGACGACAAATTAGCGTTGTTGCCAATAACACGGTTCGCGCGAGGCGGGTATCCGCCATTGCAGCTCTCAGCCGGGGCATTCTGCTCACCGGACAGACGCTTATGGCTGCTTGGTTCGCTTGGGGTCGCAAATTCGGATGGTTGCAGGGTCTGCCGAAGTTCTTTGCGCACAATAAGTTTAATTGCGGGGACCTGCAACCATCCGAATTGGTTGACTCTGCCGTTCCGGTTCGAGTTAATCCGTACGGCTGCCTAACATCGAGGTGCGGTTCCCACGTCGTAGGAGAGGGCTTCGAGAATTCGGCAATCGGCGATAAGGCCTTTTCCGGGACAACAGCTCTTGATGCGCCGCAATTCGGCTGCAAGCCGACGAAGGTCGGCTACTTTGCGTTCAATCTCCTTCAGATGTTCCTCCGTTATGTGATCGACCCCGGAACCTTCTTTCGTATTGGCCCTGAATGGGTCCATATAAGGCAATTCGGTGTTGCGACGAACTCGGTAGCGGGCGAAGCTGCACTCGACTTTATGTTCTGGCCCTCGGCCAGACACAAATTCGGCTGGTTTCTTGAACCAGCCTATGAGTACAACTTCGGGCCAGGACACGAGCGATCCCTCGGCATGAGTGCCGGCCTGCTAATCGGCATTCCGTGAGCGCTGCATACATAAAGGCTATGTGGCACGGATCGCTGAGCGTCTGGATGAACACTGTGGTCCAATGCGTAACATCCGCATGTGAGCATCGCATTCCACGTCGAACTCCTACGCGCCGCTTAGCCGGAGCGGCCGGCGCGTTCGGAAAGGAGACAGACGACCTGTGCCCAAAGTGTTTCGGTGCCAACGCGCTCTGCCCGCATGATGAGCATTCCGCACCCATTTAGGCTCGTCCCGATCAGTCGGTCGCCTGGTCGCTTCTCACGGGGGATCGGTTCGCCTGTGATCAATGATTCGTCCACAACGCTGTACCCCTCGGTCACTGCACCATCCACAGGTATCCGTTCGCCGGGTTCAACACGAAGTCGATCCCTCGGTTTAACTCGATCCAAGGAGACGGTCCGCTCTGAGCCGTCTTCGAGGATCAGACGAGCAGTCTTCGGCGCGAGGCTAAGCAGTGTGTTGATCTTGTCTTGATACTCGCGACGCGCCTTCCCGCTTAAAGTGCGCCTAAATAGCGCTGCGACTGAAAGAATTCTCCCCTTGGCTGCGTGTTCTCTACGTGATTCGAAGTGCTCCATCGATTGTGCCTCTATGTCAGCTAGTTACCTTGCAACAGTTGCAGTCTCGCTGAAGAGATGTCACTCGTTGCGGTACTCGGGCCTTGCCTTCCGTCCTCACCTTGAGCACCACAGCCCAAGCAAGGTCGAGAACGAACAAAGTGATCACAACACTTCCCAGCCGCAAAG
>DATJUG010000110.1:0-3650 GCA_035502635.1 Bryobacteraceae bacterium
CGAACTTTTCGGATTTGAGAGGACTACAGCAGTCAGCAACTGTTCCGCACGCGACATCGCCGCCGCGGCACAGCATTTCGGCCAGGAAGACGACATTACAGTGGTCAAGCTTAGGCTTGTTCATATCGAGGCATGTAGCGCTCAGCGTCCTGTACCCATGCGAACCGGAATGCTCGGCTGAGTGGAATTGACCGCCGGTCTCTCTTCGACGGCGCATATCGAAGACCAAAGATACCTTTGGAAGCTTAAGAGAAAGAAACAGGTTTCGGTGTGCCATGGCTACCGAGGTACAGCTAGGCAAGGTCGGAAACGCCTCGGCTACATAGCGGTGCCGGAGCCCCGGAGCTGATCCGAGGCATTTTCGATTTTACGGGCGACTCGGAAGCGTCGGCAACTCGACTGTTGGCAACTCGTCAGTACTTGGTATCCATTTGACTCAGGTAGAGCGGCACAACTGATGCCGCGTTCCAAGTGTTCTGCGCATCCGTTACAACGGCTGCAACAAGCGCCGGACTGAGTATCTCGGACATGGCGAACGCCTTATTTCCAGCATCCTTGATGGACGCTCCGCAATGCCAGCATTTTGTGCCGTCCAAGAGAATGAATCGGTCGTGATAACTCTTGGTAGTGCGCACTTCCACGGTATTGCCGTGCTGAGCAACAAACTTCCGGCCTTCAAGTGCAAAATCGCTCTTCATTTGCATCGTCAAAATGCAAATGGCAGTTGTCGTCGGAAGATTCTTCAAGAGCGGCCAGAGCGTGTCATCAACATAAGAATCCACAATTGTGATGCTTTTCGTGGCAGTGGAGCATAGCTTTCGCACTTCCACGTATGCGTCGTGAGTCGAACCAGCGGGCAGGAAGACTTGATTAGGGTCAGGTAGCTGCCAGCGAAGTTGCCTAACAGTACTGTTGATAGCGCCCACCATGCCCCGCAGTTGATCGTTCGCCTGATTGAGCAAGTACTCCGGGGTATCGTATGGGCTGTATGCACCGCATTGAGAGCGATGGAACTCGTCCAAAGATGGATTGGGTCCTCCAACGGCAGCAAGCAACGCGGCTTCACCATCGCAAATCCAGTCGCGCCGTCGCGGTGAATCTGACGCTTCGCGGTAAAGCGGGTCCGCCTCCGTGACCAGTTTCTCCAGAATCGAGCCGTGCCGTTTCCACCCACTTGAGGAAATCCTTCGCGTATTTCCGAAGCGTGGGCGGCTTCCTGTCGAGCGGGTCACTGCCCTTGATCGCGGCAGCGAGTTTAAGAGAGGCAGCCTTCTGCGCTCTCGTTTCGTTGTTCTTCTTGGTCGATCCGCGGTAGCGCTCGCCGCGCACCGTGAAGTCATACCAGTAATACTTCGACTTGTTCTTTCTGAACAGTTTCACGAGATCACCTCCAAGCAGCCCGCACGGAAGTAACTCGTGTGTTCCGCCGAATGGATCCGACCGGAACAACAACATCGTACCGCAACATCGTACTGCAAGTTTCTGTCGATTCCAATCCAGTCAGGGTGCGCCCTTGCTCAATGCTTCAGAAATCTCGCGCCGGCAGAACGCTCGGCGCAGATTGGACCGCCAGATTTTTGATAATCTCCCTTATCGTTCAGTACGTGGGTTGGCAACCATGGCCGATTTCGATGTCCTACTTGATCGGGGCTGCCGCGACCGCGCTGCGCAAGTTGAAAGGCCGCGAGCTAAAGCTGTCCGTATTTTGGAGCTGCTGGCGGATCAGTTCCGGGACTTTCGGGTCCTGGCGCGCAGCTGCGGTAGCCTCCGCATCAACCCATCGCGCATAATTCACAATCTTGGTGCGGTCGAAGCTGAGATGGAGGTTGGCGGAGATGAAAGCGGGGATATAATGCAGTGTCTCTTACGTCGCACGGGACAGGAATTCGATCAGCTCTTCAGCCCGGCCCGGCTTGACCTCGCAGGTGTCGATCCGGGTGAGCTGACTATTGTTGGCAATCAGCTTCGTCATGCCCTCGTCCGCTGCTGCCCGCGCCTTTATGACACGTACGAGGTCGAACTGTGTCGGCGCGGAAGGGCAGCCGGCCTGCGTCGTCTCCTTCATCAATCTTTCGATCGCTGGGTTTTGCCGCATGCGGCGAGTGCGTCGCGGTTTTGCCACCGCCCGTAGCGCACAATCTGCGCCAGGTAGGCGCTCACATGGAAGTTGAAGAAAACAAAACCCGACTGATACCGGGCGACATTCTCGGTCGAACGAATCAGGTATCATCGATGCTATATTTCTGCGGGGGCGCGCTGTACAAGATGGAATTGAGATTGCACTTTCGCCAACCGCTGACGCAACCCGCTTCACGTTTCCGGCGCGAATGTCGCCAACTGCGTAAACTGCTGGCAAGCTCGTCTCAAGCATTTGCGGCGGCCGGCGAAGGGGCCACTTTCGCGGGGTGCTTGCCAGAATAGGATCTAAGTCCCGGCCTGTAAGAATGAAGCCTTGCTGATCCTGGGCGACACAGCCACGCAACCAGTTGCTGCGCGGTGACGCACCCGCCATTACGAAGACGTGCCGGATGTCGCGCGCCATGCTCTCCCCGGACAACCGGTCGAGCCAGGTGACGCGTTCCAGATGGGAATCGCCGTCTAATGACTGAAGCTCGGTGGCAAAGTGCAACTCGATAACCGGTTGCTCCGTAATCCTCTGGATCAGATAGCGCGACATCGTATCTGAAAGCGTCTTTCCGCGAACCAGCATATAGACCTTGTGCGCAGTCTCTGCCAGAAAAACTGCTGCCTGACCTGCCGAATTGCCTCCGCCGATGACGATGGCCTCATCACCCCCGCAAAGTTACGATTCCATGAATGTGGCCGCGTAATAGATCCCCTGCCTTCGAACTGCTGCAGATTGGCGATGTCTGGCTTGTTGTATTGTGCTCCAGCAGCGATGATGATGCTCCGCGCCTGCAGAATGCCGCCATTCTCCAGCGCGAGTTGGTATGGCCTCTGATTTCAGTCGATCTGGACCACACGTTGTCCCACCCACATCTGCGCGCCGAATTTTTCTGCCTGGACAACAGCGCGGCCCGTAAGATCCAGGCCGGAGATGCCCATAGGAAAGCCAATGTAGTTCTCTATCTTTGAGCTGGCGCCCGCTTGTCCACCGGGAAACTCGGCCTCGATCACGACGGCGTCTAAGCCCTCAGAAGCGGCGTAAACCGCCGCCGCCAGTCCGGCCGGACCGGCGCCCACGATGGCCACGTCACGAATGCGAGATTCATTGGCAGTGCCCGCGAATCCCAGACATTCAGCCAACAGCTGCATAGTGGGATTGCGCAGCACAGTCGTTCCGCTGCAAATCACAACGGGGATTTCGTCGATCTTCAGGCTAAAACGATCGAGAAGCTCTTGAGCGGCCGTGTCGGTTTCAAGGTCGACATAGGTGTGCGGATGGCTGTTGCGGGTGAGAAACTCGCGCAAGCGCAGCGTGTTGGCTGAGTGACGCGATCCTATGATAGTCACGTTGCCCAGACCCTCTGTAACAAGCGCGAGGGGTCGCAGGATGAAGGCGCGCATGAAGATATCGCTGAGTTCGGCGTCTTTGGCGATGAGCGAGCGCAAGGCATCTGCGCTAACTTCAAGGAATTTTCCTGGCTCGACCACACGCCCGCGCGATAAAGAGCGGGCTCCGGAAATCA
>DATJUG010000111.1:0-175531 GCA_035502635.1 Bryobacteraceae bacterium
ACTTCCGTCGCCGACTTGGGCCGCAAGATTCGCAAGTACATTCGCGCATACGCTAAAGTCGCCAAGCCCTTCCGCTGGTCTTACTCACATCCGCGGCGCAGAATCATTGCTAACCCAATCGCTGGGACAGCTCACTAGTAACGCGATTGGTGCAGGCTGCGCTAACTATTCGTGCGGGCTGCGCTAAATGACCCAGAAGAGACTTCCAGCAGCGCGCTAAGTGAGTGATTTGCCCAGGTTCCGAGAGTGGCCACCCACATGACATGACAATCTGTACTGCCATGCCCCTCAAGCGCGTTCTCTTATTGGTTGCAGCAGGAATCTGCATTTTGCCCAAGGCACATGCGCTGCCTTCGTTTGCACGGCAAACGGGGCAACGCTGCGCCGCCTGCCACGTCGGTGGAAATTGGCCTCAACTCACGCCTTGGGGGCGCTTTTTCAAACTGTCCGGGTACACCGCGGGGGCGTTCGATGGTGGATAAGGAGGGCTTCAACTATATCCCAATCGGCCTCCTTGGACAGGCAGGCCTGACTTGGGCGGCTCAACCGAACGACGCGCAAGGACAGCCCGTCGTGACACAGAACGGATTGCCAGAGGCGTACGGGTTCACTGCTGAAGTAGGCGCCAAAGTGACGGACTTTGCGGGCATCTTCTACGAATACGGAATCAGCAACAACTTTCCAGGCTGGACCGGCGCGGCCGGCCCGATCGACATTCGAGCAACACACTTCTTTCATCCAGGGAATCACGAACTCCTGGTAGGTGTTGACAGCAACAACGACCCGACCGTCCAAGATGTGTGGAACACGGTCCCGAGCTGGGGATATCCTTTCTACGGCTCGCCGCAGTCGCTGGGCGCGCCGGGTAGTCCCATGATTGCGAGCCTAGGGCAACAAACCGGCAGTGTGGGTGTGTACGCTCTCTTTGACCGGCAGTTCTATGCCGAAGTATCGATGTATCGCGTCGGAACCGGCTTTTTCCGCTGGATGACGACGGGAACCAACTTCCAATCTGGCGCAGAATACCTAAAAGGATTCAATCCATACTGGCGCGCTTACTGGACGAAAGAACTGGGTCCGCAGGTCTTTATGGTCGGGACGTTTGGAATGCATTCCAACATCTACCCGGATAGCTCATCTCCGAGCGGGCCGACAGATACGTTTTCTGACAATGGCTTCGACTCGCAGTATCAGTATCTCGGCGAGAAGAATAAGCTAACCCTCCGAGGTTCGTACATATATGAACAGCAATCATGGAATGGAAGCTTTCCACTTGGCGCTGTATCCAACCCGAAGGGTAATTTAAAGACGCTGAACCTGAGCGGCTCTTATGCGCTCCGGGACGCGTGGACATTCACCGGCGGCTATTTTTTAAGTAACGGAAGCAGCAACGCGGATGTTTATGGTGTAACCAATCCCTCTGGCGTTCAGCTTTCCGATAAGCCCAACACAAGCGGCTATATTCTGCAGGTGGATCGGACGCTAACGCAAAATATCGTGGCGTCCCTTCAGTATACAGGTTCAACGGACTTAGGAACAATATCGACGGATTGGGTCGAACCCCGAGCGACAATAACACGCTCTGGATCACCGTGTTCTTCGCGTTTTGATTCCCAAGGAGAACCGAATGTATATCCGTAATCTACTTAAAAGAGCCCCGGCGGGAATGGTGTTCCTGATCATGACGACCAGCGCTGTCGGGCAAAAAAGGTGGGATGCGCCGCGTATCGTAACTTCTTACTGCTCCGGCTGCCACGGAATTGACGGCAACGCCCAGTTGCCCTATTTCCCAAAGATAGCGGGACTCGACCCAAAGTACGCAGAAAAGAAACTAAGCGCATTTAAGGAACCGTTCTCGCCTCCTGTGGACGAGTTGTTTTCTGTTGTGGCGAAGCTATCAGGCACCCACAACGACCCAGGGAACGTCAGCCACGAAGAGCGCATCAACATGGAAGGCGTCGCACACGCTGCAAAGCCGGAAGTGATTAACGAGGCAGTGTTGTGGTATGCCAAGCAGGTGCCCACAGCCGGCCATTCCGCCAATAAGCTACTGATTCAGGAGGGCAAGGATCTGTTCATGCATGGTGTGCCTGCTCAGAAGGTGCTTCCGTGCATGACTTGTCATGGAGTCAGTGCGCAAGGTCAGGGCTTGGCTCCGAGCCTCGCGGGGCAGAACGGTGAGTATATTGAAGGCCAATTGGCAAAATTCCGCCGCGGTGACCGCACGCATGCACCAGAGATGACCATGGTGACGCGGGATTTGGATGACGAACAAGCGCGTGCGGCCGCAGCGTACTTGCAATCGCGGTGATACCCGTCAGCCGTTTGTCGATGACGATTCGGAACTCTGCTTGCTCTAATCATGGCGCGCTTAGCATGATCGCCGAGCCCGCTGAGTAGGAATCCGTGAGTGAGACAAATGAAAGCTATTGTGGTTGAAAGGTTCAAAGAACCGCTCAAGGTAGAAGAAGTTCCGGAGCCCCATCTGAGGAACGGGTTCGATGTCATCGTACGCATTTTGAATTGCGGTGTTTGTCACACAGACTTGCACGCTGTTGACGGCGACTGGCCAATCAGGCCGAATCATCCTTTCATCCCCGGACACGAGGGAATCGGAACGGTCGAACGAGTCGGGGATATGGTGACGAATGTACGTGTTGGAGAGCGCGTCGGAATTCCCTGGCTACATTCCGCCTGCGGATACTGCTGTCATTGCCTTGAGGGAAACGAAACGCTCTGCGAGCAACAGCAAAATACCGGCTATACCGTAAACGGCGCTTTTGCAGAGTACGCAGTTGCGGACTCGCGCTATATAGCTAGAATACCCGCTCAATTGTCCTCCGCGGAAGCGGCGCCTCATCTTTGTGCCGGCCTCACCGCGTATAAGGCGGTCAAGGTGTCCGGGTCCGGGCCGCACAAAACCGTTTTGATTTCAGGCGTAGGAGGGCTTGGACATATGGCGGTTCAGCACGCGAAAGTGACCGGAGCTCGGCTAATCGCAGTCGATCTCGACGAGGAAAAATTATCGCTCGCCAGAACGCTAGGCGCCGACGAAACGGTGAATGCGCGGTGCGTTGACGCAGCCGATGCGGTCAAAAGATTCGGGGGCGCAGATATCGTTATCGGAACGGCGGTTTCAAATCTAGCATTCCAGTCAGCTTTCCGATGCCTGCGAAGAGGCGGGCGAATGGTCCTGGTCGGGTTGCCCGCCGGATCGCTCCCCATCCCGATTTTCCATCTCGTACGAAAGGGAATCAGTGTGGTTGGTTCCATTGTCGGCAGCCGCAAGGATCTAAAGGAAACTTTGGACTTGGCTGGCCGTGGTGTGGTTACCTGTACGTACGAGCGTGCCGCTATGGAAGACATCAATGATGTGTTCCTTCAGATGAGGTCTGGAAAAATCAACGGCCGCATCGTCCTCGATATCGCCAAAGAACAGCGGCACGATTCGGAACAGCCCGCCGTCGCGCACACCGGCGCAGCGTAGTTGATTGCGTGCTTCTCCTTTATCGAGCCATCGCGATTGTAATCAGCGTCGCGGGCTTATCGTCAATGTCCAGCGCGGCGGAGCCTGCGGTCCCAATTCTTGTCTATCATCGGTTCGGCCCAGTCCGAGCCGATTCGATGACTGTTACTACGGACCACTTCCGCGAGCAGTTAGATATTCTTTGCAAGAACAACTTCACGGTTATTCCTCTTTCGAAATTCTTGGATTGGCGGCTCGGCCACGGGTCGGCACCGCCACCACGCTCCGTGGTGCTGACCTTCGATGATGGCCACCTTTCCGTCTATCGAGAGGCCCGACGTATTATCGTTGACCGCCGCTTACCGGTGACCCTGTTCATTTATCCGTCGTGTATTTCTAACGCCTCATACGCAATGACTTGGGATCAGTTACGGGAGCTCGCCGCTACGTCCTTCTTCGACGTGCAGTCTCACACTTTTTGGCATCCGAATTTCCGACACGAAGCCAAGAGACTGGATGCACGCGCATATAAGGTCTTTGTTGACAGTCAGCTTCAACGGTCGAAAGCAGTACTCGAGAAACAACTCAGCCGTCCCGTGCACACATTGGCGTGGCCTTTCGGGATCTACGATCCATTTTTGATGGACAGCGCTTCTGCCGCCGGCTACCAAGCCGCTTTCTCCATTGATTGCCGAGCCGCAACATCGTCAGATCCGATGATGTCGCTGCCCCGCTGTCTGGTCGCCGACGAATTTATTGGTCCCAGATTTCTTCAATTCATCACAGGAGCAATGGCTTCGGCTAGAAATTGAAATGCGATTGACTTCATGGACTTCGCTACGTCTGATCGCGTCAGGGATGGTGCTCATTAGTCTTAGTGATGCCCGTCGATCCATCACGGCAAGCTCAATCACCGGAACCGTCGTCGACTGCCGCACTCATCAACCCATTGAAGGCGCCTGGATTACAGCAGGCGGTCGGGTCGATCGGACAAACAGGAGCGGCCAGTTTCAGGTAACCGAGAACACCAGAGACGTCGGCGCTCGCGCGGTTGGCTACTCGCGTTTGCGTGCCGCAACTCACCCGAATATGCAGATCGCACTGGAACCATTGCGAGTCCACGGTCTCTATCTTTCTTTCTGGGGCGTCGGATCGAAGGTCTTGCGCGATGGCGTTCTGGACACCATCGAGCGTGCCCATCTGAACGGGATTGTCATCGATGTCAAGGGCGATCGCGGTTTCATCAGCTTCAAAACAGGTTCATCGATGGCAATTCAGGCCGGCGCAAATAAGATTGTGACCATTTCCGACGCGCCGGAACTCGTGAGGGGTCTCCACAGGCGCGGTATCTACTGCATAGCCCGGATAGTTGTGTTCAAAGATAACCCACTAGCTCGTAGCCGGCCGGACCTGGCGGTCAAAACAGCTCAGGGCGGATTATTCATTGATCGCGAAGGCCTTGCGTGGACAGATCCGTTCAACAAAGCTGTCTGGGAATACAACATCGCCATTGCAGTTGAAGCCGCAAACGCAGGGTTCGATGAGATTCAATTCGATTATGTACGATTCCCGGATAAGAAGGGATTGCAATTCTCGAAAGCAAACACCGAATCAAATCGCCGCGATACCATCACCGGCTTTCTCGCGGCTGCGCGAGAGCGATTGGCTGCGTACAACGTTTTTTTGGCTGCAGACAATTTCGGGTATGTCTGCTGGAATCTCGACGACACCGGGATTGGCCAGTGCTTCTCGGATATCGGAACCGTTGCAGATTACATTTCGCCGATGCTTTATCCATCGTCTTTTCAGTTCGGAATTCCAGGGTTGCGAAATCCGCTGAATGACCCCTATCGGATTGTCTTTTCATCGCTCGAACGCGCGAAACAGCGTACAGGATTCTCCTCACTCGTCTTTCGTCCTTGGCTGCAAGCGTTTAACGATTATGCCTTTGATCATCGAAGGTTTGGGAAACTCCAACTCGAGCAACAAATTAAAGCAGCTCAGGATGCGGGCGCGGACGGATGGCTATTGTGGGACCCGCGCAATCGGTACGACTCTTCGGCACTGTCTCAAATTTCTTCCGAACTAATGACCTACAACAGCAGATCTGGAGTGGCTGATCGATTGCGATGAGTTCCGTAGGAGATAACCTTATGACTGCACTTCAAGCCTGTTTGAATTACCTCGATGTAAACGAGATTCGCTATACGCACACGACTCACCCGGTTGCCTACACTGCCAAGGAGGTCGCCGCGGCTGAATTCATGCCAGCCCATCGCATTGCGAAGACGGTTGTATTTTCCGATGGGAACGGATATTTGCTTGTTGTAGTTCCGGCCGATACATACGTCGATATCGAGCAAGTTCGTGCCGCTGTCGGCTCTAGAGAGCTGCGCAAAGCAATTGAAGACGAAGTCCTGGAGATTTTCCCGCAGGCAGAGGTCGGCTCCATGCCGCCGTTAACCGCCTTGGCTCGGGTACCTGTCTATTTGGACCGTGCGCTTGCCGACCAGGAGTTCATTGCATTCACCGCCGGGACACATCGGGACGTGGTGCATATGAAAACTGCCGATTTCCGGCACTTGAGTCAACCCGTCATTGGAGAGTTCAGCCGCCCCGACCTTTGGGAAGAAGATCTCGCGGCCGGTTTCTAATGCTGCGCCGCCTCACGCACGGTTTCGCGCGAAATAACGCACCCTGTGACTGTCGCCGCCACGCCTATCTTCCCGTGCCAAAACGAAGAGTGGCGAGAAAATATCAGAGAGATTCTCTCGCCACTTTCAGACGGCTAGACCAATTGAGTACGCACTACCATGCTGCGGTTTCCAGCAAAGTCGCCAATGCCCGAAGCATCGCAATGTTCTCTCTCGATTCGCTGACTGAACGCGTGCCGCTCAGCCCAGCAAATCGGCTTGCAACGTGCATAGATCTTTACTGGAGCATGCATATGAATCCCCGAACCAAGAGCAACCTTAAAGCTGCAATGGAATGTGACGCGCTCGACGCCGCCATGTATGGTAGATTCGCGGCGCGCGCGCGAATGGATGATGACTGGGAACTTGCTAGAGTCTTTCAAGAGACCGCCGATAAAGACCGGACAGAATACTTCTGTAAAGAAGCGGAGTTAGAAGGTCTCGTCGCCACTAGTGCGCAAAATCTTCGAAACGCTATCGACGCGGAAATGCAGGAAGTCAAAACGTTCGCGCAGTTTGCACGCGAAGCAACCGAAGACGGCGATCTCGGTATTGCTTCGGTATTCGAAAGGATCAGTCACGACAAGGCTGAGCAGTGTGCGCGGTTTGAAGCCGTGCTGGCCGAAATGGGCATACACAGTAATTTCGAGACTGTCACTGCGTAGACGAGCCTTGAGGCTGGCATTCAGACGTGCTCTTGCTAGCTCGGCCAATGCCTTTTCACATCCCGCAGGTGGAGCTCGACAAATCCGCAGGCCGTGTCCGCCGCGCGCCGGCCTAGTGATTTGGGCTTGACCGATTCGATTTCCGGGCGGAATCCTCGAAAGACAATTGCGGGATGCTTTGACTCACAGTTCCAGAAGAACGATATCTAATCTCACATTCTTAGTGGATCCGAGATTCAATAATGTCGACGACCTCATCATATTGCTCGTCGAACAAGTTCAGCATGGTAACTTCCTGCGGCTTTGCATTGGCTTTCCAGATCCTGCAGAAAAACGAAGTACACCTTTCCGCGCCAGCGGACCTTAACAGTCCGCTCGTTAAAGCCTTGCCCACAGCATTCGAGATCGGCGCCTTCGGGAATCTTTGCAATGGGACCTAGGCGCACTTCGCCGGCTACGGCGGGAACGATCTCCATGGCCAGGATGTCGTCAGACAAGCTGTAGGTTTGTTGAGTAACGTCGTTGGACAAACAAACAGCATCAGGATTCCACACTTAAGTACCTCTCTGTGCCCTTACGTAAGCACTTTCATCTCCCTTGTTACCTCCCGAGTGGTCTTGCGGTCGGGATTGAGGTATAGCAGGCCCTCGAAAATCTCGGGAGCGCTGCTTTCGTGGAATTTAAAGCCAGCGCTTTCGAGAAGCCTCTGCATGGCTGGATTTTCTGCCAGAACCGACGCCCTCAGCAGTTCAACGTTTTCGTCCCTGGCAAACGCGACCAAGCGATTGACAAGCTCGCGGCCGATTCCTTTGCGCTGGAATGAGTCGCCGACAACGGCGGCCAGTTCACCTTCTTTTTGCAAAGGCGACTTGATTAGCCTTCCCACGCCGATTATTTCACCGGGCGAATCTTTCTGATTGGGATGTTCCGCGACAAGTGCCATTTGCCGGTCGTAATCGATGAAGCACATGCGAGTGAGCCGCTCATGCCGGATGCGGCTTTCGAGATTGATCAAAGCAAAATATCGGCGGTAGACGCTCTGTTCCGAAAGAGTCGAATGGAATCGGACGAGTTGCGGCTCATCCTCCGGGCGGATTGGCCGGATGTTCAAGTGAGTGCCATCTTCGAGGACAAATGGCTTTGCATATTTTGATGGATAGGGCCGAATGGCGGGTTTCGGGATCTCTGAGGCAGCAGTATCTGGGGCATTGAGGACGACCCGTGCATCCAGCGCCAGCAAGCCTTCCGGCGAAGCTAACAGAGGATTGATATCGATCTCTCGAATCCAGCTTTGCTCCAGCACAAGCTGGCTGAATCGAACCAGGAGCGTCTCCAGTGCCAGAATATCTATCGGTTTTCGGCCGCGCACGCCTTGGAGCGTGGCGAAGATTCGAGTCTGTTCGATGAAACGCAGTGCCAGGGTGGTGTTCAAGGGGGGTAAAGCGAGCGCGCGATCCTGGAAGACTTCGACAAGTTGCCCTCCTGCGCCGAACAGGAGCACCGGGCCGAACTGCGCATCGATGCTTGAGCCCACGATCAGCTCGTAGCCTTGGAGAGATACCATTGGTTGCACCGTAACCCCGGCAAAGTGCTCGGGGCCGGCCTTTGTAGCGACTAAGGACTGAATTTCTCGGTAAGCCGTCCGAACACTATCCGCATCACGCAACCCGAGCTTGACGCCCCCTACATCAGTTTTATGAGTGACTGTTAACGAATTCAATTTCAAGACCACGGGGTAGTCAAGCGCGTTCGCCGCAATAACCGCATCCTCTTCGGTATGAGCCAAGTGTGTCTCGACTGTTGGAATACCGTAAAGAGAGAGAAGCTGCTTGGATTCGAACTCCGTGAGCAAAGTCCGGCCAGCGTTGCGCACTTGCTCGATCAGCTTCCTGGCGGCCTCGCTGGCATTTGCATCAGTATCTGCTAGCGTTGGGGTCTCGTAGAGTGCGCGGAGGTTGTAGCTGTAACGCCACATATAATGAAACGCGCGAACCGCTGTGTCAGGAAACGGGAAGGTGGGAATCCCGGCACGGTTCAATACCGCTTCGCCTTCGGATGCCTTAACGCCACCCATCCAGCTCGCCAGAATGGGCTTACGACCGAGCTGAGCAAAAAGCGCTACCTTGAGCGCGATTTCGACGGGGTCGCTCATGGCTTGCGGCGTCATGATCACAAGCAAGCCGTCAGTAGTGTTGTCTTTCGCAGCGATCTCGATGGCTTTTTCGTATCGCTCCGGGCCGGCATCGCCGATTACGTCGATCGGATTGTTATGGCTCCAGTGTGCTGGCAAGACACGGTTGAGCGCCCCGATAGTTTCCGGAGTCAACGGCGCCAACTCCGCGCCAAGGCCAATCAGCGTATCGGTTGCTAATACCCCCGGACCGCCAGCGTTCGTGACGATGGTCAGGCGCGGCCCACAAGGACGCGGTTGCCGGGCCAGCGCTTCCGTCATATAAAAGATGTCTGCCAGCGCATCGATGCGAAGAACACCAGCGCGGCGGAGCGCGGCATCGAGAACCGCATCGCTGCCTGCTAGAGATCCAGTATGCGAGGCTGCCGCCTTTGCAGCCGATTCGGTCCGGCCTGCCTTGATCACGAGGATTGGTTTGTCCAACGCAACCTCGCGAGCGGCCGACAAAAACGACCGGGCATCGGCGATCGATTCCATATAGATGACAATGCTGCGCGTATGCGGATCATTACCGAGATAATCGATCAGTTCGCCCCATCCGAGATCGAGCATCGAGCCGATGGACAGAAAAGCACTGAAACCCACCTGCTCGCGCAGGCTCCAGTCGAGCAAAGCGGTACAGATTGCTCCACTTTGACTAATAAGTGCAACCGACCCGGGGCGCGCCGCGGCGGACGCGAAAGTAGCATTGAGGCCTGTAATCGGGCACATGATTCCCAGGCAGTTCGGACCAATCAGGCGCATATTACTTTTTCGCGCCGCTTCGAGAATCTGCCCTTCGAGCGCCAAACCGTTCGCGCCGGTTTCACGAAATCCAGCGGAAATGATCACAGCGCCCCGAACGCCGGCCTCTGCACACTCGGCAATCACCAATGGAACGGATTCCGCCGGTGTAACTATGACGGCCAGGTCTACTCGTTCCGGAACATCTCCAACCGATGCATAGGCTCGAATACCAAGCACAGCAGACCGCTTGGGGTTAACCGGATAAACCGTGCCTCCAAATGGGCTGCTGATTAAGTTCCACAAAATGGCGCGGCCGACATGGCCAGCCGCGTCGGTCGCACCAATTACTGCAACCGAACGTGGTTTAAAGAAGAGATCGAGATCGTGTGTTCGTTGATTTATCGCCGCCGCAGCGGCATCGAGTTCGATCGGTAGTTGCATCAAATGCGCTATTTCACTTGCAATCTCTCGACCCAAGTTTTGGCAACCGACCTACCCTGCCGCTTTTTGCAAGATCAGATAGAAGGAGAGTGCAAAGATGGCCCACATGAGAACCATCCAGAAATAAACGATGGCACTCTCACCTCCTGATTTGTGCCGTTGTGATTGCTTGGTTACCATATTCGCCCTCTCTTTACAACCGGCTTGCACATCAAACCGCCGATTTCACGGCTCCCACCGTTTGCTCGCAACCGGATTCAGAACGGATCTTGCCGAGCGCCTCTCCAAGCTCCCGCACTTGCGACATCTCTTCCTGACGGATATTTTCGAAGACAGCTGCGGCGGAATCGTCGCCAGCCGCCTCCGCCTCCATTGCAAATTTGGAGTACATCGTAATCATTGAATCCTTGTCGTTGATCGCGGACTGCAAGTTCCCAGCGTCGTCGCAAGGCACGTGCGCCAGATTGAATTCTTTCCGAAAGTGCGCTGTGTCCGCGGCTATTTGGAACAATTTGGCCAGATCCGGATTGTCATTCATCCGAGCACATGCGGCGAACCGTGTGTACTTGGCACTGGCGAAGGCTTCAACCGCCATCGCTTTTTCGAGATTTCGCTCCGTTTGTGGGCTCATTTTCGTTTCCCTGTTCTTGATGTTGCACGTGTGATGCCGCGATCAATACCTGTAAGCGCATGACCTGCGTTCGTCCGAATGCTCGGCTCTTGCGAGGAAGCGCGACGCGTTGCGCCATTTCACGCAGGCCGTGCAGCGAAAGCCGGAACTCAACGACATCAACCGGCTTGTTTATTGATTCAGGCCGGAAACCGTTTGGGTGGAAAACTGCAAGCACCCAGATCGCAAGAAGATGACGCCATGTGGGAAAGGATGTGCTCGACCGTGCGCTCGACGCCCACGAGCACTTGGGCGGAAGGCGGCGTACCGACAACAAAGTGCGCCGCCTCGATTCCATAAACCGTTAGCTGGTTTGGAAGCCGATGGAGAACCCTTGCAAGCTCGATGGCATCTGCCAGATTCAGCGCGTGAGTCGAGGAGCGAAATACTCGACTCCGCAAGTCAGCGCGCTGCGCATCCCACATGTGGAGTGTGCCCGGAACGGCGCCAGATACAACGGCATCCACGACCAGGGCGCAGTCTGCGGTGCGCAAGATTTCGATCAAATCGAGTGTGCCGCCGACATGTTCAATCGCTTGTATGCCTCGTTCTACAAGGCGGCGTGCAACCAGAAGGCCGGCTGCGTCGTCTCCTCGATCTGGATTTCCAAGCCCAATGATCAGCATGTTTGCGTTCGCTATCGCGCCATGAAAGTATATACGGGTGGTTGTGGCTAAAGAACAAGAAAGCGTAATCGCAGCAAACGAGCTGGGCGTGTTGATCGCAGCGCTATTGCGGCGGGATTACGAGGTGATTGGTCCCGTGATGCGGGATGGTGCGATCGTTTACGATTCGGTCGAGAGCATCAAAGACCTGCCCGCCGGCTGGACCGATGAGCAGGAACCCGGACGATATCGCCTGAAGCGGCGCAACGACGGTGCTTTGTTCGGGTATGCAGTGGGCCCGCAGAGTTGGAAGAAGTATCTACATCCGGCGAACGTTCGGCTATGGGCGGCTGAGCGCGAGAACGGAACGTTTCGGATCCTGAATCAGGAACAGCGTCTCAAGAAACGATATGCATTCCTCGGTGTGCGGTCATGCGATTTGGCTGCTATTGGGGTGCAGGACCGGGTGTTGCTGGAGGATCGGCGCCAGGATCCAATCTACGCCGCGCGGCGGGATGGCGTTTTCATCGTGGCAGTGCAGTGCATCGACGCGGTCTCGACCTGCTTCTGCGCGTCCATGGGAACCGGGCCGCAAGCCCGAGCTGGCTACGATCTGGCGTTGACCGAATTAATTGACAAGGGGGAGCATCGCTTTCTCGTGCAGACTGGCAGCGAAGCCGGCCGTGATGTGCTCGCCGAACTAGGGCAGCGCGAGGCGACGGACGAGGACAGGCAATTGGCGCAAGCGGTCGTCGACCGCGCGGCGGCTGCACAGGTGCGACACATGGATACAACGAACATTCGCGAGTTGCTGTACTCGAATTTCGATCACCCGCGATGGGACAACGTCGCGGAGCGCTGCCTGGCGTGCGCCAATTGCACATCGGTCTGCCCCACTTGCTTCTGCACCACAGTCGAGGACATGAGCGACCTAAGTGGAGAACACGCAGAGCGATGGCGACGCCTCGATTCCTGTTTCACTCTGGACTTCTCGTACATTCATGGAGGTAGCGTGCGAGCGTCCACGAAGGCGCGCTATCGGCAATGGATGACGCACAAATTAGCGTCGTGGATCGACCAGTTCGGCAGCTCGGGCTGCGTGGGCTGTGGCCGGTGCATTACCTGGTGCCCGGTGGGAATCGACATCACAGAAGAGCTCGAAGCGATTCGCGGGACGGTGGCCGATGGAAACCCTTGAGCGCATCATTGCGGAACATCCTTTCTTTGCTGGTCTCGAGGCGCAGTACACAACCCTGTTGGTGGGATGCGCCTCGAATGTGCGCTTCGGGGCAGGCACGTACATCTTCAAAGAAGGCCAGGAAGCGAACGAGTTTTTCCTCATCCGCCAAGGCAGAGTGGCGCTTGAGATCTTCGCGCCGCAGCGCAAGCCAACGATTATCGAGACTTTAGGTGAAGGCGAAATCCTGGGTTGGTCGTGGTTGCTGCCGCCGTATCAGTGGAGGTTTCATGCGCGTGCGGTAGAACAGACCAGGGCTATCGCGCTTGATGGAAGGTGTCTGCGGACGAAGTGCGAAGAAAACCACGATTTGGGTTATGAGCTGTTAAAGCGCTTCGCCAAGATCATTGAACGGCGCTTGGAAGGCACACGCTTGCAGTTGATGGACGTCTATGCTGCGGATTGAACCGAGGGAGCTCAGCAACCCGATGGCGCCCGCGCCGTACGTGGTCCGCAGCGTTTCGCGAGAAACGGCCGATACGTTCACATTGGTGCTGGAACCCCTAAACGGCGCATCGGTCGGAAGTTTCAAACCGGGGCAATTCGGCATGTTGTGGTCGTTCGGGGTGGGAGAAGTGCCGATTTCGATGAGTGGCGACACGGACGACTCAACACGCATGGTTTACACAATCCGATCCGTGGGGCAGGCAAGCCGCGCTTTAGTGACCACTCGTCCGGGAGTCTCATTGGGCGTGCGTGGGCCCTTCGGAACGAGCTGGCCAGTTGACGCCGCTTGCGGGCGCGACGTAATTATTGTGGCCGGTGGAGTTGGGCTTGCTCCGGTGCGCCCCATCGTCTATCGAGTGCTGCGCAACCGAAGCGAATATGGGAGGCTCATCATCCTTTACGGAACGCGCCGTCCGGGCGATCTGCTGTTCCGCAAAGAGCTAGCATTATGGGCACGGCAGCCGAACACCCAAGTGCTGATCACTGTGGATTCGGGCGGACAGGCGTGGCGCGGTCACGTGGGCGTGGTGACCACGCTATTCCGACATGCGCGATTGCAGCCGGCCCGATCTGTAGCGATGGTGTGTGGGCCGGAAATCATGATGCGCTTCGCAGCACGCGAACTGGAGACCCTGGGCGTGACGACTTCCGACATCTATTTGTCAATGGAACGCAATATGAAGTGTGCCGTCGGCTTCTGCGGGCACTGCCAATGGGGCCCGCATTTCATCTGCAAAGACGGACCGGTATTCCCTTACGACCGAATCCGACCGCTGCTGGGGCACCATGAACTCTGAATCAAAACGCAAGCCGCGTATCGGCGTTTTCAAATTCGCCTCCTGTGACGGGTGCCAGTTGACGTTGCTCGAGGCCGAGGACGAGCTCCTGGACATAGCGGGCGCGGTGGAGCTCGCCTATTTCCCGGAGGCCAGTCGAGCCATGGCGCGAGGGCCCTATGACATCGCGTTGGTGGAGGGCTCGATCACCACGCTGCACGATGCGGAACGCATTCAACAGGTGAGGCGCGTCTCAAGGACGCTAATTACTATTGGTGCGTGCGCCACTGCAGGCGGGATACAGGCATTACGAAACTGGAAGGACGTGGACGAATTCGTCCGCGCAGTTTATGCCACGCCACAGTTCATCTCAACGCTGAAGCTGTCCACGCCCATCTCCGAGCACATTCGCGTCGATTTCGAGCTGCGTGGGTGCCCGATCAACAAATACCAATTGATCGAGCTCATTTCGGCAACGCTCGCCGGCCGTAAGCCAAACATTCCGGCCTACAGCGTGTGCGTGGAATGCAAGCGCAAAGGAAATTTGTGCGTGATGGTTGCGCATGGAACGCCCTGCCTCGGACCGGTAACGCAAGCAGGCTGCAACGCGCTGTGTCCGACCTATATGCGAGGCTGCTATGGCTGCTATGGGCCCATGGAGACGTTTAACACGACGTCGCTGTCGAATCAGTTTCGAATCCTGGGCCAAACGAATGTGGAGATCACACGTGCATTCCGGGGTTTCAACGCGTGGGCATGGCCGTTTCGAAAGGCCAGTGACGAAGCAGAGCGCACATGAGCACACGCGGCACAAGAACCATTCGCGTCGATGCACTGGCGCGAGTTGAGGGCGAGGGAGCTCTCTACATCAGATTTCAGGGTGATCGCGTCGCTGACGTCAAGCTGAAGATTTACGAACCCCCACGTTTCTTCGAAGCCTTCCTGCGCGGCCGGCATTGCTCCGAAGCGCTCGATATCACATCACGCATCTGCGGCATTTGCCCGATTGCTTACCAAATGAGCGCGGCTCACGCAGTCGAGCGCGCGTTAGGGATTCAGTGCGACCCTGCGATTCGCCTGCTGCGTCGCCTGTTTTATTGCGGCGAGTGGATCGAAAGCCACGTGCTGCATGTCTACATGCTGCACGCACCCGATTTCCTGGGTTACCCGGACGCAATTGCAATGGCCAAAGATCACCGCGCGGTGGTGGAAAAGGGGTTGCGACTAAAGAAAATCGGGAACCGCATTGTGAGCCTGCTGGGCGGCCGCGAGATTCATCCCATTTCGGCTGCGATTGGCGGCTTCTACAAAATCTTTTCGCGAAGCGAACTGCGAGACCTGGTCGACGACTTGGAATGGGCGCTCGAAGCATCTCTCGACACAGTGAAGCTAGTTGCCGGATTCGATTTCCCGGATTTTGAACAGGACTATGAGTTCGTGGCGTTACGGCATCCGGAAGAGTACCCGTTCAACCAAGGAAGGCTTGTGTCGAATTGCGGCCTGGATATCGATGCCGCCGAATACGAAGATCACTTCAGCGAGATGCACGTAGAGCACTCGAATGCACTGTGGTCCGTGCTGAAGGGGCGCGGAACGTATTTGGTAGGCCCCATGGCGCGCTTCAATTTGAATTTCGATCGCCTGCCTTTAGTGGCGCAAGAAGCGGCGCGTGCAGCCGGCCTTATACCGCCCGTGAAAAACCCGTTTCGCAGCATTGTCGTACGAGCCGTAGAAATCGTTTTCGCCTGCGCCGAGGCGCTACGTGCGATCCGCGAATACGATCACCCTGCGCGCGCGCGTGTGGATGCACCAAATCGGGCCGGTGTCGGCCAGGCCATCACGGAGGCGCCGCGCGGGATTCTATACCATCGGTACTCGATTGATGAGAACGGCTTGATTCTGACGGCCAAGATTGTGCCGCCCACCTCTCAGAACCAAAGCCGGATTGAGGACGACCTCCGGGCATTCGCGGCGCAGCTCGTGACCACGCCACTCGAGGAAGCAACCTGGAGATGCGAGCAGGCGGTTCGGAATTACGATCCGTGCATCTCTTGCGCCACGCACTTTCTCAAAGTGCGAATCGACAGGGAACCTTGAGCATCAGTTTAGTTACGGCACCTTCTGGGTCGCACCGCAAACGCATTCGGTCACACGCTTGCCGCATCTTTGCAGTAACCGTGCTCTCAAAAAGCGATCACCGGCCGCTCACTTAATGCACTGACACCCGGTAAATCGATGCCTGCCAGGAATTCGAGCGTAGCGCCGCCGCCAGTCGAGATGTGTGTAATCTTTTCGGCCACCCCGGCGCTCTGGATCGCCTTCTCCGAATCGCCTCCCCCAACCACCGACACCGCACCAGACGCCGCAATACGTTTTGCCAATTCCACTGTTCCTCTGTTGAACGGTGGCATTTCGAAGATGCCCATCGGCCCATTCCAGATAATCGTTTTGGCCGCGCCGATGACCTTCGAGTATGCCTCAACCGTTTTCGGGCCGATATCGACTGCGATTTGGTCTTCGGCAATTGTTGTGGCCACCTCGTATGCCGCTCCCGGCTTTACCTCGCGCACCGTCACATGATCAACGGGAAGCATCAGCTTGGATCCTGCGGACAATAAGAGCTGGCGTGCGAGCTCAACTTTGTCGTCTTCGACTAGTGAACGGCCTGTGGAGATCCCCTTAGCGCGGAGAAAGGTGTGAGCCATGGCGCCGCCGATCAGCAGTTTATCGACTATCGTCATCAGATTCTGAATAACTTCGATCTTGTCAGAGACCTTTGCTCCTCCCAGCAGAGCGATGCATGGCCGGTCAGGATGAGTTATGACCCGGCCGAGCCACCCGATCTCCTTCTCCATAACAAACCAGCAGCGGCAACGGGAACGTAAGACACGATGCCTACTGTGGAGGCATGTGCGCGATGCGCAGATCCGAACGCATCGTTCACATAAACATCAGCGAGCGACGCGAGCCGTCTTGAAAATTCCGGATCGTTGGCCTCCTCTTCCGGATGGAAGCGAAGGTTCTCTAGCAAAAGAATTTCGCCCGGACTGGGCTTCATAGCGGCGACTCCAGCCCCTATGCAATCGGGCGCCATCAGGTGAGAGCGGCACGTTGAAATCCACGCGTATAAGAACGGTCTTCCTTTCAGTTCTACATCCTTAATCGATAGCTTCGTCATAATTCTGCTCCAGGATCTGCCCGGTTCACAGACTTCGGGCCATGCGTCGAGATGGCGCACTGGTTGGCTACGCAGGGGTCAATTGCACTGCCGGAGCTTCGTGGGCGAGGTCTTCTGCGCCATCCTCTTTGCTGGCAAGGAAACGAATCAGGTCTGCTACCCGGCTTGCATAGCCCCACTCGTTGTCATACCAGGCGACGGTCCGCACTAGATTGCCATCAAGCACTCTGGTAGAGGCTCCATCGACGATCGAGCTGTGGGAGTCCTCCTTGAAATCGCTCGAGACAACTGGATCGTCCGTGTAGCCAAGAATGTCTTTCAGCTCATTCTCAGCAGCAGCTTTCAATGCGGCATTCACCGAGGTGACGTTAGCCGGCAACGACACGATTGCGACAAAGTCGATCACCGAAACATCCGGCGTCGGCACTCGCATTGCTGCGCCGCTCAGCTTTCCTTTGAGTTCGGGGATTACCAAGCCTAATGCTTCCGCAGCGCCAGTCTTGGTCGGGATGATATTCATCGCGGCAGCACGTGCACGTCGAAGATCTTTGTGCGGAAAATCAAGAATGTTCTGGTCGTTCGTATAGCTGTGGATGGTGGTCATCCAGCCCTTTTCGACGTGGAACTTTTCGTGCAGGACGCGTACCAGCGGGGCGAGACAGTTGGTCGTACATGAGGCATTCGAGATGACCTGATGTTTCTTCGGATCGTACATGTTCTCGTTCACACCGAGAACGATCGTTATGTCCTCGTGTTTAGCCGGTGCAGTAATGATCACTCGTTTTACGCTGCCACCGATATGTTTTCGCGCGGCTTCACCATCCGTGAAAGCACCGCTGGATTCGACCACGATCTCGGCGCCGCAGGATGTCCAGTCAATCGCTCGCGGGTCTCTTTCGGAGAAAACTCGCATGTGATGACGACCGGCCCGGATCGCAACCGGCTCGACGCTGATCGGTTCGCGAAGGGTTCCGAACAGTGAATCGTATTTTAGAAGGTAGGCCAGGGTTTTGGTGTCGGTCAGATCGTTGACCGCGACGAATTCGATATCCGCTGAGTCAACACAGGCTCGCACCAGACAACGCCCGATTCTTCCAAAGCCGTTAATTCCCACTTTGATCGCCATGGCAATTGATCCTTTCCCCTTTCCTCCTTGCATCAGTGCTGCAATCAGCGGTCCAGACGATAGGTGTGAAAATTCGCACCAGTGCTGTGCTTCGAGCGATCCAGATTGCGGCGTCGCATACCGAAGCTGGGTGTGTTCGCTCAATCTCTGCTCGTAACTGGGCGAATAGGCACAGTTCTCGATGCTCAGTGGCCGGAACCAGCTGAGAGGCGTAACGTTTATGGGCGGAACGAGACATGCAGCCACTCTTGAAACCGGGCGACGTTCCCGTAGCACCTCAGCGCCTCTTTAACTTGTCGCAGCATGGCAATTCGGCGAAACTCGCCGACGTGCGTCCACCGATGTTCTCTATACTGCAGTCGAAGCATAGCCCTGACCAGCAGCACATCATAGCCGGCTGGATCTAAGTCGGTTCTGCTAAACCGGCGAGATATGTCACGGATTATCTATGGCTCAAAAGCTGCTCCACATTCCGGTTTCCGTGAATCACCGCTACGACGGTTAACGGCGTTTTATCCTACTCATGAGAAATCCGGGTTAGCGCTTGGATCTCCTCAAGCCATGCACGAGCTGCACCGAGACGTCTTCCAACCGATTCAGGACCTGAGCCTCCGTCGTTGCAGCAACACGAATGTGCTTCTTTTTGAACTTCCTACTGGTGATAAGGCTTGTCGGTCACAGGATTTGCGAATAATCAACGGAGCGAAAAGCCCCGCAGAGTACCAGTACCAAGCCACAAGAAAGGATGAAAAAACTCGCCCGCAAACGGGGGAATTTCGGAGTATCATCAAAGATCTTTAAAACTGCTGAAGTCTGTCTTGCTGCCGGCCCGGGTCCAAGCTGTGTCGCCGAGTTCAGACCAGAGCACGCAGGGGCAAGCATATGACACAAGCAAGTCTGATCCGCTCTGCCGCAATAGTCCTATTCACTCAGTTCGCATTTTTGCCGGCCGACGCACAAACGAACGTGCTTACATACCATAACAATGCGCAACGCACGGGCTGGAATTCTACGGAAACCGTACTCACGCCAGCAAACATTACACCCTCAACCTTCGGCGTTGTGGCTACAGTTCCTCTGGACGACCAGGTGGACGCGCAGCCTCTGGTCGTGACGAATCAGACCATCAGCGGACAGGGCACCCACAATGTAGTCTATGTCGCCACAGCGAATAACACCATTTACGCCATTGATGCCTCGAACGGCGTGGTGCTGCTCAAACAGAATTTCGGGACTCCGGTGCCGCACCCGTTTGGCTGCCCTAGTAACGGCCCCAATGTGGGCATCACCAGCACGCCCGTGATCGACCTCAGCACCAATTCGATGTATGTCATTACTTACACGAATCCTTCAAGCCCTACCTATACGATCCACAACCTCAACTTGAGCACTCTCGCCGACAATGTAACTCCGGTCGTGGTTGCTGCCTCGCACACTCTCACCGACGGTACTGTATACAACTTCAGCGCGACGTATCAGCGGCAGCGTCCGGCCCTTCTGGAAGCGAACGGAAACATCTATGCGGGATTCGGCAGCTTCTGTGAGATTAATCCGGCGCGCGGTTGGGTTTTAGGCTGGACCACGGGTTCATTGACACCGCTCGCATCGAACCAATTGAACGACACGCAAGCCACAGCGCCGAACAGCTTTTTCCTCACATCGGTTTGGATGTCAGGCTACGGCCTCTCCGCAGATGCATCCGGCAATGTCTATTTCGTTACCGGCAATTCGAACTCGGTGAAGACCAACCCTCCTCCGCCTAACACCTATGACGGTGTCACGAACATTCAGGAATCCGCGGTGCAGATGAAAAGCGACCTTTCACAGGTGTTGAGTCTTTTCACGCCTAACAACGTTTTCGGGCTCGATCAAAACGACACGGATTTCGGGTCGGGCGGGATCATGGTGCTGCCCGATCAACCGGGTGCTTTTCCGCATTGGGCTGTGGCCGCCGGGAAGGATGGCCGCCACTTCATCCTGAACCGCGACAATATGAGCGGTTTGCAGACGCCGGACTTTCCGAACCATGTTAGTGCCGGCGATTGCTGGTGCGGACCGTCGTATTTCCAGGGTTCCGATGGCGTGGGTCGGGTGGTAACCAGCGGCGGTCTTCAGGCGGAAACCTGGAAGGTGAACACTACGGGATCGAAGCCTAATCTGACCTTAGAGGCAAGCGCACCCTCTGTTACCGGCGGCCCGCAGGACCCCGGGTTCTTCACCTCGGTTTCATCCAACGGGACCCTGCCGAATACTCAAATCATCTGGTCCATTAGTCGCCCCATCGGTGGTACGGATTATGTTACGCTCCACGCCTACAACGGCACCGCCTCAGGCACTGCGTTGACTCAATTGTGGTCCGGTCCCGCGGGAACCTGGCCCAACACGGGATCCATCTCGAACCCCTTTACCTTTAGCGGCAATGCGAACCTGGTTCCCACTGTGGCAAACGGGATGGTTTACGTGGGCAGTTATCAACAACTCTGGATATTTGGCCCGAAACCGCCTGCCAGTCCGGCTCCCTGGGTTCTTGCTAACGAAGCGTCAAACGTTGTGAATCCAGGTAGCGGTCTCACGATTCCGGCAACCGGTTCCGGGAATCTGGTCGCGGTAGCGGTGGTGTTCAACGGCTCCACCTCAATCACCAGCGTTACTGATAACGCCGGAAATACGTATGTATCCGCTGGCGCCCGTTCCGTAACTGGCGCGGCGGCGACGGAGATTTGGTACGCCGTGAATTCCAAGCCCGGCGCAACGGTTGTAACGCCTCAATTTGCCGGTTCGCCTACACATGTTGAGGTCACATCCTGGGAAGTGTCGGGGCTCTTCGCGCCGGCCGTTGATGCCAAGAGCACATCGACCGGAACTGTTGTCAACGACGGTACTCCTGGGCCAGCGGTCACTACCTCCCAAGTTGGCGACTTTGTCATATCCGCGCTGCTTGCCACCAGCGCTACCTTTAACAGGATCACTACCAGCAATGAGTTCACAAATGATTTCTCGACCAATGGAAACGGATGGGCGCATATCACGAGCAATGGCGCCATCGCCGGCACTCATCAGGCCAGTTGGAATACAGGGGCTCCCTCCGGCACTTATGCCGCTGCCACCGTTGCCTTCTGCTCCTGTGCGCCGCCGCCGACTCCCTGGGTCGTTGTGAACAAAGCATCGAATACTGTAGATTCAGGTAGCGGCCTTACGATTCCGGCAACCAATACCGGGAATTTAGTTGCCATAGCATTGATCTTCAACGGAACCACATCGGTCACCAGCGTTTCTGATAACGCTGGCAATACTTACGTCTCCGCGAGTGCTCGATCCGCTAATGGCCCGATATCAACGGAGATTTGGTACGCGGTGAATTCCAAGCCGGGCGCTATCCTTGTAACGCCTCAATTTGCCAGTTCACCTACACATATTGAGATCACGTCTTGGGAAGTGTCAGGGCTTTCCACCGGCCTTCCCGATACGCATAACACGTCGAATGGAACTGTTGTTTCCAACAATACTGCTGGACCAGCGGTCACCACCTCGCAGGCTGGTGATTTTGTTATTTCCGCCCTGGCCGCCAATATCGCTAGCTTCACCACTATCACTCCCGGCAATGCGTTCACGAATGACTTCACGACAAATGGGAACGGCTGGGCGCACCTCACTAGCAATTCCGCCATCGCAGGCACTTATCAGGCCAGTTGGTATACCTCTGCTCCGAGCGGAATCTATTGCGCCAGTACCGTCGCATTTCTTCCGACTCCCTGATGCGGCGGACGCGGCGACCGCGGACCCTACAGGGATTCGCTCCTAAATCGCCCGTAAAAGCCGCATTTACCCAGATATGTTGCTCACCTTCGGTGATCGGAAGCCTGGAATTTGAACCGTCTTTACTGCGGCGGCTAATTGCCGGTGGTGAAAAGCCACGCCATATCGCAATTGCGATGGAATTCCCGCTGTTCTCAATGATCAGAGCATCATTGGACACTATCGAACCGGTTCGCGAGAAAATGGTCGCCGGGAACTTGCTTAAGAATGCGATTTTGCCGGAGCATCTCACCCAGCAGCAGCCCTGTAGCGATCCGGTTTTGCGGATCTAGTCGCGATCATAGCTGCCGAACTTGCGCGTAAGCACTACCCGAGTACCAGTACGCTATTCCGGAAGTTAAGTTGAAGCAATTCCGGACATGAATTACTCTATACACACGCTCGAACATTCAGACTGCCGAACTCGGAGCAGACTGGACCAGAGCTTTGCTCACTCGACACCCAATTGTTTGGATACCGGCAGGATGCCGAAAAAGGACCCCAAAAACTACTATGCTGAAACCAAGAGCTGTCGTCGCCTCTGTGTTGTTTTGCCTGTGTTTGCGAGCACAGGCCCAAACGACATTCGCTACACCACCTTGGCTAAAGTGGTTAGGTCATGGAACGAACAGTTACTCCTGCACGTCGGGCACCTGTAATTTGACTGACGAGTTGTGGTTTACATCGATCAATATTTCTTCCGGCGCGACCTTGCTCAACGCGGGCGGCAACGGTCCGCTGATTATCAGATCAACCGGCACGTGCACGATTGCAGGAACTGTTCTGGGCGGTCCTAGCAACGGGCAAGACGGGATCACCGGGTTTGGCGACTTCGGCGGCGGCGGCGGCGGCGGCGGTGGTGGAGTGGGGGCAGGGATCGCGGGTAGAGCCACTCAGGTCATCCAGGGGCAAGGGATTGTGAGCGGCGGCGCGGGAGGACTGGCGGGCGGAGGAACTGGCGGCACTGCGCTTTCTACAACCCAGGCGCAATTCAACACTTTTCTGAGCAGTGGCGGCTCCTGGCCGGGCGGAGGCGCCCTGGGAGGCCAGGGCGGTTCGGGGGGCGGCGCAGGCGGTCAGGGAGGCACGCCGATCATATTCATTTGCAAAACGATTAATTTCACGGGAACCATCAACGCCGCTGGCTTCAATGGCGCGAACTCATCCGCAAACGGCAAGGGGGCGGGTGGTGGCGGAGGCGGTGGATATGTTCTCCTGGCAGCTCAGACTTTTACGGCGAATTCGGGAACCATTAATACCGCTGGCGGGGTTGGAGGAACCTGCAACGGTTTTACAAATTGCGGGGCGGGAGGCAATGGCGGAAACGGTTTGACGATGTCGATCGTTATTCAGTAAAGTGGGATTAAATAGCCGAATCGCGCAGCGGCGTAGAACCGAATAGACGGTCTACGGCTCGCTTCACTGGCGTATTCCGAAGTTACAACACGTCGCACTGGAGGCAGGAATAAACTCCACGCCAGACCGTGGCGAATTCATAGCACAACGTCCCCTCCCTCTCCGGACGCTCACTCTTCAGTGAGCTCCTAGGTCGGGCTTTGGCCATCAAGCGGGCATTCGCTTTCAGTAATATCTGCTATATCCTGCAAAGCCCGAACAAGTTCGTTCGTCATCTCTGCATTTGTTATCTTCCAATTCACGGCCGGCATCCACGTTAATACGATAGAGCGGTCCAGAATTTGATAATGAAGGCCGAAGCACCGGAGATAGGGCAAGCGAACACCCGGCCTTCCAATAACAGGAACTTCATCGTAAATTCGCGGATGAGAAATTATGATGTCATCATGCCCAAAATGTGCCAGCCCCATAACTCGCAACAAGAACTTAGTCGCCTTGACGATACTTTTGATGTACAAGCGGCATATCCCTCGCGTGTTTTCAGCAATCAGGGCCTGTAGCCGAAACGCCGGAAAATATCGCCGTGCAGTGCGGCACATTATGAGCTGAGAGTCAATGGCTGCCTGCAGCCGTTCTCTTCGTTGCTGTCGAGTCGCAGTCCTATTTTGCATCGATTCCAAAAAGCGTTTCATCTGTTGTGTTGTCACTGATGCGCTGGCCAAATCCATATACCGATATTTGGAGATCGTCAAGAGTTGGCGAATATGTGGAGTTCTGCCTGTCAACCGCGATATCCCCAATTGCAGGGCCGCAACAAACGTAGCCACTGGGTCTAACCCACGGGAAGCAAAGAACGATCGTCCAAAGTCAGCCATTTCGAAGGTGGACCGCTGGTTATCTAAAACGGAAATGATATCCTTTCGAGCCTTACGCAATAGTTTGGGAGCTAGGGGAATGAGGAGTTCTCGCGTTACGAATCTTTCGCTCTCGACATCCGCGGCAGTGTCGAGATCTAAACTTGTTGATCGCTTCCATATCTCACTAGCCGCCCTCATCTGAATATTGCCGTCCAAATACGCATTAAAATTAAAGATTAGACACGCCTTGGAGTTCCCAAAAACAACAATTTGAAGGGCTGAGTTATACCACCTGTTCGCAAAATTCCTGCTGTGCGCGAAGACCGCTGCTTCCGATGCCGAAGATGGGGCTGGGGCTGAATCAAGGTCAAGGCAAAGTGTCACGAAGCTGTGCCGCAACATGCTAAGCGATTGGGCGGCGATAGAATCCTTAGACAGCTTTTTTAAGATCATTGCTTGAGTTGCAGGCTTCGCACCAGATATACAAGTGGGCGACAGATCGTCCTCAGTCGATGTTGCGGCGGTGCTCAGAGCTGCTATTTGGAATAGCGCCTTGAGCAATTCGGGTCCAGTCCAAATGCCTCCCGAGGCCCCAAAATCGATCAAGTGGACGCGCTTTGCAGCCACGACGGTTATCTGTGACGTACAGGTGCTCTTAAACAGTTGAAATCGCCTTCCGTCGTGGATAATGTGCGTCGAAAACAAGTTGGCGTATTGCCCCATTTCGAGATTGCCCCTGCCGGACTGATCCGGTCGAAAGTGACCCGAAAGCAGGTCCCTGTGCACAGCCTTAGCGGCCAGCAGCAACAGAGTTGCCCGTTGAAGGGGTTCAATGCGCCATGGGTGGTCTGCAATCGCCGCAGTTGCAGACATCACCGGTGCAAAAGGGTTGTTGCGAAGATTAACTGAACGGAGAAGACTTTCTACGATGGAAGTATCTCGTTGAAAACGCTCTACGCCACTCAATCGAAGCGCGATGCTGAGAAGACCTCGCGACCAGGAATTGAGTACCACTCCGAGTGGTTCGAAAGCCTTCAAACTATCTTGCGTCGAGAGCTCAAGAAAGGGCGGCTGTTCACAACCTGGAATATCTTCATAGATCAGCCGAGTACGTTCTTCGTGCTTTGCGCAATCAAGTGAGTCAATTTGCGTTGTAGAAGTATTCATATATCGGCGCTACCGTAAGCACCGTACCGCCCAATATTTACCGTGTACCCTAGACGAATCTATGAACCGCGCGGGGAGCCAGTTCGTGATATATCACTTGCATCATCTCGGATGCTGAGCAATGGCAGGATCCCACTCTGCCGCCCGCCATCCGAAAAAACCTGTTTCTTCAAACCAACCGCGGGGGCATGAAATTTAAGGTAATCTAAGTCGTCCTCTTAAACTGATCTAGTTCAGTGCTGGCCGGTGGCTTAGATTTCTTCCATCCATTCCTTGCCAATTTCTTGAGCTTGTTTCTTACATGCAGAACATTAAGAAGCTTTGTAGTCCACTGCCATACGAAATCCGTCGTCCAGTGTGCAGCCACCAGTGCAATATTCTTTATGTTACGTGGAAAATAGTAGATATCGGCGCAAGGCACATTGCCGGTGGCGAAGAACGCCTTGTAATCCGCGTCGCCAGTGCCTAAGTCCAGCATCTGGAATCTACGTTCCTCGAACAACCGCTCGAGCATGGAGCCTATCAGGGCGTTACCTGGAGAAAGGTGGCTCAGGGATGGATCGTAGCCGCAGAGCTCCCCGGTTAGGCAATCGCCGTTCACATGACAGAGCGTGTATGCTGCTGGATGGTTCTCATAAAAGAGAATGTATCCGCGCGTCCTATCTTGTTCTGCCATTCGCATGAGCCGCGCAACAGATTCCGGATCTTCCGGCAGCCCATGCCCTATGCGTCTTTGGAAAGATTTCCGTGAGACGGTGAGTGCCGATTCGTAGAAGGCGCTCATTTCGGCGCGCGAGCGATATTCGCGAAGAGTTGAACCTGCTCCTGCAAACTTTCGCATCTTGCGACGCAGTTCACCTCGTCTCTTCCGGGTGAGGCGCTGAAGATACTGCTCAAAAGTGCCGCTTAGTTGAACATAATAACGTGGGTAGCGAGCGGTTACATATCGAATCACCGCGGGGCCGAACTCAAGAGTTGGCACGCTTTCCTTTACAGGATGTGAAACAATCCACACTGGCTGCTGGCCTTCGCCGGGTAGGAACACCAAATCTCGTGCACTCGGTGGATGGGGCGGGAGATCCGCAAAGTGCGTAGTCACCATTTGCACGGACATGGGAAGGGTATAGAAACGCCAGTATCCGAATGAGAAATCGAACTTCTTAGATCCTAAAGATATAGTGGTTTGGTAAGAAATCATTCGTTGCATTGAAAGTAATCAATTTTACGAACTTGGCTCACTCGGTACGCACCCAACACAATACCAGGAATCTGAAGCATAAGAGAGATCTACTCTCATGCTGTTCATCTACGCTTCAATGCTCATCACTGCGACTCAAATTGGCAAGGGCCGACGCGTAGGAATCTCGGCAAGTACCGGTACGCCAGAATCCGAGATAAGTTGAAGAATTCGGGCACGGAGTATATCCTATACACACACTCGGACTATACTTAGCGAAGCCCGAGCACACTGGACCACCCGCACTCTGTATGCGATCCATCTGAAGCTTTGTTATTCTCGATAACTCAATTTGTTTTTGAAGACCGGCATGATGCCGAAAAAAGGACCAAAGGACACCTATGCTGAGACCAAGAGCTGTAATCGCGTGTGCACTATTTTGTCTATGCTTGCGGGCACAAGCCCAAACTACGTTCCTCACGCCCGCTTGGCTGAAGTGGTTGGGCAATGGGACCAACAGTTACACATGTACATCAGGGACATGTAATCTGACTGACGAATTGTGGTTTTCCTCATTCAATGTATCTTTAGGTGCAACCGTGGTCAATGCTGGAGGCAACGGTCCGTTGATTATCCGGTCTACGGGTACCTGCACGATTGCGGGATCCGTGATGGGCGGCCCGAGCGGCGGGGCTGCAGGAATCACGGGCCAAGGCGACTTCGGCGGTGGTGGCGGTGGTGGCGGCGGCGGAACTGCGGCCGGAATAGCGGGTAAGACGACGGAGGTCATTCCCGGCATACCGATCGTGAATGGAGGTTTCGGCGGCTCGGCTGGAGGAGGAGCAGGCGGCACCGCGCTGTCTACCGCGGCCGGACAGTACCGAATGTTCATGAGCAACAGCGGCTCTTGGCCGGGCGGCGGCGCAATAGGCGGTCAGGGTGGTTCTGGTGGCGGTCAGGGTGGCGAGGGCGGAACGCCGATCATTTTCGTCTGCAACACGATCAACTTCACGGGCACGATTAACGTGAGCGGCGGCAATGGCGGGAACTCCACTGCAAACGGTACAGGTGCGGGCGGCGGCGGTGGGGGCGGGTATGTGGTCTTGGCCGCTGTGAATTTTACGGCGAATTCGGGATCCATCGATACGGCCGGCGGCGTCGGCGGTTCGTGCAACGGTCATAGCACTTGTGGCGCTGGAGGCAATGGCGGCAACGGCTGGACTATGTCCATGACCATACAGTAACTTGGCTGGAGCAAGGGCAATCGGTTTGCCCCAAATCATCTTCGCCTTCTGGCTCTTCGGTTGCGTTGCGCCTGCGCAAAAGGAGCGAACTGGCACGGTCGGCGTCGATCCCGGCGCCGACCTGCAGAGCACAGTCGATTCGCACCCGCCAGGCACCATATTTCTGATCCATCCCGGCTTGTATAGGCTAAGCACTGCGATCAGGCCCAAGAACGGGGACGCGTTCATCGGCCAGGTGGCCTGTGCCCCGCCCCGAACCGCGTGTCCAGCCGTCCTGAATGGCTCCCGCTTGCTCAACTCCTTCGAATCGGCCAACGGGAATTACCGAATTGCTGCCCAGCGAGCGCACGCTCCGACCCAAGATGCGAAGCACTGCGAGCCGGAGTATCCTCGCTGCATCTATCCGCAGGATCTGTACCTGGATGGGAAGCCGCTAGTTCACAGAAACTCGGCGGAAGGGTTGAGCTCCGGTTCGTGGTTCTTCGACGATTCGGCGAACGCGATTTACCTTCGCGATAATCCGGACGGTCACATTCTCGAAATTGGCGAGAGCTTCGGCGCTTTCGATGCCAGCACTGCCAATAATGTCACGGTTGAAAACCTGACAATTGAAAAATTTGCGGACCAAACGACGCTGGCCGCAGTGGGTACCAATGTGATGCCTTCTCCGGAAGTGGGAGCAAACTGGGTGGTCGAAAACAATGAGATCCGGCTCAATCACGGAGATGGGGTGCGTATCAATTTCGGATGGCACATTCTGAATAACTACATTCACCACAACGGTAATCTCGGAATCGGCGGAGGCATGGGCGCAATCAGGAGCACACGGCCATCGGGTGTCGTCATCCAAGGCAACGAGATCTCGTACAACAACTATGCGCACGTGAAGCCCGGCTTTGGGGCGGGTGGCGTCAAAATCAATGTGGCTCGCGGCCTGGTCTTCCGGAACAACTATGTGCACCACAACGAAGGATCAGGTTTCCATGCAGATACGGATAACATTGACCTTCTGGTGGACGGGAACACGATCACGGATAATACGGACGAGGGCGCATTTGTAGAAATTAGTTATTCAGGTACCGTTCGCAATAACATCCTGCTGAGAAATGGGTTCCCCAACACGGAAGCCTGGCTTTACGGCGCTAACTTGCTGAGTTCAACATCGAGAAGCGTCGAGGCATATTGCAATACCGTAGAAGTGGCCGCGCAAGGAGGCAATGGAACAGATATCATCGCACAGCCTCGGCCGGGGTACAGCTCCGGAGGTAACTTCTTTCATCATAATTCCGTGACCTTCGACGGCAACTCCGGACTTACCGGCGGGGGCGGCGCGGACCCAAACGAGCCAAATTTTTATTCCGAAAATCGATTTGATTACAACAGCTATCACCTTCGATCTATGAATCGGCGGGCTTTCGCCTGGGCTGGAAGGACAAACACCTTCGCAGAATTTCGTACCGCCGGGCAGGAAGCTCACGGAACCATCGACACAAAATCTGCCGGTGGTGTGCCCAGCGTCGTAATCACCTCCCCCCTTGACGGATCTGCAGTTTCAGGCCGCATCCCTGTAATCGGAAACGCTCGGACTAATGGCGGCACAATCGGGAAGGTTGAGCTCGAGATTGACTGGTCGTTGCAGTCGACCCAGTCGGGAAGCCCCTTCCATTTTGCCTGGGATGCAGGAAGTGCAGCGCCGGGACGGCATACGCTGTCGGTCAGCGCCTATAGTAACGAGGGAGTTCGTTCCTGCTACGCGGTAAACGTCAACGTAGGTGCGCAAGGCTCCGTCCGATGAGGTCGGCGGTTTGTTTCTCGATGTGCGCCTAAACGATGATTTTGGCGCCGGTGACAAACGGCCCAACTTTTATTTTTACGTTTAAAATCAGGCGCTTGACTGAGTTTCTACGAGCGCTTCAGCACACCGCGAATGAGATCTTTCGCTTTGGAGGTCCGCTTTCGCAGGTTTTATGAAATACATCCTCATCGCACTCGGGGCCGCTCTAGGGACGGTGGCGGGCGCAGCTTACGGTCAGACATCCACAGCAGTGAATCTGGGTTCACAATCCCGCAACCCGGATTTTTCAAACTTTTCCTTCACCAGGCCGGTTTCCGTAGGCACCACTTTGCCTTCGACGTGCCAGGTGGGACAACTCTTCTTCAATAGTTCTGCCGCTGCAGGCGCAAACATTTTCGCTTGCACTCAGCCGAATGCATGGACTGTTGTGGGCATCAACACGTTGCAACCGGCCGGAGCCACTACGCTCGGCGGAGTTATGGTTCCGGCTAGTTCCGGCTTGACTCTAGGGAGCAACGGAACGCTGTCGGCCAATATCGGCACGCTCGGAGGCACGGTTGCGGCCGGCAATGATTCGCGCATCGTGAACGCTCTGCAACCGACATCTTCCATTCCAGCTTCGAATGTTACGGGCCTTGCTCGTTCGGCAACGACCGACACCACAAATGCTTCGAATATTACGAGCGGAGCGCTAAGCCCCTCCGTTCTTCCGAATCCGACTTCAACCACGCTCGGCGGAATCAAATCGTTTACGGCGCCGGCCCATCAATGGATTAATAGTGTTTCGACGGGTGGCGTAGCCGCCTCCACACAGCCCAGCTTTAGCGATCTAACCGGCTCGCTCACCGCAACGCAACTGCCGGCTCTCACCGGTGATACAACCAGCGCAGCCGGATCTGCAGTAACAACCACCGCGAAGGTGAACGGAGTAAGTTATCCGGGATCGCCCACAACAAACACCGTTCCTGTTGTGACCGGCAGTAACGCCATGACATACGAGCATGTGCCGAACGCCGCATTGGCAAATAGCTCTGTTACTTTGACCGGGACGGCTAATCAGATCCAGGTCTCCGGCGGAGGGTCATTATCATTGGGCGGAACAGCCACTCTGTCTCTCCCGAACTCGGTCACTCTCGGAGTCGCTGGATCGAGCAGCGGGTCAGTCGTACTCAGCGGTTCGACGTCCGGCACGACGTCCATACGGTCCTCCGCCGCTGCCGGCAACTGGAGCATCACTCTCCCGTCTTCCAGCGGTTCTGCCGGTCAATTCCTCCAAACAGACGGCACCGGCAATACGAGTTGGGCAACTGCTTCTGGGGCCTTGAGCGGGCTCACGGCAAATGCATTACCGCGAGCTACCAGTTCCTCGGCTTTGGGAAACTCTTCGATCAGCGATAACGGCACAACCGTATCGGTATCCGAGCCAGTGGCGATCTCAAGCGGCGGAACGAACGCGATCGGGATTGGGACCACAAATCCCGCAGCCGCCCTCGACATCAACTCAAACTCGCTCATCATCGAAATCGCGCAAACGCCCGCATCCTCCTCGGCCGCTTGCACGACTGGCACGTTAGCGTGGGACGTTAACTACGTGTACGTCTGCGTAGCCTCGAATTCGTGGCGGAGGTCGGCGCTTGCAACGTTCTAAAGCTCAGGTACTCGGTGCTCTTACACTGCTCTGCTTCGTTTCCATCGCCAGGTCTGCATCATGCCCTGGCAATCCCGTCACTGTCAATCCGACAGACAATCTTCAGACGCTGGTAACAGCCTGTCCGGCGAGCACAACTTTCATTTTGCAAACCGGAACGCACCACGATAGCGTGACATCGCTCAAGAATGGGGATGTGTTTACAAGCCCCAGCGGTACCACCGCTGACGGTGTCGTCGAAAACGGAGCCGTTGCACTTCCGCTCTCCGGACAAACCTGGACTCAAGTAACGATCAGCGGAACTGCCTACTGGACGACCCCCGGAGGAACTCCTCTAAATTCCGGTTCGCTCACCAACTGCCAGTCGGCCTATACATCTTGCTGGTATACACAGAACTTGTATTTCAACAATGTGGATTATATCCATGCTGCTTCGCTAACGTCGGTGACTACGGGAGCTTGGTACTACGACTTTGCCGGGGGTGATGGAGGCGTAGTAAATAACATTTACCTGACAGATAACCCAACGGCGGCGACAGTGGAGCTTGGCGCCAATTACAACGCCTTCATTAGCACTAGCGCAACGAATATCACTGTCCAAGGATTGATCATCGAGAAATACGCTTCCAACATTCAGAACGGTGCTGTAGAACCCGAAGCCTCCGGCTGGATCGTTCAGAACAATGAGATCCGCTTAAACCATGGCGCTGGAATCTCGGTGCGCCCGAGCGGCGATAATGCGCAAGTACTCAACAATTACTTACATGACAACGGGCAATTCGGAGTTAACATAGGAGCCGTCAACAACGCCACCGTGAGTAATAATGTAATCGTTCATAACAACATTGATCACACTCTTATCGGCTTTGGCGCGGGCTGCTGCAAATTCACGGGAACAAACAGCCTTATCAGCTATAACCTGGTGCATGACAATCTGGGAGATGGATTATGGTCAGACGTCTTCGCGAGTGGTATCACTTACGACCACAATATCGTGTACAACAATCAGGCCGACGGCATACGGCTTGAGATCAGCGACAAGCAAACCGTCACTAACAACGTGGTTTACGGCAACGGGCTCGGAAGTCCCGACGAGACGGGGATCGGCGGATGGCAAATTAACGGCGTGTCCTCCTCTCATGTAGTGATCCAAAATAACTTCGTCACCAATACCATCGGATCGCTCGGCGGCGCGCAGGTTACCTACAACAGCGGGCGAGGCGGTTGCGGCACAAACTGCACCATTCCTGTTGGTACTCAGGTGCAAGGCAACTTCTTTACTGTTCTATCCGGCGGCCCGATGATCACAGGTGTACAGGATTTCAGCAGCACTTCCAGCAGTTGGGAGACCGTCGGCATGTGGAACTACAACACGTACTGCGTTCCGAGTCTTCCCTGGACAAGCACGAACTGGGTCGACGGGAGTTCCAATGCCCACGTTACGTTTAGCTCATGGCAGTCAACTGGACAGGATTCGACCAGCGTTGTGAACACCGGGACCTGCAATATCCCGGGCACCACTATAAAGGGCTCCGTGAAGATGAAGGGAACAGTTGGCCTGCAGTAGTCGGGCTAGTATATTTGACGGTTGAACTTCTAATACTCTGGGGGCGTATGCGTTGCAAATCTCACTACAAGAAAAACGTGAGAAGGCCAAGAAAGTTAATGCACTCATATTGCAAATAAGCTATGCTAATAAAAACGCATAGTAGTATTCGAGTTTAGAGATAGCTCCCGGTTCCGTCGCTTCAAATGGCGGTTTCGGCCCGCGAAGGTCTGCTCGTCGACAGCGCCTTTTCTTCGCCTGCTTCCGACCGTAGTGGGAGAGGTGTGCCTGCCGGTCACCGGTAGGGCAGTCGGGCTTCGGTTGCACTCTGGCTCAGGCTCTCTCTTCTCATGTCGATGAGGAGGGAAGTACCCCTTGGCCGACGTACATCGGAAAAAACCGATCGCGTTCTAACTCGCCCGAATGGAGAAAGGAACCTCTTGAAACTAACGCCCCAAATCAACACGATCTCAGTTTTTTTATTGGCTGCCGCTGGCTGTTTGAGCCAGGCTGCCACAGTGACCATTTCGCCTGGAATGAACATTCCCGAGGAGGTCAGCAACAACCCGGCCAATACGACGTTTGTCATTGAGCCCGGCACATATCGTCTAACAACGCCGATTCATGCCAAGACCGGAGATATCTTCATCGGTTCGACGGCCTGCGCGCCGCCCAAGACCGCATGCCCGGCCATTCTGAGCGGCTCCAAGTTGCTCACTTCTTTCACGAAATCCGGGTCCTATTATTCCGTGACTGGCCAGACCCAGCAGGGAACAACGAATTCGAACGTCCATTGCAATCCGGGTTATCTGGGCTGTATCTATCCCGAGGATCTCTTTTTTGACGGCAAGCCCCTGCTGCATGTCACTGAGCTGTCTGAGGTTGCCACTGGCAAGTGGTATTTTGACTACTCGGCCAACATCATTTATTTCTACGACAACCCTAGCGGCCACACGGTGGAGACGAGTTACGTGCCGGCTGCATTTGAGTCTGACGGCGCCAACAACGTCACCGTTGAGCAACTCACAGTGAAAGAGTTTGCGTCTCCGCTAACCTACGGAGCCATCGGGATCACAGGCAGTCCGTCTCCCAGCTCCGGAGCCAATTGGACCGTGAAGAACAATACGGTCGAATTGAACCATGGCGATGCAATACGCGTCAACTTCGGGTGGCAGATTCTGAACAACTATCTGTATAACAATGGCGATCTTGGAGTCGGCGGAGGAATGGGCAGCATCGGCAATTCACAACCGTCCCACGTGGTCGTTCAAGGAAATGAAATCGCGTTTAACAACTATGCCCAGGTCAAACCGGTCTTCGGAGCGGGCGGGGCCAAACTGGAAGATCAGCAGGGGCTCGTATTTAAAGGCAATTACGTCCACGATAATACAGGCGACGGTTTGCACTTGGACACTGACCTTTTAAACACGCTGGTGGACGGTAACACCGTGGTTAACAACACGGAGCAAGGTCTCTTTGAGGAGATTAGTTATGCTGCGACAATTCGCAATAACATCGTCCAAGGAAACGGCTACATCTATCCTAACAATAGTGATTGGCTGTATGCCGCCCAAATACTGAGCTCGGAATCCCAGGGCGTTCAGGCCTATTGCAACAGCGTCCAGGTTTCTGCGAAGGGGGGAAACGGAATCGATATCATCGCCCAGACGCGCCCGGGTTATACTTCCGCGAATAACTACTTTCATCACAATACCGTGGTATTCCTGGGGGAATCTGGGTTTACAGGCGGTGCCAATGCTGACCCGAGCGATACCACCTTCTTCACCACGAATAAATTCGATTACAACACCTATCATCTCCCGAGCGTAAGTCGAGCTACTTTTGCCTGGAGCAAAGAGATGAATGGTTTTTCCGGGTTTCAATCCGACGGCCAAGACAAGCACGGAACTGCCGACACATATATGAGCATCACGCCTCCCACGGTCGCAATCACTTCTCCGGCCGACCAAGCGACCGTTTCCGGGAACGTTGCTCTGGCAGGCACCGCCAAGGACACCAGCGGAGTAATTAGTAGAGTTGAATTCTACGCCGATTGGACACTCGAAGCTACAACATCGGCGGCCAACTTCAATTTCACTTGGAATACCAGCAATGTAGCCGCTGGCCAGCACGTCGTGGCAATGATGGCGTACGGCCCGGATGGGCTTCGCGCCTGCAACGCGGTCACTCTTAACGTAAAGTAATTAGAGTGGACGGGGCGCCGAGCAATCGGCGCCCTATTGCGCGTTGACCCGCTGCAAAAGTGTGGTCTCAAAAATCGGCGTCAACACCATTGCGCCGTGAACGCTGAGGTGATTGTCATCCGAATAGAGAGGCCGTTGATCCTTGACGATTGCGCAGGTAGAGCGATTGCATAACAACTCGTGAGGATAGACGATTTGAGCCGAATACTCCTGGGCGGCGTCGCTTAACACCTGAAAAGCCCGGCGCTGTCGATCCAAGAATGCCGCATACTGAGGAGCCACGGGAAATGAAATGCCGGAGAGTAACTGACGGGCCAGCGCGGTTGGTACGTCAATTCCGATCTCTGGCGTGCTGGCGATGATTATGACCTTCGCGTTTAGCGCTTGTAGCTGCTGCAGTGTTAAAGACACTAATCGCTTAAACGCGGCATAATCCTGTTCCGGTTCTCGGCTAGGAGTTAGTAGAGCCGGCCCACCCGGTTCCTCCTTGTAGCGTGTTCCTTCGGCATATAACGCCCAGCGTCCCTCAAGAAAGATCTTTCCGATGTGATGGGCTTGTATCTTATCGAACACCGATTGATTGAATGCCTCACAATCGAACCGCTGGTCGAAACGCTTCAAGTGCAGAAGAGGAGCGCACGCCCCCTGATAGGCCACAAGACCGGAAAGGCCATGGGCAAGTGCGAATTGCTCTACGGCAGGAGCGACAGCACCGGCATGTGAATCACCCCACAAAATGAAGCTCTCTGGAACATCCGCTGCGCCCACGTGGCAGGTCTTGCCCAGGCACTCATCGCGCCTCTTCCAGACATCGTCGGTTCCGTCCACCAGTTTTCGGACCGGCCCTGTATAGCGGGTGGGAAATCCGTGACTGATGAATGCGAGACCACCAAAGGCTGCAAGCGGCAAAGATGCCAAAGCGGCGCCAGCGAAGATCCAAGGTCTCGATGCAAAGCTTCGCCTACGGATAGGAGTTTCGATAAACCGCCAGGATAGGGCGGCGGCAATGAAGGCAGCCGTCACAACAACCGCAGTTTCGATTCGGGTAAGAGGGCGAATCAGATAGTATCTCGCGAAGACAAGTAACACCCAATGCCACAAATACAGTGAATACGAGATAAGCCCAACGAAGACCAGCGGCTTTATACTAAGCAGCTTCGCCACAAATGATCCTTCCGTCGATCCGGTATAAATAATCAGCGCCGCACCCACGCAGGGAAACAGCGCATTATAACCGGGAAACAGAGTGTCCGCGGAGAATGCGCACACACTATAGACGATCAAAAGCAAGCCCGTAAGGCCGAGGAGGCTCGCAGTGAGGCTATGCCTTATCTCCGGGAGAACGCTAAGCGCAAGCAATCCGCCGGTCATCAATTCCCACGCGCGAGCGGGCGCGAGGTAAAAAGCCGCCACCGGATCTGTGTGCAGTTGCCGAACGCTCATCGCAAAGGACAGGACGAAGGCCGAGACTATTGCAAGCAGATATCGCTTGCGAAGATACCGTGCGACAAAGAAAAGAAATAGGGGATAGAGAATGTAAAATTGTTCTTCTACTGCAAGAGACCACGTGTGCAGCAGCGGTTTCATCTCAGATGGGGCATCGAAGTAACCGGCCTGCCTGGAGAAAATCACATTAGAGAAGAAGAATATAGTCGCGATGAGGCTGCGGCCGTACTCTTTGGCATCGTGCGGCAATAAGATCAGATACGCGGCAACGGACGCGACGGCAAGCAATACAAAGAGGGCCGGCAAAATTCTTCGCGCACGGCGTTCGTAAAAGTCGGCGATCGAGAAACGCCCCTTTTCAATGCCGCTCAGGATTAAACCAGTGATCAGATAACCGGATATCACGAAAAAGATATCTACCCCGACAAAGCCGCCCGGTACACGGAACAGGTGAGCGTGATACAGAACAACTGGGATGACTGCAACGGCGCGCAGCCCGTCGATATCCAAGCGATGGCGTGCGCCTGTCTTGACGACTTGTTGCCTTGTAATCGCGGCTGGTTGAACTGTGCTCGTCATTTCCCCAACTTAATTCGATGAAACATTGCGGGGGTGAGATAGAGAAACTGTAGTAATAAAGGGCTTTTGTACCAGCCCATCTCTACAAAGTTCCCGGGCTATCAACTGCCCAGCCAGGTAGTGGCCTTTTTCATTCCAGTGCCCCTGATGGTTTCCCCAAAGCGCATGGAGCGCAGTTTGGTGCTCTTCCGCGTACTGCAGAAACTTCGGTGCTAACGTGACTACCGGAATTCCGTTTCGCTCGCCAAAGGCTTTAATCCGATAATCAGGATAGAATAGATCTTTCACACCAAGGCGTTGAATTAGCTCTTTGCGAAATGGCGCATCAGGGTCGACTTGGATTGCATTACTCAGAGTGACCACAACGAACTTAGCCTCTCTCGCCGCCACTTCGTTGCGCATGGTTAATAATAGGTCCTCAGTTACGGACCAAGCCTCTTGCCAAACTGGATCGTTGGGTTCGCGATAGATTCTCTCGTCCAGGCCCATGTCCGTTGGCTTCAGGCCGTCGGCATTTTTGCCGGTCAGATAGCTTAGCCCCACAGCCGCAACCTGCAGCAGACGCGAATGGGCTACCGCCCAGGAGACAAACATTCGACCAGGTCCAAATCGTGAGCGAAAGTCAGGAACGGTTCGGAAGGAGTCGTCAAGCACCAGGCGGCCATTCTTATGCACGAAGTAAGGACGATACGGATCTTGCGCCAGCGCGCGAGAATTGTCTTGAACGTTATGGCCCGTGAAGAAGGCAAGAATGACTAGATCTGGAGAATAACTCCACACTCGGGAGCGCAGCATTTCGAGCTCGGCCGCGGTTCCATAGCCGGATACGCCAAAGTTAATTGTTTCGACTTTCTTACCCCTCAGGGTGCCGCATTCGGATAGTTTCTGTTGCAATACTGACCAATACGCCTTGTCGATCGAAACCTGGAAGCCTTCCGTGAAAGAATCACCTAAGACGGCAATCCGGAAGGTGTCCGGCGGTTTCTCCGTTTGGTGTTCCCGGTCGTGTTGACCTCGGCTGTTGACGCTCGCAAAGACTTTCGTACCTTCGCCGATGAACTCGCCTTTCGCGCCCGGATTTAAGGCTTGGCCGGTGTATTCATCCGAGGTATAAAATCCCAATTTCCCGCCATAATTCGGATACGAGATACCAGCGATCCGAAGGCCCAGTTCCGTCGCAGCAATCGTCACCAGGACGAAACCGGCCACGATCAGCAGCTTTCGAATGAACTGCTTCAATAAATAATGCTCCTTGCGAAGTAATTACGCCGATCTCTCGCTAGGCTTTGCTATAGATTCGAAGCGACGATGCCGGACGTTGCGAAGTTTTTGGAGCAGCCGCAAGGGCGCGTAACAATAAAGCAGGATGGTCAACGTATCCAGCACTCGTAAGCAGCGATAGGTACATCGATCGACAATTCTCTCAAGCCGAGACGGTTTAGCGGAATGGCGGGTGCCAGGTGACCACGCTACCGGCCATTGGCCCCCAGTCTGTTCTTGCCATAAAGACACATACCGGTCGATTTTACGCCTGACATGTGGAGGAACAATATCTGGGCGCTCAAGTGAAGAAACAATCTTTCCGCCTTTAACCATGGCGTGATGAGCGCCTTCGCTGATAGCCGATTGGTCGGCGCCGTCAAGACAAGCAAGTCCGGCGAAAAACGGAAGCTCGAGAAAGTTACATATTCCGGCCATTGTTCCTTCGGGATCTTTGACCAGAAGTTCGTAGTGTATCTCGTGAACGCGAGCGCCTTGGCGAATAAGCCGATCCCGTTGCTCTTTCAAATCCCTATGAGCCATCAAAAAGCGGAAACTCATTCCGGTCCGCTGGGCAAACCATGATCTTCCCTGCGCGGCTCGCATGATGCTCCGGAATATGGCCGCAGGCTCTCTCCAGATGATGACAAATCGGGCTTCGGGGAAAAAATTCGAGAGCGAGGCGAGCGAATCGTAAAAGTTGACTACCTTGTCGCCCCAAATCCTTGCTCCCTTCTGGAGAGCATAATCTTTGCAGGTGATCTCCATCGCTGTCTGAACCTGAGAGACGGTCGGAGGAATTTGGGCAACATCGAGTTGGTGGCGATCAACTGCTTTGTTCCAGAAGTTCCACCGCGCCAGCCATCCCGAAGCCCCACGCGTCCAAAACAAAGGCTTTAGAAGCAAGAGATCGCCTTCATATAGCAGGGCGATTTGCGGATGTTTGTTCAGCAATGCATACAGCAAGGACGTTCCGGACCGCCATGTGCCGGCAACAAACAAAGGGCCCTGCCATTGCGTCGCGGCCGCGGCATGATCTGAAGCCGACGCGCCTACGCTGGGCTGTAATTCAGTCATTCGGATCGGGCTGGATAACGCCAAAAGATAATGACGATTTTAGGCCGTAGCCGTCACGAGATCGCTTCCCGCGACGCTCTTCCCAGTCTCCGAGACTTGTGCTTCAATCCATGGATAAGTGTGTTGCAGACCTTCACGCAGCATTATCGAAGGCTCCCAGCCTAACACTGTTCGGAGACGGCTGTTATCACTATTGCGGCCACGCACACCTTGAGGACCCTTTAAGTTATGCCGGACATTCACGGTCTTACGGGCCACATCGCACACCAATCCAACCAACTGATTGATAGTCACTAGTTCATCGGTTCCGAGATTTAGCGGGTCGCGGTAGTCCGACCCCATGATTCTTAACAATCCTTCCACGCAATCGTCTACGTACATGAATGAGCGGGTCTGTTCGCCATCACCCCATATCTCGATTTCCTCATGATCCGAAGCCAGCGCTACCTTGCGGCAGATTGCAGCCGGCGCTTTCTCCTTCCCACCTTCATAGGTACCAAGTGGCCCGTAAACATTGTGGAAGCGCACAATTCGAGTCTCCAGCTTGTGGTCCTGCCAATAATAGCGGCACAACTCTTCGGCGTAGAGCTTCTCCCACCCGTAACCGGGCTCCGGCTCCGCTGGATACGCATCCTCTTCGCGCAGTGCGATCACGTTCGCATCCTTCTGTTTGCCCTGAGCATATACGCATGCCGAAGAGGAAAACAGAAAGCGCTTGACACCGTTCTCACGGCTCGATTCCAGCATATGCGCGTTAATGAGGATGTTATTCCGAGCAATATTGGCATGGGATGATGTGATATACCCGATCCCACCCATGTCGGCTGCTAGATTATAAACGCCATCTAAGTCGCCACGCGTTGCGGCCCGGCAGTTATCCCAACGGCGCAGATCCAGAATCTCAAATTCATCGGCATCGGAGGCCTCATACTCCGGATATTTCAGGTCCACTCCTCGCACCCAGTGACCGTCGGCCTTCAATCTTTTCACAAGATGATGGCCGATGAATCCGCCGGCCCCGGTGACGAGTAAGTGTTGTCGCTCCTTCATAAGTCTGTTATCCCTCTCCTTCTAGATAGAAAACTTCTTGAGCTTGAAAATCTGCAATAGTACATTCCACGCGAACTGTGATCCATACACTAGATACCGGCGCCAGAGTCTCCGTGGTTCCGCAAGAAGCCGGAAGAGCCATTCCAACCCGTTCTCCCGCATCCATCGTGGCGCCTGTCTGAGTTGACCCGTGTGGAAATCAAATGCCGCACCAACGCCCACAAGAACCGGCACCGTAAGTCGGTCCCGGTGCTCGTACATCCAGCGTTCCTGCTTCGGCGTACTTAGTCCCACCCATAAAATGTCCGGCGCGGCCCGCTCGATCAACGCGATAATCTCCGCGTCTTCGTCTGCTGTCAATGCCCGGAAGGGTGGCGAATAATCTCCGACCGTTCGGGTGCCAAACCGTCGCTGCAGCGTCTCGCCAAGCCGTTTTCCAGTCCCGGGCGCACCGCCGTAAAAGAAATGCGTAAATTGATCTCCCGTTTCACGGCAGAAGGTCTCCATCAATTCGGGGCCGTAAACCCGGCGTGCCAGGGAATGTCCGTGCCAGCGGCCAAGCCATACGAGCGGCATCCCGTCCGGGACCACTAAATCGGCAGAGTTCAGGATGCGTTCAAAACTCAAATCTCGGCGCGCTTCCATCACGCCATGCATTCCCGTTACTGCTATGTAATGCACTCCGCTAGGTTCGCGAATCCAGCGCTTCATACATTGAATCACGCCAGCAATCTGGACGGCACTTACCCGCACACTTAGAACGCCAAAGTTGGGCGTGGGTTCTACTAATTCTACTATTAAGTCGCTCATAGCGATGGAACTGGAACTACACAAGAGCTGGAACTACAAGAGAGCTTTGGCTTATACTTATTGTTGCGGCGGGGTTGCGCTTGTTCGTGCTCGGACGTAATCCAACCATGTCATGTAGCGGCCGCCTGACTTAAAGGCGCGGTATGCCCTTAATACACTCAACGGTGCGAAGCAGTAAACCCCGACAATGGCGGAATCCCAGCCGCGTAAGAGGGCGTAGAGAACTGCGTCAAAAGTTCTCGCAAGCAATCCCGGCTTCGGAGCCTCATCCTCGGGCGGCCGGAAGAATGTTACCCAATCCAACCTGTTGCCTCTCCAAAGTCGCTTGTATCCGTCAATTTTTCTCTTGAGTTTTACCGGAAGTACTTCCGCACGTTTCCGTGAAGATATGGTTTCGGTCTTAACAAGCGCGTTATGGTCGCCCGGGTGAAGGGCAGAGCGATCTGCACCTTGAAGCGAAATCATTCGACTATCGAAGGGGATCTGCAAGAAGTCACAGATCCTCAGCATTTCCTCGGTCGTATTGCGCACCAAGTTGTCATAACAAAGCTCGTGAATGGAAACGCCCCGGCCCAAGAGTTCGCCCCGCTCGATACCCATCCTTTGGCATCCTACGAGCACCCGGTGAGTTGCACCAAGACCACTAAAAAACGGAGATTCCTTGAGAGCGCGTAGAATACTTCGACAAACGTCACTCGGGTCGCGCCAGATGATGACGAACCGGGCGTTTGGGAATTGATCCGCCAAATGGCATAGCGAATCATAGCGGCTCGGGCATTTGTCGCCCCAAATCGCCGCTCCCTTCTGGCGAGCATATTCCTTGTAGGCCGTTTCCGTCGCTGTTCTTACATCGGAAGCGCATTCCGGTATTCGATCCAGGTCGATAGGATGGCGTTCTAGCGAGCCTGTGAAGAAGTTCCATCTCTCCAGCCAATCGGACTTCCTGCGCCGCGTCAGAAAGAGCGGCCACAATAGAGGCAGTTCACCCTCCTGCATCAGCGCAATCTGCGGATGCTGGTTAAGCAATGTATAGAGCAATGTCGTCCCGGATCGGGGGAGACCAACTACAAAGAGAGGGCCAGCGTTGCCTTTCGCACAAACGGGCTCTCGCATTAACTTTGTCGATGTCATTTAGCCTTTTGCAGTTTCGTGGTCTTGAACGAATCTGAACCGCTATAGGCGGAAGCCCGACTTAAGAGCATCCTGATAAAACATCCGAACGGTGTCGAGCGAATAATCGTGCAGGTCTTTGCCAACAAGCGACAATTTCTGAAGAATGTCGTTAGTCACAGTAATAATATGGCAACCGATTGTATCTGCCTGAAAAATGTTTAGTAACTCTCTCGGGCTGGCCCAAATAAGCTCTACGTTCGGATACATACGGACAATCTCAACGGCCGCTTGCATCAACGGGACAGGGTCGCAGCCAGTATCAGCCACTCGACCAGCAAATAAGGAGACGCAAGCTGGCGCCTTCCCGCGAAGGGCCGCACAGACGTCGCGTACCTGGTCCAGAGTTAGCAAAGCCGTCACATTCATTTGAATGTTCGCGCGCGCCAAGTTGGCGATAAGCTCAAGCGAGCACTCTCGCCGGGTATTCGTCACAGGTATTTTGACGAATACGTTATTTCCCCAGGTCGCGATCTCCCGCGCCTGCCTCTCCATTTCCGGAAAGTCGTCGGCAAACACTTCAAAGGATATGGGGCGGTCTTGGATGATCGTCAGGATATCGCGGGCAAAGGCTTCGTAGTCAGTCACTCCAGCTTTGCGCATCAAGGTCGGATTTGTCGTAAAGCCCTTTATCCATGGCTTACTGTACAAATCTAAGATGGTAGCCTTATCGGCTCCGTCTGCAAAGATTTTGACTTTTAGATCAGAAACCGCTTTCAAGATCCACTCCTTCGGAAGCAATTGGAATAATTTCTCAAACAGCGTCCCGTAATGATGTAACCGTCGCGGGCTAGATTGCTCGACGAGCCCCGCTCGTTGTAAGCGTCTATCTGGTTCTTGACAACAATCACGCCATCGCCGTCCAGAAACATAGCGCGACGCAATTGCGTTTCCGGCCACGAGGTCACTTTACCGATTCCCATTTCGTCTGAGCACATTTCACGGCGGGATGTGAAACAAGGAGGTGCCACACAACGGCCTGAAACGCCTCTGAATGTGGGGTTACGTGCTCCGGATTGACGCTGGGAATGATCACACATGCATCGGCAACTTTCGCCGTGTATCCACCATCGCGGCCCACGACCCCTATGATGCGCGCCCCCACGGTTTTTGCAAGCTGAAGGGCCGCCACGAGGTTAGGGCTCACATTCTTTTCAAGATTTCCGCCTCCGACTGAAAACACAAGAACCAAATCGTCGGAGTGCAGATGGCTTACTCGAAGCCACGACTCGAACACTCCGGCCCATCCCTCGTCGTTGGTCCTAGCCGTCAACTCGGAAACGTTGTCCGTGGGAGCGTATGCTTCGATGCCGGCGATCTTCCTAAAGTCATTTACCGCGTGAGATGCATTTGCGGCGCTTCCACCCACACCCAAAACAAACAGGCGTCCGCCTCGCGCTCGAGTTTCCGCCAACAGGTGAGCGGCGTCTTCAATCGGCTCATGGGAAAGCTGTTCGATAATACTTACAGCTTCATCGAGGTATTGTTGTACAAAGCTTGCTGCGCTCATATTTCGTTTGTCTACTCTTACACTCAGACTCTTCCGCACTTCCATCATGAATGGGCAAGTACCGTCGTACCGGTAAAGTCGAAGCGCATTCGCACCTCCGAAAGTCCAGTTTCTCTAAATACACGCCGAAGTCGGGCTTTGTCTTCCGAGTAAAACATCAAAAATCCGCCGCCGCCTGCCCCGATGAGCTTACCGCCGACTGCTCCGTTTTCCCGCGCCAAATCGTACAACTCATTTATGCGCGAGTTCGTCATACCGGCCGATCGCTTCTTCTTGTTCTCCCAGTGCTCGTGCATTAACTCCGCAAATCTTCTCAAATCTCCTTTCTCCAATGCTTCCTTGCTTTTGTACCCGAGTTCCTTCACAAGATGAAGATTTGCGATGATATCGCTGTCCTTTTGCCGGCTACGCGAGTCCTGATCACGCAGGAGTTCGGATGCGGATCGAGTGTATCCAGTGAAAAACAGTGACAATTGGTCTTCGAGGTTCGCCAATGTCTCCGAACAGATTCGCAGCGGCTCAACTTGAACTGTGTCGTCGGGTAAGAAAGAAAAACAGGTAATCCCACCAAAGGCAGCAATATATGGATCCTGTTTGCCGACGGGCTCTTTCAAAATGTTCATCTCAATATTACATGCCTGCTCGGCCAGTTCTTGAGCCGGAACCAGGTTCTTTTTCAATGCATGCAAGGCTCGGAGTAACGCCGTCGTAAAGCTGCCGGAAGAGCCGAGGCCGGTACCCGCCGGAATGTCTGCAATACTTACGATCTCGAGATGAGGAGTATCCAGGTTGGCAGATCTGAGAGCTTCCCGTAGAATCGGATGCTCCACTTCATTTACATGATCGACCATCTCTAACTTCGAGTATTTGAGTATCAACTTGGGCTTGAATGCTTGGTTGATGGTTATAAAAACATATTTATCGATAGCTGCCGAGATTACGAAGCCACTATGTTCGCGGTAATAAGAAGGAAGGTCGGTGCCACCGCCTCCGAGCGAAATGCGCAGCGGGCTGCGCGTCATGATCATGTCAGATCTCCCAACCTGCCCTCCGCGGTTCTATGGACATTAAGCACATGCCGTGTACCGCTGATTGCCCGCTGATAAACCTCCATGAGCATGTGATAATTTCGCTCCGCCGTATATTTGGTCTCGTACTCGATCCTCGCGTTGCGGCCCATCTCTTCCATTTCCTCCGGATTGCTCCAGGCCCATGCCACCTTCTCGGCCAAATCTTGCGGATCTCCAACGGTGAACTGCAATCCCGTCCTTTTGTCTGTCACGATCTCAGCCATTGCCCCACTCCGCGATGCGATGACTGGCATTCCGCACGCAAACGCATCTACCGCCACCAAACCGAAGGTTTCAAATATACCTGCCGACGGCCACACCAGAAAGCGCGCATTCTTCATCAACGCGGTCCATTCTTGCGCCTCGAGACGATTTGGAATGACTTCGACCCCCGAGTGATCTCTTGCGAAATCCTTTACCTCCTTCAGCAAAGGTCCACCGCCGCGAACCTTGAGCGGAATTCCATCGAGTTGTTCCCAAGCGGCCAGCATTGTACGAATCCCCTTTTCCGGGGAAAGCCTTCCAATAAACAAGGCGTAATCGCCTCGGGTGCCCTTCACGCCTGGATCTGGATCGATGAAGAACGGCTTCATCATAATTTTGTCTTCGGGAATTCCTCCCTGGATGAATTTCCGGCGATAAAAATCAGTGGCCACCACAAAGATGTCTACCATTTTTCGCCATGTTTCTAGATAGCGATGTACCGTGAGCATCGCCGCAATTACGCCGCTACGCGCGCGCGAGTTCTGATAACACCCATGTACGACGGCAGGCCAGGGCGGAGTCTTTCCGAGGCAGTCTTCACATACTCGTTCTTCACGATAGAAGCTGGACGCGGGACAGAGTAGTCGGGAATTGTGCAGCGTTTGCACAACCGGAACGCCGTTGTCACGGCACGCGTAGTAGATCGAGGGAGACATAGTGGGAAAGAAATTGTGTACGTGTACCACATCCGGCTTCTTCTCTCTCAAAATCCCTTCGAACTTGGTGTACCAAGTCCTTGACCAAATCGCATCGAGTGCCAGCCGGGCACTCTCGATTAGTCCGTCCGGAGTCTTCACCTGCTCCGTTACCAGAGTGACCTCGCACCCTTTTCTCTCCAGAAGCTTGCCCTCATTTTCGAAACCTTCATCTTCCCCGCCCCTGTTTAGATAGCGATTGTAGACTGAAACGACTTTCACAATATCCTCTTACGCCCGTGCAAACAGCGCGTCCACTTGTAAAATCGTTCCGTCCACCGGCGAAGCAAGTTGCTCGAGGTTGCCGAGGTAAGAGAATCCGAACGGGGCTAGAATGTCGTATATCGCGTGGAAGTTAGCTTGACCTTCATAAAGCTGGCCGATCGAAACCTCGACAATCACATAATGCACGTGTTCTAACAGCTTGACGGCCCCGCGAAGCACTCGGTCTTCGTAACCTTGGACATCTATTTTGAGCAGTGTCTTAGGTGGCAGTTGAATCTGTTCCAGATACTCGTCCAACTTCCGCAGCTTTACAGTAATTGGACGGTTGTCGGCGCTCCATGGAAACGCGCTTTGGTGCAGCTCAGACATCGGCAACACAGAAGACGATTTCGAAAAACTGCTGCGCCAGAAATCAACGGATCCATTCTCTTCACCGAGGGCGACCTGAAACACGCGCACTGATCCATTTCTCCCGAGTTTCTTCCTCAGTTGCGTGCTGGAGTCTGGTAAAGGCTCGAAAGCGTAGATTTTTGCGTCCGGGATAACGGCATGAATCGCCGACGAAAACTCTCCAGCATGGGCGCCTGCGTCGATCACGGTCTTAATGCCGGCATTCTTAAGCCATGGCTGATTTAATTTTAGAAACTCCCCGATATGGATCTGATTTAGGCAAAGGCGCGGGAGGCTCAGTAGCTGATGCGGCTCCCGCAATGCGGTTAGAAGATATGCCCATGCCTTTTCCGCCAAGTCGCTGGTACGGCTCGCAATGATATGGCGACGCGGCGCAGAAGGCGCAGTCGCCGGTTTCGGCAGAGCAGGCCGGGTATGGCCTAGCACACGCTGGTAGACATTAGTCAATAATTCATAGTTCCGGTCTGCTGTGTACTTCGATTCGTACTCGCTTCGAGCTTCATGGCGCATCGCATTCATCCGGTCCGGGTGAGCCCAAGCCCATTCCACTTTGGAAGCCAAATCGTCAGCATCTCCGGGAGTGAATTGGAGCCCCGTACGGCCATCGTCCACGATTTCTTGCATGGCACCCAACCGGGAGCAGATCACTGGCGTTCCACACGCAAACGCTTCGGCGATTGTCAAAGGGAAGTTCTCATAGCACTCACTCGGCAGAATAAGAGCAAAGGCTCCCTTTACCTTCGCCAGGCTTTCTTCGCGAGTCAATCGCCCCAAGAGTGAGACATTTCGTAGCCCAAGCTGCACCACCTGTGCCTCGAGCTTCTTCCGCTCCGGACCGTCACCGATGATCAACAGCGGGACTGGGCTCTTCAGCCGGCTCCACGCGTCTAAGAGCGTACTGACTCGCTTTTCATCGGCCAACCTTCCGACAAAAACTCCGTACGTCCCCGGGGCGAAACTCGGTTCCGGATCGGGATAAACGAAGTTAGGCTTAACGAACAACCTATCGGCCGGAAGACCACCGTACTCGAATCGATTTCGCGCGAATTCCGTTAAGGCGATGTAACCTTGAACCTTCTCGTCCCAGGTGTGCCGTCGGCGATGAATTAACAACATCGCAGCGACGCTGGCCGTCGCGGTTCTCGAGTTTCGATAACAACCGTGGCGCACGCCCCGCCATAAGGTGTGATCTAAGCATTCCTCGCAGATATGTCCATCTCGAAACAGATTTGCGGCAGGGCAGATCAGACGGTAATTATGTAGTGTCTGGACGACCGGAATACCAGCCTCTTCAGAGGCCAGATAAACCGAGGGCGAGACCATGACGAAGGTGTTATGGATATGAACAAGTTGCGGCTTCTCGCGGGCGAGCAAGAGCGAGAATTCTTCGTGTGTCTTTGTTGCAAATACAATATTCTTCACGAGCGCAATCCGCTCGGTCAATAATGCATCGTCCAATTCCAGGTTGCTGCGCTGATAAAGGACGACTTCATGCCCAGCACGGCTTAGAAGAGCCCGCTCCTGATCGAAAACGATGTCTTCGCCGCCAGGTTGCTGGTAGCGGTTATGTACTAATAGTATTTTCATTATTAAGACTAAGCTGAGCTTGAAATTTCGGCGAGAGTCCTTCCGGGCGCAATGACGTGCGAGCGCATGCCCTTCCTATCCGGCACTTGCCAACGCGCTAATCCAACCGTAAGCCCGGCAAAAAAGTAAAACGGAACAGCGCCAGTGGGATACTCAAAGGGCCCCTCGACCCAACTAACAATCATGAACAGCACATACCACAGAAATAGCCATTGCATGAAATCGTACAAGCGCTTATCGCAGCGTTGGCGTTGCCGATAAGTATCGAAGAATATCCTAAGAAACGACAAATGAAATGCAATCCAAACTAAGAGCCCAACGAAGCCCAGCCTAGCAAGCAAATTTAGGCTTGAGTTATGGGGAATTCTAACGACTGCACCGCTTTCGTCGTCCACATAGTTGATAAGGGGCATCCCGAAGCCTTCGCCCACGAAGGGATGCGCTCGAATGTGCTCCAATGTTTCGTCGTACCACTCTAGGCGGCTTTGGACCGTGCTGCCAGGTGTTTTTTCAGCTCCGGATATGCTTCGAATGTGATCCTTAAAGAACTCCAAAGTTATCGGTCCTATACGGCCCGAAAGTTGAATGCCACCAACGGTAGTGGCAAATGCCAGCACCGTGATCGCGGCGCCAAGCATTAACAATAGCTTCCCGTATCTGGCTGTTTCACCCAACACGACCAGAATCAAGATGCACACAACAACTCCCACGTACATCTGGCGGGCTTGCTGAATCGCAAGCCCCAACAACTGTGCGGCCGCCAGACCGAGCAAGAGCCACTGCCGATGTGTCAGATAACTCCCCAAACAAATGCAGAACATCGCGCCCGCCACCAACACTAGCGCGCTCGTGTGGTAATTGCCCAGAATCGGCACCTGGAGAAAGACACCGCTAGTGGGAGAAAAGGACTGTATCTTTTCGCTCCACGGAAGAGTATAGCTGTAAAAGAGATTGACGATGGACACGAGCATCAGCCATCCTATGAGAGGAGTTATGCTGTTCCTCTTTCTGGCCCAGGCGTAGCCGAGAAGCATGAAGACTCCGTCGAGGATCATCGTGCTATCACGTATTGCCCAAATTCCGTAAGTTGGCAAGTCGAATGCCAAATGAAGAATCACCATGGCCGTTAACGCCAAGAAAATAAGGAAGACCGGCTCTTGCATTGCCAATTGCAGCAAACCTCTTGATGACAATAAGGCGAGCGCAACGCAGGTGTACATCAAGATGTAACTGATAATGATCGGGAAACTGCCCGCGTGGATGGTCAGGTTTTCAAAACCATAATTCAAAATCAGGTATCCACTCATTCCGGCCAGCGTCAGTACTTGCCAGAGCTCCAGTCTTGCGCGCTTTAGACACGAGGCCATAAAATAGCAGCAGCCGAGAACGATAGCTACCCCGAACAAGCCCAACCCATATGCCGGGTGGCTCACTGCAAGTGCGCCGAGTAAGCAGAGCACGACGAAGCCCATCGCGATATGCACAACGCTCTTATTCCGCGATTGCCGCGGCACGGCTGGTTCGAAAGCCCTAGTCATCTGCACATGTGCGTCTGGTCTGTTTTTTAATTTCGGTTTCTACCAATGGAGTCGTTAAACAATCGAGCTGGGTGCCGGGCACCTGGCAAGTGCGCTCTGATCTGAAGCGCTGCCCCTATTTAGCATGCGGCGGAGCAGGATCACAACCATTACAAAGTTCAGCATTTCCGAGCCAGCCATACTCCAAACCGCACCTCTCAGCCCCAGAGCCCACGTAGCAGGAACTCCGATCGCAAGGGCTATGCAGTTCGAAATACTAACAGCGGTAAAGACGAGGGCGGGAGATTCCATCGCGCGCAATACAGTTCCCGAACCGAAAAAACCACTGCAAGCGACGGATCCCAAGGCGACTACAGGCAACAGATAGGCAACTTCTCTATACTTTCCGCCATATAACAGGTGGAATACAGGCCCCTGAAATAGAAGCAGCAATCCCCAGTAAACAGCAGCTCCACAGAGGGAAAAGATCGTAATCCTCAGCGTTAACGGGCCAGCGCCGGCGCGGCCTCTCTCCTTGAGAGTGCGCGCGGCGTACGGCAGTAACAATGCAGAAATTGCGGCGTATGTCTGCAGGACGGGGGAAGAGAGGTTCGCAAGAGCCTTAAGCTCGCCAGCCTGGGCAATACCGCCGAAGGTACCTACCAATGGGTAGAAGATATTCGCCGGAACCCACATCATGGCGTACCCTGCCAAAGCCCATCGCCCATACCGCCAATGCCGTTGCCAAATCTCCCTTAGACCAGAAATTCTCGGCCCCTGTGAAAGTCGCGCTCTCAGCCACGGCAGGAGTATCGCGCTCGGTATTAGCGCTCCTAGTCCGGTAATCAGAAGGGCTGAAAAGGGAGATAGTAGATGATATTTATAGGCGGCGTATAGAACGCCGAGCGTAAGTACGCAATAGAGTACTGATCCGAATAAAGCAGGTGCAGGCGCAAATTCCAGATAAAAGCTCCGGCGCCCCAATCCCAACATCAGAACTAAGGGTCCCGCGACGGACAGTGCCAGAAAAGCCCCTGGCAGGCCTCCCGCGGGAGCCACCTTCAGTGCCACCGCTGCGAACGCTGATAGTACTACAAAGATCAGTGCCGCGGTAGCGAAATGAAGCCGCAGTACGCTCTTCATGTACTCCCAGAGGGAATCCCGATACGTGGCTGAGCCAAACACGGCCATCGGCTCAATCACTACGGATTGATAGAGCATCAAAAGTAAGAGGTAAACTGCGAAGGCGATCGCGTAAGCTCCGTACTGGTCAGGTGACAACCATCTTGCCAACAGGATACTCATCACGAAGTTACATCCCGAAAAAACTCCTTGATCGAACAACGCTAACCCGCCCTTGATCCCCCATCCCACGAGTTTGCGAAGGACGCGAGGACCTTCTGTCACTGCACTTGCTGGCAATACCGGCTCCTCAATTGTAGGTACAGTCATTTGGCTTTGGATTTCGGATGAGCTTGAAACAAAATACAGAAATGCCCGTTAAGCCGCAACCCCGGTGTGCGGCATTCGTCGAGGCCCGGACTTCAATTATGCTTTTCTTGTCGAGCGTTCTGGAGGCACGCAGCCAGTTCTTCGGCAACCAGGCGTACCTGTGGTTCCAAAAGTACGCTGTCGTGATCGCCGTCGATTTCACGAATTTCTAATCCCCGAAGAGCATACTTAGTCCATCCAACGTGTGGATTGCGGAATTGAGTCAGAGGCTTGTATCTCGATCGGAAAAGAAACATCGGTCCAGCGTAGGGCCTGGGCACATACATTTCCGCCGCCTGCCTGCAGGCCCGACTTACTGTTTTGAGTCTAGCCGGCAATCTTAGACCGTGAAGGCGTCTCTTGAGACCCTGCACCACTGTGCGTCCAATTCTAGATACATGCCTTCGTCTCTCCTCGTTCGTGCACCGCACGAACGCGAGAAGGCCGGAAGTAACCCAGCCCCACAGAAGTCCAGCTGTTTTAGAAGCACGTTGGCTCTCCGGTACCGAGGGGCAGAATGTATCGAACAAACCAACCCACGCCGGCTCCTGACCCTCAGCCACGAGTTGCTGAGCCATCTCGAGAGCAATCAAGCCGCCCAAAGAATAGCCCCCAAAATAATACGGTCCCACCGGCTGGATTAGGCGGACTTCCTTGAGGTAGTGAGTCGCCATGTCCTCCACCCGGGTGTGACACGGACGGCTTGGATCCAGCCCTTGGGGCTGTAACGCGTAAAACGGTTGCTCTGCTCCAAGATGTCGCGAGAGATTGCGGAATCGGATCACCGTCCCCAAAGCGCCGTGCACGCAGAAGAACGGCGGCTTTGATCCGGCGCTTTGAATCGGCACTAACGAAGACCATGGAGACGACCATCCGTCTTGCCGAAGAATGACGGCCAGTTGCTGTATCGTGGGCGCTTCAAACAGCGTGACCACAGGCAGATGTTTTCCTAGCGTTTGTCCGATCTGGTGTGTTAGTTTGACCGCAATCAGTGAATGCCCACCGATCTCGAAGAAATTATGCCGGATGCCAATTGGCCGCACTCCCAACGCGTTCTCCCAAATCGTAACCAATTGCGCTTCCAGCCCGTCGCGTGCTTCGGCAAACTCCTGATCAGGCGTCAACGCTAACTCCTCCGGATTCGGCAGCGCGCGCCTGTCGACTTTACCGTTTGGCGTCAGCGGTAGCGCCGCCAGCGCCACGAACGCAGACGGAATCATGTGCTCCGGAAGCTTCTCCTTCATGAAGGAGCGCCATTCACTCACGCTGGGCGCCGGGTCTTGCGCTGGAACAAAATACGCCATCAGCCGTTGCCCGCCCGCTCGGTCCTCCCGCGCTACCACAACCGCGTCGCTCACCCCCGGATGCCGCCGCAATTCAGCCTCGATCTCCCCCAGTTCAATTCGGAACCCGCGAATCTTTACCTGATAGTCGATCCGTCCTCGAAATTCAATCTCTCCGCTCGGCAAATAACGCGCCATATCGCCCGTCTTATACAGCCGCGCTTCAGGATCGGGGCTGAGCGGATGCGAGATGAACTTTTGTGCGGTCAGCTCAGGCCGCTTTAAGTAACCGCGTGCCAGCCCGTCGCCGCCGATATGTAATTCGCCCGCAACTCCTATTGGTGTTGGCTGCAGCAGATTGTCCAAAACGAAAAATTCCGTGTTGGCTATGGGCTTTCCAATCGTCAGCGCATCTTCGCCGGGCTCCACCTTGGAGACGCTCGACCAGATGGTGGTCTCCGTCGGTCCGTACATGTTCCAAAGCGAACCAGTCCGTTGCAGCAATTGATTGGCTAGGCTGCGTGGCAGCGCCTCGCCCCCACAAAGAGCTTTCAAGCCCGAGTCGCCTTCCCAACCCGCTTCAAGCAGCATGCGCCAGGTAGCCGGCGTGGCTTGCATAATCGTCGCGCGTGAACTCGCAAGCTTGTCAATCAAACGCCTTCCATCGGAGACGATTTCCCGGCTGGCGATCTCGAGCGAGGCGCCCACTGCCAATGGCAAATAAATCTCGAGACCCGCGATGTCGAAACACAGTGTGGTCACCGCAAGCAGTCGATCCTCATCTCTCAGGCCGGGCTTCTGACTCATCGAGACCAGGAAATTCACCACCGCGCGGTGGGGGATCTGAACTCCTTTCGGTTTGCCCGTGGACCCTGAAGTGTAGATCACATATGCGAGACTTTCGGGTTCTGCATCACTTACTAAATCCGCGGTGCTCTCCGCGGCCATCTCCTGCCAATGGCGATCTAGACACACCACGCGCGCGCCGGTGTGAGGCAGATGATCGGTCAGCGATGCCTGTGTGAGTAACACTGCTACTTCGGCGTCTTCAAGCATGAACGAGAGCCGGTCCCGCGGGTACGCAGGATCGAGAGGCACATATGCCGCGCCTGTCTTGAGAATTCCCAGCAGCCCCACAACCATCTCCAACGAGCGTTCGGTGCAAATCGCCACCAGAACGTGGGGACCGGCGCCTAGACCGCGCAACCGGTGCGCCACCTGATTGGCACGGGCATTTAGCTCACAGTATGTTAACTGCTTACCTTCGCACACTACCGCCGTCGCATTCGGTGTTCGCTTCACTTGCAGCTCGAATAAGTGATGAACGCAACAGTCATGCGGATAGTCCGCATAGGTATCGTTCCATTCGACAATCAGCTGGTATTGCTCCGGCTGAGTGAGAAGAGGCAATCTCGATAGAGGCCGATTGCGATCTCCTGCGGCTCCCTCTAACAAGGTCTGAAGGTGTCCTGCCATCCGGTCAATTGTCGCCGCCTGGAATAAATCCGTATTGAAAGTAAAGCGTCCGGAAAGGCGGTCGGACTCCTCATAAATCTGGAGCTGCAAGTCAACCTTCGCGGCGCCGTTATCTACTTCCAACTCTGCCGTCTGCCAATCCCACTCCTCGCGCGAAGCCCCTGGGCTAACCGAAAATAGCACCTGGAAAAACGTATTCCGGCTCGGGTCGAATCCCGGCTGGAGTTCGCTGACCAGGCGATCGAGCGGCACATGTTGATGCTCGCAATCGAGCACCGCCGCACGATCCACCCGTCCTAATACGTCAAGAACAGTTGGGTCCCCTTCTAAATCGCAGCGAGTGATCACAGTTTGCGACAAGGGGCCGATCAACCCTTGGGTCTCCCTCCTTGCCCGTTCTCTCACAATAGAGCCGATAACAATATCGGCTTGACCCGTATATCGCGAGAGCATCATCTGAAACCCGGCGCCCAGGGTCGTAGCTAGGGTGACACCCTCTTGCTCGCTCAACCGCCTGAGTGACTCAGTCAAATGCTGGGAGAGTTCAAACCGCCGGCGCGCCCCATGAAACCGCTGTACCGGGGGACGTGTCCGGTCAGTTAGAAGCTCTAGGGCTGGAGGAAATCCCGCCAGCCTCTCTCGCCAATAGGCGATGTGCTCGTCGAGAACACCCCCGGTGAGATATCTCCTCTGCCACCACGCATAATCTGGATATTGCAGTGGCAGCTCGGGAAGAAGGTGTGGCTCGCCAGTTGAGTATGCCCGGTACAAACTCCGGAACTCGCGCGCAAATATCTCGACTGACTCCTCATCGGCGATTAGTGCGTGGAAGGCGACGATGAGAACGCAGCGGTCATGCGGCATTCGCACCAATCGCACTCGGACGAGAGAATTCTCCGCTACCAAGAATGGCCGCCGTACTTCTTTCTCGGCTATTTCCAAAACCTTCGTCTCGCCCTGCCCATCTACTGGCGTGCGCAGGTCTGTAACCTGCAATTCTCCCGGCTCGTCTCCAATAATCTGAACCGGGCTTCCATCCACCACAGGGAATCGAGTGCGTAAGATCTCGTGCCGCTGCGTGATTTCGCGCCAGCTCTTCTCAACCGCTTCCAAATCGAGGGAGCCCGTATGATCAAGAATCAGGACCTCGTTATATAGCGGAGCATCCGGCGCAAGCTGCGTGTGTACCCAAATTTGCTGTTGCGATATGGAGAGCGGCACTGGCGCTCCCTGCGGCCGGCGGGTTATAGGAGACGCTGCGACGTCTCTCACCGTCTGTGCAGGCTTGCACGCCGCTGCTGGCCCGGCTTTATCTTCCTGCGAAACGCATCGCGTCATTTCAAGCGCTTCACTCATGCCTGCAATAACTCCATACCCCTGGGTTACACCAATTTTGGGGCGGCGCTACCGATACTCGACTGTAAACCACGTCTGCTTCCCGATTTATGCGCCACTTACACACTAGAATCACCATCGAAGCAGGAGAGATCCCAGCACTTCGGATCCGCCAGTCTTTCCGCCAGTTGCGAATTGTTCGCTTTGTAAAAGGAAAGCCACGAACCCAAATTCCGGCGGTACGGGCTGGCTTCCGCGATGACCTCAGCCTTTTCGCGGCTGAGCCCGACGATCTCCAGCATATGGATTCCTCTCTTGCGGCACCGGTCCAGGGCACAGGCGAGCATCGGAAGTAATAGCGAATTGTCGTCCGTAAGGGTCTGGAAATCGGCCAGACGCACGCGCTTTAGTCCAATCCTGGTGTTGTCCTGCCGGTAAAAGATCGCATACGCCAACAACTTTGATTGCTCGCAAACACACACGATCCAAGCCTCGTACCGCATCAGCGCATATCTGAAGTGCCAGTCAAGGATCTCGCGTGTCCGCGTGCCCAACAGCACTCCGGACCGCTTCTTTTTTAGGCTTTCCCAAAACGTATCGAAACGCTCATCGAAGCTCGCGCAGAACTGAAGCTCTTGTTTGCCACTCGTGCGAATGCCTCTTGCCCCGATTCGATCCCTCAGAAATGGTAAGACCGAGAGGGGAAAGCCCAAAAGTCTGGCCATCGGCACCCCTTTTGTTCTAAGCCAGCTCGAAACAAATCCCGCATAATTCGTGATCCAAAATCTGGAGTGGTCCCAATCTCCGACAGGCACCGCGCAAGGCCCGAAGGATTGGAAGCCGGCGAAGGCCTCGCTGTTCAAGCTCGTCGTGAGATACAGGTCTACATTCTTTTGCGAAAAGAAATAATCGAGTAGCAACAGCGAGTAGCTGCGGTATGCCGAATCTACCACCCAGGCGCGACTCGTGGCGGTAAGAAGCCTCTTGCCGTGCAACTCGTACACAAGAGGAATATTCCCAATGTATCCGACGATCTTCTCGTCTGAATCTTCTAACACCCACCCTATGGGCCAGCTCTTCGCAAGCTGAGTGTATACCGGGTTGTTTATCCACAAATGCTCCCACTCTTCCCGGCTCTTTGTCTCCAGGCGGTATCGAGATTCTAATTTCGCAATCTGTGGATAATCGTTGAAGCAAGCACCGCGAATTTGCAGTGAATTGCTGCGTTTCGCGGCTACGGTTTGAGATTGATTCAAAGTTCCACCCGCGGAAATAGACTCAATGATGGAACGTACCGCGATAACTTAAATGCTCACCGATATAGGCCTGGCTATAAGTGCTCAACGCCAGCGGCAGTGGGATCACCTTCGATCGAGCACAACCGGGGCAAATCCGAAATGTGTTGCTCGCAATCGAACATAATGCATTCCAGCACTTTGTTGAAGTCTTCTAGAAATCGCGAGAGAACCGCAGGCGTGAAAACATCTGTCCGGTATTGAGCCCGGCCCATTACACCGTTGCTCCTGACGCTCAGCTCCAGATATAAATCCCACTTCGCCCACCCGCCGTCGCAATCCATCGGTGTTTGACTCCAACCCGGATCCAGTTCCGGCGTCGGAGGCGCCAGAGTAATCGCTGTACTGAACGGCCAAGGGCGGCCCGAATTTGCCTCGGGCCTCAGTTGCTCCGACAAATGCTCGACAGGCACACTGTCGTGTGAGAGCGCTCCGGACGTGACCTCACGGCACCGTTGCAACAACTCGCGAACAGTAGGATTACCGGAGAAATCGATGCACAACGCCACCGGATTGAGAAAGTACCCAAGCAAATTTTGAACCTCTACTCGCCTGCGCCCGGCGGGTGCCACCGTGCCAGTGATGATAAGCTGCTGCCGGATGTAGCAATGGAGAAGTGACGCAAACGCGGCTAAAAGCGTCATAAAGGCCGTCACTCCTTCGCGTCTACTTAACTCACCCAGACCGTCAGACACTCGCTTGGGCATCGCAAACGGCTGGATAGCGCCCTCATAGGTCGAGCGGGATAGCGGAAGGCGTTCGCGCGGCCATCGGAGCAGTTCGCCGCGGAGCTGTGTTCTCCAGTAAGTTATTTCCTCCCGTAGTGCTTCGCCCTGAAGTTGCTTCCGTTCCCAGTATGCGAAATCGGCATATTGGATTGGCAAATCTGAAACTGCTGGACTGCAGCCGGTCAACGATGCTGTGTAGAGCGCCGTTAGTTCTAAAGGCAATATCTGATAGACCGATACCCCATCAGTTATGCTCTGGTGCATCGTGACAAACAAGAGATGTACTTTATTACTGAGACTAATCAGCACCGCGCGAACCAGCGGTCCTTGCGTCAAATCAAAAGGCTGTCGCGCATCCTCCGTCGCCAACCGCAAAGCTTCCACTTGCCTTGACTCTTCCGGGACGTCGCTCAGATCTATGAAAGGGATAGTTACTCTGCCAGGAGCCGGGTGGATAACCTGTATCGGGCGATTATCAACCGTGTCATAAGTGGTTCTCCAAGCCTCGTGCCGGCGAATAATTTCCGTGAAGCTATGCTCCAATGCCTCCCTGTCCAAGTCACCATAACGATGAACGGTAGTTGACTCGTTATAGAACGAGGCTACCTTCCTCCCCGCCACGGCGTGACGCCACACCTGCTCCTGAAAAAGAGATAAGGGAGCCGGATCTCCGGGCAGACGGCGCCTAATTTCAGGTGTAACTTCGGAATCTTCATTGTGGCCACGGGCATACCTCGCCAGTAGCTTGCGTTTTGCTTCCGATAGGCCGGACCTGCGCAAGTCTAATTCCGCTGGGGCGGTCTGTCTCATTGTGCGGATGCACCGAACCGGCAGTTGAGCGATGTCAATCCACGAAGCCCCAAGTTCGTTCGCCACACCAAAGCACCCTCTTCGAGCGACCAATCGGGTAAGCGGCGCAGCATCTCTTCGAGGGTGACCTGACCCTCGATACGGGCCAGCGCCGCACCAAAACAGAAGTGAGCGGCCCATCCGAACGAAAGGTGGCGGTTGTCTTTGCGCGTGATGTCAAACTGATCCGGCTCCGGAAATCGTTCTGGGTCGCGGTTTCCAGCGGCCATCACAGCGATCACCGCCTGGCGTTTTGCTATCTTCTTTCCACCCATTTCCAAGTCATGCGGCGCCAGCCGGGCTGTATGTTGGCTCGGAGGTTCATAACGCAGGATCTCCTCCACGGCGGACGGCACGAGCGACAGATCCGCTTTCAAACGGGACAGTTGTTCAGGATTCCGCAACAGTGTAAGCACCCCGTTTCCGATCAGATTTGTGGTTGTCTCCTGGCCCCCGACCATCGTGACGATCGTGTTCGCAATAACCTCTTCTTCGCTGTACCGATCTCCTTCCGATTCGGCCGTCAAGAACGAGTGAATGAGCCCCTCGCGCGGGTGCCGCTCTATCTCTCGAATCGCCGATTGAAAATACTTCGTCATCTCCTCAACGCTGCGCCGCACTCGCGGCGCCCGCTCCGGATTGTGCTGGAAGTTCCCCAGCATTTCGGCGAAATCCTGTGACCATGCCTTCAATTGCGGCGCGTCCTCAACCGGCACGCCGAGCATCTCCGCTGTCACTGTATAGGGAAGAGGCTCCGCGACATCCGCAATCACATCCATGCGGCCTTTCTCCTCTACCCTATCGATCAGATCCTTCACGATCTCGCGAATATGTTCGCGCAGGACTGCCACTCGACCTGGAGTAAATGCGTGGGACGCAAGGCTGCGGATCCGCGTGTGCGTCGGCGGATCCAGAAACAGCATCTGCTTGACCATCACTCGCGCAATCGGCGCCAATTCCCCCAGCCCGATCTTCGCTAAGTGTTCCGGAGTAGGCGTCCGATCCGCCAAAAACTGATGGAGGACATGGATGACATCCCCGTACCGCGTCACTACCCACGCGTGAAGGTAGGGGTCCCAATGGACCGGGTCCTCGGTTCGAAGCCGATGAAACAACGGATATGGGTTAGCCAGAACTTCCGGATCGAGAAGTTGAGTAAGACTCAGTAACCCCACTTTTTTCGAAGCGGAGCGCTCGATCGTTTCGGCTGTCATTTCAATGCGCTCTACTCTTAGAGACTTGTACCTTTCAGAGATTGCTCCGCTTCTTCCTCGCTCATCGCGTCCACCCGGGCATAGAGAAGCCGCTCCACCTCCTCGGCCAACGCGGCGATGCTCGGCGACTCGAACAAGCTGCGCAACGTTATTTCCACTCCAAATGCCTCGCGCGTACGTGCTATCAATTGCGTTCCCAAGAGCGAGTGCCCGCCCAGCATGAAGAAATTATCGTCAATGCTGACCCTCTCGACGCCCAGCAAAGGCCTGACAATCTCTGAAATTCGCTGCTCGATTAACGTTCCTGGAGCAAGATAGCTGTCGTCACGGAACGTGTTCACTTCGTCAGGCTCTGGTAATCCGGCGCGATTCACTTTTCCGCTCGCATTGAGCGGCAGACTGTCCATTCGAACGAAAGTCGCTGGAATCATATAATCGGGCAACTGGCCGCTCAAGAACTCCCGCAAATCCCGTTCGATAAGCGTACTTCCAGCTCTGGGCACAATGTACGCCACTAACTCCTTTTCGTCGATCCTGCGCTCCCGGGCGATAACCGTACTCGCCTCGATCCCGGAATGTTTCGACAACGCGGTAGCAATCTCGTTCGGCTCAACGCGGTAACCGCGGATCTTTATCTGCTCGTCGATGCGGCCACGGAACGCTATGTCGCCGTCCGGCAGGAAACAGCCCAGATCCCCCGTACGGTAAAGCCGGCCCCCCGTCTCAGAGTCGAAAGGATTGGGAATGAATTTACTGTTTGTCAATTCGGGAGCGTTGACATAACCGCGAGCCACCCCCGCACCCGCTATATGAATTTCTCCCGGTACACCCACCGGGACCTTCTGCATAGCCGCGTCCAGAATGTAGACCTGCACGTTCGAAATCGGCCGTCCAATGCTGGGCGCCCCCTCTCGACTCCCCTTGGCGGTAATAGCTCCCGAAGTGGATACCACGGTACATTCGGTCGGCCCATAATTGTTCACCAGAGTGAACGGCAGGCCCGGCCGCGGATAGCTGCGCAGTGCGTCCGCACCTGTCAATAAGACGCGGAGCGCCGTTTTGCTTGGCCATTCCAAAGCAAGCATCCGCTCTGCCAACGGCGTGGGAACAAAGCCAATCGTGATCCCCTGCGCTATCATCCAGTCACGTAGCGCTTCGGGCTCACTTCGAACAGTGTCATCCGCCAGATGCAAACTAGCGCCGGCTGTTAAATAGGGCCATACCTCCCAGACCGCCGCATCGAATCCTGGGCTGGCTAGCTGGCTCGCCTTATCTGAAGCCGTTACCTCGAAAGCGGCTTGGTGCCAAGATACTAAGTTCGAAAGACTGCTGTGGGTTACTTCGACTCCCTTTGGCTGACCGGTCGACCCAGACGTGTAGATGACATAGGCTAGTTGTTCGGGCTTTACGTTTAACTCAATTATCTCATCAGAGTTGAAGGCGCCTTGCAGCCATTCGCGGTCTAGCGCGATCGTTTTCCATTTCCCCCGAGGTAGCCGTTCTGCCATGTCCTGCTCAGTCAATAAAACCCGAGCCTGCGCGTCGTTCAGCATCCACGCGACACGTTCTGCCGGTGAAGCGGGATCCAGGGGAACGTATGCCCCGCCCGCCTTCCACACTCCTAACGCGCCGGTCACCATTTGGGGGCAGCGCGGAAGCCAAATGCCGACTAACTCCTCCGGCGCTATTCCCAGAGCGCGTAAATGCCCGGCTATACGGTTCGATCGGGCGTCTAACTCCGCATACGTCATCACCTCTTTACCCGAAACCAGCGCTCTACTATTCGGGTTCAGAGCTGCTTGCGCGGCAATCTGCGCCATCATGCAATTTTTCGGAATGTTCGTGTTGCTCATCGCGTCTCAGCTCCCCACAAAGGCCCCCATGCGCCCACCACGCATGCCTCTCTTAACTCCGCCTCATTTAGCAGCCAACGTCGGCTCGATCCAATGGCCACTTTCAGAAATTTGAAAGAACTCCCACTCATACCCGGCTTCGCGATTGTAGGAGTAGCGATAACTGACCGTTAGTCACGTAATCCACGCCTTTGTGGCCAGCCACATAACTCAGCATTGCACTCAATTCGCTCCACATTCCTAGCTGCTCTATCTCCCAAGAATGTCCGTACAAATGCCAGATTCCCCCGTTTGTCAGCACCTGATTGAAAAGCTCTTTGCCCAGTTCCACCCATCGCCCGAACCGGTTCAATTTCATAACATATCTCGTCAGGCCCGAGATACTCTTGGCTCGCGCCTGGTTCCTCAAATAAGCCAGACCGCGATGGGGATATGCCTGCACTGTCGTCGGCATCTCGAAGGCCGAAAAGCTGGCTGTTGAGGATAACATTCTCGTCGACCGCGCACCCTTGTATCCCGCTTCTCTCACCTGTCGGATGGTTGCATGATTATAGCGTCCATTTGGATAGCAAAACATCAGCACGCGTTTTCCCAGCACCTGCTCCATCATGTCCTTGCAATCATTTATCTCGTGAACCAGCTTCTCCCGGCCCAATTGGGATAGATCTTTGTGTGTAATGCTGTGGGCGCCTATCTCGTAACCTTGGGAAGAAAGCATTCGAAGGTCTCCGTCCTCAAGCCTGTTCTTCCCTTGATATGGCTTAATGGGCACATAAAATGTGCCTGGGAGCCCTCTAGCACCCAATTCTTCCGCGACCCTAAAGTCTTTTGGATCCCCATCATCCCAGCTTGTAGTAACAACCGTCAACTTGCTCATCGGGTTACGCGGCATTACAAGGAATGCTCATGCTGCCCCCGAGCCTCTAAGTACCGCCGGAATGGTTCTCAACAAAATCTGAACATCCAGCCAAAGAGACCACTTTTCAATGTACTGAAGGTCCAATTCCATCCACTGCTCGAAGGGAATCGAGCTTCTGCCCCGCACCTGCCACAAACACGTGATGCCTGGCTTTACGCTAAACCTGCGGCGCTGCCAATCTTCGCTGAACCCCTCATAGTCGCGAACAGGGAGAGGCCGTGGCCCCACCAGGCTCATCTCGCCTTTGAAAACGTTGAAGAGTTGAGGCAGTTCGTCAATGCTGGTCTTACGTAAAATCTTACCAAGCGGAGTAATTCGAGGATCATTCTTGATTTTAAATACCGGTCCACTGACTTCGTTTAAATGCTCGATTTCGTGGAGCCGCTTTTCGGCATCGGCCGTCATCGTTCTGAACTTAAATACATTTAGTGGTCGCTTGTGTAAGCCCACTCTTTTCTGTATGAAGAAGATTGGTCCCGGTGAGGTGACTTTGATGAGAATTGCGGCCAACAGCAATAGGGGGAACAGCACGATTAAGGCAATTCCAGAGATGACAAGGTCCAGAATCCGCTTGGCGAAGATTGGCCATCCGTCAGCCCATCCGGCCGAATGTGCAAGAAGAGCATCTTCCTCCTCTAGCTCTTCTACGGCTCGGCGCCCGATCTTCAAATCGAAGATATTACTGAGAACACGCACCGTTACACCCTGCTCTTCGCATACCCTCGCGATGCGCGATGCCCACTCGTGCATCGAGCGGAATGGCAGCGCGATCACAACTTCATCCACCACATTTCTCCGCAAGAACGCCGGAAAGCTGGCTATATCGGAGACGAGAGCGTAACCACTCCTTTGAAAGTCTTCCAGGCCGCACCACTCCTGGTCGACAAACCCGCTAATCCTGTATCCGAGTTCGGTATGGGAGACCAGTCTGTTTGCAAACTCGAGCGCTCGCCCATTTGTACCGATGATAATGATATCCCGCAAATTCCGCCCTCGTTTCCTGAGGGCCGCGAGAGTCATCCGCAGCACAAGGCGGCTCGGCACAGTCAGGCCCGTGCTAGTTAGCCAGAACACCAGTAAGAACAGCGGCGTCACCATATGTAGATGACAGGTGATTCCGCCAACGAAGATCACGAAAGTCCCCACCGAGGTGCTAGTCACGACGTCAACCGCCTCACGGCCGCGTTTAGAAAGTCTCCGCGAGGCATAGAGCCCTGAAAAGCGAAAGATTAGGTGCCACAATAAGATCAAAACCGCAAAGATTGCGAAGTTTTGTATCTTCACACGCATCGCAAAAAATGCTGTTGGGCTCGCGTTATGGGTTTGATGAACCATAACGAATCCAGCCAACACGAAAGCCAATATCATGAGGCCCAGATCATATAACTTCAGGGCGTTCATCAGCAGCGTGCGCCGCGCGCTAGTCATCGTAACAGATCACCAGGAAGAAACAGGTTGGGAAAGAGAAAACGATTGCGTTAGGTGAAACAACCCCACCGATCGCACAGAAATAGAGTCACAACGAAGCTCGATGCGCCAAACGCGGAAAATCCGGTCCGAACGCGGCTGAGAGATCAGCTTAAGGGAGAGGAGGAATTACCCAATGCGACGGCTTACTGCAATATTCTCACGGAGCTGAAAGCCTATGATTATTGAGTATCGCGCCAAGTAACCTTACCTTAGCGGCTTCAAATGTCTCCTTAACCAGCCGGGCAGTTTCGTGGCGGGTAGAGTTAGCTTCAACTACCAGAATTACGCCGTCAGTCATTTGGCCCAGTACCACCGCATTAGGCGAGGAGGTAACTGGAGGAGCATCGATTAGGACATAATCGAACTTTTCTTTGAGTTCCGTCATCCGTGAACGCAACTCATCCGACGGGAACAGATGGACAACATCAGATGATCCAGCCGACATAAACCACAGATTATTAATGGAAGTCGGCGCAACGAACTGAGTAATCGGATCTAAGCAATTCATTGCCTCCATCAATCCGCGGCGCTGGCCGGTTTCGACCACAGATTCGTTGGCTGCCGTGCCGGTGCTGACCAGGCATACAGATGCCGAGCCCTGCGCCGCTAACACCTCCGCTGCCCGAAAGCAGATTTCGCTCGATCCACTTCCGTCAATGCTGGAAAACACGACAGTGCGAGGCGCATGCGAATTTGGAAAGACGAACACCCGCTGCACCAGCTTCATGACCTCGTCTCGCAGTGGTGGGTTGAGGTCAGGACACGGACGCACGTTACCGTTGGCCGGCCCCCTTTTCTTAGATAGTGTGTACGCGCGAGTCCCCCGATTTCGGGACGGATAGCTGAATTCTGGGCTCATCCTGTCTTCGTCAGGGTCTGCTTGACGTAGGCTCTCATCCTCATCGGGCGCTTGAATGTTCTGCCCAGCTCGTCCGAGCGCCTCATGTACGCGGCTCATGGTCTTATTTCACTCCAGGGATCTGTTGTGGCAGAGCAGCGCAACGTCGCGCCTTCTTAATCACGCACCTTGGTCTCACTTTGGACCGCTTTCTCTATGATCGGCCGCCGGCAAAAGCAGCGAATTGAAGTTCCGGGAACTATCACTGATCGCCCGCTGAGGTATAGCGGCGAGAACAGGGATATTCAAGATCGATCCCACTTCACCCGGCGTTCGGAACGTCGAATTTGTACGCTCGGCGGCTACCGTAAGTCCGGTGCTCACGAGCATGGCGAAAATCAAGCCAAATATGCCGATTCGAAACCGGTGATTAGATGGTAATGACGGGACGCTAGGAGGCTCCGCGATAGCCACATTGAGAATACGCCCGCGGTCAAGTTCGTCCGAGATCCGCGCTTCTTCTTCCTTGCGCTGCGAGAGCAGATAACTCTCCTCTGCAGACTTAACAGTCCGTATAATATCGGCCTGCGCTATTTCCTTAGAGTCCAACGACCGCGCTGCTGCTTGGTAAGACTTTACGGCACCTGCCGTAACCTCAGCTCGCGCCTGTAGGCTAGCTAGATCCGCCTTCGCCTTTTCCAGTTCACTGCGGGCCCATTCGTAAGTTGGGTCCCGGTCTGTGGTCTGCTCATGTAACGGGGTCTTCTCCGCCAACGCTGCCCGCGCCTGAGCGATCTCTGCATCTACTTCCTGGACCGGTCGATAGCTCGGTTCAAACTTCTGCAGTAACTCGATGCGCTTTTGCTCGAGATTCAGCAAATTCGCCTTGAGCTGTGATGTCAATATTCCGTCGTCCGCGTCCCGCACTTGCGTCACCATCCGCGTCGGCAGGGACTGCATCTGCGTCTCAAGTACCCCGATTCGCTTCTGCGTCTCCGCGATGGCTGCGTTCGTCTGGCTCAACGACACTTGGAACTCCGCGAGTTTCTGCAGCGTAAGATCTTTTTCAAGGGGCGCCGCCACCACCGCCGCATTCTGGTCGAAATCGATCAGACGTTTCTGCGCGTCCTCGAGTTCCTGCCGATACTTCTCCGTCTCCCGCTTGAAAAACTCGAGAGCCCCCTGCAGACGGTGGACAGCTACATGTTTTTCGATATATAGATTTGCTAGTGTCGAAAGCACCTGCGCGGCCAGTCGAGGATCTGGCGATTCATATGTCGCTTCTATCAGATCCGTCCTCTTCACCACGTCGACCTTCAAATCCTTATCGAGCGCTTTTACCGCCTCCGCAATCGCTACGTTTTCGTCGTGACTTCGGCGTGGCGCATTCACCTCGGCGGATGCGAGCGTGATAGAGGGTCTGGCTGATTCGGGCCGCGAGCTCTCGCCAACACGGTAGTTATCCTGAAAATCGGTACGGATTAAATCTTCATTAAGGCTTCGGGGCTCTCCCGGCCGGGGCGACACGGCAGCCGACAATCCGAAAAGCGTGCGGTGCTTTCGATTCTGAAGGCCGCACGCCAACACGATCTGTTCGAGCAAGTCTCTGCTCTTTAACAGCGTTACCTCGGAATTCAGTTCTTCTTCCGTAACTTCCGGCGCCACTTGCGGAATCGCCGCCGTCGCTTCGGATGTGACAACGGTATTTATCCGGTCGCGTTTGACAAGTATCTTCATCGCCGAGTCGTATAGGTTTGGCTGCAGAACCGCTACCAGAATCGCCCCGGTAAGGACGCTCAGAAATGACAATGAAATGAGCATCCGATGTCGAGAGACAATGGCCAGAATGTCCTGCAAGGTCAGGGATTCCGTTCCCGGCCCGCTATTACTGCTGTTCCGAATGGGATCGTATAAGTCCAACTCTTCCATGTTCTCTGCCTCCGCTGAGCGGCAAATATAAAACTAAAACTTAATAGGGCGCCATGTTAACGCCCACCCCAGGCGCGGGGATGTATCTCCTGAATTTCGATAAGCGGTTTTGCGGGACGAACACCATGTCTCCCGGTTGCAGGTGCAAGTCCTCGGTCAAGTCTGCCTCCTTGAACATCTTCTTCACGTCCACTTTCTTGACCTCTACCCATCTGTTCGAAACATGCCGGAAAAGAAAAACCTCAGAATGTTTCGAGTTTTCTGTAAACCCCCCGGCGATAGCTACCGCTTCTGTCAAGGTCGTGTCGGAGCGCAGATCGTACTTTCCTGGATGCGCAAGCTCTCCCGTCGCAATAAAATAAGGCTTTTGGAAATCCTTTAGAACTATGTTGACGACTGGGTCATGCAATATCTTCGCATAATTCAATCGTAATAATTCGGTAACTTCGGGAACAGTCTTGCCAGCCACTTGCACATCTCCGACGCCAGTAAGGGCCACGTATCCATCCGGTTGAATCGTAACGCTCTGATTGAATTCCGGGGTAAACGGGAATGCGATATCAAATACGTCGCCGGCACATAACTGGTAACGAGCGCCTCTCTCCTGCAAAGCGGGAGGGCCGTTCTTTTGTTCATCGGCCCCAATGCCGGCGGGTGGTGGGGTATTGCTGGCAGCCGCCGCCCGCACTTCCTGCTTGCCTTGCGCAGCAAAACCGGATAGAGAAATACCTACAATAATTGCAATGTTGATCGCGGTGCGGCGATTAGACCGTCTCCCGCTCTCACATGTTCGTGCTATAACTTGCATTTCGCCCTTCATTTTTCTGCAACGCCCATCTCTGCGTGTACCCTGTGCCCATTGCCTGCCCCCAGCGGCTCCAAGAACGATGACAGTTCCGCTGCGATGCCCCAGCCGGCCGCCATCAGGTTCGGCAACAGACAGTTTCGATTGTTAAACGTGAGCTGCATCTGATCCAGTCTCCGCGCAAAGCCTCCCGCGGATTCGATCAAGGCGACACCCGCCGCAACGTCCCATTCGTGTTTCGGACAAAGTGTCCAGGTCGCGTCCGCGACTCCGGCCGCTACCAATGCAAGCTTATATGCCACCGAGCCCATAGCTTTTACAGCAAATGGGCAATTCTCAAATTGTCTCCACTCGCCGCGCTTGACCTCACTCCGGCTGGCGAGCACCGTCGCGGAGCTCAGGCCTTTTGTTTGGCTGCAACGCGCTCGATTTCCGTTGTAAATCAGGCCAGTTTCTATGGACCCCAAGAAGGTCTCATCCGTCGCAGGGTTGCGGATGCCTCCCGCAATCACTCGCCCATCTTCCACTAGTCCGACTGAAATACACCACTCGGGAATGCCCGCGGCAAACTCGCGGGTTCCGTCGAGCGGATCCACGATCCAGACCCGCTTCTTTCGCAGCCGGCTAGAGTCGTCTACGCTCTCTTCGGAGAGCCATCCATCACCATCGCGCACCAGGAGCTTGTGAAGCACACGATTAGATACCCGGTCCGCCTCGGTAATCGGATCATCGCCAGACTTGAAATCCACAGCCACCGCTCCCGGGATAAAGCGAGCAATGGCCCGGTCGCATTCCTCCAAAGCTTCGTGAATCCGTGTTAGCGTTTCCTCAGCAGTACGACAGCCCATTTGCCCCTATCTAAACCCACAAAATTCGAACGCCGGTAATAAGTAACGTTACACATAAGACACGCTTCAGCCACTGGCTAGGCAGTATCGTGCTTAGCCGCACACCCAGCAATGCTCCAGGTATAGAACCGAACAAAAGCGCCAACAGTAAGGTAAAATCCACCGTTCCAAGCCGCATATATAAAAAACTCGTGAAACTGGTGAGGATCACCGCGTGAACGATGTCGGTTCCAACCAGAATGGAGGGCTGACACTTGATCAAGGGAACCAGCATAACCAGAATGATGGTGCCCGACCCCACCGAACTCATCCCTACTAGGAAACCGGCAAATAGCCCGATCAAACTTATTCCGATCCAGGACTTCCGAGTTAGTTCAACCACCTTGATGCCCGGCTGCTTAGACGTTACAGGAAATAAGAGTAACAGCGGGATGCATACAAGAAGAAGCCCTACGACCGACCGCAGAATATTGTTCACCTCGCTGCCATAGGCCGTTCGGAGGTGGCTTAATAGCAGTACGCCGCCAAGAGCGCCAGGTACGCTTCCGAGAGCGAGAAACTGCGTCAACTTCCAATTGACAGTGCCATTGCGCCAGTGGAGAAACCCAGCTCCGAGTTTTGTAAGCGCGCTAAATGCCGCATCCGAACCGATTGCAATAATCGGCGGAACGCCCAGCCCGAAAATGAGGACGGGCAGCAAGAGAACGCCAGAGCCCATTCCGGTAAGGCCCACTAAGACTCCTACTAGCGCTCCAATCGCGGCCTTTACTAAGATCGCGTGCATACTGATAGGATCTCGAGATTCGTCGTAACTTCAACAGCGCGATGCCTCGGCATTCGCGCAGACATACCCGTTTTCTTCTAAATACGAAAAAATTTCTTCTGCTGCTTTCTGAGGAGACATCTTGCTGGTGTCGAGGACAATTTCCGCGTCATCTGGCATCTCATAGGGATCGGAAATACCAGTGAAATGTTGCACCAGCCCGGCTCGCGCCTTCGCATATAAACCCTTGCGGTCTCTTCCCTCGCAAGTCATCAAGGGCGTGGAAAGATGGATTAAGATAAACCCGCCGCCAGATTCGATCATGGCCCTAACCTCTTTGCGAAGGGCATTATAAGGAGCAATCGGCGCACAGATGGCGATTCCGCCATTCTTGGTGATTTCAGAAGCCACGAATCCGATCCGGCGGATATTGATGTCGCGGTGCTCGCGCGAGAACCCCAGCTCCGATGACAAATGCTTGCGCACGATGTCGCCATCGAGCAGTGTCACAGGGCGCCCACCCAGTTCAAGAAACTTGACGCGTAGAATATTCGCAATCGTTGATTTTCCCGACCCGGAGAGGCCAGTGAAAAAAACCGTGAACCCCTGACGATGCCGAGGCGGATAGGTCCGCCGGAGCTCATCCACTACCTGTGGAAAGGAGAACCAGGACGGAATTTCCAAGCCTCGCGTCAATAGGCGACGCAACTCAGTTCCCGAAATAGTAAGTGGGGACACGCCTTCGGGCACTTCATTTTCTGGGATGTAAGCATCCTGTTGCTGCAGATAAACCATCATCTGAAACGGCAACATCGTCACGCCCAGTTCTCGCTGATGCGCGCCAAGGAGTTCCTGTGCGTCATAGGGCCCATAGAAAGGCTTTCCGTTCACATCATTGCCCGGCCCGGCGTGGTCCCGGCCTACGATGAAGTGGCTACAACCATAGTTTTTCCGAATGATTGCATGCCAGACAGCCTCGCGCGGGCCGCCCATACGCATCGCCAGAGGAAGCAAGGACAGCTTTGCCGCGCCTTCAGGATAAGTGGCGAGAAGCTTCTCGTAACAGCGAACTCGGACGTAATATTCCACATCTCCCGGCCTTGTCATCCCGACTGATGGATGAATCAACAGCTTCGCTCCCACTTCCCTGGCCGCGCGCAGAGTCAATTCCTGGTGAGCGCGGTGCATCGGGTTGCGCGTCTGAAAACCTACTATTTTGCTCCACCCCAGGCGCAGGAATTCAGCTCGAAGTTCCGCCGGAGTATGGCGGAGGGTCGGGAAATCGTACGATGACGGAGCTTGAATCCCTTCAACACGCCCGCCGACATACCAGGGGTTCACTTGCTTTAGAAGGTAGGCTACACCAGGGTGAGCGGCGCTAGTAGTTCCATAGATCATCTCCGCTTCCGCTAAACGATCGGGCTGCCACACTTCTTCGACATGTAGAGCGGCTAGCATAACGCCTTCCGCATCCCGGAGCGCTACCGTCCTACCTGGCTCGATTTGACGCCTGAACTCCTCGGTCACGTCGAGCGTGATCGGAATCGGCCAAATTGTGCCGTCTTCCAACCGCATCGTGGAGCACACGCTCTCGTAATCCTTCCGAGTCATGAAGCCGGTTAGTGGCGAAAATCCGCCATTCATCAGCAAATCGAGATCACAGAGCTGCCGAGGGGTCAAATCCCATGACGGCCATTCTTGCGATTGCAGTTGCAATTCGAGAACCCGTTCGGCGTCGGCTTGAAGATTGATCAGCCGTCCTCCATGAGGAGAACAAAGATGCTCGTCTTTCGTGGAAAATTCCTCTCGTTCAACTTTGAGCAGTGTTTGCATGATATCGCGGTTTTGTTTGCTTTCTTGTTAGCCGTTCACTCCGTCTCCCGGAAGAAATGGCCTTTAATTTGAACTATACTCGCATGTTAATCACGAACTCCGGTCGCCGCCTGCAAGCATGCGCTCGAGCATGTGGTTGGTCAGTTGGCAGAGTTCCGTCAGCTTACGTTCAATCTCTACAACTCGCTGCAATAGAGTCTCCGAGCTAGTATGTACCGCAGTAAGTAACTCCGAACGAGTGTATTCAGATAGAGTGTGCCCCCCGGCAGCATCACAAGCTGATTTCAGGCAGCTATATTCGTGCTCGCTTACTCGAAAAACTACGATGCGGTCTCTTCTTGAAGTCGCCACGTTTTTATGTCCGGAGAGCACTCCAGGAGATGAGTTCGCGAGCCGCTATGGTCAACGACTCTGAACTGTACCCGGTTGCTTGCATTTTGCGGCGGGAGTATGCCGCGTAATTCGGCCTCTTCGTGCTGGCGCTGGGTACTTCCAGCCGGTTAGCAGCCCGCTACGGTGTGTCAGTTATTTCGTGTTACGGTCTTGTAACCAATCAACTGCATGAAACGGCGGGCTTCCGCCTTCGTGAGTCCCATGTGATTGCCACCTAAACAGTCACGAACTCTCGCTATACGAACTCTCGCTATAGGTAGCGTGTGACGGCGTGGCACATCAACCTTGGAGTTTCAGTATCATACAACTGATTGGATCGGTCAAGTAGTACTAGACACAAATCCGATCTCCCGTACTAAAGCATCCCCTAGATAGTACCAACTGCGTATCTAAAGTGGAAGAGTTGGAATGTCATGCATCCGTCACCGGATGATAGTCGCCAAGTGCTGGCGGGACCGCTGAGGAGCACTTTCTCTCAAGACAACCTCGTGAGGGCATTCACCTTACAGTCCCCAAAACCCTGACGTGTCGGCTTGGTGCTTATTTACTGCGCGGGTTGTCTTTGAAGTTGATCGCGAAATAAGGGTAGGTATAGTTCGGAGCTTTGGTCGTCCTTTGCAGGAACTCGCCACCCTGGAGATGACCCACCCCGGTGCCGATATTGACGTGGCGGTTCAGCTCGTACCACGTGTACGCGTCGTATTCCTGGCCGATGTGTCTCCCCGATCTGCCGGTCGTATCGCGCACGATCACCCCTCCGGACGTGTTGTAAAGCGCATCAGTCGCGCTCGCGAGCCAAAGGTCCAGGTACTGCCCGGTGAATGTCCAGCGATGCCTGGGTTCGACGGTCAAGCCCACGCGTTCATCGGTGATGTTCTGCCACCCGGCCACGTCGGCGATGCCGAAACGGTCATGGGCAGTCGGATACATGGTGTCGAACGTGCCGTGCACTCCGTCCTTCGGATTTCTGTCGCCGGTCGCATAGTCGTACTGCCAAAATACACGTGGCTTCCACCATACCCGCTGGAATCGGTATCCCAAACCATCGGTCGTCCCCCACGCGTCGATGTAGTTCGGGCCGTCGTTGCCGCGCTCGCCGATCCATTCCGCCGAATAGTCGAGATTCTTCACAGCCAAGCCTTTATAGCGAAATCCGTAGGCCCACTCGTCCTGCTTGCCGGTCTTGACTTTGGCCGCGGTTTCAATCGCAACACTTGGCTGAAGCCGCCAAAGCACGAACGGCTCTAGCACGGAGTTGGGAAACAGACTCTCAATCCCGCCATACGCGCCATAAATATTGTTCCCTTCCTCGTGATGGCTGATGCCTTCCGGCGATGGAATAACCGCCGATGCCGCGAAAAGACCCAAACGATAGCGGCTATAGTGCATGTTGGCCACAACTGCATCGTAGGAACGCGCCTGGTTGCGCCATTCCGAATCCGCAATGATCGTGTTGTTGTAGTTGATCAACTGGCGCCCTACGCGCACGCTGATCCAATGTTTTTCCGGATCGCCAAATTGCACGTAAGCCAGTTTCAGATCCCATGCATTCAAATTCGGAGGGCCCCATGGCGGTTTTTGCATGAAGGGCCGCGCATCCTGTACCTGGGTGACGACTTTGAACCACGACGTTGGTTTAATAGTCATCGAAAGCCGGGAGCGGAGCAGGATGTAGGAATCGTTGTTGTGCAGCTTGAAGCTGCCGTCGTGGTATCCCTCGTACCGGAATCGCTCTTCCCATCCGAACCGGATCCAACCCGGTAGCTGTTCGTCGAGCCTGCTCATCGGGGCAAAATCCGGAAAATCATAAGGCGTCGTCTGCCCAAAGGTTCGATAGGCCGGCCCGTTCAGGAAACTGAGGGGGTTTGAGGCCGGCCCGGTGATCCACGCACCGTTATAGGCACTCGTCCCATTCCGCGTGGTCGCATCGTCTTGTGCCATCAACGGGAAAACGGCTGCCAGCGCGACCAGCCAACCGAAGAGCCACGTACCGCTAACACACCGTCGCAGAAGCTGCTGACCGCCCTTCATTTGAAGCGTCCCTCTAAAGATTTCCGATGTTCCCTTCGATTATTCACCATACATCTATAACCCTATCTGGTTTGGGGTGTTTGCGCAAGATGCAGTTTCTTGCTCGAAGTACTGGGACTTTCAAGAGAGAAGCACTACTGCGGGATGGGACGAACTGTAAGCCAACTGCCGCAAACACGTCCACCTGAAAGCCCGGCTGGTCAGATAGCCCGGTCTTATTTTCGTCAGTATGGACGTAATAGAACAGCGCGCACGAGTTGCCACGTACCGAGAGCTGAACCAGCGATTGCGGCAAGAGTGTCGTCGCGAACGTCCCAGTATTCAACCGGTCCCCCATGGATCGCCTTCTGTAGTAGCTCTATGGCTAAAGCCAATGCAAGAACTCCGGCCAGCGCTCCCACGCGCTGTGACAGCGTTTCAGCAATAACTACGAGCGAGAGCGCCGCGATGCCGAAGGCGCCGAAGTGAGCGAGTCTATGTTCAGCTTTCACGCGATGGTGTATAACAGCGTTGCTAAAATCCGTGGTGGTTCCAAGAGCAACCTTGGCTCTAGTTGGCAGAAAGGAACCACTAGTTATAAGAACGATCCAAAGGATAGAGAAGCGAATAAGAAATTGACGGCTGAACATTCCGCTGCCCACGCGCCCAGTAAGCACTCTCAGCACCCACCGGCCGCGACAGTCTCAATTTGGAAGATTGCCGACAGGATTTTTTGGATTACCAGTTCGTCCATATGATAGCGAACGCATGTTGCGCGATGATTACCGGGCTGATTGGTCGAATCATGCTTCGCCTAGCTGGCGCGGTGGATGCTTGCGAAAATGGGTTCCGAGCTCACCATGCGAAGCCCGCAAGAGATCGCGTTCCGCCTCAGACAGGAAATGCAGAATCTTCGGGTGCTGGCGTTCCCGCCCCGGCCGCTCCGCGAGACATCTTGGCCGCTTCCGGGTTTGCCGGCCGCGGCGTGTGTCGGGGAAAATCTGCGCAATACGGAGTTCGCCTCACGCGTATTGGATACCGCCGATCAAATACTCGCCCACCGTTTCCCGCTGCTCGGCATAACCATCGAGACCGGCCCCGACATCCAGTGGCGCCGCGACTACGTCAATCAGCGTTCAACAGATGCCAAGTACTTTCGTTTGATCCCGTATCTGGATTTGTCACGCGCTGGCGATCACAAGAACATCTGGGAGCTGAACCGGCATCAGCATTTAGTGCTTCTGGCTCAGGCATTCTTATTTTCTAACCGCGCCGCCTATCTTAATGAAATCGTCGGTCAACTGAATAGCTGGTGGGCGCAGAACCCGTTTCAACGCGGCATCAACTGGACGAGCGCCCTCGAAGTTGCATTCCGCGCGTTTTCTTGGCTTTGGACTTACCACTTGGTCGGGAATCATATGGAGCCTGCATTTCGAAAACGTTTTCTGGAGAGCTTGTATCGGCACGGCTGCCATATCGAAACCAATCTCTCGTTTTACTTCTCCCCGAATACTCACTTACTCGGCGAAGCCGTGGCGTTGCATGCGCTCGGCCACCTCTTCCCTTCTTTTCCACGAGCATCTCATTGGGCGCAGTTGGGCAGCGAAACAGTCCTGCGCGAGGCGCAACGTCAAGTTCGGGAGGATGGCAGTCACTTTGAGCAATCGACTTACTATCATGTCTACGCCCTCGATATGTTTCTGTTTCACGGTATTATTTCGAATCCGTCGAGCGAGTATCTGGACATGCTCTCGCGAATGGCCGATTTCCTGCACTCGCTAATGGGTCCGCAGCGATCGCTTGCTTTTCTAAGCGATGACGACGGTGGGCGATGGTTCCATCCATACGGCGCCCGCGACGAATTCGGACGAGCGACGCTGGCTACCTGTGCAACCTTGCTGGGCCGCGATCGGTGGACGTTTGATGCGGAAGACCTTTACCCGCAAGCGGCCTGGTGGCTCGGACATACCGTGGGATCGATGCATAAGCAATATGGATCGCGCTTGTTTCCCGAAAGCGGACTCGCGGTAATGGAAAGTCCCACCGGCCGGGTAATTATGGATGCGGGTCCTTTCGGGCCGGGGCGTGCGGGACATAGCCATTCAGATTCGCTCAGCGTTGTTGTAAGCACATCGCACCAGCCCATTCTTGTGGACTCCGGAACTTACACTTACGTAGGCGACCCCCAACTAAGAAACGCATTCCGAGGCACCAGCGCTCATAACACTATTCGCGTCGATGGCCGCGATCAAGCCATCCCCGCCGGCCCATTCTGGTGGGAAAATCCGCCCGCCGTGCGTGTTGTTTCCTGGCATACCGCGGATTCCGACGACCAAATCATCGCTGAGTGCCGCTACGGCGAAATCATTCACCGGCGAGTGGCCCGCTTCGTGAAGCCGGATTGGATTCTCATTCTCGATCATGTGGATGGACCCGCCGGGGAGCACGAGATGGAACAGTTCTGGCACCTTGCCAGCCCGGAGGCGCACGCGCATCTGCATTTCGGATCTCCCGCTCAGGAGTTCGCGTGTTCACACTCCTTTGTGTTTGGCGTGAAGCAGCCGGCCCGCTGCCTCGTCGTTAAGCGCAAAACCAGCCTGCCCGTGACGTTCGCCGCAGCCGTCGCTGTCATTCCGAACGCGAAGGTGAACATCTCCGAGCATCCCGACGGCGCTGTGTTCTCCCCGGTGCTTCCTTATCACCCTGACGTCCGATTGGCAATGGTGCTGTAGCCCTCTCGGCTGCGATAATTTAAGTGCAACATGTGCGGAATAGCTGGGTTCGTTCTCCGGGAAGGCCGTGCCGAAACGGCCGCTGTTCGCGCCATGTGCGATCAGATTCGCCACCGCGGGCCCGATGACGAAGGTATCTACGTCGAGGGCGGCTGCGGCATCGGCATGCGGCGGCTAAGCATCATCGATTTGAGCACCGGTCATCAACCGATTTCGAACGAAGACCGCAGCGCATGGGTGGTCTTTAACGGCGAGATTTACAATTATCAGTCGCTGCGTGAGTCGCTGCTCTCGCATGGTCATCGCTTCGTCACTCAAAGTGACACCGAAACGCTCATCCATTTATATGAGCAATGGGGAATTGACGGCTTCAGCCAATTGCGCGGCATGTTCGCCTTCGCCATCTGGGATGGTCGCCGCCGTCAAATCACGCTGGTTCGCGACCGGCTTGGGAAGAAGCCCCTCTATTACTCGATTCAACCGAATGGGCTCTTCTTCGGCAGCGAGCTGAAATGCCTCTATCCGGTCGGCGTGCCTCTCGAAGTCGACGAGCAGGCGTTACGGCTCTACTTTCAGTTTTCATACATTCCGGATCCGCTTAGTGTGTATAGGGGCATTCGAAAGCTCCCCCCAGGTGGGTGGTTGACGTACGACGCTCACGGCACACTCCGCCAAGGCCGTTACTGGACACTGCCGGAGCCAGCAACGGAGCCCCCGCCCGGCATGACCGAGGACCAGGCTGCCGGGCGCGCCCGTGAGATCTTCGATGAATCCGTGCGCATGCGCATGATTGCCGATGTTCCGCTGGGCGCATTCCTGAGCGGCGGCATAGACTCAAGTTCCGTCGTGGCATCCATGTCGATGCAATCCCCTGATCCGGTCAAGACGTTTTCCATCGGGTTTGAGGAGAGCGCGTTCAACGAGCTTCCGGCGGCCGCGTTGGTGGCGAAGAAGTTCAGAACCGATCATCACGAGATCGTCGTCAGGCCAGATTCCGTTGCGCTCGTCTCGAAGCTGGTGCAGCATTTCGACGAGCCATTCGGCGATAGCTCTGCAATTCCCACGTTTATCGTTTCTGAATTCGCGGTCCAGCACGTCAAAGTGGCTCTCACCGGCGATGGCGGCGACGAGCTGTTCGCAGGTTATGAGAGTTTTTTTGCCATCGATCGCCTGCGAAGCTTCGACAGACTTCCGCAGTTTGCTCGCAGTCTGCTTTCGAAAATCGCCGATGCGTGGCCCTACTCATTTTACGGCAAGAACTATCTGCGGATGGCCAGCCGCCCGTCGCCGTTAACCCGCTATTTCGAGCTCAACTACGCGCCATACTTCCTGCGCAAGTCGCTTCTGCGCCCCGATTGGATGTTGCCCGCGGATGCGGCTTTCCTAACTCACGCATTTGCCGATTGTCTATTGCCGCTCGACCGCGACATCGTCGCGCAGGCGCTCTATTTTGAAGCAACAGCAAAGCTGGCCGGGGACATGCTTGTGAAAGTGGACCGCATGTCCATGGCCAATTCGCTCGAGGTACGCAGCCCACTCCTCGATCATGAACTGGCCGAATTCGCCATGACGATTCCACATGCTTGGAAAATCCGAAACGGCAAGGGCAAACAGATCTTCGTCAAAGCGGTAGGCGACCGTCTCCCGCCAGAACTGCTGAGGCTACCCAAGAAAGGCTTCGGCGTTCCGCTCGCCGCCTGGTTCCGCGGCGCATTGCGTCCCATGCTTTGGGATCATCTGACCAGCCGCAAATTTCTGGACAGAGGCATGATCTCAGAACCATTCGTCTCGCACTTACTGAAAGAGCACGATAGCGGGCGCCGCGATAACTCCCATTGGCTTTGGATGTTGTTGATGCTTGAGCTTTGGTTTCGCAACCTCGAACAGATCCGGACGAACTACAGTTACTCGGATTCCCTCCTGGTGCGTGCATAACCCCATGTGCCGATCTTGCTTTGGAGGCGGCGATTGAAGCCAGTTCGGGTGCTGCTGATCGCCCCCTCGTTGGATATCGTCGGAGGCCAATCGGTGCAGGCCGCTCGCCTGCTCGCCGAGCTTCGAAAGCTGCCCCAGCTCAGTATAGATTTCCTACCCGTCAATCCCCAGGCCCCCGCGCCGTTACGCCCGCTCCAGAAGATCAAATATGTCCGCACTTTGGTGACCAGCGCACTTTATGCAATCCGGCTGGTGGCTAACATAGCGAAATACGACATCCTGCATATCTTCACACCGGGGTACTTCGCATTTATGCTCGCGCCGGCGCCGGCTATCCTCCTGGCCAAGTTCCTGGGCAAGAAAAAGATCCTGAATTATAGAGACGGGAGAGCGGAAGACCATCTCACAAGATGGCCATCTGCCATTCGCATCATGCGCCTTGTCGATGAGATCGTCGCTCCTTCCAATTTTCTGGTTGACGTTTTCTCTGGATTCGGGCTGCCAGCGCGCTCGATCCCGAACATCGTGGATCTCGAGCAGTTCCACTTTCGCGAAAGAAACCGTTTGCGGCCGGCCTTCCTCCATAACCGCGGCCTCGAGCCTCTTTACAACGTGCAGTGTACGATCCGGGCGTTTGCGCTTATCCAGGAGCGCTATCCTGACGCAACTTTGACGATTGCGCACGACGGACCGTTACGGAAACAACTGGAACAAATGGCTTCTGATTTGCGCTTGCAAAACGTGAAGTTCATCGGCAGCGTTTCCAGGGAGCAAACTCCTGGCGTTTACAACGAAGCCGATATTTACCTCACGAATCCGGATATCGACAACATGCCTGTCTCGGTGCTGGAATGCTTTGCTGCAGGGTTGCCGATCATTTCTACAAGAGTGGGAGGTGTTCCCTACATCCTGGAACATGAGCGTACTGGTCTTCTGGTGGGCCGCGACGATCATGTTGGAATCGCCCAGGCGGCATTTCGATTGCTCGAAGAGCCTGGTCTCGCAGCCCAGCTGACCCGCGCCGCAAGGGAAGAATGCCGGAAGTATACTCCGGCCGCGGTGGCGGGTGCCTGGCTTGCCCTCTACAAGAGCTTGGCCGCAGACAAGAACCTGCATCCAGCTCAAGAACTCCACAACTCACACTGCCCGGCGCGCACGCATGGGAGTAGCCCCCAGTGAGCGCGTCAGCAGAGCGCGGACCATTCTGGGGACGAGCGCTCCTGGCGCTCGCCGGCCGGTTGCGCGGGGCCGATGTCTTAGGGAAGTTGAAGGAAATTGAGAACACCCCGTTCCGGCCTCCGGAACAGATCCGCGAAAGACAGTTCCAGAATTTGCGTGCTCTTTTGGCTCATGCGGAAGCGCGGGTGCCTTACTACCGCGCTCTGTTCCGCCGTCTCGGGATGCGAAGCGCGGACGTCCGCACGTGGCGCGATTTCATGGCGATTCCTATCCTGACCAAGGACATCATCCGCGAAAATCAGCGCGAGCTGGTTCGCGAAGACGTGCCGCTCGAAAGGCTGCTTCCCCACTTCAGCGGCGGATCGACTGGCGTTCCCCTCAAGTTCTTTCGAAGCGCGGAGTACATGGTCGCAAGCGATGCCGGCACCTATCGCAACCTGCAACAATGCGGATGGCGTCCGGGGGAGATGATCGCGTTTTTCTGGGGCGGCAACGACAAGCTATACGCAATGTCGCGCTTGGAATTTGAGCTGCGGCAGTTCGCGCGCCGCCAATACCAGTTCGACCCATTCTTTTCGGGCGAGAAGGATATGGAGAAGTGGGCGCGCGTCTTTGCAAGGGTTCGGCCGCGCGTCATTCTCGGGTATGCCTCCACCATCGCAAGGTTCGCCTTGTTTCTCGTGAGCAGAGGTCAGACCATCGGCGGAGTGAAAGGCGTATTTACCACAGCCGAGAAGATCTATCAGCCGCAGCGCGAGGCGATTGAGCGCGCGTTCGCGTGCAAAGTATTTGATTCCTACGGCTCAAGCGAAGTGCAGAACATTGCTGCCGAGTGTCCTCAAGGCAGAATGCACATCAACGCCGATTTCGTGGTCGTCGAAGAGGATAGGGTGGAGGGCGACGGGCCGCGGCCTTTCCTCCTGACCTCTTTGCAGAACTTCTCTATGCCGTTCATTCGCTATCGCAACGAAGACTGCGGGTATCTGTCTTCGGAGACATGCTCATGCCGCAATCATTTCCCGCTGATGCGACTGGAGATCGCGCGCACCAGTGACAACTTCCTCTTACCGGGCGGAAGAGTCGTGCATGGAGAGTTTTTTACCCATTTGATGTACGGAAGCGACGGAATCGCCAATTTCCAGTTCCATCAGACGGCGCCGGATCAAATTGTCTTGTCCGTCGTGCCCGGGCCCGGCGACGCAAATAAGCGGGATGAAAAGATTCGGGATTCGATCCGGCAGATTCAGGCGCTCTCTTCCGGGCATGCGATTGATATTGAAGTGCGGCAGGTAGAGTCCATCCCACTGTCTGCTGCCGGGAAGCATCGTTTCACCCGCTCTGACGTCAGCGCCGAGGCTCTCACTGGGGCCGAGTCCACGCCCACATCTATTTCCTGACCATGCCGGAACATTCACTCTCCGATCACGCCTTTGCCTCGACAGTTGGAATCACCCGCTTGCCCTCGTGTTCGTATCCGGCTGCGGGCGAGAGCGGCGATGCCGTATCGCGGGCATTGGGTCGCCTCGCAGATTTCTTGCGCTGGTCGAATGACAGCGGCCCGTTCGGCGCGGTGATTCCGCGCGGCGCTCGCGTACTGATCAAGCCTAATCTTGTTCTGCATCAGAACGAGGGCCCAGGCGGCATCGACTGCCTCGTCACCCACGCTTCCGTCATTCGTAGCGCAGCCGAGGCAGCGCTACAGACCGGCGCAGCGGAAGTCCTGGTGGGGGACGCGCCCATTCAAGGCTGCGATTTCGATGCCCTGGTGAAGAAAACAGGCCTCGACGCGTGGGCGCGCGAGCTCGTAAGCCGGGAACCGCGCTTCAAGGGTGTGCGTGATTTTCGCCGCACAACGTGCGTGCTGGTGCATGGAGTTCGCGTCGCCGCGGAGAACCTTCAGTCGGAAGATCATTTCACCTTGTTCGACCTCGGCCCGGAAAGTTTGCTGGAGCCGATTAGCGATGGCCGAAACAGGTTCCGCGTGGCGTGGTACGATCACCGGCTCATGGCGCGAACGCACCATGCCGGCGTACATCAATATCTGCTCGCGAACGAAGTTCTGGAAGCCGATGTCGTCATCAATCTGCCAAAACTGAAAACCCACAAGAAAGCCGGCGTAACCTGCGCGCTCAAGAACCTGATCGGGATCAACGGTAACAAGGAGTTTTTGCCGCATCACCGGGTGGGCGGACCAAAGACGGGGGGCGACAACTATCCCGACGATGGGATGGTAAAGCGCGCCATGGAGTATATCAGCGACCGTCAAAACGTGACGTCGTCCTATACAGGCGGCTTGATGTGGCGCCTTTGTTATGCGGTGCTGGCGCGCGCCTCGCGATATAGGGGAGATCGCATCGGCATGGACGGCTCATGGTCGGGCAACGACACGATCTGGCGAACCTGCCTCGACCTGAATCGTATTCTCCTCTACGGTCGTTCCGACGGGACGATGAGCAATGACATTCAGCGGCGCGTGATTCACATCGCCGATGCCGTGATTGCCGGACAGGGCAATGGTCCGCTTGCCCCCGATCCGCTGGAACTGGGCCTGATGATGGGCGCCAATAATGCGGCAGCTATGGATTGGGTGGGCGCGCAGTTGCTCGCTTATGCGCCGGAGAAGATTGCGCTAGTGCGCCATGCCTTCGACCAGTTCCGCTGGCCGATCTCAAAGGAATTAAGCAGCGGCGTGCGGCTGATTGGTGACTTAGGGACCGGACGGCCCCAGGACATCATCGACCCGATCCGTCCGCGAGTCTCTCACCCGGTGGGCTGGGTCGATGTGAGTGTGAGCGCGCCGCACGGACAAGCTGATAGCGGTGCCGAGCACGGTCCATTCGCGCCCGCGTCCGTGGAACCGCAGGACGCCTGAGCATAGGCGCCGAGGCGCCTCATCGGTGCACCCGAAGACGAGAGCTCAGCAGGTCCGCTACTCGCGCTGTGAAAATCTGCGCGCCAGTCGCATTCAGATGAAAGCCGTCGCGGAACTTGTCGCGGCCGAGCTCGTTCAGGTGGAATGGAACCATTACGTCAGTGTGCGAACGCCCACCGGCTTCCACCAGCGGGGCTTCTCCGGGACCGAATCCTGGCGCCAGCAAGAAAGCGAATCGCGCACCATGCGAAGAACACAACGTGCGCAGATCCGTAAGGCGAGCCTCAGCGATTCGTTCCATTTCCCGATCGGACGGAAAGTGAGCCTGGGCCTGCACCCCGGCCAGTCGCTGCAGCATAGCCGCGTAAGCCGGGTCTGTGCGTACCAGCACGAAGTTCCGCAAAGGGCTGCGTCCTGCGTAGAACAAACTAAATCGCGATAGCGCAAGGCTGGACGTTTTTGTCAGATCGTAGTTGATGTCGCGTCGAATTTGAGGAATATCTGCCAAGCGGAACAGGTAATAAGCCGAGTAGTCGCCCCGAATCCTGGACGTGACGAGATGCTCGGCACTCATGCATAGCACCACCGTGTCGGGCTGCGATCCTTCCGCAAAGAGCCGACGCAATCCGTAATACCAGTCAAGGTACTGGGTCTGCTCAATCGGAAACAGAACCGCATGGGCTTTACCCTGCAGCGATTCACGCAAGCGCTTATCGTCGATGCCCTCGAGCATCAGCGAATTACCAACCAGGAGCACCGTCGGCCGGTCGCTCTTACGGATCGCTAACGCGGCCTGATGGTCTTGGGAGATGCGAGCCTCAATGCGGCTGATGTGAGAGAACCCGAATCGTGTGAGCCCTTCGATTGCGACGCAAAATAGGGCCACGCAGACCAGAGCCCGGATGGCCCATGCCAGATAGTTGTTCGCGGTGCTTACAGGCGCCGCTTCCTTGGCAGGAAAAGGCTCAGAACTGGAAATAGATGAATGCACTACTTTCCAACGCTCCAAAGACTGTAATTACCGCGCACATCGCAAGTGCGGCTGCAAGCGCGGTTCGGGGTCGCGCGGTCTCAAAGACATACTCTTCCTTCGCCTGCTCCAAGCGCCAGTCGATGGCCAGCGCGACGAACGATACTGCCCCTAGGTAGATCAACGCCGGGCCGTATTCCGGTCGCCAAGCGAAATCGGAAAGGCCACCCAGCATGGTAATGGCTTCTCGGACCGAGGACGCGCGGAAAAAGACCCAGGCCAAGCCCACGATGCTTAGAGTCGCGAAGCGTCCGGCCCAGCCGAAATTTACTTCGTCTCGCCGCCCTAAAATGCGCTGCGTAAAGAAGCGCTCGAGCGCGAGCCAGCCGCCGTGCACGGCGCCCCAAACCACGAAGGTCCAGTTCGCACCGTGCCACAAGCCTCCTAGCAGCATGGTGATCAGCAAATTGATGTAGGTACGCCGCTCGCCGCGGCGATTGCCGCCGAGCGGAATATAGAGGTAATCGCGAAGCCAGGTGCTGAGACTGATGTGCCAGCGCCGCCAAAAATCCTGCAAGCTGCTTGCCAGGTACGGTTGGCGGAAATTGACCATGAAATGGAAGCCTAAGAGTTGCGCACTGCCGCGAGCGAGATCGCTATAGCCGGCGAAATCGCCATAGATCTGCCAGGCGAAGGCGTATACACCGATCATTAGGCTAAAAAAATTACGCCCCAGTTGTCCTCCGAATGCTGCGTTGGCCAGCAGAGCGCAGTTATCCGCAATCACGCACTTGCGGAACAATCCTGAAAGGATCAGCATGAGACCGTCGAAGAATTTCCTTGAATCGAATTCGCGCGGACGCTGAACCTGCGGCAGCAGATGCGATGGACGCTGGATTGGGCCGGCGATGAGATGCGGAAACAGGCTGATGAATAGCGCGTAATCGAGCAGCGACCGGGAGGGCCGCTGTTTGCCGTGATAGACGTCTACAATGTAGGCCACCTCTTGGAAGGTGTAAAAGGAGATGCCTGGAGGAAGAATGATCTTCAGAAAGAACGTCGGGATGTGATGCATGCCGACGAACGCCAGCATGTGCGTGAAGGAATCGACGAAGAAGTTGCAGTATTTGAAGAAGCCCAGGAATCCGAAGTTCATGACCAGCGATGTGATGAGCAACGTCTTGCGTAGCCGCTGGTTGGGATTGTCGGCAATTCTGAGTGCGAACGTGTAGTCCACCAAAGTAGACGTGAGCATGAGAGCAAGGAAGCGCCAATCCCACCAGCCATAGAAGAAGTAGCTTGCGGCCAGTAGGAACAGGTTCTGCTTCCGCCAACCCAGGCGCCAATACAAGGCGACGACGAGTGTCAGAAAGACGAGGTAAACAGGGCTATCGAAGAGCAATTCGAACCTCGCGGCTGGAACTCACCTTTTCCCGTGCGCGACAGACCGGTCGGGGTCTCCACCCACACGGTCCTCTCATCGGAACTTTCTGGGTCCAGGAAGGGCTATGGTATGGAGCTTTTCCAGCCGATATCTTTTCAGGAGCAGATGGTACAACGTGTTGAAAACGCTTGGGCAGCCCAAGAATCTGTAAGCCTGTCAATAATCCAGGTGGTTGCCATTCGGCACGGCGTGCCAAACTGAAACTGACTATCTTGATGGAACTTGAGCAAGAGATCCTAGTCCCTCCGGCGAGAGTTGAGCGGCCTTCCCCAAGACCCGTTAAAATCATTCGTCCGCCTTCATTTTCTCCTGCTGTCCTGTTTAGTGGCCTTTCCGAGCTGATCTGGTACAGAGATCTCCTATACACACTGACCCTTCACCGCATCCGCGTCCGGTATAAACAGTCCGCGCTCGGACTCGGCTGGGCTCTCGTTCAGCCGTTAGCCATGATGCTGGTGTATACGATCATCTTTTCCATCTTCGCGAGATTCCCTAGCAAGGGCGTACCCTATTCCCTTTTTGTACTTTGTGGGATTCTGCCGTGGAACTTCTTCCAAACGGCGCTCTCGTCCTCGGCGACGGGCTTGGTCAGTCATACAAGCCTCATCACAAAAGTCTATTTTCCCCGAGAAATTCTGCCGTTCAGCTATGTGATGGCCGCGTTTTTCGACTTCTTGGTGGCTTGCGTCATCCTGATCGCCATGATGGCTTGGTATCACGTCGGCCTCACTGTTCAGGTCCTGTACATCATCCCGATCCTCGCAGTGGAAGTGACATTCATCTCCGGCGTCGGTCTCTTGTTTTCAGCCTTTCAAGTGCGTTTTCGGGATATTGGGATTGCCATGCCCTTGGTGCTGCAGCTCTGGATGTTCTGTGCCCCGGTGGTCTACTCGTACAGCGACGTTCCCAAGCGGTTTCGGCCGTTATACATGCTCGATCCGATGGTTGGAATCGTTGAAAACTTCCGTCGCGTGGTTATACAGGGCTGGGGTGTAGACCTACACCTGTTGGGGGTCTCGGCTGTGGTCGCCATTATCATATTGCCGCTTGGCTATATGTACTTTAAGCATCGTGAAGCCACGATGGCGGACGTGATCTAGGAGCTGCATAGGAGAACTCCGATGACTGCACTCCAATTTGAATCTGTCTCTAAGCGGTACCGTATACGCAGCGGATCTGAATCTCAAGAATCGGGTTTCGCAAGACGGCTTCGCCGGACTAGGACGCACAAGGCAGATTTCTGGGCGCTCCAAAACGTCAACTTCGAAGTACAGCAAGGCGAGTCGCTTGGCATCATCGGACATAACGGCGCGGGTAAGAGTACGGTGCTCAAACTCTTGTCGAACATAAGCACGCCGACAAAGGGGCAAATCACGATCAACGGCCGCATCTCAGCGTTGCTAGAAGTCGGTTCCGGATTTCACCCGGAGTTGACCGGCTTAGAAAACGTGTATCTAAGCGGCTCCATTTTGGGTATGCGTCGCGCGGAGATTACAAGCAAGCTGGAGAGCATCATCGAGTTTGCGGGTGTCCGGCCCTTTATCGACATCCCCGTGAAGCGGTTCTCGTCGGGCATGTTTGTTCGCTTGGGGTTTTCGATCGCAGCCCACCTGGATCCCGACATCCTGCTGCTGGATGAAGTTTTGGCGGTCGGCGATTATGCATTTCAAGAAAAATGCAAACAGAGGATTGCGGAAATGCACCGGAACGGTACCACCATGGTGTTCATTTCTCACGATTTGAATGCTGTCCGTAGCGTTTGTCAGCGCGTTCTGCTACTCCAGCGCGGCGAAGTCATTGCGGAGGGGCTCCCGGATGATGTCATCCGGCGATACACCGAAACCGCGGCGTTTCATCAAAGGCCGCAGATCACGGACGAAAGGCGAGTGGCGGAAGTGACCAGCGTTAAGTTCTACGATTCGCTCGGGAACAGAACGAACGGATTCAGAACAGGCGATGCGGTATCGGTCACAATTGGGTATCGTGTGCGCCGTCACATTCCTCAGGGCAGCATCTCGCTCTATTTCTTGAACAGCGAGGGCGGTATAGCGGCCCAGTGGACCACCTCGCTCTCCGGCCGCCCAATCAACATGCTTGTGGGGGCTGGATCCGTGGAATTCACCTGCGATGAATTGGGTCTGCAACCCGGCGTCTACCAGATAGACGCGACCATCGAAAAGAACGGAACAGCCGAGGAGTACGAATGGCAGCACGCCTGCGCTTCCATTCACGTCGACGCGGCGAAGACGAGAGGGGCATTCTATATGCCCCATAGCTGGCGAGAAACGAGCGAGGATAGCGTCAGCTTCCTTGAATCGCTTGCGCATACAGAGTGAAAAGCGGTAGAGCCCCGGCTCGATGAGCCGGAGCCCTGGGTGGTTACTCGATTGGAGCAATCTGCAACGGTCCCGTTATGACGGACCCGTTCGACAGTTTGCGTTCGACAACATAGTAGAGAGTACGGCCCGAAACTGCGGGGATGTTCACGGTACAGCCGCTTGCACACGACGCCCAGTTTTGCGGCTCGCTCGCAAATGCGTACGGGTCGCTATTGGCCGGAGCCGTGGTGCAGTCCTCCAGCCGGTTCGGAGAGCAGAAGAGTGGTTGACCATTGGCGTCACTCCCGTACTCGGCGTAGCCGAATCGGATTCGGACGGTTGATCCGGAGACTCCTCCCACCTGAACGGGAATTCTGACGAACGTCGTTCGGTTATTAGAGTCGCCGCTTGGCAGAGGAGGAAGCTTGACTCCCCATACGTCGCTCCGCCTACCGTCACCCCAGGCAACTGTTGTGACTCCCCAGTCACCGTTGGTCAAAGCGTGCATATTCGCGTAGTTGTTCGTCCTGGCCGGACCGTTCAGCGCCATGGTTAGCACTCTGTCGTGCATACCCAAAGGATCGGCAGCGGATATATCGTGCTGTGCATAGGCCGCAACTTCCGGGGCCATTGGCGCAACGCATGGTGTGTTGATCATCAGATTAATCTGACACCCCAGTGAGGTCGTTGCCTGCGGAACCACTTCATAGATCTGGTTCGGCTGACTGCCCGCAACACATTCGCCCGCATTCATTGCAATGCAGCCTTGCCATGGCGTCGAATCGCTCAACTGAGAATTAGGGCCGCTGACGTTTTGAATGAGATGCTGCCCGGCCCACATCCTGACTGCTTGCCGCTTGAGATCGAGCGACGTGTTCTGGCCTTCCGGCAAATCGATCTGATACACAGTATTCGTGCCAGAGACTTTCGTGTAAGTATGGCTCCATAGCGCGTCAGCTCCGCCACCCGCACCGCCGAGTGGCCGTCCATCGACGATCCATTCACAGGTTGGGCAGCCATAAGTTAACCCGCCGGCATGGCTCTGAATGACCCCGATTCCGAGTCCTTTGAAGCTTCTGTCGAACGGGAACAATGATTGGACGCCCCACATGAAACCGCTCCCCCAGACCGTGAGCGGCTGGCCGAGTCGGACTCCGTATCCGGCGCCGTATCCGCCGAGATCGTTAGCGAAATCGACTACATACGGGCCGGAAGTGATCATATTCGCGCCAGCAAACCACTCGATAGTATGTCCCGCCTTAAGCACATCGTTGTCCATCTTTCCGGACGCTACGTTGCCGTTCGGAAAAAGGTTGAACTCCGGGTAATAGCAGCTCTCCGGCATCCACTCTGTCAGAACAAAGCCGGAGGAATGCGCCACTTTCGAAGCGGAGCAATCGCCCGTGAACGGTTCCAGCCCGCGCGCTACCACCAGATGCGCGGTGGCGTTGATATTGCCCGTCAGCGGTGTGACGGCTGCAACCAGCATCAGTTCGTGCGAGCTCGTTGCTTGATCGACTATAAAATCGCCAGGCTGGATGGATTGCAGATAGGAGTAGCAGTTAGAGGTGCTGCCGTCGCCACCGCAGGTTGAGGCATTGTGCGCCCAGGGAGCCGGCCGTGCCCCGACAGGAAGCGATCCAAGCGCAACCAAGTCCTGCGAAGCAGGCGTTTTCGCCAAGGGGTCCGACACATCCATCTGGATACAGTTGTTCCCCGTCGCCCCAAGGGCAATCCAGCGGGAATCGGTTACGCCTAGCTGTTGGCAGGTTTGTGGGTCGACGAATGTGCTCGAAAGCGCAAGCGACCCACCGTTGTTGTAAATCTGGCTGACAGTCAGATCCCACTGCTCGATATGCGCGGTACCCGGCTCCGCCAGAGCCTTCATCGAGTACATGTCGGAATAGCCCTGAGAGTAAGCTGGCCCCGTGGAGAATTGAAAGTATTCAAATCCGTGAATGCTGCTCCACCTGGACGGCCATGTATCCCAACTGTTGTGACAGTTCTTTACCTGGCCCGTGCCCGCAGGCTGCGAAAAATCGATATCACAAAACCACGTCAGGGCGCCCTGTTGCGGACGCATCATGAACTTCGCAAACGTCCCAGATACGGCCTGCAATGCGGGAGCGCCGAAATAGCTAAAGTCTATTTGCGGGTACGCCGCCGTTATCTCCTGCTGAATGGTCTGAGAGGTCTGAACATAACTACATGTGATCGCCGGATTCTGCAGCGCGGGATTACGATTGTCGCTCCATACCGCGAATTTCTGGTGCGTAGGATTCGACGGGTTGTCGTTATACGTGCAATTTTGCATAAACCCGTTCGAGGTATTGTAACTATACCCGAGCTGCGTGCCATTGTTGTAATTCGAAAGCTTACGCGACTCCCCAGTGGAGGGAATCATCAGATATAAATAGCTGTTCGATCCCGTACCCGTAAACCAAACGTCTACGAAAGTGCAAAGATACCCGCTCGTTGGTGTTGCCAAAGGCGTCACACCGTCGGCCGCATATGTAACCACATAGGGCGTGCCATTGCAGCCCGTCGTGCCCGCGCCCTGAAACTCGGTAAAGAAATTGTTGCTGGTCGCCCAATTGTTTTGTGCGTTCTTAAGGTAAACCGTTCCACCGTTTGGGTTGACCCACAGCTTGATACCGAAGTTTGGAAACAAATACGAGTTCTGCGTGATCGCCACCCCAGAGGAATGGTTTTTGCTGAGCGCGCCACATGAGGTCAACGAATTTCCACTGATGGTCTTACACCAGATGCTCTCCAAGTTGCTGCCAGTGTCGACCTTCACCTCATATCCGGAGCCATTATTCGGCCATGGCGTCTGGAGAAAACCGGCGGCCGATGCAACCGGAATGCTGGTCGCACCAGATGAGAGGGCGGCTGTCGTCGTCGAGACTTGGGCCGTCCAATTGGAGATGTTCTGCGTGATCGTAAGGTGCTGCTCATCCTGGACGCTCGCGATGGTGCAGAGATTGTTCGGACACGTTGGCGCGGTGTTGGCAATACCGATGAGCATGCCCGGCTCGAGAACGGTAACCGGGAAGTACACGTTCTGGCCATTGCTCGCGTTGGCTCCCCACGTTACCGTCGAGCCGCTTACAGAGGCTAGCGAGCCACCGAAGGTGTTCGTCAGCATGTCATTTGAAACCATCGGGCTTCCCCAGCCGCCCAAAATCGGTTGCGGGAAACTCGAAGGCCTATAAGTGGTACCCGCCGTGCTTTGCGGTAGTGGAGTTGTCAAGATATTCCCGAGGCAATCTGACGAACCGGAGCCTGAGCCGCCGTCACTAACCAGACAAATGGAATAAGTGGCCCCTGAAACGCTAGCGTATCCCGTGATCTGGGTTTGAAGGTCGTCTAGAGCATAGAACTCCACGTCCGTAAAGGACGGCCTTGCTACGCCCGACGCGCCCCACAAATAGAGAGCATTCGACGGGCCGCCGGATCCTGAGTAAGTCGCATAAGAGCTGCTCCCGAGGATATTGGTGGGATTGGCCCAGACGCTCGCCAGATCAATGACGCCGTTCCACGCGCCCCAGCCGCTCAGTGAATCTCCGCCGTCCCCGGCACCGGTCCACCGTTGCAATTGGAATCCAGTCAGCGGATCGATTTGTGTATTGTCGGAAGCACTGGAAGTGGGCGCCGTATAGTTGATTGTCGGCCACCCATAGTTTCCAAATCCTGATGAATTGAAAGGTATGTAATCTGGCGCGTTGTTGCCTAAAGGCGGGTTTTGAGTCTGAAAAGTATAGCTGCCGTAATATTGCCCGTTATCGCACAAGACTTGAAGATAGTGAGTTGTTGCTGCCTGCAGCGCGCGAGAATAGATATTCCCATCGGCCGCCTTCGCGGTTCCGCGGAAGCCAACTACAATCGTTCGGTAAAGTCCATTCACGATGTTTCCTGCCCGATTGTCTTGGTCTGAGCCGGGAAATAGACTGGGATCCACGTCGTGATCAACTGTCCCGAAGGTCGGATCCGTACCCTCTTCCACGGTGCAGGCGTTCACATCCGGAGCAGTGTAGCTAAACGTCGCTTGGGTGGGGGTGGCGCCTAACATCTGAATAGAAAATACCTGCGGAGGAGGAAGAACAACAAAGGGAGCCTCGGTTCCTAAAGTGGCGAAGGCCGCGGGATTGCTTTGGTTGTTGTACTCCGTTGCGATCCAGCTAGCACTAAAGGTTCGTGTGCTGACGCGCAATTCATCGAGAGTAGCGCTCAGACTGGCGCCGCCGGTCAAATCCACGTTCACGTTCGGCGCCGCGGTCAAATCCGCAGGACCATAGTGCACTAGCCCCGCTTGTGACCCGTTGATATACAGCGTCGGCGTTCCTCCGGAAAAGACATAGGCGAAGTAATACCACGTATTCGTCTGAATTCCGAAGTTGCTCGTCGTGTCCGTAGTGGCGCTTGTGGACCTTACCGCTGTCAGCCAGTCTGCATCGGACGTCGTATAATGCCCTGATAAACTTATCCCCGAGCCGCCATTATTTTGAGTTGGGTCAAATCTCGTAATAAGCGATGCATACTCCGTAAGCGAGCTAAATTTAACCCAGCCGGAGTAGGTTAAGGCGCTTGTTCCATTAAGAACGGAATATGTTCCGAAGTCGAGCTTGTCGGTGGACCCGTTTAATGAAAGACCAGAGCCTAATTGGCCCGTTGTGCTCATTCCACTCGTGTTATTCACCGATGTACCGTTGGAAGCTTGCCCTTCTCCCGAAGCAGAGTTGTAAATGGTTGTGCTTGTGGCTTGATCCTCCAAATGGTAGACGCCCGAATACCCGGACCAAACTGCGGTTGGATTGGCTGCGGAGCTAGTTACCGTCGCTCCGTATGCAAGATAGAACGCAGTGTTCCGGGAATGGCTTAGACTCGGACATAAGACTGCCGCAGTAAGCGCGCCGGTGGAAGCATTGTATGAAATGATCTCGAACGGGAGCAATTGCGTCAAGCGCGAATCGGAAAAGAATGAAATATCCGCGCCCGTCGAGCTCTGCACGTGACCGCCGTTTGCGGCCGATTTAAGAGCCGGGTCCGCTAGAACGAGATAAACTGGGAAATTAGTCTGGTCACTATTAGCAACCTGCGCGGCCTGTATCGTAATCGTGCGGCTATATTGAAACGACTGCGCTTCGCTACTCAGCGCAAACAGGCTAAGAGCGCAAATGAGAAACAATAACGTCTTGGCCACATGCGCTCCTTAGAAACTACTGCCCCATGCAATACGCTTCCACACATTAGGCGCATTGCAGACATAATAGTAATTACTATCGACCGAGAACTGACCCGTCGAGCAAGTTGAACTGGATGTCGTCGGAGGCGTGGCCACGTAAGTGCTTGCCACTGACGGGTCAATGGAGATGGTAGATATGCCGGCGTTTTCCGCAACCAAAATGCCTGGTCCGCTGGCGATAGTTTTAGTGGAAAGAAACGCTCTGAAATCAACCCCACTTCCGGCTGTCAGGCTGCCTCCTGTAACAGTCCAGTTGAACAGCGGAATGGATCCGGAAGGAAACGCCGTCACGCCCGACACGTATAAGCACCCGGTGCAAGTTAAGGACGCAACGCTGCCGGCGGTCAAGTTGCCCGAGCTGTCGATATAAATAAACACCAGCCCCGAGGTTGATCCCGACGCCGTAACCGTTGCGGAGCTCTTGAAGCTATACACCGTATTTCCCACGCGGACATTGCAAGGCGTACTGGCCGAGCAACCGGCGCCAATCGTCAGCGTGCCGCTCGAGAGCGTTGTGCCAAAATCCCCTAGCTGAGCGGCAAAGGAGGCTCCGCCGCCCGAACCCGAACCGCTGCCTCCGCTGCTTCCGGCTTCTAAACTCCAGACATTTGTAGCTGTACACGCATACAGGTTTGTACCGGCGGCAGCGGCGCTATTGAAGAATAGCTGGCCCACCTGACACGTCGATGGCAACGTCGTGCCCACGGCTATCGGCCTGGTAAAAGAGAATGAAGAAAAATCGGGATTACGCCCTTGAGTTTGCAGGTTTACGGTGGTGGGGGGTGTCGTTTGCCCAAAAGCTTGGCTAACCAGCCCAAAACCGAAGCTCAGCAACGTCAGGACAGATATATTAAGAATGCATGTGGTTCGCATTGGATATCTTGAGGCCTCCAAAAAATGGCTCGAACTCACAATTCCATAGCAATTATTGAAATTAACGACGAATATCCAAACTATTGAGGCCACGCTGGATAGGATTTTTTGCATCCCTCGTGACCGGCTCGCATGGGTATAGGAAACCTTACTCCTGATCGGGTTCTTGTCACGCCGCCCGCCGAAGGCTATCCTGTGGGCAAAGGCCAGCATGTATCCGGTTGCCCAATTGCCGTCTAATCAGCCAGTCCCGGCCAAATCTCTCCTCCCGCTTTGCGTCGACTTGGATGGCACGCTGATCCGAACCGACCTGCTACTTGAGTCGTTGCTGCTCATGGTTCGGCAGAGCTTCCTGTCCCTGTTTTGGCTTCCTTTTTGGATTCTGGCCGGAAAGGCTGCGCTAAAGCAGCGGTTGGCCCAAAGAGTTAGCTTCGATCCGGCAGCCATTCCATATAACCAAGACCTGGTCGAATGGATCCGGGAACAAAAATTGCTGGGCCGGCATACGGTTCTCGCCACAGCGAGCAATCGGCTCCTGGCGGCAAAGGTCAGTGCCTATCTTGGCTGCTTCGATGAAGTCTTGGGTAGCGATGAAACCGTTAACCTGAGTGGCGATACGAAGCGTGCGGCATTGGTCGCCAAATTTGGGGAGCGCGGCTTCGACTATGTAGGAAATTCGCGCAAAGACCTCAGCATCTGGGCCGGATGCGCTGATTGCATCGTGGTCCATGCCTCGAAGCCAACTCTCGCCCATGCGCGAAAAATCGGTTCCGTTACCCGCGTCTTTCCAAAGCCCAGGACAAAGCTCAAGACTTGGCTCCGTGCCCTTCGGGTTCACCAATGGGTAAAGAATCTGCTCGTTTGTATTCCGCTATTCACCTCCCACCGATTGTCTGATCTAACCGCGATAAAGAATGTTGCCATTCTCTTTTGCGCGTTCAGCGCCTGTGCTTCAGTAATTTACATTGTCAATGACTTATTAGATCTGCCCGCCGATCGCGCACATACTACGAAGTCATCCCGGCCGTTCGCCTCGGGGGAACTTTCTATCCTTCAAGGCTGCCTGTTAGGCCTGGTCTTCAGCGTGATTGCTGTCGCTTTGGCGCTTTATCTACCTCCATCAGCTCAGTTTGTTCTTGCATGCTACTTCGTGCTGACATCCCTCTATTCGGTGTGGCTGAAGAGGAAGCTTATCCTTGACGTTTTGGTTTTGGCCACTCTTTACACGATCAGAATCTTCGCTGGCGGCGCTGCGGCGCATATCAAGATATCGGGCTGGCTGATTACATTTTCCTTATTCTTCTTTCTTAGCTTGGCAATTTGCAAGCGTAGCTCCGAACTCATGAACCTGTTGAAGGCGAATAAGACTCGTACTAGTGGACGATTCTATGAAACAAGTGACTTAGAGCCGCTCAACATATGCGGGATATCTAGCGGTATGCTCGCATGCTTGATCATCTTATTGTATGAGAGCAGCCAACAGGCCCAGCTTTTATATGCCACACCTCAGTTGCTGTTCCTTTTGTGCCCGCTGCTGTTTTATTGGATTTCCCGGCTCTGGGTACTCACATTCCGCGGTGTGCTGAAAGAAGATCCGATTCTGTTTGCCGTGCACGACCGGGTAAGTTACGCTGTAAGTTTCGCAATGGCTATAATCGTGGGACTGGCCGCGTTTGTTAGAATCCCCCTCGAACGCTTTTTACAGTAATACCAGCCATTAGAAGTTCACCCGATACCATACGAAAAGTGCCCGATCCGATACCGGTAATGCTGATGGTCCGCGAGCTGGGGCCGGGCGGAACTGAACGGCAATTAACCGAGCTGGCGCGGTCGCTCGATCGCTCGCTCTTTCAAGTTCATGTCGGGTGCTTTCATGATGGTGTCCGAGCGAATGAGCTGCGCGCAACGGGCATCCCCATCCTACGCTTGCCTGTCACCTCTTTTATGAACGCGAGCGTCGTCACGGGGGCCTGGCGGCTGGGCCGTTACTTACGCCGGCACAAAATTCGACTCGTACACACCTTCGATTACCCTTTGAACTGCTTCGGCATCCCCGTCGCACGGGTGTTTGGAATTCCTGTAGTTCTATCAAGCCAGCGTTTCCACCGGCACCTGACGCCGAGCCCCTATCTCCGGCTCCTGCGGGTGACCGACCGCATTGCCAACGGCATTATCGTCAACTCCGAATCGGTGCGCACAGAAATGGTCGAAAACGAACATGTACCCGCTTCGCGTGTACACCTCTGCTATAACGGCATCGACACCGCCCGATTTCACCCTGATCCGCGCGTACGCATGCCGGTGCTTCAAAATGCATCGCTCGTCGTCGGCGTCGTTTGCCTCCTCCGCCCGGAGAAGGCTCTTCAGACATTATTGCGTGCCTTTGCTCAGTTCTCGGCTTTGGAACCGGGAGTTCGATTGGTAATTGTCGGCAGCGGGCCGGAACAGTCCGGGCTGGATTCCCTGGCGCGAGAACTCGGTATTCGGGAGTATTGTGTTTTCCAGCCTACGGTGGCTGACGTTGCGCCGTGGCTGCGTTCGATCGACATTTTCGTGCTGCCGTCACTCTCCGAGGCCTTGTCGAACTCTCTGATGGAAGCCATGGCATGCGGCTGCGCTTGTATTGCCTCCTCGGTAGGCGGCAATCCGGAATTGGTTCGGCACGGCGAAACCGGCCTCTTGTTTCAAGCAGGCAACGTGCAGGAATTATTGGAAAAGCTCCGGATGCTGGCCGGAGAACCGGCTCTTCGCAAGCGGCTCTCTGGCGCCGCTGCACGTGCTATCCGGGAGCGGTTTTCGCTCGAAGCGTCGGCAGCTCGCATGCGCGAGATCTATAGCAGCTACCTGCTGTAAAGTCTTTGGCGCCTCAGGCCGATGACATACTTGAGACGAGGCAGATGAGTTCAGAGGCTGGAAGTGTTCACGTCGCAATACTCGGTTTGGGCTATGTCGGCTGCGTTTCCGCCGCCTGTCTCGCCCAACTCGGCTATTCAGTGACCGGTATCGATCGTGACGAGAACAAGGTAACCAATGTCCTGAACGGTATAGCGCCGTTTTTTGAGCCCGGGCTTGAGCCTCTGGTTCGCGAAAATGTGGCCTCCGGGCGCCTCCGGGCAAGCACTTCGATCAATGCAATTCAGGACGCCGATATTGCTCTGGTTTGTGTTGGAACTCCCTCCGAGAAGAACGGCAATCTCGGGCTCGACCAATTGCGGCGGGTAGTCCAGGAAATCGCTGGAACCCTCGGCAACCGTGAAAAACCGCTGGTGCTCGCCATCCGTAGTACCGTTTTCCCCGGAACCTGTGAGGAAATTGTCCTCCCATTGCTCGAGGGCAGACCTCTGGTTTCAGTAGTATCCAATCCGGAGTTTTTGCGCGAAGGCGTGGCGGTAAAGGACTTCATGGAGCCGTCGTTGGTGGTGGTGGGAGGGGATGATTCCGGCGCGGTCCGGCGTGTTGCGGCACTCTATGCTCCATTGCATGTCCCGCCCTGCCTGGTAAGCCTGCGAACCGCGGAAATGATCAAATACGCGTGCAACGCGTTCCATGCTGTGAAAATTTCGTTCGCAAATGAGATCGGCGCGCTCAGCGCCCGGCTGAATATCGATCCCGGTGAGGTAATGGCGACCCTTTGTGAAGACACGAAGCTGAACATCTCCTCCGCTTATCTGAAGCCTGGTTTCGCATTTGGCGGTTCCTGTCTGCCGAAAGATCTTCGTGCGCTTACATATCGCGCAAATCGGCTCGATCTCCGGCTACCCTTGCTAGATTCCGCGCTGCCTAGCAATCAGCAGCATCTGCAGCGGGCGATTGAAGCGCTGCTCGACCTTCCCGCACGCCGCCTTGGAGTCATCGGCCTTGCATTCAAAGAGAACACCGACGACCTGCGCGAGAGCCCGGTCGTGTCTCTGCTCGAGCAGCTCATCGGCAAAGGCCGGCAGGTCCGTATTTTCGATCCTCACATTCAGCTCGATGCCATTTACGGCAGTAATCGCAACTTTATTCTCCAGCAGATTCCGCACATCGGACGCCTGCTCGACAATTCCCCGGATCAGCTCCTGGACTGGTGCGATCATGTCGTCATCGCGCAGAAAATGGGTCCTGATCTTACCTTGCAAGTGGCGCATTCCGGCCTACCAGTCACAGATCTCGTCAGTTCCCTGCTCTCTTATATCGGAGCGCCAGTCCCTGCTTCGGCACGATAAACCACCAGTACCGCAACGTTCCCGCCAGTACTTCCTCAAGCCCGGTAAGTAACACTAGAAGGGAAGAGTGAATCTACTCGTAAGACGGCAGAATCGCGCTAGCCATCCACCCGTTTCGCGTTCTTGACCTGCAGCCGTTCCCCCGAGCTTTCGCGTGACAGAAGAAAAAGATCAGGCATTTCTCTCGGCTTGGCGAGAACGTCTCCAGGCCTTGAAGAATATCCCACCGGTGCTGCGAATCGTCTGGGACTCCGGCCCCTATGTAGTCACCTTGGGCCTTATTTGCCGCGTCTTCGTTTCGCTGGTGCCGGTGAGCGCCGCCTGGGTCACTCGCCTGATCATTGACAACATTACGGCCATCCTGAGGGGTAAGGCGCACCTGTCTTCGCACCTTTGGTGGCTTGTCGCGACCGAGTTCGGACTGGTCGTCGCTGGAAACATCTTCAGCCGATTGATCGACCATTACGACGCTGTCCTGGCAGACCGCTACACGCGGCACGTCAGCATCGAGGTGATGAATCACTCGGCGCAGCTCGACCTGCAGGCCTATGAAGATCCTGTCTTCTATGACCGGCTGGAGCGAGCTCGCGTTCAAGCCACCGATCGGCTAGGCATGATTCAATCCATCGGACGGCTGTTCCAGCAGGCGATCACTACTATTTCGCTCTCGGCCGCGATCCTCTACTTCTCTCCCTGGCTGCTGCTTCTGCTGATTGTTTGTCTGGTCCCAGCATTTCTCGGTGAAAGCCATTTCGCGTTCCTCAGTTATGCCAAGAATTTTCGTCAAACGCCCGTCAAACGCGAATTAGACTATCTACGCCAGGTCGGTGGCAGCAAAGAAGCGGCCAAAGAACTGAAGCTATTTGGTCTCAGCGGCTTTCTCACCGGCCGTTTCACTACTCTTTCGAATCAGATTTTCGATGAGAACCTCGCACTCTACCGTAAGCGTCTCATCGCCGTCTCTTTTCTTTCCACGCTCAGCACGGCCGGCTACTACGGCGCCTATTTCTGGGTCATTTACCAGACCGTCAATCACGTCTTTACCATCGGCACCCTGGTGTTTTTGACGCAATCCATCATGAATGCGTCCACCAACATCTCTCAAATCTTTTCTACGCTGTCCAGCATTGCGGATCAGGCTCTTTTCCTGACAGACTTGCTGGCGTTCTTCGAAATGAAGCCGACCGTGACCTCGAAACCGGATGCTTTGCCGGCTCCCCGCCCCATCGTGCACGGCTTCGAATTTCGAAACGTCTCATTCGTCTATCCGGGTACCGAGCGCCGCGTCCTCAACGGCTTGAATTTTCGGCTCGAGCCCGGCGAGCGCATCGCTCTCATCGGTCAAAACGGCCAAGGCAAGACCACCATCGTCAAGCTCATGACACGCCTGTACGATCCAACCGCCGGCCGCGTACTTCTCGATGGTGTCGATCTTCGGGATTACGATGTGGACGACCTCTGCCGGGAGATTGGCGTCATATTCCAGGATTTCATGCGCTATGAAATGAAGGCGAGAGAGAACATCGCAGTCGGACGCATCGAATACCTGCGCGACGATTATCGGATCCGCGATGCCGCCGAAAAGAGTCTCGCCGATGGTGTCATTCAACGGCTCCCACAGAAATACGATCAGATGCTTGGGCGCCGCTTCGAAGGTGGAGTAGATCTCTCAGGCGGCGAGTGGCAGAAACTGGCTCTCGCACGCGCTTATTTGCGGGAAGCGCAGGTGCTCATTCTCGACGAGCCCACCGCCGCGCTGGACGCGCGAGCCGAGTACGAAGTCTTCAAACGCTTCAATGAACTGACCGAGAGCAAAATGGCGCTGTTCATCTCGCATCGCTTTTCGACCGTTCGCATGGCCGAGCGGATTATCGTGCTCGAAAACGGGGCAATCGCCGAAGAGGGCAGCCATGATCGACTAATGAGGTATGGCGGGCGCTACGCTGAAATGTTCGAGCTGCAAGCGTCCAGCTACCGGTAACCGACGCCGAATGCCTGAGCTATCCATGCAAATAAATGTCGAACATGCGCAGGTAATCGGCCACGAGCTCAGCGATGCGGAGCAAGCAAGACTTCGTGAGCATGCGACCCAAGCGGCGCGTTCCTCCGCCTGGTTGCCCGGCAAAGGCCGCTCAAAGCGACCACGGCAAATCTACCGGCAATGCGCTGCCCGCTTCTCTGCGCTTGAGCGCAACCTGTACAGTCTCCGGTCTGGCGAACCCCCAGATGACGTCAAATGGCTCTACGATAACGTTCGACTGCTCCGCTCTCATCTGCACGACGTTGCGGATTCCACCAAGCCGCTGGGTAAGTTGCCCCAGGTTCGCACGGCTCGCGATGAATCCGTTCCGCGTTGCATCGTGCTCGCTCGATCTCTGCTCAGCGCCATTGACAACCGGCTCACCGAGCCCGCTTTCGCTTTCTTTATAGAGGCGGTCGAACAAGTTGAGCCGTTGCGTTTGGCAGAGTTGTGGGGCATGATCCCGGCGCTGAAACTCGCTCTCCTCGAAACCATCGTCGAACAGGGCCGCAAGGCTCTCGAAGCGTTTCGCGCTCACGGCCCCGATGCGCAATCGTTCGGGATCGGAACCATGGTTACGAGCCTGCGCTTGCTGGGAGAATCCGATTGGAAGGAAACCCTCGAACAGCTCTCCGTTGTTCACCGTGCTCTCAGCCTTGATCCGGCCGGAGTGTACTCACGCATGGACTTTGAAAGCCGCGAATATTACCGGCAAGTTCTCGAAAAGATCGCGGCTCAATCGGATGTCGGCGAGCTCGAGTTGGCGCGAATGGCTGTCAAGATGGCGGAAGAAGCCCGCGTCGATTCCTCCGCGCCCGAACCGCTGCGCGACCGGCTACGGCACGTCGGATACTATTTCATCGACGACGTTGGCTCCCAGGATCTCCTGCACCGCATCGGCTATCGTCCTTCGTTTTCGGCCAGTGTTGAGCGGCTGTTCCACCGCTATCCCGACGAGATCTACATCATCGGAATCGAGTTCCTGACTCTGATTACCGTCGTCGCCCTGATGATGAGCATCGTCCGCACGCATGGCGGATTCGGGCTTATCGTCAGTGCGTTGTTGCTCATTCTCCCTGCCACCCAGGCAGCGATTGAGCTGATGAATTACCTGGTCACTACAATCCTTACGCCGCGCCCGCTGCCGAAGCTCGATTTCTCGAAAGGCGTCGATCCTTCCTGCGCCACCATCGTCGCGATTCCGACCTTGCTCATCAATGAAAAGCAAATTCGGCGGCTCGTGGATGATCTCGAAGTTCGTTACCTCGTCAATCACGATCCGAATATCTTCTTCGCACTTTTGACAGACCTGCCCGACACTGCCGAGCCCGCCCTCGAGCAGGACGCCCGCATCGAACTCGCTATTCGCTTATTGGACGGCCTCAACCGCAAATATCGCGACCAGCCTCATGGCGGGTTCTACTTGTTCCACCGGCACCGCGTATACAATCCCCGCGAAAGCGCCTGGATGGGATGGGAACGCAAACGCGGCAAGCTGCTGGACCTGAACCAGTATCTTCGTCATGCATACGATCCATTCCCGGTAAAGGCCGGAGATCTTTCCCGCCTGCCGCACATCCGCTACGTCTTGACGCTTGACTCCGATACCCAACTGCCGCGAGGCTCTGCTCAACGCATGATCGGTACCATGGCCCATCCCCTGAACCGTCCGCTGGTGGACCCCGATCTGAACATCGTGACCGAAGGCTATGGCATACTCCAGCCGCGCGTCGGCGTCAGCGTTCATTCGGCCACCCGTTCCCGTCTTGCAAGTATCTACTCCGGCCAAACTGGATTCGACATCTATTCGCGCGCCGTTTCCGATGTCTACCAGGATCTATATGGCGAGGGCATCTTCACCGGCAAAGGCATTTACGATGTCGATGCGCTCAGGCAAGTCCTCGAGCGCCGTTTCCCTCGCAACGCGCTTCTCAGTCACGATCTCATCGAAGGCGCCTACGCGCGTGCAGGCCTGGTCTCCGACATCGAAGTTATCGACGATTACCCGTCACATTACAGCGCATATAACCGCCGCAAGCACCGCTGGCTGCGCGGCGATTGGCAGATCGCGCGTTGGATCTTCAACCGCGTCCCCGACGAGTCCTGGCATCTCGCCCCCAACCCAATTTCGCTCGTTTCGAAATGGAAGATTGTTGACAACCTGCGCCGCAGCCTCATCGAGCCCGCCACCTTCCTGCTGCTTGTTGCCGGCTGGTTCATCTTGCCCGGCGGCCCGCGCTTTTGGACCATTGTCACGCTAGCTCTGTTGTTCCTTCCTATCTACTTCCGGCTCGTGTTCTCCCTCATTCGCGCCGCTGTGACTCAGCAATGGTTCACAACTCGCGAGGCATTTAGCGATTTTCTCATCTCGAACGTGAGCATCCTTCTCAACATCGCGTTTGTCGCCCATCAGACGCTTGTTTCACTCGACGCGATTGTTCGGACGATCTTCCGCAGCACCATCACTCATACCCACCTTCTTGAGTGGGAAACTGCAACCGAAGCAGAACTTGGACTGAAGAAACGCACGCCCGTAGACGTCTATCTCGACTGGATTCCGCTGTTCGGCGTCTGTCTTGGTCTCCTTTTGTTCTGGAAACCGTCACCTTGGCCATACGCATTGCCGTTTATTGCCGCCTGGTCTTGCGCCAAATTGATCTCAGTCTGGTTAAACCGCTCGCCGCACGCGGAAGGCCATGCGCTCACCGAAAAGCAATCCCGTTTCCTGCGGGACATAGCGCTGCGCACCTGGCGGTATTTCGCCGAGTTCAGCAACGAAAACAATCACTGGCTCATACCGGACAACGTGCAAGAAGAACCATACCGGATTGCTGAACGCATATCGCCTACCAACCTTGGATTTCTGTTGAACGCTAGGCAAGCAGCGCTTGAGCTCGGCTACCTGACGGTCTCCGAGTTTGTTGCGCAAACCGAACGAACTCTTGGTTCGCTTGTAAAATTGCCGCGCCATTTCGGCCATCTCCTGAATTGGTACGACAACATTACGCTCCAGCCGCTCGACCCTCAATTTGTGTCAAGCGTCGACAGCGGCAATCTTGTCGCCTCTTTGTGGACCTTGAAACAGGGCTGCCTCGCCTCGCTCCATGAACCGGTGTTGCGGCAGCGCGCATTGGACGGCTTGGCCGATATCTACAAAATCCTGGGTCACGCGAAGTCACGAGTGGGCAATCTTGCCCCGCTCCTCACCTCAACCGATCCCGGCGTTTGGCTTCCGCAATTGCTACAAGTGGGGGATGTTCTCATTCGTGAATACGCCGGCGACAAACAAGACTCCTGGTGGGCTACGGAACTCGCCACCCGCGTCGCCGCTTTACGCGAAGAAGTGCACAATTTCACGCCTTGGCTTCTTCCCGAATTCGAAGCAATCCGCAATCTGGCTGCGGATTTTGACCTGCCACCCAGGGCTCTCACGCCTGAAAATGCAGCGGCCTGTTATCAGGAGCTCGAGCAGCGTCTGAATACTCTGCTGGCGAATTCCGCGGCCCCTCCGCAGGCCCAGGACGCCGCAACGCGTCTCCTCGTTCTGCTCCCGCATTGCCGCAGTCGCGCGAGTGAACTGGCCACGCGTCTGCATGCAATCTCTATGCAAGCCGACGCCCTAGTGCGCGAAATGAGTTTTGCCCCGCTATTCGATGGTCGCCGCCGTCTGCTCTCCGTCGGTTACGATGTCGCGGCGAAACAGCTTAACAAGTCCTGCTATGACCTACTGGCGTCTGAAGCGCGCACAGCCTTCTTTGTTGCGATCGCAAAAGGTGAAATTCTTCAGGAGAGTTGGTTCCGGTTGGGCCGCCAGCATACGGTTTGCGAAGGGCAGACGTCTCTGATCTCCTGGACCGGCACCATGTTCGAGTACCTCATGCCGGTTCTCTGGATGAGATCTCACCCCAACACCCTGCTCGATCGAGCGGTTCGGTCCGCTGTTCGTGCACAACAGTCGTACGCCACCAACCGCGCCGTTCCCTGGGGCATTTCGGAAGCCGCTTACAGCATCACGGACGAAGCCGGCAATTACCAATACGCCGCGTTCGGTGTGCCTGGGCTCGCCCTCAATGTTTCCCGCGCGGGCTCGCTGGTCATATCGCCTTACTCGAGTTGCCTCGCGCTGATGGTGGATCCAGCGGCGGCTGTTGCCAATCTCGCACGCATGGCCCAGAAGAAATGGCTCACTGGCCGTGGCTTCTATGAGTCCGCCGACTACACAGCCCCTTCCCCGCGCCGCTTCTTGCCGCCCAAGTGCAAGCTGGTCCGCTGCTGGATGGCCCATCATCAGGGCATGAGCCTGGTTGGCATCTGCAACCTCTTGACTGACTCGGTATTCCAGCGCTGGTTCCATGGCGAGCCGTTGGTTCAAGCTAGTGAGCTGATTTTGCAGGAACGTCCACTTCACACGCGCGCCATGACAGATACGCGGCCGCGTCGCGTTCTGTCCTCCAATCGCCGTGCGGCAAAAGGCCCCGCGGCGAAGGCCCAGGCCGCCGGCGATTAACCGGGCATCTGTTACTCACGTTCAAGAATTTGCCGTGCAGCGCGCTTTCCAGACGCGATCGCGCCATGCACTGTCGCGCTATGTCCATTCAGTTCCGTTGCTTCTCCCGCAAAATACAAAGTGTCCTCTACCGGTTTAGCCAGCCTCTCGCGCGCGCCTAACGCGCCCACGGGTACGTAGCTGTATGCGCCGCGCGCATACGGGTCGGCATGCCAGTCGTGAAAATACGCATTCTCCAGCAATCCGCTCAACCGATCCTGTCGCAAGCCCATAATGCGCGACAAATCCGCCACTGCCTTGCCGATGATCTCTAATCGCGGCCGCGGCAACAGATCGTCAGTGCGCGATCCCGCGCACCAGCCCGTGAGCACCGGCGCACGAATCGGCAACGCCGTCCACCAGGTTGGAAAGAAGCGCTCGTCTGACAGCAGAAACCCAGCGCACGCGAAGTCATCATTCTTTTCCCAGAACGCTTCGCGGAATCGTAAACCCACTCGCACGACTTGGCCGAACTCTAGTTCCCGCGCTGCTCCGAGCGCTTCCTCAGGCTCCGGCTCGAAGGAAATGCCGCCGCTCTTAAGTACACCCAAGGGCGCTGTGATCACCACAATTTTGCTTCGGAAGGTTTCCGCTTGCCCGCTGAGAGTGGAACGCGCATGCAAGGTCGCTCGGCCCCGCTCCCACTCGATTCGTTCCACTACGCAGTTGATTCGAAGCTTCGCCCTCAGATCATTCACCCCCGAAATGATCTGCTGGATCAACGAGCTGTATCCATTCACGAAGCGAAACGAACTGTCGCCGTCGACTTCATCGGCTGCTTCGGCATCTTTCGCCAGAGAGCGAATGCTCACCAACTCCCCGCGCGCGGCATTGAAGCCCTCCACGTACGACATCGCTAATCGCTTCGCGTCTGCAGAGTGCGACGAGCCTTCCAGAAAGCTCGAAAAGCTCTGGTCTTTCCCCTTCTTGGTCGCCCTCCGCATGTCCTGCATCACGCCGTCAATCAGTTCCCATCCGTCAGTTCCCTGTTGGGCTTTTCCGTTCCTCACGCGTACCGCAGTCTGCGCACAGTCGTATGCGATCAGCCCGTGCGCATGGATCACGTCCCATATCTCGGGCGAGCGTCCATGAATAAACTCGGCCCCCAACTCGAGTGGTATCGGCGAAAGCGGGTCGCGAACCGTGTACACGCGGCCACCGATTCGGTCCCGTGCTTCGAGACACAGCGCTTTGTATCCCGCACGATCCAGTTCCTTGAGCGCAGCCAAACCCGCCGCTCCGGCTCCGATGATCACAACATCGAATTCGCCGGCTCTCATCGGCTTTGCGTGTCTTTGTCTTCGAACGTCCCCGTCTGCCGGTTCTTTTGCACACGTTCGGCTTGGAAATAGCGTCCGTTCATCGCCACGTATACTGCCGGCGGTAGCGTCTGCACGAATGCCAGCGCGCTGCCCAAATTAAATAGCCCGTCGGAGCTGCCAAATTTGTACGGAATCATAGCGCCCGTGAGCACAATCGTTTTCCCCTCCACCCGCTCGGCAAGTTCGCGCGCCGTGATCTCCATGGTGTCTGTCCCATGCGTGATAACAATGCGGCTCTCGCTGGCCGCACGGCATTGCTCGACGATAATGTCCCGGTCTGCTTCCGTCATCTCCAGGCTATCGATCATCATCAGCGTTCGAAACTCCAGATCGAGCTTGCAGCGCCCGAGCGCCAGCATTTCCGGCAGATGTGAATCCTTAAAAAAGAGCTTCCCACCGATTTCGTCATATTCTTTGTCGAAGGTTCCGCCGGTGATCAGGACCCTGATTCGGCCGTTCGTTGCAGCATCCACGTTGCTATTGTGCGGCATCGCAGCCTCGCTGCCCCTGGGGATGATGATTCACTGGAAGTGAGGTTCTGCCGATGCCGTACCAAGATCTGGTTCTGGAATTCGAAGATTCGACTGCGATCGTCACCCTGAATCGTCCCAGCCGCCGCAATGCGCTGTCGCTCCGGCTCATGCTCGAGTTGATCGATTGTTTGAGCGAGATTGAGCAGAAGCGCTCCGTTCACGCAGTCATCCTGGCCGCTGAAGGCCACGTCTTCTCGTCCGGCCACGATCTCAGCGAAATGGTCGGGCGCACGGTCGCCGACTACCGCCACATTTTCGATGTGTGCGCCAAGCTGATGACCAAGGTTCAATCCATTCCCCAGCCCGTCATCGCAGAGGTTCAAGGCATCGCTACCGCCGCCGGTTGCCAGCTAGTCGCTACCTGCGATCTCGCCATTGCGGCCGAGCATGCCGCCTTCGCAACGCCCGGCGTTCGCATCGGCTTGTTCTGCACAACGCCCATGGTCGCCCTGAGCCGCGCAATCGGCCGTAAGCGCGCCCTGCACATGCTTCTCACTGGCGAATCTATTGGAGCGGCCACCGCGGCCGAGTGGGGCCTGATCAACGCCGCGGTTCCCGCTACGGAACTGAAGAGTGCTACTCGCAAGCTTGCCGCTCGCATCGCCGAAGCGAGCCCGCTCACCGTCAGCATCGGCAAGCAGGCTTACTACGCCCAAATCGATCTCGATCAGCCGAAAGCCTATGCATATGCGAAGGAAGTGATGACCACCAATTCGCTTGCCGCCGACGCGCAGGAGGGCATTTCAGCTTTCTTGGATAAGCGCGTTCCCTGCTGGTCTGGGGAGTAAGTCGGCACTAACCGTGTAAATTCCTGTAAGCAACCAGGCAACGGTCCGCGGCTTCCAACTCCGGATAATCGCTGCCTTCCTGCTCAATCAGGTAGTATTCGACCCCACCCGTACTCTCGGCGGCCGCAAAAATTTTCTTCCAAGGCGCAATTCCTTCACCGAACAACACGCGGTAGCCTTTCTGCGGCGACCAATCCTTAAGGTGAAGCGACCGGATCCGCCCCGGATTCTGTTCGATCCAGGCGACCGGGTCATTGCCCGTTTCAAGACAGGTGCCTACGTCAAGCTGCAACATGATGCTCTTATCCGTATTCGCCGCAATCAGCTCGATTGGCTTCTGCCCGTCCACCGGCTTCCATTCCAGATCGTGATTGTGATATCCCGCGTGCAGCCCGTCCGAGCTCATCTGCCGATTCGCCTTGTTGAGCACGTCTATGATGTGCCTCCATTCATCCAGCGTGCTGATTTCCCCGGGATGCGCCAGCACGATATACTGCGTGCCCAGAATTTTGTTCAGCTCAATCGCTTTGCCTAGTCCTTCCGGCGTGAACGATTGCAGACCGTTGTGAGTCGAGTAACACTTAATGCCCAGGTCGTTCAACTGCTTCCGGACTTGCTTGGCCTCATCTGCCGTCCAGTCATAATACGGCGCGAAAAACTCCACACATTGGTAGCCCATCTTCGCGACCGCCTGCAGCGTCGCTGGCTGGTCCTTCTTCAGCTCATCGCGGACCGAATAAAGCTCCAGCCCGATCGGTATCTTCTTGTCCTTGGCAACCAGCCGCGCCAGCGGCACAGCCGCCATTGCCGCCACAAACGATCGCCGTGAGACCCGCTCGTATCTGCTCATCGCAAATGCACGATATCACAGCCTATGTCTGGCGTATCGACCGATAAGCGTCGGTCAAGACCGAAACCACAGGAACGATCCTAGGTACGCCGTCAGACATGATCTATCCCGGTTGTGGTTCATCCAGTCTCCGTGATACCAGTCATTCGGGTGCAAGGACATCGACTTTCCACTAGTATCGTTCCCACGTGACGGACCAATGCTGGTCCGCCTGCGTGGGGCGAATGATCATGTGTCGATTGTCTGGAAAGTCGTAGTGAAGCGTCTCGCTTTTGCCGACCAGTTTTTCACGCGTCGCCGATCCATGGATATGATAAACCAACCGGTGCTTCCGCTCATCCAGTTCGTACGTGCCAAAGGTCGCTTCGTAGCCGTCGTGAACGAACTCATTGGAGAGCGACGTTTCCGGGTACATGAGTTGGACGGAAGCGTGGCCGTCAGGGGTGTAAATCAGCATCCCGGTTGGCTGAGCCCTTTCAGGATGTTTAGCATCTGGGCCAGCGGATTCGATGTGGACGAGATACCAAGTCCCAACAATACCGGGTTGCTGTGATTCCCCCTGTCCATACGCCAGCGTGGCGATTACGCCACCAAGGATGAACGCAATGCTTGTCAATTTGGAAAGTTTCATCTGCAGCACCTTAGGGGGAGCCGACTTATTGTTGCCTTCAGGAAGCCTTTCCCCAACGGACTGAAAGGGACGAAGCCGGTCCCAAGCTCCTCCAGCATTGGAAGCACAGTATCTTCCGGCTGCTGCGGGATCTTGTTCAGTCCGGCTTCAGTCCAGTTGTTCATCGTATTCCCTACCTACTTCTGATACTGCTCGTCGGTGACTGGCTCAAGCCAATCGACGGCCCTGCCATCTACTGTTTCAGTGATTGCGATGTGGACCATCCCGACCTGTGCGGAGGCGCCATGCCAGTGTTTCTCCTTCGGCTCAAAGAAGACGACATCGCCTGGCTTCACTTCTTCAATCGGAGCCCCATCCCGCTGCACCCAGCCGAGACCCTGCGTGATGATGATGGTCTGCCCCGCCGGGTGAGTATGCCACCGAGTGCGAGCGCCGGGCTCAAACGTCACCGCACCGCCATTGGATTGCCGGCCGCCATCGGCGGGGAAGAGCGAATCGACGCGAACGTTTCCGGTGAACCAGTCCTTTGGGCCAACCATTGAGGGCGTGGCTCCTAGTCGTGTGATTTTCATATTTTCCTTTCAGTAGCACGGCTGATCGATGCGCCGTGCCTACTTCTGCCGTTTCTCGAATACATCCTTCATGACTGGTAATGCGGAGAAAGCACAAGGCCATCCCGCAAAGAATGCAATGTGCGTCAGCACGCCGGAGGCCTGCTCTTGCGTCAGCCCGTTGTCCATCGCGCGGTTGAGGTGATATGGAATCTGAGCTGTCTGTCCGTTAGCAATTAGTGCGCTCACGGTAATTAGGCTGCGATCACGGGGAGCAAGCGCCGGCCGAAGCCACAAATCACGGAACAGCAGGTTGGTGGTGTTCTCCACAAGCCCCGGCGAAACAGCGCCGAAGTCGGTTGCTACCCGCGTGGCTCTCTGCTTCTCTGCCTCTTCGTTCAGAGGCAATAACGTCTCCTTTGCGGGGGGAAGCTGATCGATTCCGATGCCGCGCTGATGAAAGATTTCCTTGGCGACCGCAATGGCTCCCATCGCGTTGCCCCAGCCCGCGTAAAACGCGAGGTGCGTGATGACTTCGGAAAGCTCCGCTGGCTTCACGCCGTTATCGAGCGCTTGCGCAAAAAGGGCTGGCATCTCCGCTGTCTGGATGCGCGCGATCACCGCGGCTACAGTAACCATGCTTCGATCGCGTGGTGAGAGCTCAGGGCGTTTCCAGAGGCCATTGAGCAGCGGGCCCTTTGTGTAGTGCTCCAAGGCAGGTGAGACTGCACGGACATCGTCGTCCGTTATGTGACCTGCGGGCGGTGGGAAGTTCTTGGAAGCCGACATATTGATCTCCTTTACAAATGTGAGCCCATCTCCTCACAATGAACCCGTGAGGAGCGCGGCGCTCGCTTTCATGAAATCCAGGCGTTCCATGGCAACGGGTGGTGGCTTTACCGCATCACATAGCCACCATCGACTGAAATGGACTGGCCTGTGATGTAGCTAGCAAGATCGCTGCATAGGAACAGCACGGTATTCGCGATCTCTTCGGGACGGCCTTCACGCTGCATAGGCACAAAGGTCTCACGCATCATCTCCAGGGCTTCGCCCTGACCTTCGGCTTCCATTTTGTCGCTCATCGGGGTGCGGATGAGACCCGGGCAAACGTCGTTGATACGGATGCCCCGGGTCGCATACTCGAGTGCAGCGCTCTTGGTAAAGCCGATGACGCCGTGCTTCGCGGCATGGTAGGTGCCGCGCTGATTGCCACCAACCAGGCCGCCGAGCGAGGAGCAGTTTACGATTGCGCCGCTGCCTTGTTCGCGCATCACCTGCAGCTCGAACTTCATGCAACTCCACACACCGCGAAGATTGACAGCCATGACGCGGTCATAGTCGTCGCGGGTCGCATCGGCGGTCTCCGCCAGCACATTTTGAATGCCGGCGTTGTTGTACGCGGTGTCCAGACGCCCGAAGCGCGCCACGGTCTGCTTCACCATGGCTTCGACCTGTGCATCATCGGAGACATCACAAATGACAGCCAGCGTTTTGTGGCCCTTATCCGCCAGTTGCTTTGCTGCCGCTTTCACTTCTTGCTCGTTGCAATCGGCCAACACCACCGAGGCGCCGGCCTCCGCGAATGCCTTCGCTGTCGCAAGCCCCAGCCCCGACGCAGCACCCGTAACGAGCGCTACCTTTTTCTCAAACGAAATGACCATGATGATTCTTCTCCTCTAAAAGTTAGATGAGGACCTTCATGACATGATGGCCTTGCTGTTGCAAACCGTTATGAGTATTATTCATGAATGATCAGGAATGATCTTGCAGAGCTCTCGGCGTTTGCTACGGTTGCGGCGGAGCGCAGCTTCACCCGTGCCGCTGCGCGGCTGGGCGTATCGCAGTCCGCTCTTAGCCACTCCATACGAGGACTGGAAAGAAGGCTCGGGGTTCAGTTGCTCGCACGAACCACTCGGAGCGTGTCCCCTACAGCGGCGGGTACGGCGCTACTTCAAGAGCTGTCGCCGGCCTTGGAGCGGATTGGGAAAGCTGTCGCAGAAACCATGAAGCAGCGCGAGCGTCCCGCAGGTCGAATCCGACTTATCATCCCGCGTACCGCGACCGAAATGGTGATCCTCCCGAAGCTCGCAAAGTTCGCTCGCACCTACCCCGAGATCGTTTTGGAGGTCACCTCTTCTAACGACCCCGTCGATCTCGTAGCGGGACAGTATGACGCAGGCGTCCAGCTCGGTGAATTCATCCAGAGAGACATGATCGCCGTACGAGTGACAAAGGAAATGCGGCTTGCGGTGGTCGGCTCTCCAGAATATTTCGAATCGAGCACGATTCCACGCCATCCACAAGATTTGAAAGATCACTCCTGTATCGGCTTTCGATTCGGCAATGGTCTCTACCGATGGGAATTTGAAAAGGGCCGCAAGGCTCTCACAGTCAGCCCACAAGGCCCTGTATCATTCGATGATCCAGATCTTGTGATTCAGGCAGTGCTGGAAGGTGTGGGGATAGGCACGGCCATGGAAGACAGTCTCAAAGAACTCATCGCTGAGGGGCGTCTTGTTCATATTCTTAAAGATTGGTGCCCGTCATTCCCGGGGTATTTTCTCTACTATCCCAGCCGAAAAAACCAACCCGCCGCCCTTGCCGCGCTGATCGAGACCCTTCGACTATCGGAGTAAACGCTCAGCGATTGCTCGGCCTGTCCGCCGAACGCCTAGCTTCGCAAGCCCCTGCCCTCACAATACCCGTATATCCATCACTGTAATATCGTCGGCTTGTTCGCCATCGAAAATTGCAGTCGAGGCAAGCGCCCCCGCCAGGCCGTTCGCGTGCTTCTTGCCCAGCGCCAGAATTCTTTCCACCGCCCAGTCCTCGCCCCCGTCATCCATCTTCGCTTCCGAAAACCCGTCTGAGAACAGCACCGCACGGTCACCCGAAGCCATCGCCACTTCGCGCTCTTCGAATCCGCGTTCTTTGAACGCGCCCAAAACCGTCGCGCTTGCCTCCAGCAGCTCATACGCTCCGTTCGACCGTAGCAACACCGGAGACGGATGTCCGCAGTTCACATATCGAAGCTCTCTGGTAGTTGCATCATAAACGCCATAAAACAAGGTGGCATAATGCTCCGGCCGTGTCGACTCGAAGAACAGGTAGTTCACGCGTTCCATTAGCTTGGAAGGATGCCGCGCCAAGTCCCGCTGCCCTCGAATGGTCGCTTGCAAGTTCGCTACCAGCAAAGCCGCCCCGACTCCTTTGCCGCAAACGTCTGCCAGCACGAACGCCATGCTGGTGGCATCGATCTCGAAGAAATCGTACAGGTCTCCACTGATTTCTCCCGCGGGCAGGCAGGCGCACTCGCAATCCAAGCCATAGGCCTTGAAATGCGGTTGCGGCAACAACTTCCGCTGCACCTTCCGCGCGATCGCCAGCTCCGCATCCATGGGCCGCACTCGTTCCGGCTCAGCGTTCAAATGCTTTTGCACCACTGACAGGAAATGGCGGTTGTCCCACGGCTTCGGAACGAAATCGCAAGCGCCGTGATGCATCGCCTCCACGGCGAGCTCAATCGTACTCCAACCCGTCATCGCAATAATGGGCACATCCCGCCGTTGAGCGCGCAAGTGATCGAGCAGCCGCAATCCCTCTTCGCCCGATGTCGTGTCCCACGTGTAGTTCATATCGACAACAATCAGGTCGTGGTCGCGGTAAGCAGCCGCCGCCAGCGCGGCATTTGGTGACTCAGCCGTTTCAATCGCGTAGCCCGCACCCTTCAGCAACAGCCGCAACGCCTCTCGAACGTCCGGCTGATCATCTACCACAAGCACCTTTTGCAGGCCGGTCTTTTTCTGAACTGCTTCGAGCGTCATAAACAAGGATTCGCATGACGTAGTGCAACCGCTCTGCCACCATCCTGTTTATTCAAGGTTTGCGGTTTCAATTACTTAAGCAGCGCATCCCATGATGCGATGTTCATTTGCGAACACCGGAATCGCGTTTCTGCAAGCGCACCCTTTGAGCGCGCTCGCATGACAGGCTATGTTACGATCCGCCCTTGAGGATCTCGATTGCTCCGTTGGTGTCGCTCAGCCGCATATCGCAGCGGCCGCTACCGATCGTTCCGTTCAGCTCATCATTGGACAATGAACCCGACACGGTCAAGGGAAAATCGCTCCGGATTTTGCCAAACGATGTGCGCGCATTCACCCGGTAACTTGCTTCTCCATTGATGCGGACGCGCAGCGTCGAGAACGATGTTCTTATGATCACCGGTTGGCATGCGCCTCGCGCGCTGATCGAGGCATCGACTGCGCCGTTCTGGTCCTCTATCTGCAGCGGTCCCGAAATCCCGTCGAGAATCACAGCCCCGAAGCTGGTCGTTATTTGGGCTCCCTGCGCTTTGGAAGCTTTCACAGCGCCGTTCGAGTTCTCCACCGTTAGCAGCCCTCCCACGTTCGATGCTTCTACCGTCGCGAAGCTCGTCCTTACGTTCGCGGCGCCACGAACGTTGGTCATCGAAACGTTGCCATTGCCTGAATGTACATCCACGCCGCCCTGAACGTCGCTCACCGTCACGGTGCCAAATGAGTCTTGAACAATCAACGCTCCGCCGATCCTGTCGCCTTGGATGGAAGCATTGTTTGCTCGCACCGACGCCTGCCGGCTCACATCGGAAAATTGCACATCGCCAAACGTCGTGTTCAACTCCGCGGCGCCTTGGACATGCATCGCCTCCACGCGCCCGTTCGTATTGTTCACGATCAGATCGCCGCGAAACGAATGTACCGTCACATTTCCGAACGAGTTCCTGATATCGCCGCTGCCCCCGCTATCGGTCACTTGTACCGTCCCATTACTGTTCGCAATCGTCACTCCCCGCCCCACGCCCGCGACTGTGACGTTTGCAAACCGATCCCGAACGGCAAGCGCGCCCTTGATGTCCGCGGCATCCACTCCTCCGTTACTGTCCTCTACCGTCACATCCCCGGCATTGTTCGCCACCCGTATGTTGGCGAACGAATTCTCCAAGCGTTGCGTGCCGCGCCCATCCTTGAATTCCAGATCTCCGTGAGAGGTGAGAATCGTGCAGCTTGCCTTTACCCCCGCTACGGAAACTTTTCCAAAGGAGTTTCTTATCTGCAGGGGCGCCGTTTCCGGAATCGTCACGTCATAGTGAACGTAATAAGAAATGTTATGCATGAACTGAAACCCGCCGTTACCGAAGGTGCCGTGCGGTCCCGAATGCTCGGGGTAGCGGGTTCTTATCGATAGTTCGGAAGCCGATGGCTCGACGATGATCTCCACGCGATCGGCGAAGCTCTTTGCTTGTTCAGTACTCGACGCCGAGACCCGAATATCGGCGTGAATCACTACCTCTGCCTGCGGATGCGTGTGCACCACGATGTCGCCGAGGCTGTGCTCCAGGTACACGCGCGCGCCCGCGCTCAGCGGGAGGGTCTTGTCGAATGTCCGGCTGTACTCTTCGCGTGCGCTTGTAGTTACCGCTAATGCGAAGCCAAGCACCACAACGTTAATTCTTCTGATCACGAGTCAGTAGCTCCTTGAGCGTGTCCTGTTTTTCCCGGTATAAATTCGCTAACTCCGTCTGCAGCCGCACGTTGAACCGGTTTTGATCCAGGTTCGCGCGCGTTTCAGCAATCGCCGAATCGAGCATCTCCAGCTTCTCCCGGTAATTCACCGCAACCGCCGAAGCTGATCCCTGTAGCTTCGGTTCCGCGAGCTGGGAAAGCTTATCGATCGATTGCCGGTAGGCGTTTTCAGTTCTCTCCACTTCCCGCAACGCCTGCTCGGTGAGGAAATCTCGATTGCCCGCGTTAAGCACCACGGGATTGCCCGCGAGCGATGCCGGTGTTCCCGCCTTTTGCCAAGGCCGCCAGACTGCCACCGAAATCGCAATCAACGCCACTGCTGCAATCGCCCACATTTTCCATTCCTTCCACCACACCGGCTTCGGTTTCGGCTCGGCCTCGATTGCTCTTTGAATGCGCGGCCACAACTCCGGGCTTTCCCACTCTTCGTGCAACTCCTTCGCGGCCGTCGAAATTTCTGTCCAAACCCGGTACTCGCGCCGGCACACGGCGCACTGCTTCAGATGCTCCCGAGCCTCAGGCATCAGTTCCGGCATACCGAGAGCCCGGTCGAGATCGCCACATTCGAACTTCATGCGCCTTTCTCCATCAAGCTGCGCTTCAGCTCGCGTTTCGCTTCAAATAGCCAATTGCGCGATGTGCCTTCGGGAACCTGCAATACTGCCGCGATCTCCGAATGCCTCAATCCCTCTACCTCGAACAGCAGAAACACGATCCGCTGCCGTTCATTCAACCGTCCCAGCGCTCGTTCCAGCGCGACCTTCAGCGGCAGCTTGCTCTCGCTTGCGACATCGCCCCGCACGGGCTGCTCGGCCAACTTCTGCTGCTTCCGCAATACGTCATAGCAGCAATTGATCAGAATTCTGCACATCCAAGTCGAAAGCGAGGATTGCCCTTCAAACCCGTCCATCGCTCGATACACCTTCAGGAACGTCTCCTGAACGGCATCTTCGGCGTCCGCACGGCTACCCACCAGATGAAACGCAATACTCTTCAGGCGCCCCGCATGAAGCTCATACAGCCGCTCATACGCGTGCCGGTTCCCTCGCTTGCAGGCTTGCATAAGCTCCGCATCGGTCGGATTTTCTGACAGGTTAGCCGTGAATGGGAGCGGCAATCCGATCTCTCATACCGCGATTCCTTTTTCGCGCTTTAGACGGTCGAAAACCAGAAAACGTTGGAACGTCCCGAAAAGTTCCTTGCGAATATTTTGAAACCGGTAGGGCGCCTACTTCTTGTTCGAGCCGAAATCGAGGTCCATGCGCGGATTGCTATAGTTGCCCGTGATCTTGAACGGCACCACCTTCGCCGCGTGTTTCCTTTTGAAAAAAGGTGTTATCGCCTTGACGAAGAACGATTTGAATCCCGTCGTGGCGTCCCCCGGCTGGCCCGTGGTGAATAACACTCCGTGCAGATCGATCTTATAGTTGACTAGATTATATGTGCCGTGCAGTGTCGCACTTGCGCCAGGAACGGTGAAGGACAGATTGGAAAGCGTTGCCACGCCGTCATCGGCCACCGCATGCCCCTTCAGATCCGACAGCACGGTTTCCGGATCCTCTTGCTTCTGCCCTTTGGCATGCTTTTCCGCACTGTCACTCAGCCGCGTGATGTCCCCTTCGGTCCCTTTGTCGGTGAACTTGCCGGCGGCCACGCCGAAATCGCCCCGCAGCTTCATTCGTTCCACGAGTTGTGCAGGTCCTGGCGGAAGGTCCACGTGCCCACGGAACACGACGCTCCCCGTCATCGGGGGCGTTTTTGCCGAAATAAACAGGTCGAGCAAGTCCTCAATCCGCCCGCTGGGCTCGGACATGTCGAGCGAGACTAACTTACCGCCCTGGCCTTCCTGACCCGCCACCGAACCCTTGAAATACACCGTCGTACTGTCGAAGTGCGCCGTCACATTATTCAAGAAAGTATCGCCCTTCGTTCCATCTACGACAGCCTGGAACTGCGTGCTTAGCCGTCGGCTGTGGCTGGTATCCGTCACCTTGAAATTCGGGATGTCCGTTGTTCCGTCCACGTTTACGTGCCTCAGCGTACCACTGAATTTGCCGGTCGAAAACAGTGTTCCGGAAACTCCTCCGAACGCCGCCAGGTTTGCGTCGTCGAACCGGTACGTACCATGTAACGGCGTGCTCCCGGGGTCTTTGGGATTCCAGGTGCCGAATACGCCCGTGGACCGGATCTTGCCGGGCGGCATCTCATTGGAAATGATCGTCCGATAGAACATCGGCTCGTTATTCCCAAGTCCATCCAGGCGCAATTTATCGATTACCAGCCGGAACGGCTTCTTTCCTGGGTCTTTCGAGAGGAAGTCGAGAACCGCGCCATCGGCGATGGTCCGATCAACCACGATCGATGCGCCTCCTTTCTCGCTATACGTCAACGGCATGATCGGGTTGGGCTTCCCAGGTTCGCTCGGTGGAACGGTCACGTGCATATCGAAGATGCGAACCAGTGTCAGCCGATGTTGAAGGGCCAGCAGCCGAGCCCAACTGGTGGTCATCACCAATCCCTGCACCGTAATCAACGGTGTTCTCTCTTTATGAACGCGGTGCAGAAACTGGATGTGCTCGGCCACGCAGCCCGGAGGAAAGTATGTCCTGTAAAATCGGTCAATCGTGACTGTTCTCGCCGACCTCTCTTGCAATATGTCAATGAGATTTTGTTTATTGAAGGGCCAGTTCAGCGCCAGGACAATGCACTCAGTCGCAAAAAACGCAACCAGAATGCCAACCCCAAGGAGTAGCCAGTGTCTCCTGCGAAGGTGCCTCTGCGGAACTGGCTCCTCGGGTACCCGTGCTTCGGCGACGGCTGTTTGCGGCATGGTCAATCCCCGGCGGCCCCGGCCTAGCTCCCTCGGTAGGATGACCCTCCGCTGAAACAAAACGTTTCGAAGGTAGCCCGGCAAGCCGCCAACCAGGGTACTCCTTACTTTTTGTCACGTTTCTTCGCCTGCATCATCCCAGTAAGAAGGACTCAGGAGCCCACGTATGGCCATCACCAATGTAAGCAGTTCTCCAGTTACCGTTTCGGGCGCGACTTCTAAAAGCAACACCGGCGCCATGTCGATGGTAACTACGCTGTTCTTCATGTGGGGCTTTGTCACCTGCCTGAATGACATCTTGATTCCCCACCTGAAGGCGATCTTCGATCTCAACTACGCCGCTGTCATGTTCGTCCAGTTTGCGTTCTTCTCCGGCTATGCGGTGTTCGCATTTCCCGCCGGCAAGATTGTCGAATGGATCGGCTACAAGCAAACGATGGTCGCGGGACTCCTGACTATGGCCGTCGGCGCTCTGCTGTTCGTACCGGCCGCTAGCGTGCCCGCGTTTGGATTTTTTCTGGCTGCCCTGGTCATCGTGGCTGCGGGCATGACCGCGCTGCAAGTTTCGGCGAATCCTTATGTCTCGGTCCTGGGGCCGCCGCAGACTGCGTCCAGCCGTCTGAATCTCACCCAGGCCTTCAACTCGCTCGGCACGTTTGTGGCGCCGTTCTTCGGCTCCGTTCTCATTCTCAAGACCGCGCCGAAAGCTATTTCCGAAATCAAGCAGATGTCTGCCGCCACGCTCCATGCGTATCGGCTCGAAGAGGCCGCTAGCGTTAAGCTGCCGTATTTACTGATTGCGGGAGTATTGATCGCCCTCGCCATCACCATCGCTCTCTTCAAGCTACCGGCGATTTCCACCGAACCGGATACCACGAACCTCGAAGATCCCAACACCAAAACCGCCATCAAACTCTGGAAACAGCGCCACTTGATGCTGGGCGTACTCGGCATCTTTCTATACGTAGGCGCCGAAGTCTCTATCGGCAGTTTTCTCGTCAACTATTTCAGCCAGCCCTATATCGGCGCGATGACTGAGAAACAGGCTGCTTTTTATGTTTCCTTCTATTGGGGAGGCGCGATGATCGGCCGTTTCATCGGCTCCGCCATACTTCAAAAACTTCGCACCGGAGGTGTTCTCGGCGTGGTCGCCTTGGCGGCGTGCTCACTGGTTATCATTTCCATGCTCACCTTCGGCTCCATCGCAATGTGGACTATGATTCTGGTCGGCCTGTTCAACTCCGTTATGTTCCCCAGCATTTTCACTCTGGGGATCGCCGGACTTGGGCCTCGCACCGGGGAAGGTTCCGGCCTCCTGGTGGCCGCGATTGTCGGCGGCGCGATTCTTCCCGTGGTCCAAGGCGCCTTGGCGGACAATCCCGCCATCGGTATCCATCACGCCTTCATCTTGCCCGTCCTTTGTTATCTCTACATTTCGTTCTACGGGTTCAGGGGCTCGAAACTGGCTCCCGCGACGCGAGTCATGCCCTCCACGGCCACGGCGTAGCGCGGCGCGCCAGCGCTCTGAATGCCGATGGCGTGAGAAAATGATGCTTTGCGAGTTTTATCTGACGGCATTTATTACGCTTGCGGGCTTACGCTGGCCGGCCTCGCGCTTTCTTATTTTCTGAACCCCTGGGCCGGAGTACCGCTTTATGTGCTGGCCCTTTACTGCCTGTACTTCTTTCGCGATCCTGACCGCACTCCGCCCGCGGGGAATGTGATTGTAGCTCCCGCCGATGGGAAAGTCGTGTCCGTTCGACAACTGCCTTCCGGTGAGACGCGCGTGAGCATCTTTCTCAATATCTTCAATGTTCATGTGAACCGCACCCCGATTCCGGGCAAGATCACCGACATCTTCTACCGAAAAGGCAAGTTCCTGGTCGCCAGCCACGAAGCTGCTTCCTCGGAGAATGAGCAAAACACGCTCGTTGTAGAAGGCCAAGGAACGCGGGTCGTGTGCCGCCAGATCGCCGGGCTGATCGCCCGCCGCATCGTCTGCTACAAACATGCCGGCGACGTGCTCGCTCCTGGCGAACGAATTGGCTACATCAAATTCGGCTCGCGTGTCGACGTTCTCTTTGGGTCCGAATGGGATGCCGGCGTCAAAGTTGGCGACAAGGTTGCCGCCGGTACAAGCATCTTGGCCATTCCAAGATTGAAGCAGGAGGCGGCCTGACGCTCCAGGAACGTATCATGGGCCCACAATCGCCTGGGAAGCCGCCACGGCGAGCAGCCTATGCGTTACCCACGCTGTTCACCAGCGGGAACATCTTTCTTGGCTTCGTCGCCATCGTCCAGGCTTTCGAAGGAGCCTTACAGGTCACGAGTGGCGATTACAGCACAAACCCGCACTTTAGCCTGGCTGCCAAGGCGCTCGGCTGGGCGGTGTTTTTCGACGGACTCGATGGCCGCATCGCCCGCATGACCAACACGACCAGCGATTTCGGCCGGGAACTCGATTCGCTCGCCGATGTCATAACTTTCGGCATAGCACCTGCGGTTCTAGCCTTTGTGTGGGGCGTTCTCTTTGTCGTCGGAAGCGGCGACCTACAGAGTAATCTCTCGCGCGCCGGCTATCTCCTCGCGTTCTTTTATTTACTTTGCGGCGCGGTCAGGCTGGCTCGCTTCAATATACAGCCGAGTCCTCCTTTGAAAAATCCAGGCCGCCCCGACCGAAGATATTTCGCTGGCATGCCGATCCCCGCCGGAGCCGGCTTCATCGCGGCGGTCGTGTTCATGGATGCCGCGCCAATCCGCTCCTATGCTGTTTCCATCCTGTGGCTGGTGGCGCTCGGCCTGATTGGCCTGCTCATGGTCAGCACTTGGCGTTACCCCAGTTTCAAGCAAATTGGCGTTTCCAAACCTCACACGCCGCTGATTGTCCTTGTCATTGGCGGGGTGGCGTTTCTCATCTGGGAGTGGCCACAGCCCGTGCTTCTAACCGCCGCTTGTGCCTATGTCAGCAGCGGCATTGCAATTCGTATCGTGGGCCTGGTGCGAAAGCACAAGAAATCCCGCTCGCCTGCGGTGGTCGCGGAGAATCAGATTGGCTAAACCATTTCCCATGCCTAAACCGCATAAGCTGTCCCTGATCGGCGGCGAAACGCTGCTCGGCCGTGAGATCCAGGAAGTACTCTCGGACCGCAAAACAGGCGCGCGCATCACCGCCTATGCAGCAAGCGGCGAAGGTAACTTCGGCGAGCAAGAAGGCGAAGCCGTCTATCTCGGCGCTCTGGAAGCATCATCCCTTGCTGGTCAAGAGGCGCTGATCGTCGCAGGCTCAATCGAAGGCGCCCTCAAAGCGTACAACCTGGTGAAGGCAGCCGGCGGTCATCCCCCGCTTATCGATTGCACTCCGTATCTGGAGGCAAAACCGGAAGCACGCATCGTCGCTCCGCTTCTCGAAGATGCGGAACAGGATAGTGGCTGGCTGCGTGTCATCGCCCATCCCGCCGCCAGCGCATTGACTCTTGCGCTCGTTCGGCTGGCACGCTACAAGCCTATTCAACAAGCCATCGCGCACGTCTTCGTACCCGCGAGTGAGATGGGTAAGCGTGGCGTCTCGGAACTCCATCAACAAACCACCAGCCTGCTGGGCTTTAAGCCGCTCGAGAAAGATGTATTCGACGCCCAGCTCGGCTTCAATATGCTGGCCCAATATGGCGAGCAGGCTCCTGCCAAGCTCTCGACAATGGAGCAGCGCATCGAACACCACGTTGCTACGCTCTTAAGCCGCCATCAATCCGGTACCGCCATTCCGATGCCTTCTCTACGGCTCATTCAGGCGCCCATCTTCCACGGCTACAGCATTTCTCTCTGGGCTCAATTCAACGAGAACGTCAATGCGGGCGAAGTTGCCGAAGCTCTCGCCTGCGCGCAGGTCGAGATCCGCGGCCAAGACGAAGAAGCGCCTGACAATGTGGGTGCTGCCAGCCAGAGCGGCTTGCTCGCGGGCGACATTCGGACAGATCGGAACAACCCGCGCGCGGCGTGGCTTTGGATCGTCGCCGACAATCTGCGCCTGACTGCGGATGCGGTTGCCGATCTGGTAAGCGGACTGGAAATCAAACAGCAGTGATCAATAAATTTTGCGTCTTCCCGGCGCTCGGCGCAGCTTTTATGGCGCTCGTCTCATGCGGCTATCACGTCGGCGGCCGGGCCGACCTGGTGCCTAAGAGCATTCAGACTATTTACATCCCGGCATTCACAACCTTCACCACTCGCTACAAGCTGGTCGATGTACTCCCAAAGCAGATAGGCCGCGAGTTCGTCACCCGCACTCGCTTCCGCATAGTCAACGACCCAAGCGAAGCCGATGCCATCTTGAAAGGTAGCATCAACACGGTCACGGCATATCCAACCGTCTTCGATCCGACCTCCGGCAAAGCTACCAGCATTCAAATTGCGGTGTCCGCGACGTTTAGTCTCATCGAGCAACGAACGGGGCGGGTTCTCTTCTCTCGGCCGAACTTCACCGCGCGGCAGAACTATGAAATTCCCGTCGACCCTCACCAGTACTTCGACGAAAGAGATCCAGCCTTCGACCGGCTAAGCCGCGACGTGGCTCACGACATCGTCAGCGCCATCCTGGAAAACTTCTGAGGCTGCCGCCATGACCCTCACACCGGACCAGTTCATTGCGAGAATCGCGAAGCAACCTCCGAACCCTGCATACCTGTTCCTGGGACAAGAAGGGTATCAGCGCCGGCTGTGCAAGAACGCGCTTCTTGATCGGATTCTCCCAGGCGATTTACGCTCAGACGGGTTGACCCAAACTGATCTAGAGACTACGAACCTCCCGGAAATACTCGACGACGCGCGGTCTCTTTCGTTATTCGCCTCGGAACGCGTCATTTGGATCTGCAGTGCGGAGCTGGCGCTCCCGCGGCGGCTCACCGAACCGGCAGACGATCCCGAAGCCTCGGCGAAAACCACCACCGCTGAGCTGGCGGCCTACTTGGCTGCCCCGACACCCGGAACCGTGCTGGTGTTTGAATGCAGCCGGTACGATTTTACCGGCGATGACCGCGCCAAACTCGAGCGCGTACAAAAATTTTATTCCGATCTCCCTACCATCGAATTCCGCCACTTCACCCCCGAATCGAGCAGATTTCTCGCGCAGCAACTTGCTAAGCAGCACGGCCTGCGCTTAGCGGGTGCGGAACTCGCCTTGCTGCTCGATGCCGTTGCCGGTGATGCGAGCCGCCTAGTCGCTGAGATCGAAAAGCTCTCTCTGTTCGTGGGCAGAGAGCGAAATGTCACTGCTGAAGATCTGCAGTCCCTGGTGCCGAACGCCGCGCAGAGCACGATATTCGCGCTTGTGAATGCGCTGGGCAAACGTGACCGGGCCGCCGCCCTTCGATCTCTCGACATTCTGATTCGCGAAGGCGAATATCTGCCTCTTGCCCTTACGTTTCTCAACACCCAATTCCGCCTGGCGCTCGCTGCTAAAGAAGCTCGAGTGAGCTCCGCGCCACAAGCCCTGAATTTTTTCACCCGGCTGAACGTGCGGATGTGGCGCGACCGCGCAGAGCAAGTCATAGCAACAGCCGCTGCGTTTACCAGCGAACATCTCGCGGTGGCCGTCGCCCTGATCTACGAAACGGACAAGATGTTTCGCGAAGGGTACAAAGACGATCGACTGATTATGGAATCTCTCGTACTAACTCTGACGGCGCCTCGAACCTCAAATATCTAAACCGTCGACAATCTTCTTCTCGATCGCACCTTTGTTCCGCTGTTCGTCCTTGCTGAATTTCAGGGTTTGATCGTTTGCTCCAAATTCAAATCGTATGGACAACTCGCCGGAGCTTCCATCCTCCTGAACAGTGGCCGTGTATTTATCCTTCTTCAGCACCTTGAGCGCCCGCTCAATCTCTTCCCTAACCTCGGGTGATCCGCCTATTATGATGTTCGCCATCCGTAAACCTCCGCCCGCTCGGAATTTTATCGTATCCGAACGAACTCTGATGTGCCGCCGGAGCAGGATCGGATAATACGGGTAGCCGATGCCCGAGCCCATTCTCTGCAAAATCTGTGGCAAGCGCCGCGCGCGCCGCGCCTGTCCGGTGGTTCGCGGCGATATCTGCACTATTTGCTGCGGCACCGAACGTGAGGTTTCGCTCGCGTGCCCGCTTGAATGCGAATACCTGCAGGAGGCGCACCGGCGCGAGAGACCAATTCCGGTTTCGGACAAGCAGCCTTTGAACGCGGATGTGCCAGTCAACGAAGAATTTCTTCAAACTCATGAGGAACTGGTGCTGTTCTGCATTTATTCATTAGTTCAGGCAGCGGTCAGAACCGCGGGAGCACTGGATGCGGACATCTTGGCCGCGTTGGAGGCGCTGATTCAGACGCACCGAACGCTGGAATCGGGGCTCGTCTACGAGACCCGGGCGGAGAATACAATAGCCGCCGCTGTACAGCGCTCGTTTTCGGCATCGCTTGCGGATTATCAGAAAATGCGCGCCGAACGCGAAGCCTTATCGCCGGTGCGGAACTCTGAAATCCTGAAGGTTCTTGTCTTTTTGCACAGGCTCGGCCAGCAGAACTTAAACGGCCGGCCGCGCGGCCGTATGTATTTGGATCTGTTGCGGCAGATGACTCCGGAGCAGAGCGTGGAACAGCCTGCGCCGAGCATAATCCTATGACCACGTAAGGAGACGTATTGACCACGCTGAAGGCAAAATTGATCGGCCAGAAGGAGCTCGCACCCGAAGTGCATCACTTCGAGTTCGAAGTGGCCGGCGTTGAGATCTTCCACTTCACGCCCGGCCAATTTGTCTCCGTCATCGAACGCGTGGACGGCAAGGAGATAACGCGCGCGTATTCAATCGCTTCGCCGCGCGATGGCAATCGCTTCGAACTGTGCTTGAACCGAGTTGAGGATGGAATCGTGTCGCCGTACCTTTTCGATCTCAAGCCCGGCGACGAGGTAGAAATGGGCGAGCCGCTCGGATACTTCACATTGCGGCATCCGGGACGGCGCGCAGTGTTCATTGCCACCGGCACCGGCATTGCGCCCTTTCGATCCATGCTGCTGGATCATTTGCCAAGGATGCAGCTCCACATAACTTTGCTCTTCGGCGTCCGCTACGAGCACGGCCTGCTGTATCGGGATGAATTTGAGCGCCTCCAAGCGGAATATGAGAGCTTCCGGTTCATACCCACGATCACGCGCCCGAGCAGCGTGTGGAAAGGCAAAACTGGACGCGTGCAAGCCCATCTGGATGAGGCTCTCGCCCTTCAGAGCTATGAAGACCAGAGCACGATCGACATTTACGTTTGCGGGTTAAAGGAAATGGTCGACGACGTCCGCGCCGAGCTGAAGCGCCGCGGCTTCGATCGCAAACAGATTATCTACGAAAAATACGATTGAGCGTAGCCGCGCCTAGACCACGATTCTCGTAATCTGCGTTTGCGGGTAGATCTGCTTGGCCTGTTCCATGTCTGCCAGCGTAATACCCGGCAGCTTCGAAGAGGCTGTGCCTGCAGCCACCCCCCAGCGCAACGCTTCCGAGAAGGATTGATGGCGGTCGAGCGCCCAAACAATAGCAGCCGACATCGCGTCGCCAGCGCCGATGGGACAAAGCGCTTCTACGACTGGCGGAATCACTTCCAGAACGCCTTCCGTGGACGTTGCCGCAATGACGCCGCGGCTGCCCAGCGATAGGACCACAGAATCAGGACCCATCGCCTTGATGCGCTGCACAGCCTCTATGAGCTGGGATCGCGTGATCAGGGCGGTATTCAGCAGCCGCTCGGCCTCGGACTGATTCGGTTTCACTATGGTCGGCTTCGCTTCGACACCATATAGCAGCGCATCGCCGTCGGTATCGAGCAGCGTTTCCACCTTGTGCTTCGCCGCCAGCTCGATCAGCTTGGTGTAGAGATGTGGATCTACGTCCGGAGGCAGGCTGCCGCAGAGCAGCGCCCAGGATGATTGTGGCAGCAGCTTCTCAACCGCCCGGATGATCCGGCTCTGCTCCAGCGGCGAGATCTTAGGACCGCGTTCATTGAGCTTTACCGAAAGGCCCTGGCGGTCCGAGATGGTCAGGTTCGTGCGGATCCCGTTCCGGATTCTGACAACTTCTTTCCCGAACTGGTCGCCCTGCAGGTGTTCTTCAAATTTCCGGCCCGTGTCGCCGCCCGATGTCGTCACCGCCGTCACGGTCGCCCCGAACGAAGTCAGCACGCGCGCTGCGTTAATGCCACGACCGCCCGCAGCTTCGGTGGTGGACTCAATATACGCCCGATCTTCGAATACCAGCCGGTCCACGGTCACGATCCGGTCGAGTGCCGGATTGACAGTCAGCGTGAGAATGGATTTGCTCATTCAGGATCGGACTTCCAGCGTAGCAGGCGCGGAGAACCCGTCACGTAAGTTGCGGCAGCACCGGTATTTGCCAAACGAAATGGCCCCGGGAAGCGGCTATGGCGAGGGGCGGTGCCGCGGATTGGACTTGGCGCCCAGCATGCCGCCGAGGCCGGGAAGAAGCGTCAGCAAGAAAAAGAGAAAAGGAAGCCGCATCAGAAGTGTGGATAGAACGTCGTGCTGGTCGCCGAGCCCTTTAGACATCTCTGGGAATTGAGCCCAAAATGCCTTGGCCTGTTCCCAGCCCTGCGGAGTGGAAAGGTAGACAGCGGCAATTGTGCAAAGAAGTGCGACGATCAGGAATAGCCAGAGGCCCGTCATCCAGCCCAGGCGTGCGCCGGCGCCGGCAGTGAGCGGCTCAGCCGCGTCGCTCCGGTAAAGCCGCGCCGCGACAAACCCAGCCGCGCAAAGCACGATCGGAAATAGCGGCGCCCACAGCATCGTCGCCAGAAGCGAGGCAAAGAATGCGAGTGCGGCGACCACCAGGCTGATCAAAACCGCTCGTGAATTGCGGAAGGAGATGCCGGAGGAGATGGGGATGCGGGGGCGCTCACTCAGTGGCACTGGCGCGGGCGGGGCTTCTTGAGCCGCCAGCCGGGCGATGTCTTCCTCGTACTGCGGCTTGCCGCATTTGTGGCAAAAGCGCGCATCGTCGGGGAGGACGGCTCCGCAGGTACAGCGTTGTTGCTCCACGTCTCTAGTTTACGGCGAACGAGACCTCCATTTTGCGATACGAACCCAAATTACTTGGCCGCCGCTGGCTAAGATGGCTAGTGAGCCTCTCCATGCGCAAACCGAACGTTCTCGTGATCTGCCCGCCGGATCACTACGCGTTGAGGAATCTTGTCGGCATTCGTGATTCGGCTAATCTTTTTATCAGCAATGATTTGGCGGAACTGGAACAGCATGCGTTGGAAGCCGAAATCATTCTCTATTCCGGCTTGACCGGGCAGTCGGTGCCGTTCAAACAGATCTGGCAGCGGGCTGCAAACGTCAAGTGGGTGCATTCGCTGGCGGCGGGCGTGGATAAACTTCTGATCCCGGAACTAATCGACAGCCCGGTCCCGGTGACAAATGCGCGCGGCGTTTTCAAACGGCCGCTGGCGGAGTTCGCCATTCTGGGCATGCTGTATTTTTACAAGCAGGTACGGCGGCTGGTGAACAACCAGTGCGCGCATCGTTGGGACGAGCTCGTCGTCGATTGGCTGCCGGGCAAGGTGATGGGCGTAGTCGGGTACGGCGAGATCGGCCGCGAGTGCGCGAGCTTGGCCAAGGCGCTCGGGGTCAAGGTTTATGCCACGCGGCGCAAACCTGAGATGTCGAAAGGTGACCCGCTACTGGATCGAATCTTCCCGGTAACGGGTCTGCGGGAAATGTTGGGCGAGGTGGACGTTCTGCTTGCGGCGGCGCCGCTAACCCCGGAAACACGGCACATGCTAGGTGAGGCGGAGTTTGGGGCAATGAAGCCTTCGGCGATCGTGATCAACGTGGGACGCGGCCCGGTGATCGACGAACAGGCTCTCATCCGGGCGCTGCGAGAAAAGCGATTAACTGGTGCGGCGCTTGATGTGTTCGAGACGGAACCCTTGAGCCCCGATCATCCCTTTTGGGAGATGGAAAACGTGCTGATCTCGCCGCATTGCACGGATCGAACCCGCGATCCCGACTGGCTGGATTTAACGATGCAGTGCTTCATCGATAATTTTTGGCGCTATACAAAAGGGCAGCCTTTAGAGAATGTGGTGGACAAGAGAGCGGGATATTGATGAGCGTAGCGGGGCAGGCGTCGGGACAGGCAATCACGGCGCAAGACATAACGGCGGCTGCGGAGCGAGTGAAAGCTCTTGCGCAAAGGACGCCTGTTCAGACATCGCGGCTCTTTAATGCGCGGGCCAGGCTGAAGGCGTACTTCAAGTGCGAGAATTTGCAGCGCGGAGGATCTTTCAAGATCCGTGGCGCGACAAACTTCGTCGCGCAGTTGAGCCCGGAGGAACGCCAGCGCGGCATCGTGACGTTTTCCTCGGGCAACCATGCGCAAGCAGTGGCAATTGCGGCGTCACATTTCGGCATGCGAGCGACGATCGTGATGCCGACCGATGCTCCGAGAGCGAAGGTCGAATCAACCAAGGCGTACGAGCCTGAAATCATCTTTTTCGACCGCTTACGGGAGAACCGGGAAGAGCTCGCTCGCCGCGTGTCGGAAGAAACCGGAGCGGTCGTGTTGCCTTCCTACGATCATCCCTGGATCATCGCAGGACAGGGGACAACGGCGCTCGAACTCTTGCGGGAACAGCCCGAACTGGATGCGATTGTGGTTCCGTTGGGCGGAGGCGGGCTGCTTTCGGGAACCCTGACAGTGGCCAAGGATCTGAGGCCGGGCATTCGCGTCTTCGGCGTGGAACCGGAATTGGCAAATGACTGGTACTTGTCGCTGCAACGCGGTGAGCGAACCGAGATTGCACCACCGCTTACGATTGCCGACGGCTTGCGGACGCCGCTGCCAGGCAAGATCACGTTTCCAATTGTGCGCGCGATGGCGGAGGGCGTGCTGTTGGTGTCGGAGGCCGAGATCAAGGCGACCGTGCGATTTCTGCTCACCCGGATGAAGCTACTGGTAGAGCCAAGTGGCGCGGTAGCTGCGGCAGCGGTCTTGCACAATAAGCTGCCGAGGGGCATCGGCACGGTAGGGGTCATCATTTCGGGCGGCAACGTCGACTTGGACGTGCTGGCGGACATTTGCAGAGAAGCGGCGTAGCCCAAGTGCCGCGAAATCCCTGGAAAACACTCAGTTCGCGCATCGCGTACGAGAATGCGTGGATACGGGTACGCGAAGATCAGGTTATCCGGCCGGACGGCGGACCCGGTATCTATGGAGTGATCGAGATCAGGCCGTCGATAGGCGTGGTGGCCATCGATGAGCGCGATCGCGTGGTGCTGGTGGGGCAATGGCGATACTCCGTCGGTCGGTATTCATGGGAGGTTCCGCGGGGTGGATCGCATCCAGGCGAGAGGGACATGCTCGAAGTGGCGAAGCGCGAACTTGCTGAGGAGGCCGGCGTGCGCGCCGCGCATTGGCAAGAGCTTGGTCCCGTGGATGTCTGTAACGGGGTGGCCGATGATGTGCAGACTTTGTTTCTGGCAACTGGGTTAACGCAAACGAACATGCAATTGGACCCGGAAGAAGACATCACAGTCGAGTGGCATCCGTTCGAGGAGGCTGTCTCGATGGTGATGGACGGCCGCATCACGGAAGTGTGCAGCGTGGCGGCGATTTTGAAGGTTGCGATGCTGCGGAACAGCAGGAAGTAAATGGATTGGACCAATCGACAGTCACGCCGCGCCTTCAGTGTGTTCGCATGGCTGGTGTTGGCGTACAACCTCCCGGTCATCCTTTGGGGCGCATACGTGCGGGCTTCGTTTTCGGGTGACGGATGCGGAGCGCATTGGCCGTTCTGCAACGGCCAGATGATTCCGCGCCATATGGCCGCCCCCATGGCGATCGAGTTTACTCATCGTTTGATGACGAGCCTGGATTCGATCGCGGTGATCGCGCTGTGTGTTTGGGCTTTTCTATCGTTTCCGCGGCGGCATGCGGTACGCCTGTTTTCGATTCTGTCGCTCGTATTCCTGTTAGTGGAGGCGCTTCTGGGCGCGGGGTTGGTGCTGCTTCGCTATGTCGCGCGAGATCAGTCGGCGGGACGCGCGTTGTATCTATCCGCGCATTTGACTAACACAATGTTATTGTTGGGCGCACTCACTATCACAGCGTGGCTGGCGTATACGCAAAACGAGCGCGTACCATGGGCAGGCATTTCGCAACGGTTATGGGGCGCGGCCGTGGTGGTGATCGCGGTGAGTATCACGGGCGCGGTAGCGGCTCTCGGGGATACGCTATTTCCGGCATCCTCGCTTGCAGCGGGTATGCAACGGGATTTTTCGAGCGCCTCCAGCTTGTTGCTGCGCTTGCGCCTGATTCACCCGTTCATCGCGGTGGGGGGAGCCGCTTACATCATCTGGATAACGACAACCTTGCTGCGTACAAGCGATAGCGAGGGAGGAAGGCAAGCGGCGGCGCGGGTCCTTACGCTGACGTTGTTGCAATTGGCGGCCGGGGCGGTAAATCTGACTCTGCTAGCGCCGGTCTGGATGCAACTGATTCACCTGTTGATGGCCGATCTGTTGTGGATCGCGGTCGTGGTGATGGTGATGGACGTAGCAAAGGTGCGGAGCGAGGTTCCGCATCTTGTTCACGTCTAATTAACGGCCTCCTCAGTGATTTCCGTTGCCGGTTTGAGCGCTTCCTGGGCTCTGCCGCTGCACGTTCGAGAGATCGTAAAGGCCATCGGAGGACGCATTCACGGTGGCCGTAATCTTGTCGCCCACGTGGAGCTTCTCGAAATCCGCCTTGGATTTGATCGGATATTCCATGGTCATGGCCTCCATGAAGTTGGGGATGGCGGCGGCGTCCACAGTGGCGGTTTGATCCTTCGCATTGAGCGCGAGGACTCGCCCGGTGAGGGCGTAATGGCGCTGAATCTGAGCTGGTTCGGGTTTACGCGTGCAGGCGCCCAGCGCAAAGAGAAGAACGATCAAGATTAGTCTCGCCATGTTCAGATTTCAGCGTACCTGGATGCCACTGCGAGATGTGAGCGGCAGGGCATACAGGTATAATGCGGAGCGACCTTCTAACAGGAGATATCGAATGGCGACGATAGTACCGGAATTGCCCACTGAACCGCCCGAGAGTTTCGGCAGCGACTTAGTGGGGATGGGCAGCTTCCTGATCGACCCTGCGGGCGCGGCGAAATACGTGTTCCGGAAATGGTTTTGGCTGGGACCGCTGATCGTGGTCGGGGCGATTTCACTCGTCACCTATTATTTGACTCTGCCCATGATCCAACATGTCTTGGAGATCACTCCGCCGCCCGCGAACACGCCGCCAGAGCAGTATCAAAAAGGCATGGAAATCGGCATGATGATGCAACGAATCATTGCGTTCTTGATGCCGGTATGGCTTGCGGCGATCTGGGCGGTGAGTGGGCTCATACTTTTTGCCATGTGCTCGGCGCTGAGCGTGAACGCAAAGTTTCTGTGGCTGTTCAACCTGCTGGCGGGCTGTTCATTGATTTCGTTGCTAGGAGGCCTTGCCGGATTCGCCATATTGAAGCTGAAGGGAGAAGTATCGACGATGGCGGAATTGCGGCCTGCGCTTGGATTGGACATTTTTATGCCGGAAGGCAGCAACAAATACGCGGTGGCGCTGCTTGGCTACTTCTCAGTTTTCGAGATCTGGTGGATTGTGATGATGGTTCTGATATTCAGCAATGCTTTCCGAGTGAGCAAGGGAAAGGCGTTTGCGATCATTTTGCCGCTGATCATATTGAGCATTCTGTTTCGTGTAGTGGGCGCAGCGTTCCAGCGATGACGGAGCGTGGCCGTCTTGCCGCCGCTATGACGGCACTTGACACGTTCTACAATGAAAGCGTCGTCCCAGACAAGGAGGCCCGGTGGTAAGTCTCGGCATGCTGGCGCTGCTGATGTTCAACAGTCCCATGGACATGTTGGTGGTTCTTCTTGTGTTCGTGGTGTTGTTCGGCGGGAAGAAAATTCCTGAACTTGCGAAAGGTTTAGGCCAGGGTATTCGCAACTTTAAAGGCGCTGTAAAAACCGACGAAGAACCTGCGGAATCGAAGGAAGACAACAAGCAAATCAAATAGAGCACTCGTCGCGAGCATGAAAACCCCGCCGCGAGTGCGGGGTTCTTACGCTTAGCGGCGGGAGACCCGGCTACTTGCTGGCAACCTTCTTGGGAGGAACGATCGCGTCCTTCACCGATTTAGCCAACCGGAACTTCACGACTTTTTTGGCAGGTATTTTGATGGCCTCGCCAGTCGCCGGATTGCGGCCCACGCGGGCTTTACGCTCCGCACGCACAAGCCGACCGATTCCGGGAAGGATGAAAACCCCATTCTTCTTTGTTTCGCGCACCGCGAGTTCGGCGAGCGAATCCATGAAGTGTTTTGCAACCTTGTTATTGACTCCGGTGGTTTCCGCGAGTTCTCTGACAATTGCGGTCTGCGTCATGCGCTTCATCTCTGCAGGCATCTAAATCTCCCTTGGGTTGTGGATTGGTCGGAAAGAGTCCCCGTTTTGGCATTGCACCTGTCCCCACTCGCGCGAACAAAACGATGCAAAAATGTTTGGACTCTTCCCTGGTCAACTTGATAATAAGGGAGCGCAATGCAGTTGTAAAGCGAAAACAGCAAAAAACCCTCGGTTTTTTGTGCGTTTTTGCGTGCGCGGGCGCTGGAACCCGCATGGAACGGCCTCCTGACGAGTCCCAGGCGACGAAAAGCCGGTTTCGGTTCGGCTTTTCTGGTGTAGTGAAATGAAGCTGCAGCCTAATGCTACCCGGCCAAAGCGACGATGGAGCGTATGTGAGGACAGGGACCAGACCCGAAGCTACGACTGTGGCGGGAGGCGGGCTGCTTCGTGGCAAGAATCGGGTCACGACAGTTCTCGCAACCTGGGCTCTCCTGTTTGCTGCTTCCCTGGTGCTGTACTGGCCAGGTTTGTGTGCGGGCTACTTCTCGGACGATCTGCTCTTCTTTTTCAATGCGCCGCCCAGGCACCTATTCGACTACTTCGCGACCCGGGGAGCAGCAGCACAGGCTTATCGACCGCTCGAAGCTATCATTCTGACCCTGATTCAGCAGCATTTCCGGTTTGAGACGCTGCCCATCCATCTCTTATCCTTAGGAGCGCACGCCGGTCTGTGTTGCGTCGTATTGGCGGCCGGCCGGCGATTGGGTTTAAGGCCGTTCGAAAATTGGACCGCCTGCCTGTTCATGCTGGTTGCGCAGGTGGGCGCTCCAGCGGTGGTCGGCAATGACACGCTCTCGCAAAGTGCCAGCGCTTTTTTCGGCGGCCTGAGCATGCTATTCCTGTATTTTCTTTGGCGCGATAGAGGACTCGAGCGCGCCGGGCCCACTTGGAAGCGTTGGCTCCTGCTGAGCGTGGTTGCTTATACAATCAGTCTCTTTTTCAAAGAGACAGCGCTTGGATTTTTGCTCGTGGCGCTTCTCTTGATAGGCGCGATTGCGTTTGAAGATCGGGCGTGGAATGCACGCCTAAAGACAGCGGTCACTTTTTCTTTCCCGTACGGCGCCGCCACTTTGTTCTACGGCGTTGCACGGCTTCACGCGGGCGGCGCAATTTCGCAATCCGGCAGCTATCAGATTCACGTGGGCCTAAATATACTGCGCAATCTGGCAGAATTCAGCCTGGCGGCGTTCGGGCCTATGTCGACCGTGAACGGCGCCGTTGCTATAGCGATGCATCGGACCCCGGAGCTGGTTCTAGAGGCAGTGGGGTGGATATCGATCGTTAGCGTGATGCTCGTTGGGGTCGCGGTTTCTGGCCGCAGGGCGCTCGCTCTGTGGCTTGTGGCAGCCGCGATTGCATCCCTCTTCCCGGCCTATCTGCTGATGCATGTCAGCGAATTGTACCTGTACAATGCCATTCCGTTCCTGGCTTTGGCATTGGCAATAGGGTTCGGAGGACTTTGGCATCAAGGCCTATGGGGCAGGCTTGCGGCTGTGTCTGCAGCCGGGTTACTGGTTTGCGGGCAGATCTACGCGGACCGCCAGAAGGCCGAGTTGATGGCGCAAAATGGCCGGCGAGCGGCCGCGATCTATGCGGCGATCGATCAATATCTCCCCGGAATGCCGCCTCACAGCCGTATTCTGCTGGTTAATCCGGACAACCGAACGCCGGAGTATTCCGTCTTCCTGCTAAAAGGCTTTGACGTGGTCGATCTGGGCAATTTGCGGATCGGACCAATCTTCGGCCGCCCGGACGTTCAGGTGGTACTGATCGATAAATCGGAAGCACACCACCTTGAACAGCGGAAGGATCAGCTATTACTGGCGCTCGCCCCGGGCGGAGGCGTGCAGACATTCAAGAGCGTGGCAATGAATTAGCCGTCCAGCCGCTCGTATCGTTTCGCTACACTACAGGAGCGGAAGCCGCTCGCATGTGCCCGGGTGGCGAAACTGGCAGACGCAAAGGACTTAAAATCCTTTTCGCCGTAAGGCGAGTGCGGGTTCAAGTCCCGCCCCGGGCACCACTTAGACCCGTTGGACGGATTGCATTCAGGCGTCGCCCGCGAACGTTTACACCGCGAGAGTAAGATGAGAACGGCTCTGGATTTGTGACCATCCGGGGCTCAATTGACAAATGCGCCGCGATTATCACAACTGGTACAGTACCCGCCTGGGCCGGAACATGGAGCTGCTGGCTTACGGCCACGCTGGAATGCCCGTGCTCGTATTCCCGAGCTCGCAAGGTCGCTTCTTCGAATACGAGGATCGCGGAATGATCCACGCGGTCTGGCAAAAAATCGAGGCCGGCAATTTTCAATTCTTCTGTGTCGACAGCATCGATTCGTCGAGCTGGTACAACCGCGGCATTCACCCGCACGATCGTGTGGCGCGCCACAACGCCTACGAAACCTACATCATTTATGAAGTTTTTCCGCTGATACGGGGTGTGAACGGCGCTGGCCAGATCTGCACGACCGGCTGCAGCTTCGGCGCTTATCACGCGTTCAATTTCGCCATGAAACATCCGGACATGACGTCGGGCTGCGTCGCCATGAGCGGGTCATTCGACATGAAATCGTTCATGGACGGCTACTACGATTCGGATTTCTACTTCAACAATCCGGTCGACTATATTCCGAACATGAACGACCCCTGGTTCTTGGAACGCTACCAGAAGCTGAAACTCATCCTGGCAGCCGGCGACCACGACATCTGTCTCGGCGAAAACTTCCGCATGGCGCACATCTTGGGGACAAAAGGCATTCCGCATTGGCTCGATGTCTGGACGGGCGGTCAGGAACACGATTGGCCCCTTTGGCAGCGCATGGCGGTAAAATTCTTCTCATGAACGCGCACAACAGGCACCAACGCGCTAAAGCGAAGCCGCCCTGTACGCTCATCGTAACGCGAAGGGCGAGATTATGTTGCCGCGCCACTCCGTAAGCGCTGATGAATTTGGCTGTATGATCTTGCTTCTACAGAGGTGAAAATGCCGAAGATCGGAATTCTTTATGGGATGGAGAATACCTTCCCGTCCGCGCTGGTAGAGCGAATCAATAGCAAGAAGGTCCCTGATGTGACCGCTGACCATATCCGCATCGGAGCCGTCAAGATGGCCGACCCGAGCGGCTATCGCGTGATTATCGATCGCATCTCCCACGACATCGAGTTCTATCGTGCTTACCTGAAGAACGCTGTCCTCACCGGTACCACCGTCATCAACAATCCATTCTGGTGGAGTGCGGATGACAAGTTCTTCAATTACGCCTTGGCGAGCAAATTGGGAGTCGCAGTGCCGAAAACCGTGGTGTTGCCGCACAAGGCGCACCCGCCTGGTACGACGGTAGAATCCATGCGCAACCTGCAATTTCCGCTGAACTGGGAAGAGGCTTTCGATTACATCGGATTTCCGGCCTTCCTAAAGCCGTTCAGCGGCGGCGGTTGGAAGAACGTCTACAAGGTGCACTCTCCCGATGAGTTTTTCGCGGCTTACGATCAGACCGGCGCCATCTGCATGACTCTGCAGTCCGCAGTTGAATTCGACGAGTACTTCCGTTGCTATGTCGTCGGCCAGGAAGAAGTCCGGGTCATGAAGTATGACCCGAAACAGCCGCACCACCTGCGCTACGTCAAGGACAGCACCGCCAGTTCGCAAGCGCTGTACGATCGGGTTGTCAAGGATGCGCTCACGCTGTGCCGCGCTTTGGGCTATGACTTCAACACGGTTGAGTTTGCGGTGGAGGGAGGTATTCCCTTCGCTATTGATTTTCTAAATCCAGCGCCCGACGCCGACGTCCATTCTGTCGGGCAGGCGAATTTCGATTGGGTGGTGGAACACGTCGCTCAATTTGCTATTCGCAAAGCGCAAAGCGACGAGGAGCCTCAGGCGCACTATCGCTGGAGCCATTTTCTGATGGGCGATCCAGCCAGAACCAGTGCGGCATCCAGCTAGCACCGCATGGCCGTTCTCGCTCTATAAGAGGATGGAAGTATGAGACCGAGCCTGACTATTGGGATTGAGGAAGAATACCAGACCATCGATCCCGAAACCCGAGATCTGCGCTCCCACATCGATTCCGAGATCATCTCCAAGGGAAAGATGCTTCTCAAGGAAGCAGTCAAAGCCGAGATGCACCAGTCCGTCGTTGAGGTTGGTACCGGCATCTGCAAAGACATCAAGGAAGCGGCGGACGAACTCAAGTGCCTGCGCTCGCAGATCGTCGATCTGGCGAAACAGAATGGGCTTCGACTCGCCTCCGCCGCTACCCACCCCTTCGCCGATTGGCGCAAGCAGGATATCTACCCTGACGAGCGATACGCCATCATCGTGCAGGATCTCAAAATGGTGGCGCGTGCCAACCTGATTTTTGGCCTCCATGTCCATATCGGCGTTGAGAACCGGGAGGATCAAATCCACCTGATGAACGCCGCGCGGTATTTTCTTCCGCACATTCTGGCGCTCTCCACCAATTCGCCGTTTTGGTTGGGCATGGACACCGGCCTGAAATCATATCGCTGTAAGGTCTTTGACAAATTTCCGCGGACCAACATCCCGGACTATTTCCCTAGCTGGGGTGAATACGAGAGCTTCGTAAATCTTCTGGTCAAGACCAACTGCATCGACAACGCCAAGAAGATCTGGTGGGACATCCGGCCGCATCCCAATTTCCCCACTCTTGAATTTCGCATCTGCGATGTGCCCCTGCGTGCCGATGAGACTATTGCAATTACTGCGCTCATTCAGGCAACGGTGGCAAAGCTATATAAGCTTCACGCCGCCAATCAAGGGTTTCGGCTGTACCGGCGTGCGTTGATTATGGAAAACAAGTGGCGTGCTGCGCGCTACGGCATCGATGGCAAAATCATCGACTTCGGGAAGCAACAGGAAGTGCCTGTCAGGGATCTTATTTATGAGTTCCTGGATTTCGTAGATGATGTCGTGGACGAGCTCGGCTCCAGGCAGGAAATCAATTACATTCACCGCATTCTTGAGCACGGCACCGGCGCCGACCGCCAACTGCGAATCTTTCATGAAACAGGAGACCTGACGAAAGTAATGGATTACATCGTGTACGAAACGGAGGCAGGCCTCACCCGAGAACCGGTGGGCGCTGCCAGCGCGCAATGATTGCCGATCTGCACAACGAGCCTTTCGACCCCGAACTCAAACCGGGAGCGCACAATGCGGTGTTCGTCTGCCTAAACATTCAGCCGCATGAGAAAGTCACCGTGATTACCGACTGGGCCTGCGAGGAAATTGCGGCCAGCCTCATCTCTGAACTCGATGCCTGCGGATGCTCATACCGCACTTTCGTGCTCGAAGAGATGGAGCATCGTCCGCTTACGGACATGCCCGAAAGTATTCTGCGCGATCTCGAATCGAGCCAGGTCAGCATCTTCGCCGTGCAGGCTCAAGCCAATGAGCTGCGGACCCGCATGCAGATGTGCGAAGTGGTCAACCGCAAGAAGATCCGGCATGCGCATATGGTCAACATCGAAAAAAAGATCATGCTGGAGGGCATGCGGGCCGATTTCAACAAAGTTGACGATCTGACCTTGCGTGTGATGAACATAGTCAACAAAGCGCAGATTGTGAGGGCTGTAACTCCGGCCGGAACCGACGTAACCGCTCAGCTTACTCCCGAGTATAAGTGGATCAAAACCAGCGGCATCATCAGCCCCGAAAAGTGGGGCAATCTTCCAGGTGGTGAAACCTTCACCTCGCCTTTAGAAGTAAATGGCACTTTCGTGGTGGATGGCGTGGTCGGCGATTACTTATGCGCCAAGTTCGGCGATATCCAGAAGACCCCGCTTACTCTCAAAGTGAGGCATAACCGTCTGGTGGAAGCCCACAGCGAAAATGAAGAACTTCAGCAGGAGTTCTGGAACTACACTCATCGGGATGAAAACAGCGATCGCGTCGGCGAATTTGCTATCGGCACCAATCTCGCGCTGCACAACGTGGTGGGCAATATCCTGCAGGATGAAAAAATACCCGGTGTGCACATGGCGTTTGGAGATCCTTATGGAGCGCACACCGGGGCGCAGTGGACGTCTTGTACTCATATCGACGTCGTCGGCAGAAACTTCGATATTTGGGCCGACGATCGCCCCATCATGTCCAACGGCCGTTTCCTGGTTTAGACGCAGCGGCGCGTGATACCCGAGCTCCGAAGCCGATTCAATCAGCATTGGACGCCTGAGCTTTACGCCGGCTTCCTGCGTGGCATCGATGAGACATCGGGCACTCATGTTGGGTTCCGTTGCAGCGAGACGCCCGTCTTTCTCCCCCACGAGCTACTCGACAAAATGGTGCGCTACGGCCGCGAGCTGTATGGCCAGCTCGCGCAGAACACGCAGTATCGCGCCGCTTCCGAAGCAAGCATTCCGGCGCAGTTTAAGGTGCCGAACGAAGCGGAGCACCCGCTCTTCGTGCAGGCCGATTTTGGGCTGGTGCGTCTCGCCGACGGGAGACTGGAACCCAAACTGGTGGAGATTCAGGGTTTCCCTTCGCTCTATGCATTTCAACCTGCACTCGCGGAAGGGTATCAGCGTAGCTATCGGTTGAACGAGATAACAGGGGAAGAGCTGACTACATTTATCGGTGGCTTGACTAAGAAGAGCTATCGGGAGTTACTGGCGCGTGTAATATTAGGCGGACACGCGCCGGAACAGGTAATTTTGCTCGAGATTGAGCCTTACGGGCAGAAGACGCTGGCAGACTTTCTTCTGACGCAGAAGATGCTCGGCATCAAGATTGCCTGTATCAGTGAGGTGAAGAAGCGCGGCCGCAAACTGTATCTCCAGGACGTCGAAATTAAGCGCATTTACAACCGGGTGATTGTCGATGAGGTCATTCGCAAGAATATCCAAGCGGACTTTCAGTTCAGCGACGATCTGGACGTGGAATGGGCGGGGTATCCCAATTGGTTTTTCCGCCTGAGTAAGTTCTCATTGCCATGGTTTGACCATCCCAGCGTTCCCGAGACTCATTTCCTGAGCGACCTCCAGCGGCTTCCGGGCGACCTGGAGAATTACGTTCTGAAGCCGCTGTACTCGTTTGCTGGGCTCGGAGTAAAGATCGGCCCCAGCCGCGAAGAGATCGAAGCCATTCCCCAGGCTCAACGCCGCGATTTTATTCTGCAACGCAAGATGGACTTCGTCGCTACAGTGGATACGCCCAGGGGTATGACAAAGGTGGAAACCCGGATCATGTATATCTGGGATGGCGAGTTGAAGCCCGTCACGACAGTGATACGCACGGGCCGCGGCAAGATGATGGGCGTCGATTTCAACAAGAATTTGGACTGGGTGGGCGCTTCGGCCGCCTTCACCCCGGTCCGAGATAAGGAGAGCTGATATGGCCATCAACCCCCGCGCGGGCAAGCCCGCGGAACCTGACCTGCTGGTCAATGTTCCGCGTCTCATCACCGATTACTATGCCTTTCGTCCAGACTTAGCCGAAAAAACGCATCGCGTGTCATTCGGCACCTCCGGCCATCGCGGTTCCTCATTTTATTTCTCGTTCAATGAGAACCACATCCTTGCTATCACGCAGGCCATCTGCCATTACCGCCGGGACCAAGGCACAAGTGGCCCGCTGTTCCTTGCAATCGATAGCCACGCGCTCTCCGAACCAGCGTTCGCAACCGCACTGGAAGTGCTGGCGGCGAATAATGTCGAAACGATGATCGACCAGGGCGGCGGCTACACGCCAACTCCGTCGCTCTCACACGCGATTCTGCAGTACAACCGCACGCATACGCATGCCCTCGCCGACGGTATTGTCATCACGCCTTCGCATAATCCGCCGGATGACGGCGGCTTCAAATATAATCCGCCATCCGGAGGGCCGGCCGATACCAGCGCCACGAAGTGGATTGAGAATCGTGCGAATGAGCTGCTCGCTGCCGGCTTGAAGGACGTGGCTCGCATGCCCTATCACGCTGCCCGCAAGGCCGCGACCACGCGCCATTACGATTTTCTGTCCGAGTATGTAAACGATCTCTGGTCGGTTATCGATCTGGAGGCCGTCAAGAGCGCGGGTTTGAATCTCGGGGTCGATCCGCTCGGCGGCGCAAGTGTCGCCTATTGGCCACGCATCGCGGAACACTACGGCCTCAAACTCACCGTTGTGAACAAAGAAGTGGATCCTACCTTCCGCTTCATGACTCTCGATTGGGACGGCAAAATCCGTATGGACTGCTCGTCACCTTACGCGATGGCCAGCCTGATCGCGCTGAAAGACCGCTTCGATGTTGCGTTCGCCTGCGATACCGATGCCGACCGCCACGGCATCGTGACCCGTAGCGCCGGTCTGTTGAATCCCAATCACTATCTGGCGGTCGCGATCGATTATCTCTTCCGCAACCGGCCGCAATGGAGGCGCGACGCAGGCGTTGGCAAAACACTTGTGAGTAGCAGCATTATCGATCGTGTGGCCGCCGATCTGGGTCGCCGCCTGGTCGAGGTACCGGTCGGATTCAAATGGTTTGTGGATGGATTGCTTGATGGCTCGCTGGGTTTCGGCGGCGAAGAGAGCGCGGGCGCTTCTTTCCTGCGCAGAGACGGTTCGGCTTGGAGTACGGATAAGGACGGCTTGATCTTGGGCCTGCTCTCTGCCGAGATCACGGCCAAGACCGGGCGCGACCCCGGAGAGCTGTACCGTGAACTGACCACAAAATTCGGCGATCCCGTCTATGAGCGCATTGATGCGCCGGCCAATCCGGATGAGAAAGCAATTCTGGCAAAGCTGTCGCCCCAGCAGGTCGCGGCGGAGCAGCTCGCCGGTGAAAAAATAGAAGCGATGCTGACTGCGGCACCCGCCAATGGCGCGCCGATCGGCGGCCTGAAGGTGATCACCAAGAATGGCTGGTTTGCGGCCCGGCCATCAGGCACCGAGAACGTCTACAAGATTTATGCCGAGAGTTTCCTCGGCCAGGAACACCTGCGGCGCATCCAGGAGGAGGCGCAAGCCCTAATCGCGGGCACGTTCAAGGTAACGGCCGCAGCACAGGCGAGATGAACTTCCGCCGCATCACCAGACGAACGCTGCTCGGCGGACTCCTGAGTCTGCCTCTCGTGCGTACATTTGGTCAAGGCGTATCCTCGCGCGGCGTCAAGGCGCAGCCTAGAGGCAAGCCTTCGGGCCTGCCTTTTCATGCCTGCTTTACCGACATCGCGGCGCAAGCCAATCTCACCGCGCCGTTGATTTACGGCCCGGAAGATCACAAGACTTATATTCTCGAAACCGTCGGCTGCGGGTGCGCTTTTTTCGATTACGATCAGGACGGCTGGCTGGATGTCTTTCTGTTGAGCGGGACGCGATTCGAAGGCGCTCCGCCAGGCACGACGAACCGGCTGTATCACAACAATCGCGACGGAACGTTTAGCGACGTGACCGAAAAAGCAGGCCTGGTCCGAACAGGATGGGCATCGGGCGTGGCAGTCGGCGATTACAATAATGATGGCTTTGATGATCTGTTCATCACTTACTTTGGGCAGAACGTCCTTTACAAAAATAACGGCGACGGAACTTTCACTGACGTCACTGAGAAAGCAGGTTTGTTAAATCCGCAGACGCGCTGGGGCTCGGGCTGCACGTTCGTCGACTATGACCGCGACGGCCACCTGGATCTGTGCGTCTCGAATTATCTCGAGTTCGAAAAGGCGAAGATTCCGAAGCCGGGCCAAAACGCAAACTGCAACTGGAAAGGGATCCCGGTGAATTGTGGCCCACGCGGGCTGCCGCCGGGGTTTGTTGCGCTCTATCACAACAATGGCGATGGAACATTTACAGACATAAGCGTCAAATCGGGAGTCGCCAAATCGAAAGGCAGTTACTGCATGACGACAGTGGCGGCCGATTTCGACAACGATGGTTGGCCGGATATCTACGTCGCCTGCGACTCGACGCCAAGTTTTCTCTTCAAGAACAACCACGACGGCACGTTCACCGAAGTTGGCCTGGAGACGGGCGTGGCATTGAACGAAGACGGCATGGAGCAGGCCGGCATGGGTCTCGGCATCTCCGATTACAATCTGGACGGCAGCCTCGACATTCTGAAAACACACTTCGCCGATGACACCGCCGTGCTGTATAAGAACGACGGCAAGGGGAACTTCGAAGATGTGACTAACTCGGCGGGATTGGGCGTTGAAACGAGGTTTATCAGTTGGGGCGCGGGCATCTATGATTTGGATAACGACGGCTATCCGGATCTCTTCTGGGTAACCGGTAGCGTTTACCCGGAGATTGAGAAGGCGTTGCCGAATTCCCCGTTTAAGAGTCCGAGAATTGTTTTCCGCAACTTACGCAATGGGAAGTTTGAGGAATTACTGGATCAGGCCGGTCCCGGCATTGCGGCCGCGCACGCCAGCCGGGGCTGTGCTTTCGGCGATTTCGATAACGACGGCGATATCGACATCCTGGTCATGAACCTGAATGAGCCTCCTTCTCTGTTGCGTAACGATGTCACCGGTGCTAACCACTGGTTGAAGGTGAAGCTCATTGGTGTAAAGTCGAACCGCAGCGCGATCGGTGCGCGAGTTACGGTACATTATGGCGGCAAGGTGCAAGCCCAAGAAGTCTTGAGTCAAGCCAGTTTCTATTCGGCGAACGATCTGCGGCTGCACTTCGGACTCGGCACAGTGCAGTCGGCGGATTTGGAGATTCGCTGGCCGAACGGCGCGACGGAGCGCATCCAGAACGTGGCTGCGAACCGGTTGGTCACCATCCACGAAGGCTCCGGCATCTCGAAAAGCGACACGCTCTCGAATCGCTTGTCCTAAAATTAAGGCAACGCTTTCAGGGAGGTCTCTGCTATGAGACGCAGACTCGTTTTTTTCCCGATGTTGCTGCTTGCCGCAACATTCCTTTCCAACATAGGCCACGCGCAGGAACTCGCTGCGACGCTCACCGGTACAGTCACTGATCCGACGGGCGCCGTGGTACCCGGCGCCACGGTTACCATTCATAGCAATGAAACTAACACCGACGTGCGGACGGTTTCGACAGATGCGAGTGGCAACTACTCGGTCACGAATCTGCAACCGGGCGATTATACGGTTACGATCAAACAGGCGGGCTTTTCCACCTTCGCGGCTCCGAAGGTGGTGCTGCTGGTAGCTCAGAAGCACACGCTCGATGCGCAACTCAAGACCGGCGAAGTATCTCAAACCGTAACGGTGGAGGAAACGACAACGCCGATTCAGACCACTACGGCCGAGCAGTCCGGAACCGTGACCGGCACACAGGTCCGCGAGCTGGCGTTGAACAACCGCAACTTCGAGCAACTCGTGCTCTTGCAGCCTGGCGTGGCGGGGCAATTGCCGGACGAAGTGGGCTTCGGTTTGGCAAACAACACCGCTATCGCTATCAACGGAGCTCGTCCCGCCGCAAACAACTGGACCGTGGACGGCGCCGATATCAACGATAGCGGCTCGAACGCCACGCTTCTCAACGTCCCGAGCATCGATGCGATTCAGGAATTTACGCTGGAGCGCAGCTCGTATGACGCACAATACGGCCGCAGTGGCGGCGGCCAAATTCTAGTCGCGACGAAGTCCGGAACCAACCAATTTCATGGCGACGCCTACGAATTTGTTCGCAATAACTACTTCAACGCCAACAGCTTTTTCGGAAACGCAGCCTCTCAACCGACGCCCATCGAACGTTACAACGACTTTGGCTTTACCATCGGAGGGCCGGCCTTCATTCCAAAACTCTACAAGCGGCAGGTTTCAAAGACATACTTCTTCTGGTCCGAGGAGTGGAGGAAATCGAGCACTCCCAATACGACCACTCTGACCGTGCCCACAGCCGCCGAGCTCTCTGGCACATTCACCAGCCCCATTCCGGTCGCCCCCGCGGGCTGTGTAACTGCTTCCGGAGGCACTTACACTATCAGTCCAGCCTGTTATAGCCAGGATGCAAAAGCGTATCTGAACACTATCTTTGCCAAGAATCCGGCGAATAGTGGCCCCGATACACTAACTCTAAATTACAGCCAACTGAATAATTTCCGGCAGGACATCGTCCGTGTCGATCAGAATATTAGCGATAAAGTTCATTTTTTCGGACGCGTGATGCGAGACGACGTGCCGGAGAACCAGCCGTTCGGATTGTGGGGCGGGAATAATTACCCGGGTGTAGAGACGGTTTCCCTCGATGCTCCTGGAAAGAACGCGGTCGGCAATCTGACGTGGACCATCAGTCCCAAGGTTGTCAATGAACTGGAATACGCTTACAGTTGGGGCGGCATCAATTCAGTGCTTAACGGCATCGCCAACTCTTCCTCCTTCACTTCTCAGCTCACCAATGCGACGCCGTACCAGGACCCGTACGGCCGCGCGCCCAACGTCACCTTCGTAACCAGCGGCATCACGGGTTTAGCAAACGGCAGCGCGCCGTATTTCGAGCGCAACGTCGACCAGAACATCTTCGATAACTTTTCGGTTACCGAAGGAAATCACACGTTTCGCGCCGGGTTCAGCATTCAATGGATGAAGAAAACAGAAAATGCGTCTTCGGGCGCCGCCACTTTCGCGTTCTCGGGCGCGAACGGCAATCCGGATTTCGCGAATTTCCTGCTCGGTCAAGCCGACTATTACACCCAGCCCAATACCGACACAGTCCCGAACCTGCACTATTTCAATATCGAAGGCTATCTGCAGGACGACTGGAAAGTAAGTCCTCACTTCACGCTGAATCTCGGACTACGCTACAGCTTTTTCCCTGCTCCCACAGACGTCCGAGATACAATGGATAACTTCGATCCATTGCTGTACAATCCGGCCGCTGCTCCGGCGATCAATTCATCGGGTAACTTCGTAGCAGGCCAGGCGCTCTATCCGGCAATTTACGCGAATGGCTTGATTTTCCCGACCGGCGGCGCTTGCACCAAGGCACAAGCGATCAGCCCCGATGTTTCCTGCTCGCCCTATGGCTCGGAAGTAAATCCGAATTCGACTAATAATTTCGGACCACGCTTCGGCTTCGCTTGGGACCCGATCGGCGATGGAAAGACTTCGATTCGCGGCGGTTATGGCATCTTTTACGACCGCACCCTGAATGGCATCTGGGAACAGAATGCATTTACGAACCCTCCTTTGGTCCAGACCGCCACAATCAATAACAACTCAACCTCCAGCCTGAACATTTTTGATTACCCCACGGCGGGCGTAGTTGCCGGTCCATCCCTCGGGCCAGCGCACTTGGTCGCCACCGGTACTCCCACATTCAAAGTGCCGAACTATCAGGATTGGAACTTCTCCATCCAGCGTGAGATCGTCCGCAACACAACGGTCGAAATCGCCTATGTGGGAACCAAGGGCACGCACTTGCTCGGCGATGTAGATTTAAATCAGCCGACTCTCGCCGTACGCCAGGCGAACCCGACAGTTGATGTGAATGCGATCCGTCCTTACCTTGGATACGGCGCCATCGATTCGCGGGTCCCCGAATACGACAGCAACTACCATTCGCTGCAGTTCACGATGAACGAGCGGTTCACCAATTCCCTGACCGCCGGCCTCGCCTTCACCTGGTCGAAGAGCCTGACCGATATGCCGGTTGATCGCGGCCAGGGACCTCAAGATTCTTATGACTTTGCGGCGAACTACGGGCCGTCGACGCTCAATACTCCATACATTTTCGTCGCGAATTATGTTTGGCAACTCCCGATCTTCAAAGATCAACGAGGCTTTGCCGGCCACGTGTTGGGCGGGTGGGAACTTTCCGGCATCACGACCATCGAAAGCGGCCAATCGATCAATATCTTCCAGGGCACCGACCCGTTTCAATGTGTAGCCGTCGCGGGCGGCTGTGCGGCAGGCACGTATCCGGGTGGAATCGGTCTCACCGCGGCCGGATATTCCGGCGTTGGCTTGATCCTTCCGGATGCAGTCTCGCCAATCAATTATCCAAAGACCATCGCGCAATGGTTCAGCACCAATTCCTTCGCTCCGGCCGTCGGTCACTTCGGATCGTCCGGCATTGCACCGATCCTGGGTCCCGGAATGCAGATCTGGGACATGACGCTGATGAAGAATATTAGCTTCGGCGAGCACGCGCATCTGCAACTTCGTCTTGAAGCCTTCAATGCGTTCAATCACACTAGCTTCGCCAGTTACTTCAATGGCAGCCCGGGCATTAGCAACAACCTCAATTCGTCTAACTTCGGGCAAGTTCTCGCCGCGCATGACCCACGCAATGTGCAAATCGGCGCCAAGCTATACTTCTAGCTTGTGCGTTCGGTAGTCACCAGGGCCGCTCATGCATGGGCGGCCTTTTTCTTCCTGCTTCCGCTCACCCATCCGGTTTGTGCGCAGGATCTTCAAACCTTGCTTGTTGAAGGTTCGCAAGCCTTGCAGAGCGGCAACAACACCGACGCAGAAAAGGCGTTCCGGCAGGCGCTCGTCTTACAGCCGAAATCGCTCGAGATTCTGAACGATCTTGCGATTGCGCTGGCGCGAGAAGGCAAGGAAGCGGAGGCCATTGCCATGTACGATCGCGCGCTCAAGATCAAACCTGACGACGCGGTCACGAAACGAAATCTCGGAATTGCATACTTCCGCGCCGCGCGGTATCAGGAAGCGCTTCCGCTGCTCGAATGGTTCGCGAAATCGACTCCCAGCTTTCAATCGTTGGATCTCGCAGGACTAACGCTATTCGCCCTCGACCGCTATCCCGAGGCGGCCGACTACCTGGAGCGCGCGAGCCTCGCCAACCCGAGCGATTTACAGACGCTCAACATGTTAGGCAACGCCTATCTGCGGAGTAAGAACTACCACGGCGCGGCGGAGGTGTTCGCCCGGATCATGGCCATCAATCCGAACGCGCCCGAGGCGCACGTCATGATGGGCATGGCGTATGACAAGATGCAGCGCGATGCCGACGCCCAAGCCGAATACGAAGCCGCCGAAAAGGTGGACCCGAAATTCTTGGGCGTGCATTCCGGCCTGGGCCTGATCTATTGGAAGCAAGGCAAGGTGGATCTCGCCAAGCAACAGTTTGAGCAGGAGCTGGCTAGTTATCCGAAGGATCCGGTCTCGAACTGCATGCTGGGCCAGATCCTGCGCAAGGAGAACGAACCCGCCGCAGCCCTCGAACATTTTCGCGCCGCCGTGGCGGAGAACCCGAAGTACAAGGAAGCGCTGTTCGAGCTTGGTAAATCTGAGCTTGCTATCGGGCAAACACGGCCGGCGATAGACCATTTGCGTCGTGCGATCGCACTCGATCCCAATTATTTCGAGGCGCATTACGTGCTCGGCACGGCGCTGCGCAAGATCGGCCAGCCGGCTCAAGCCTCGCGCGAGTTAGCGCTCGCAGAACAGATCCAGGCGCGCCAACGCGCAGATCAGATCAAGAACGTCAGCCGTTGAATATGGAACAATGAAATAGCTGACCATGCGAAAGGCTGGCGTACAGGCGCTTGCGGCGGCGATGATTGCGGCGGCGGCGGCCTATGCACAGGATCCGATCCTGCAAGTGTACGAAGCCCATGCAACCATCGTTACCGGCCAAGTTACTCGGATTCGGGATGCGCAGCCTTGGGCGCTAAGCAGTGGAGAACGCGTCCCCGTTCGGCAGACAATCACCACCGGCCCGGACGGCTATGCACACTTCGAAGTGGGAGGCGGAAGCAGCTTCGATCTATTCGCCAATTCGAGGGTTGTGTTCCGCGAGAACACGGCGAGCGCGGGTGACCTATTGGATGTGCTGGCCGGGCGAGTTCGCATCCATTTGCGGCCCACTCTGGGACAATCTCAGCAACGGGTCTTCTGTCCAGTGGCGATCGTCAGCGCACATCATCAAGCCGCAACCTTCGCCATTGCGGTAGACGAGGACGACACCGTGCGCATCGATGTGCTCGAAGGCGAAGTCACCGTGCAGCATACGCTTCTACCGCGAAACGAGCCGACTCTGCTGCGCGCCGTCGACGCCATCCTTGTAAAGAAGGATGAGCCGATCTCGCGGCGCGTCGACCGCGGTTCTCTCTATCGATATACAGTGAAGGTATTGTCAGCTTTCGGGCACGGCGGCAGCCACAACGCCGAACCGGAGGATGAAGACAAATTGCTCGCGGTATCGGCGTCCGCCCCCGCGCAGCCGCCCGCTCGCTAGTTTTCGCAATGCGAAGAATCTTCTTCCTCTGCGCTATTGGAATCGCCGCCAACTGCGCCGCCTGGGGCCAACAGCAGCCCGCCGGATTAGAAACGCCCTGGGACGTGCGCACGATCCTCGCAGCTCTGACGGCACAGACAAACCAATTGAAGCCCTTGCTCGCGCAGTTGAATCCGCAGCAATGGGTCGACAAAGGCGCCTCCAGCACTTACATTCTGCAATGGCAGACCGCGCAGCGGCAGCTCCAGGATGTGCTGGTCAGCACGCAGCGCCTGTCGCAGAAGACCGACAGCTTGTCGCTGGCGCTCGATACGTATTTCCGGTTCGAGGCGCTGGAAGTATCGATGCGCTCGCTCGATGAAGGCGCTCAAAGATACGGGCCGCGTGCCATGTCCGAAAAGCTGGGCGCATATGTTGCGCACAGCTTTGACAGTAGGCAGCGACTTCGCGATTACCTGGAGGATCTGGCGGGCAGCACGGAACAGAATTTCAAGATCGCCGATGAAGAGGCGCAGCGTTGCCGCGGTATCATCAGCAAAGAAGCTCCCTCCAGTTCTAAGAAAAAGAAGTATTGATGGAAGTAGCCACGTTCACCTGTTCGATTTGCGGCGAAGCCTCACGCGCGATCTGCGTTTACTGCACGAAAGACGCCTGCAGCAATCACGTTTGCCAGCGCTGCCATCGCTGCAGCGACTGCTGCGCATGTGACATGCCGGTCACCAGCGGCAATGAGGAAGAGACGCGCGCGCAGGTTACGGAGCCAGCCGCGGCTGTGCCCGTACAAGCCCCGGAGCTGGTTACGCCTGCTTCTTCAGTTCCCGGTGTTTCTTTTTTGGATGCAGAGCCTGATCAAGAACTGATTCTCGATCGCCGCTGAGCCAGGCCGCGTGAATCTCTTTCTCGTCCAGACCAGCCAGGCGGCCCGCCAGGATGAAGGCGGGCAGTGCGTGCTGCAGATCGTGCCAGCGCGCCATTTCGATGACGGAGGCCAGCGCACGTTCGCGAATTAGGGCCAGCGTCTCAGGATCGCCAGTGTCGGTCAGGTTCACCAGCGCGAGCGTTGCGTTGTGACGGTCTGACCAGACAACCGAGTTCAACAGCTCCACGAACCACGTCGGCTCGATGTGCACCTGCTGGTCGGGATGCAGCTTGCCGCCGACCGCCACCGCGTGGAGCGCTCGCATGGCGTTTTCACGAACTGTCTCATCCTGGTCCCGCAGGGCATATTGCAAAGCATCCACAATGAATTTTGAGCTATGCGCACTGCGCGGCCCGTACTGAATCAGGTACGCCGCAGCGGCGCGTTGTTCCGGATTGGACGATTCGCGCAGCACCTGATCGATCAATGTCAGGTCGCGCGCGACCAGCGGGATGAAGTCCTGTTGGAGGTTGCGGCATTCCGGGTCGGCCATTAACGAATAGCCGTTGGTCAGGTCTTCGTCGGCATTGCGGCCACGAATGCTGCCCGCGACGGCGTCCAGGAAATCACGATACTTGTCCGCGAGACCGGGGGCCAGCGTGATATCGCCAGTCGGCGCCGGATGGAAGTCGAAGTGCGGCGCGTCCTTTTCTTCCACGCCGACGTACAAAATCATTTTGCGTTGGTCACAGCAGGCCGCTTCCACTCGTGCGGCAAGAACGCCGGGTATTTTGTCGATGCGGTCTTCGACGCTTCCGCGGGAGGGCATCAGGTCGCCGGGCCCAACTCCCAGCGCGTTCTTGATCTTTTGAACGGAAGTTTTGTGCGCGCCGTAGATCTCAATCGTGCCAACGCGCGGACTTATATCTTCGCTACCCGCCGCAACTGCAACGGCGAGCAAAAGAATGAAGCAATATCTCACTACTTCAGTATGCGACGTGGTCAGCTTGAGCGCACAGGGCGTTTGTTGCCCGTTGTGCGCGCTGGAAGCAATCGTGAGCGCACAGGGCGTTTGTTGCCCTTTGTGCGCGCTGGAAGCAATCCTGCGCCGGTTTATGCTTGTTTGGCGGCCAAATCGCCTATCAGCGGCAGTTTCACCATCTTGTTGTTGTAGGCCGAATACATTAGGTACAGCCAGATGATGAAAATCGCCAGCCCAAATAGAGGATACAGCAGGAAGCCGAATCCATGCGTGATAATCGCGATGAAAAAGCTCAGGATCCCCCAAAGAATGTAGAATACGATGACACCGAGATTAAAGAAGATCGATTGGAACGCGTGGAAGCGTACTGTCTTGTTCTGGTTGTAGGGAGCGATCACGAGAAAGATCACCCCAGTCACCAGGCCAAATAAATAGCAGAGTGCGCTTGCGGCGTTGGTGCTCAGGCCGCCGGCTTGCACTCCTACCGGAGGCGGTGCATAGCCTGCTCCCGGAGTCGGGTTGGCGGTAGGACCAGCGCCACTACCGGCACCCGCCACCGCTGTTCCACAATTTGGGCAGAATGTGCCCGTCACTTGCGCTCCACAATTCGGACAAAATGCCATATCACCCCTCCAGGCTCAAAAGCCATGGTTCTTATGAGTTTATGCTAGAACCGCCGGAATTGCTATAACCCTGTGACTCTTGAACTCGCATCGGCCGTTCTCACAAACACTGCAGTACTGGAACCGTGGTATGCGGCCTCTGCTTCTTCGTCCCCGGAGACCAAACCATGGCTTTCTGCACCAGATGCGGTACCCCAATGAGCGACGCCGCAGCGACATTTACACGCCGACTTGCTTCGGGACAACGTGGCGGTTCAGTACCGGCCGCAGTACTAAGTTCACTAGTACCATCAGCACCGCGAACGCCGGGATCAACATGAGACCGCGACGGTAATCGTTTTCGGGTCCAGCAAGGGCATCGATAATCTTTGAGCTCACCGCGAGGCCGATCCAGCCACAGGTGATGACGATGCCCAAGGCGGTAGCGGCGGCGCGGCTAAACGTATCTCCGGTAATGGCGAGCGTGGTTGGAAAGACCGGTGCCATAGCCAGACCCGCGCAGAAGACGGCGGCCGTGATCGCACCTTGAGACGTAAGATTCAACATTGCATAGGTGGTGATGGCCATCAGGATGGCCGCCGTTAGAGTCACAGCCAAGGCGGGAATCCGAATCAGCAGGCGAGACACGACCACGCGGCCGACCAGGATTCCAAACGCGAATCCATAGCTCACAACGTGCCCAGCCGCTGTTGGATCGAAATGAACGCTGATGAGATAGAGCTTGAGCCAATTCCAAACGCCGACTTCGCACGAAACGTAAAGGAACAGGAAGAAGCACAACAACGGAAGCGCCGGTTGCGAGAACAGCCGTGGGACGTCGCCGGGCTGAAAATTGGCACGTCCAGCGGCCGCGGGCATTTTGGTCGCGGCGTTGACCAGCAGCGCAACCACGGCCAGCGCCGCGATTCCGTAGCAGACCACGGCGGGATTGACTCGCTCGCTGGCAACGTAGGTCGTGATAATGCCGCCGAGCCCGAAGAACAGGTTAATGAAATTGAGCGCGGAACCGCGCCTGCTCGGCTCGACGGCGCCGACCAGGGCATTTGCAGCCGTAACTACCGTCCCGCCGCCCACGCCCAACACAAAATAGATGAGCAACAGCCCGCCGTAACCGCCTGCATTCGGCGCGGCCACAAGCGACAGTATGATCAGCGATAGACCGGTGAGCAGCGCGACTTTGTTGCCCTTTATATCGATAATGGGGCCCGCCGAAAGAGACGACACCACCAAGCCGATGGCCTGCAGCATGGCCAGCGTGCCATTCTGCCCGGCGGAGAGGTTATAGGTCGGCAGGAGCGCCCCGAGGATCGGCGCGATCAGTCCATAGACAAAGACGGCCAGCGTTGCTGACAGGATGAGCATCGACTGGATACTATCAAACTGCGCTGCTTTGCACCGCGATTTCCGAGGCGGCTTCGGCCAACACTCGCGCCGCATGCTCGCAATCCGCGCGATCCACATCCACGTGCGTAACGACGCGCATGTGCGTTCGATCGATGCCATTGGCCAGCACGCCCCGCGATCTGAGCCTCTGGCTGAACTCCTGAGTCGACATGCCGAGCCCGGAGATATCGAAGATCACGATGTTGGTCGCGACATCAGCGGGGTCGATCTCTATACCTGGAACCTCGGCGAGCCGCAGCGCGAGATAGTGGGCGTTCTCATGGTCCTGGTGAAGCCGCGCCGGCGATTCGTCTAGCGCGATCAATCCCGCCGCCGCGAGTACACCCGCTTGCCGCATGCCACCACCCAAGCGCTTGCGATACAGGCGGCCTTCGGCGATCTCGTCGGCTCTGCCTACCAGCAGCGACCCAACCGGCGCACCTAGACCCTTTGAAAGACAGAACATCACCGAGTCGGCGCCGCGGACGATGCGTGAAACGGGCACGCCCGTGGCAGAGGAGGCATTGAAGATGCGCGCCCCGTCTATATGAACCTTCAGCCCGCGCCCATGTGCCTCGGCGCAGATTTCATCGATGGCATCGAGCGCGTATACCGTCCCGCCCGCCATGTTGTGCGTATTCTCCAAACAAATAAGAGCTGTGGGCGCATTGTGTGGACTCTTCGCGCGAACAGCAGACTCGATTTGTCGCCACGAGAGAATACCGTCTCCGGCATGAATCGGCCGTGCAAGGCAGCCGGAGAACCAGGCCATCATCGAGAGTTCCCAATCAATCACGTGAGAGCGCGCTTCGCAGATCACTTCTTCGCCATGGCGGGTGTGCATCTTGACCGCAATGGCGTTGCCCATGCTACCTGTTGGTACAAACAATGCAGCTTCTTTGTCGAAAATTTCCGCCGCACGCTCCTCGAGGCGGTTCACGGTTGGGTCTTCGCCGTACACATCATCGCCGACCTCGGCGTGTGCCATGGCGGCGCGCATCTTTTCATTCGGCTTGGTGACCGTGTCGCTGCGCAGATCGATTACATGCTCAAGCATGGATAAAATCCTGAAAAATTTCATTCGAAACGAGAATGCCCCGGCGAGAAAGGCGCAACCGCGACCCGTCCCGCTCGAGCATCCCCTCGCGTAGCCATTTCCCGATCGGTAAGGTAAATCGCGACCACTCGTCTGCGGTCGGTTCAATGCCGCGCATCAACCGCAACCCGACGAAGAACCGCTCCTCAACGCGATCAGCTTCGCTGCGAACGCCGCTGCGAAGCGCAAAATAGTCGGTTAAAGTATCGGGATTGCTCCAGCGATGGCTCCCGTCGAAAGAATGGGCGTCCAGGCCGAAGCCGACATACGGCTCGAGTTGCCAGTATTTGAGATTGTGGCGCGATTCGGCGCCGGCGCGCGCGAAATTCGAGATCTCGTAACGCGAGATGCCCAGCGCGGCAAGCCGATCGACAGCGGTCTCATAGAGTTCGGCCGTGAGATCGTCGCTCGGAACGTCGGTCGCGCTATATCGGACGCCGCCACGGAGGATTTCCCCGCCCAGGCGGCTGTCTTCATCGATCTCGAAGATGTAAACCGACACGTGCGGCAACGCCAGCCGCTCAATCCAGTCGAGCGACGTACGCCACGATTCGCTGTTCTGGCCTGGCAATCCAGCAATCAGGTCGACATTGATATTTGCAATACCGGCATCGCGCAAGATGCCAATCTCTTGTTCGACGATTTCGGCGGTATGACCGCGACCCGTCGCCCGCAGCTCCGGCGTCACGAACGATTGCACGCCGAGACTGACGCGATTGATGCCGAACCCGGCCCAGACCGCCGCCGCTTCCGCCGTGACGGTTCCCGGCGCGCATTCTAGTGTCATTTCGCGAATTTGGCCGCACGGCATCGCCTTTAGCAGCTCGCGCACGAAATCGAAGGGCATCAAGCTGGGCGTGCCGCCGCCGAAATAGATCGTCTCCGGCAGCCACTCCCAGTTGTAAGCACGGACTTCGTTCAGCATCGCTTCTTCGTAGTGCCGCCGCGTATCGGATGAGGACACGTCCGAAGCGAAATTGCAGAAGGTGCACTTCTGGCGGCAGAACGGGTAAGCAATGTAGACGCCGGCCACAAAGGTTACAAGCTGACCTGCTCGCCCAATTGTTGCGCGATGGCCGAAGCGATTAACTCCTGAAGAGTTTGCTGAGTACCCGGCAACACGAATGCTTGCTTTGCCGGATCCCACTCGAGTTTGAAGCTTTTCGAATGCGCCGAAACCCAAATCTGGCGGACGGGCGTGTTGGGGCTCACCACAAACTTCCCCTTCGGCTCGTCGAACTCGATGGCGAGTGCGCCGGCATTAAAATCCGGTTCGAAGCCGTAGCGGTCTGAGGCCTCCGAAAGCCGCTTGTAAAGAGATTGTAAAGACGAATCCGCCCGAGTCCTAAATTCTTGTTCGTCCATCTCACTCCATTGTCTACTGGTTATGGTGAAGTTTGGTAACTTTAGGCCAGCGCGCCTCATCTGGTAACTGCGCACTTCCCATGGAGTCGTCGTGTATCCGCCAAACCTCCCTGCCCGGCACTACCAAACTATTTGGTGATTATCTCTATGATTTCAATAGAGTACGCGAGTTCTACGGGCACAACTTTGCAGACCCGGACGCACTAGCCGCGGCTGCCAGGAGCATTCAGTTCCCCGAATCGCGGCGGCAAGCGATCGTCAACGCGCTTCGCGAGCAGAACGGCGAATCGGCAGCGCTCGAAAGACTCGCCCGTCCCGGAACCGTGGCGGTAGTCACCGGACAACAGGTGGGGCTGTTCTCAGGCCCGGCTTACACAATTTTCAAGGCGCTCACAGCCGTGAAGGTGGCGGAGCACTTGAACCAGCAGGGTGTCAGCGCCGTCGCGTTGTTTTGGCTAGCCACCGAAGACCATGATCTGGCGGAAGTCGACCACGCGTGGGTGTTCGACGAGCACGCAACTCCGGTCAAGTTGTCGGTCATCAGCGCGGTGGCAAATGGTGGCCCGGTCGGCGAGGTGACGCCCGCGGAAGTACCACTTGCGGAATTACGTGCCGCGCTCGGTGGCTTGCCGTTCGCAGACGAAGTGGTCAAGAAGGTCGCGGAGTCGTATCGCCCCGGTGTGACGCTCGGCGCGGCATTTCGAGCTCTGTTGCAAGACGTGCTGAGCGGCTGTGGGCTGCTGTATCTAGATCCCCTGGCGCCGGCGGTTCGCGAGATTGCTGCGGGATTTATGTCCAAGGCGGCCGAAGGCGTTCCCGAACTGGTAACAGCGTTGCGGCAACGCAACGAGCGTCTAACAGCGGCCGGATATCACGCGCAAGTGCACATCGACGACGATACGTCGCTGTTGTTCCTCATCGGAGAGCACAAGCGCGTCGCCTTACGGTGGAAAGAAGGACGGTTCATTGCGCGCGACCAAAGCTACGGCCTCACCGAGCTGCGCAAGCAAGCCGAACGGCTTTCGCCCAACGCGCTGCTGCGGCCGGTGATGCAGGACTATCTGCTGCCGACGGTCGCCTATATCGGCGGTCCATCGGAAATCGCGTACATGGCGCAGGCGCAAGTCCTCTATGAGAAGCTGCTGGGACGAATGCCGGTCATCTTCCCGCGAAACAGCTTTACACTGCTGGATTCGCCCGCGACGAAGCTGCTGCGCCGCTTCGATTTGAGCGTGTTGCAAATCCTCGATCATCAGGAGCAGGTGAAAGGCCTCATGGCGGCGCGGCTGGTCCCGCCAGCTCTCGGCGATGAGTTCGCGAAGCTGCAGTCGAACGTTGCTGGCTCTATTGAACAGTTGCAATCAAGCTTGCGGAGTTTCGATCCGACCCTCGAGGCGGCCGCCAAAAAGAGCGCCTCCAAGGTGCTCTATCAGCTCGACAAGCTCTCGCGGAAAGCGGCGCGGGAGAGCATGCGGAGGGATCAACGCGCGACCCATGATGCGATGTATCTAATGAATCTGATTTATCCGCATGGGCACTTGCAAGAGCGGCTTTATTCGATCATTCCGTTCCTGGCCAAGCATGGAATGGATCTCCCTAGCCGCCTCTTGGCACAGACGCAATTGGCCTGCCCGGACCACATGGTGCGGACGCTGTAATCCTTGCAACGCCGTATAATGGCGTGATTGAGAGCACTTTTCGCGTTTGTTGCCGCGCTCTGCGCTTGCGCGCCGCTGACGGCGGACACGCCTGAAGAGCTAGCGACGAAGGCCGAGCAGTTGATCCGCTCCGGCGACAAGGACGGAGCGCTCACGATGCTTTCCGAAGCCGAACATGCGGCGCCGCCTTCGGCCCAATCGGAAGACCGGATCGGCTTCTTGTACGCAGTCCTGGGCCACGGACCGGAAGCCATTCAGCACTTCGAAAAATCGCTTTCGCTCGACTCATCGTATGCAGCGGCGCACTACCATCTCGGTATTGCAACCTGGCAGGCAGGTGATCGCGATCAAGCATTGCCGGAGTTGCAGACCGCCGCGAAGCTCGCTCCGAATGTCTTCGACTATCACTACCGGCTGGGAACAGCGTATCTGCAGCTAAATAATTTCGACGCCGCCGCAACAGAGTTGAAGCAAGCTGTCACGCTGGATGCCTCCAAAGCCGCGCCTTGGCAGGATCTGGCGCGTGCGCTGCAGAATAAGGGCGACTTACCCGGAGCTGTGGATGCAGACGGCCACGCACTCGCAATCGATCCCTCGAATGATTCTCTTCGAGACAGCTACGCCTATCTGCTGATTGAAATCAGGCAACCGGATCGAGGGATTGAGGAGTCACACAAAGTTTTGGCTCACAATCCGGCAGACCTCCCGGCCATCATGAACATCGGTTATGCGCATCTCAAGAAAGGTGAGTTCGATTCCGCCGAAGAGTCCTATCGCCAAGCCGTAGCTGCCGATTCCAACTCGGCTGTAGCGCATTACGATCTTGGAATTGCGCTGAAAATGAAAGACCAGCTCGAGGCTGCGCAGAACGAATTTAAAGAAGCGATACGGCTGGATCCATCTCTAGCCGAGGCCCATTATTCGCTGGGAATTGCAGACTGGCAACTAGGTGACTTCGCAGGCATGTCGGAACAGATGCGCGCCGCTATCGCGATTCGCGCAGATTACGCCGAAGCTCACTACATGTTGGGTATAGCGCTGAAAGAGGGCGGCGACCTGGATTCTGCGATTGCGGAGTTGAAAGAAGCGATCCGGCTGGACCCGGGCACCCCGGGGCCGTACAACACGCTCGGGCAAATTCTTCGCATGAAGGGAGATAAAACGGGCAGCGAGGAAATGTTCGCAACCGGCTCGCGTTTGAAAAAGGAGAAGGACGCCGAGCTCGCCAACACGCTCGACCAGGGCATGCGCGGGGGAACTTTTATGAAGCCGCTTGCGGGAGGTCCTCGCTAGCGCATGTTCTCGCGCAGACAGTTTGTAAAGTCGCTGTGTGCCAGCTTGCCTGTCTTTTCCCTGGACCAATTGCTTGCCGGTCTCCCGTTAGGCGTGCAATTCGTGAACGTGGCGAAGGAGGCCGGGCTGAATGCGAAAACGATTTTCGGCGCGGAGAACAGCAACAAATATCTGCTCGAGACCACCGGCTGCGGTGTCGCTTTCATCGATTACGACAGCGACGGATGGCTCGATATCTTTTTCGTGAACGGCACGCGCTTTGACACAACGTTCCCTGCCGGGGCCGAGCCGGTCAGCCGCCTCTACAAGAACAATCGCGACGGCACCTTTACAGACGTCACGCTCAAGGCCGGCTTGGCGCGTACCGGGTGGGGCCAAGGCGTGTGCGCAGGCGATTATGACAACAATGGGCATGACGATCTGTTTGTGACCTATTGGGGAGATTGCGCGCTCTATCGCAACAACGGCAATGGCACGTTCACTGACGTTGCCGCGAAGGCAGGAGTGACGGCGCGCACCGCAACGGGCCTGAAGCGCTGGAACACAGGCTGCGCTTTCCTTGATTACGACCGCGACGGACACCTCGATCTGTACGTCGCCAATTACATCGATTTCGATCCGAAGACCGCGCCCTTGCCGGAGAGCGGCCCGTGCCTTTACGAAGGCCTCGTGGTGGCGTGTGGTCCTCCTGGATTGCAAGGCGGAAAAGATATCCTTTTTCACAACAACGGTAACGGCACATTCACGGATGTCTCCGAAAAGGCTGGCATTTGGAAGAAAAACGGCACCTACGGGCTGGGCGTTCTGGTCGGAGATTTCGACGGCGATGGCTGGCCGGATATCTATGTAGCCGACGATTCCGCTCCCTCCGCGTTGTTTAGGAACAATCACGACGGCACATTTACCGATATCGGGCTGGAAGCTGGCGTCGCGTTCGGAGCAGACGGCAAAACGCAAGCCGGCATGGGCGTTTCGGCGGCCGACGTCTATGGTACCGGCAAGCTCGACATCGTGAAGACAAACTTCGCCGGCGACACCTCAAGCCTGTACCGGAACCTCGGCGCCGGCAACTTTGAAGATGTTACGTTTCAATCCGGGCTGGGGCGGAACACGCGCTTTTTAGGGTGGGGCGCGTGCTTTCTGGACTTCGATAACGATGGCTGGCCGGACATTCTGACCTGCAATGGGCACGTCTATCCGGAGGTTCGCGAGAAAGCGAGCGAATCCGGATATCGCGAGCGCAAGGTTCTCTATCACAATCTTGGGAACGGGAAATTTGAAGATGTGTCGCTCGCTGCGGGCCCCGGCATATTGGAGCAAGTCGCCGGACGCGGCTGCGCGATTGGCGATTTCAACAACGACGGCAACTTGGACATAGTGGTGAACTGCGTAAACGATATGCCGCAGTTACTGCGTTGTGACAGCACTGTAAGAAATAACTGGCTGAAGGTAAAGACAGTAGGAACCAGGTCGAACCGATCAGGAATCGGCGCACGGATCTATTGCACCCCCGAAGGCGAACACCGCCAAATGGATGAAGTACGCAGCGGCGGCAGCTACATTTCGCAGAGTGACTTGCGCGTTCACTTCGGGTTGAAAAAGGCTGCCAAGGCTGACCTGGAAATTCACTGGCCCAGCGGACAGGTTGACAAAATCACGGGCGTCAAAGCGAATCGCGTCGTGACAGTAGTAGAAGGAAAAGGGGCGCGCTAAAAAGGGAAACCGGCAGAGCTTGCGCCCTGCCGGTCCGTGGTTTATTGGCTCTGTGATTTGATTACCAGCTCAACGTGCCGGAGAACTGCAGCCGGCGCATGGTGTAGCCGTTGCCGTTGAAGGCGATGTTGGTAATCTGCTCGGCCGTGCCACCCGTAACGTTATTACTTGGGGTCGACAGGTTCGTATGGTTTAGCGAATTAGTGGCATCCATGCGCAACTGGAACTTGAAGCGCTCCGTAAAGCTGAACACCTTCATGAGCGAGGCGTCCAGGTTCACGAATTGCGGTCCGATGAGAGTGTCGATCGGGTAGTTACCGAACGTATTCGGAGCCGGCAACTTGAACGGTCCTTGACCGGCGACAAGTTGCTGGGGCGTTTCCGTGACGATCCAGGTATACCGGTTTTGGGTGGACGTGTACGGACTCCCCGACCCTACATCCGGGACGCTATTCGGTCCAGTGTACGGTTGACCGGTTGAATCCGCGGCAGGACACGTAGTGGCAGTAAAATCGGTACACGACGGGTAAGATCCGATGTTCGGCATGAACGGAATCCCGCTGTAATATGTGAAGATTCCGCTCACCTGCCAGCCGCCGAACACGCCGTCTACCAATTTATTGGAGTTCGCACCCCAGTGGCGTCCCTTACCGAAGGGAACGTCATAGACGTTCGCGAGCACCCACTGCTGGTGAGGCACCAGATTCGAGTCCCCGTAGCCGAGCGGGCGATCATAGAGGAACGTGTAGTTCGAAGAGGGTCCATAACCGTCGCCCTTTTCAACCTGGTATGTGTAATTCCCTTGTAGGGTGTAACCTGCCAGATTCTTCACAGTGAAGATGCCCTGGAACGAATTGTATTGGCTGTTGGCATCGTTGCAATAGCAGTCTACGCCTTCGTTCCATCCATAGTCATACCTAGGACCATAGAGGCCGTTGAAGGGCCGCAGAGTAGATGCGATGGCCGCATCGCCCGGAATAAATAGTTCCGGATTCTCGTCGTAGTCATTTCCCGTCCCAAGCGAGGAGTGCCTCGTCGAGTTACCGACGTAACCGCCAGAAACAGAGATCTTGGGTGAGAGCTGCTGCTGCACGGTTAAGTTATAAGCGTAGGCGACTGGCATCGTGAAAATGCCTGGTCGAGTTTTGATGTAGACGCCGGTGGTAGCCGGTGCGAAGGTGCCGTTCGGACCCGGTTGCTGCAGAGTTTGTACCGGGGGACCGACGGCCAACCCGTTGACGGTTTGCGTGCCATTCGGCAAAGTAAACACATCCGAGTAGTTGGTATTGTTGATGCCCTGTTGGGTCAGAGTCTGGTTGACCAACACCGGAGGATTCTGCGTCACGTTGTGACCGAACGTCGAACCGAAGGTCCCCAGCGAATATGTCCAGCCATAGCCGGTGCGGATGACCGTTTTCGAGCCAAGCTGGTACGCGATACCCAGGCGCGGCGCAAAGTCGTGCCAGTTCGTTTGTTGGTAGCCGTGGCTGCTGATCAGTCCTTCGCCGAACACATCCACCAGGCCGGTGTTTACATTCAGCTCAGCGCCGTTGCCAGGACCATTGACGGTTTCCGGGAAGATCATTTCCCAACGAAGGCCGTAGGTGATGGTCAGTTTCGAGGTGGGTCGCCACTCATCCTGGCCGTACCAGAACAGCCGCTTCTGGCGTTCCTGAGCGTTCGTGCTCGAACTGACGTACCGGTTGAAGCTCGAGACCGACCCGAGCAGGAACGTCGCCAATCCCAAGCCTGAAGTTGTCGTATCGGCTGCGACATCGATGAGGCCGGTATTACTGTCGTTGAAATACAACTCGCCTGCGCGGTGGCTGTCGCTGGGTACGCGGAGGTTCTCCGCATAGCGCACATCGCCGCCGAACTTGAAGCTGTGCTTGCCTGCGATGTGGCTGACGTTATCGACAAATTGATACTGACGCTCGAATTCGTCGAGCGGGCAGTTGCATTGGTTATTGTGCAGCGAGTAGCCCAGGTCTTCCTCCGCGCCTAACGGATTCTGGATCGCAAAAGTAGGCATACCGGAAGTGACTTGGCTCGTATTCAAACCAGGGATACCGGCCTGAGTAGCAGGCGTGGAGCCATAGCCGTTCGGAACGTCGGTGACGTGGTATCGGACGTAGCCCCAGCGGAATTCGTTAATGGTGGTCGCGCTCTTGGTGAACGTCCAACCGGCCGATGCACTTTGGTTCAATGCCTGGGAACTGCCAGCGTAGTTCGCGTTGTTGAAGTTAATGCCGCCAGCCTCTTCTCCAAATACGCCCGGCGCCTGCTCGGTGAAGGCTGCATAGCTATAACGACCGAAGAACGTGTTCTTCTCGTTGCCATAGTAATCCCAGCGCGTGTTCCATTGGTTGCCGTCGACGGCCAGGTTTCCGGAACCTTCGTAGTTGTTATAGGGCAGTCCGCCGCCCGTGTTGGGCAACGGGAAGTAAGACAACAGATTTTGTGCCTGAGGACTCATAGGCCCGCAGAAGCCAGTGCTTAAGATGTTGCCTGGCACCGCTCTCCCCGCATTGGTCGAACCGTAAACGGGGCAGTAGATCTGATATTGGGACCCCAGAGCCAGCCAGTCGCTCAGATTCCCCGTCCGGTCCTGTGCCGTCGGGACGCTGACCAGCGCCGAGCCGCCCAACTCCTTGCGGGTCAACTGCGCATCGCCGAAGAAAAAGAGCTTATCTTTGATGATCCGTCCACCGATCGAGCCGCCGTACTGATTGAAGTGAGTGGTTGGCGTGTAGGCGCCCGGCCCAATCTCAGCATTTTCAGTAAACGGATTGCGGCCGAAATCCTGGAACCCGGGAGTGTTCACTTCCAGGTATTCGAAGGCATCACCATGGAAGGAATTCGTTCCAGACTTGGTGGAATATGTGAAAAGACCGGCCGCAAACGAATCGAATTCAGCGTCGTAGTCCTGGTTCGCCTGTTTGATTTCATTCACTGAGTCAAAGGTTGGGTTAATGACGATGATGCCCAGAATGGGATCCTGATTGACCGTCCCATCCAGGTAATAGCCCGTCATATAGAACGGCAGGCCGTTGACGGCGCCCTGCACACTTCCTTGGGGGTCTTCATCCGAAGCATGCGCCCAAGGGGTCTTGACCGTACCGGGATTCAGCAATTCGAATGATTGCAGGTTGCGCCCAATGCTGGGCAACTGTTGAATTTCTTGCGAAGTAAACGTCTGGGCCACGTCCGCACGATCCGTTTGCAGCAAAGGCGCCGCAGCCGTGACTTCCACTTCCTGGTTCACGTTGCCGACCGTCAGCGTAGCGTTAAACTGCGTCGACTGGTCTACCTGCACCGTCAAGTCGTTCGAAACGACCTTTTGGAAACCAGGCGCCTCAATCGACACCTTATAAACGTCGGGAATCAATTGGCCTTTCGTGTACTGGCCAGAGTCATTTGTCATCACTTCCGACGAAGTGCCCTTGGTTGTGTCAGTGATCGTGACCTTGGCATTATTCACGGCAGAACCGCTGGGATCTGTAACCGTCCCTATAATGCTGCCGAAAACTTGTTGTGCGCTGGCGCTACCGCCCGAAATCAGTAGCAACACAGACACCGTTAAAAGGGAATAAAGAAATCCCCTGCGTATGCGGACCATACCTTCTCCTTGGAAGCAAAACTGTAAAACAGCAGCCCGGCGACACCTCTGACGCACGGGGTACAGCTACTACAACTCACACCATCGGTTTAGTTTAATCGATTTAGAAACGAATCGAAAGGGAAAAGTGCAACTAAAGTAGTAGTCCCCCTGGTACTAAGGAGCGATATGTGCGCTGGGCTACGACGATGATCCATCGCCCCACAGCCCGACTATACTTCGGTTATGCCGCTGGGAGTGCTTGTAATCCTGCTGCTAAGTGGCGCTATAAACAGCGCGCACCAGCGCGGCTTGGACCTGTATAAACAGCAAAAATATGCCGAGGCCATTCCGGCCCTACAAGAAGCTGCCCAGGCCGAGGACCCAAACTCGGCTGAGTACAAAGAGTCGGTTCTGCTGATCGGCAAGAGCTATTTCATGCTGTCGCAGGCCCCCAAAGCGATTCCTTGGCTCGAAAAAGTGCCCTTTGTCAACGAAGCCAACTACATGCTCGGCTACGCCTATCTGCAAACCAAGCAGCCGGAGGAATCGGAAATAGCCTTCGCCCGGCTGTTCGGACTGAAGCCCGAATCTGCGGCGGCACACCTGGTGGCCGCCGAGATGATGCTGAAACAGGAGTACGAACCGGAGGCCATCACCGAGGTGCAAAAGGCCCTGGCGCTCGACCCGAAGCTGCCCCAGGCGCATTTCCTGCTGGGCGAAGTCGCGATCTATCGAGGCCGCTTGGATGAGGGCATCGCCGATCTCAACACCGAACTCGCCCTTAATCCTGGCTTTGCCATGGCGTGGTATCGCCTGGGCGATGCCTACACTCGCAAGCAGAGCTGGGATGCCGCAATCCCTGACCTGGAACGTGCCGTCTGGTTGAATCCCGACTACAGCGGACCCTATATCCTGCTCGGCAAGTGTTATTTCAAGACCGGCAATCTGTCGAATGCCGAAGGCATTCTGAAACGGGCGCTCTTGCTCGATCCCCGCAATCGTGAAGCCACCTATCTGCTCGGGCAAACGCTTGTAGCGGCGGGCAAGAAGGACGAAGCGAAGAGCGTTCTCGATAAATTAAAGCCGGCCCAACAACAGTAGCCGCCGGTCAAGACAAGTTCTGCAGGCTCAGTTGCAGAAGCCGCTTGGTCCCGTCATATGGGTCGCCTTGTCCTTCCCACTCCATCGAGAAGTAGCCACGGTAGCCGGCCTTTTTGGCAATCGCAAACACGCGCGACACATCCACCCGGTAGACCTTCCCGTCATCGCTCTCTTCGTCCTTGACATGGCTGATGTTGAACGCGTGGGCAAACATCGCTGTCAGGGCGCGATAGGTGTACTCCTCATCGCCCACTAGCCGGGAATTGCAGAAATCCGGCAAGGCACGCAAAAACGGGCTGTTGATCTGCTCGATCACTTTCACCACGCGGAATGCTTCTTCCGATTTTGGATCGTCGTTCTCAAGATTGATCACAATGTTTTTCTTCGAGCTGTACTCAATGAGACTCCGCAGCATGAGCAAAACGCAATCCCCATCACCCACCTCCGGCAGATGAACCCGTATACTGGGCGAACCGAGAACTACTGCGGCATCGACCCACCTTTTCCAAGTCCCGAGAGCCAAATCTCGGTCGTCCGCGCGAGCGCCGCATGGCTCCACGGCTGCATCCACCGGAATATCCACCACGTGAACGCCTGCTTTCCTGAAAGCTTCATCGAGAGTCCGAATATAGTCCGGCTCCGTGGATTCGAAATGCGGACTCCACGGTTCGATGCCGGTCACCTCAAACCGGCTTGGAATCGAGGCTGCAAACTCCTGCAACGTGAGAGTTGCATTCGCGTTCTCGGGCGTCCTCCGATGGGCTGATTTGATTACGCTGCGAAATGGGTAAGTGGAGACGCTGAGGCGTTGGCGCGGTTCGGCCGGAAAAGTGGCTTTTGGCTGCTGCGCGTACAGAGTAGCGGCGAGGCCGGCAGACCCGATGAGGAAGCGGCGGCGGTTGAGGGCTTTCACTCCTTATGTAGTAGCATTTGAGCATCCGATGAGGTGGGCAGTTGCGGCCTTGCCGCTGGTGTGTTCTTTTGCCACGGCCTTAGGCGCGCAGACAACGGATTGCGCCACCTGCCATCCCGCGGAAGCTAAGCTCCACGCCCAGACTCGCATGGCCCACGCCATGTCGCCCGCGCTCTCGAGCGCCTTTGTGCAGAACCTGCCCCAGCAGCCGTTGCGCGAATCCGGCGATGGCTACGCGTTTACTTATCAGACCTCGGCCGATGGCGTTTCCGTAACCGCTGCGCGCGGCACGGATCAAGCCACCGGTCTGATCGAGTGGGTGCTCGGAGCCGGTGCGCAAGGCCAAACGCCGCTCGTGCGCACAGCCGACGCCATGCGTGAATCCCGCGTCAGCTATTTCCCGCAGCTCCATCAATACGGCATCACGGTGGGTCAGGACGGCGGAGCTTCCCCCGATGCCCAAGCAGCGCTCGGCTTGAAGGAAAGCGGGCGCGATCTTCAGGCCTGCATCGGCTGCCACTCCTCCGCCATCACCCGCGACCTGCAGCCGGTCGTGCCCGGCGTACAGTGCAATCGGTGCCATATCGGATCCGAAGATCATGCACGCGGCAATGGAAAGCTGCCTTCAAATCCTGGCAAGCTCACGCCGCCCGAGCAAGTTCGATTCTGCGGCAACTGCCACCGTAACAAGCCGCCGGTAGACGATGCGCAGCTCGAAAATATTCGCTTCCAGCCGCTGCGGCTGATGAAGAGCCGCTGCTTCGCAAGCGGCAAGCTGGCCTGCACGACTTGTCACGTCGCCCATCAGGACGCCCGCCGCAACGATCCAGCTTTCTACAACGCCAAATGTCACGCCTGCCACGACGCCCAGGCTATTTCCCAAGCGGGCACAAGGGCCACCGAACGGCCTGTGCGCCTTTCCCAACCGGGCACAACGGCCATCGAACGGCCTGTGCCCTTCCATACCGACCAGCGCCAGACCGGAGATTGCATCGGCTGCCACATGCCCTACGTCGAACTGCACCCGGCTCTCCACTTCACGGATCATTTCATTCGCGTAGTGAAGGCCGGCGATCTTCCCGCCTCGCGCTTGAAGCAGCGCGGGTCTGGATCTTGACCGATTTAAGCGTTTCTACTACTGCCGCGCTGCCAGTTGTGCTCGCACCCTGGCCAAATTCGCGCGCGCAGCTTCATGCTCCGGATTAATGCGTAGCGCCTGTTCGAAAGCTTGAGCCGCCGCCGGCAGATCGCCAGTGATCGCCAACACTGTCCCGAGATTCGCCTTCACATCGGCATTTCCCGGCTCAAGCCGCGCCGCCGCGCGGAAACACGCCAGCGCTTCCCCGAACCTTCGTTCTTTAAAATAGATCGTTCCTAGCCCCGCCTGCGCCTGCCCGTCCTCCGGTTTCACCTTCACAAATGCGGCAAATTCCATCTCGGCTCCATTCAGGTCACCCGTCGCCGCCAGCGCGCGCGCCAGGTTGTATCGCGCATTCAAATACGACGGATCGATACGCAGTGTCTCCCGGAATTGCGCAATCGCATCCGGAATACGATCGTCCATCAGCAGCGCCGCGCCCAGACTGTTGTGCGCCGTCTCATTCTCCGGTTCCGCTCTCAAAGCGTCTCGATAGCAGGAGATCGCCTCGTCGAATTTGCCGCGCAACTGCAGCAGCGCGCCCAGATTGTAGTGCGCCAGGAAATCGGCTGGATATTTTTCCAAGCGCCGCCGCATCACCGCCTCCTGCAGCGCTAGGCGCGGGTCCTCTCCTGCGCCGTTCCCCGTCTGCTTCGGCAAGACTTGCAGCCACACATGACCCATCTCGTCTTCGCTTCGGTTTCCGCTGCGCACCCGCTTGGGAGGATTATTCGGATTACGCGGATTCGACGCCGAGTTGTCGTACGTGATCCGCATCGCCACCGTCGTTCCTTTTGGAAGCGAGACCGGCTGCCGGTATTCATATACTGCCTGCCAATTGATATCCCAATCGGGAATGCGGATCAGCCACCGCCGGCTCCCGTCCGGCAGCGTGGCCCACGCTTCCACCACTTTGCCTACATAATGCGCGTGCGGATAAATTGCCAGCACATCCACATCAATCGGCAGCGTCAGTTTATCGGTGATTGCAAAATTGCGATCGCCGGGCGGAATGTCGATCGCCCCATCGTCCTCCAACTGCAGCAGCATTGGAAAACGCGTCGGCGCATGAGAAGCAAAATAGAGCCCGATTTCGGCTTGCACGGCTTCCGCTTTCCCAGTCGGCTGCAGATGCAAATTTAAGATCAGGTCCGTTCCCGGATCGAGTCGCCAACTCATGTCGTCAGGCTCCGGATGCAGCACGCTCCCAGGCTTCCAGAACAGAAAATGCGAATCGGGATCAAAATCGTTGGCGGAGGCTTCCGTAATGACGTCCATGCCGGGAAAACCCGGCTGCCCATCTTCGCCATCGCGCTTTCTCAGCTCTTGCGTGCGGTCCAGCACGACATTCGCATGATGCACTACGCGCGTGTTGTCGAGCTTCAACTCGAGCCCGCGCACATACCTCGTCTCCTTGAGCCCGGTGCTGATCACGAAGTTGCGGAACACGTCGCTTCCACTCGCAGGCATACGAAACGGCTGCGGCATGCGAACGATCAAGTCAGGCGTGCCCATCTGCCAATCGCTCGTGAACTTCGGCGCTTGCGGCAAATCGCGCGCATTGCCTTCCGCCTCACCCTGCTGGACCCAGGCTGCAATCATCCGGATCTGTTCGTCACTCAGCCGCCGGTTGTCCTCGAAATCCCCATAGCCTGGCTCCGGCGGCCACGGCGGCATGTACCGGCGTTGCGTGACCACGCCGATCTGCGACGCATGTTTATGAACGTCCTGATAACTGAGCAGCGGGAACGGCCCCACGCCTCCGGGGTGATGACAAGGGGCGCAGTGCTGAAACACGATCGGCGCAATATCCTTATTGAACGTCACAGGCGCCGCCGACAACGCACCGGCCGCCAAAAACAACGCAACGCAGCGCACCTAAGCGGACTCCAACGCACTGCGGATGAGTGCTTCGACTTGATCTTTCGAAAGTGCCGTGCTGATGAACAATTCCTGGCGCGCTCCTGCGCTCAGCGCGATTGCTTTCCAGCCGTTCGTAGTGGGCACGGTGACGCGAATAACCGGATTGCCTCTGGCATCGCGCACCGGGCGGATGACACCGGGTATCACAGAGCGTATCTGTGTATTGTCTCGCAGCAGGCGCTCGAGCACGGGCCGAAGCCCGTCGATTATGCTGTGCTCGATCTTGAGCTTACCCTGCGCCGTTCTGAGCTTCATGCGAGCCTATTTGAACCGCTTCTTGTATTGGATGTCGATTCCGAACTCGCCGTTGTCGTCGCGTAGCGCAACCAGCGAATACTGCTGGCTCAGCGCCCATTCCAAACGAAAGATCTGCTCCGATGTCTGCGACAGGTTGGTCACATACGTCACCGTGATATCCCGCGAAATCTGTTGCTCAATGGTTAGCCGCTGCATGGTGTTTGTGATGCCCTGCACCATGGGATCAATTTTGATGTTGGCGACCCCGAACAGCTTTTGCAGCCGGCTCGAGTTCGGCGAAATCGCCGCCCCCAGCACCGTGTCGGCGTTCGATTGCAGCGCGCTCGTATCGTTTGCGGTTGTGCTCGGAACATTCGCACCCGCATCGGGAGCGCGTCCCACTGTTAGCAGCGCAATGATGTCGCGGGGCTGCAGCGGCGGGTCGGAGCGATAGTTGATGTTCAACTTGCCGGGCGTGCCCGCGATCGTAATGTCGACAATCACGCCCCGCGCGCGCGTCTGCAGATCCAAATCGAGCACCGGCTCAATCTTCACTGGGTTCAGGAAACGCACCTCCGCACGATTGATGCTGTACTTGGTGCCGAAAACTCTGATATCGCCCTGATTCGCTGAGATGCTGCCAAGAAAGACTGGATGGTTGATGGTGCCACGCAGCCGCAGATCGACATCGGCCTCTACATCCCGGCTGAGCGCCGTAGTCAGTTGCAAGTTGGGCGCGCTCTCGATCCGGAGGTCCAATTGCAACCCAGTTAGAAAGTCCTGTTCATTTGCTGGCCCCGGTGCGGCAATCGAAGCGAGCAACGTCCCAACGTCTGTGTTTGCGTTGACTGCCACTCGCGAAACCGTCACGATCCCGGAAAGCACGCTGTTCTTGCTGGTTCCGGTGAGCTGCAGATCCGCATCCGCGGTAACGCTTCCGCTGCCTCCATAACGCATTCGCACGTTCTCCGCCTTGCCCTGGAGCCGGTACACGAAGCCCGGAAGAAAGCGCTCAGGCTGAGGGGCACCCGGGCCGGTCAGGCCTGGGTCGGCCGTTGTGCGCGTTTGAGAGATTGCGTCGCCTGCCGCGCCGTACGTAACGAACCCGGTCAGCGACACGCTTCCGCCGCCGGTTTGCGCCGTCAAATCTTCGAGTGTTGCACGGTCGCGATCGAAGTTCAGCTTTCCATTCACGGCCGTCAGCCCGTTCGGAATGCCGTTCAGAAAAAACGAGCCGTTCTTCAATCGCAGCGTTCCATTAACCGTGGGATTCGCTAGCCGCCCTCCTACCGACATCGACAAGACGGATTCGCCGGAAGATCTCAAATCCGGGTCGAAAAGCTGAAGAAGCCGGAGATCGGCTGAACCACCAGCTTTGATATCGATGTTGCGCTGCTGCAGATACGGAATAGCGCCGCGCACACTCAGTGCTGTGTCTTTCCCCTGGATCTCTAGAGAACGGATAATCGCCACGCCATCCGCTGCATCCACCAAAATAGGACCGTTGTTCCGAAATACAAGATCTGCACGCTCGCGAGTTTCCCCTGCGACCGGAACACCAGACTTTATCTCCGCCTGGTCCAGCCGCACGTTCGCGTGCATTTGCCCGAAATCTTCGAGCGGGCCGCTGAACGTGAATCCACCCTGCACGAAGCCATCCAGAGGCACGTCCGCCTTGCGCTCCGGCATTGCCAGCGCACATAAGGTCGACAGGCTGATGCGGTCGATATGAACTTCGCCGCTTGCGGACAGACCAGCGGCAAGTTGCACCTGTGCAGCACCCGAGACATGGGTCTCGCGCAGCTCGCCGGAAAAGCGGGCTTCCATTTGCTGGCTGTGCGTCGCAACATCCAAAGCGATGCTTCCGTAGGGAACGCCGTTGAGCGTGATGCCGCGAAGTGTCAGCCGTCCGTTGGCATTCAACGGCTCTAGATGCTCCGCCGCAATCTTCGCGGTCGCCTGCGCGTGTATCTCAATCCGCGCCTGTAATCCTGGATCATAATTGCGCACCGCGGCGAGGCTGGCCAGCGGAAAACCGTTGCTGTCGGCCTTGACGTCTATCCGGCCTGTTTCCCACGAAGCCGTATCTCGCTGGTACGAGCCGGAAAACATCAGCATCGCCGGACCAGCCTGCAGCGTTCCCTGCGTGATCCGCACGCGGCCGCCTTCCACGCTCGCGTCGATCTGCACGGTGTTGACCCGCTGTCCATACGCACCCAGATTGTCGATATGCAGACGTACAACTCCGCGCGGATCATCGATGGATCCACGTAGATTCATGGAGCCCGAGCCCACGCCTCGCAGGATTTGCAACTTCGGCGGCAGTAAGCCTGACGAAATCTTCGCTAGGTCCGCATTCTGAAACTTCGCTTCAAGGCGAACCGTGCTATCCGGTCGTAGCATCCAATTTGCCAACCCGAGATGCCCGCTACCCGTAAGGTGCAACGAACCGGAATCGGCGCTCAGTGCTGAAAAATCGATGCCGCCCTCCGCCGCATTGATGTGCGAGCGAAACTGGCGCCAAGCCAAACTCCTGAATTGGAGCTGAGCGCCCGTCAGGCTCCCCTGTACGTATGTTTTTGACAACGAACCCGAGATTGTGCCATCGAAATGAACATTCCCATTCGTCCCGATCATTGGGAGAGGCAGATCTTTTGCACCCAGCACAGCATTCAGTTCATGAAGGTCCGTGCTGTCCAGAGTCAAATGTAAAGTTTGACCCACAATGCCCGAAAACGAAGCTTGTGTATGCGGCAAATTCAGGTGTGAGGCTCCGAAGACCAGTTCGTTCCCTAGCTGTCTATATGAGAGATCCAGATCGCCTGAAACAGGAACCCCCGTTCCGGCTGGAACTATATGTGTAACGCTCTGAAGCGTAAAATTATGCTTGCCGAGGGTTCCCGCCACGTGCAGCGTTCCGTTCGCAGTCCCACCCCACGAATTCGAATATCCTCGTAGCGCGAGTACTTGCCGGAGATTCAATCCGGAAAATCTTCCCGTGAACTGCAGATCGTCGTTCTGCTTCAGAAGCGCGTCGCCTAAGACCTTGCCGCCGGGCGCGCCAGCCGTCAGGTTGGTGAAACTCAGCTCGTTTCCTCGCGCTACAACCGCAGAATCGATGTCGATGTTATGCAAGGCCACGCCATCGAAACGACATGTTAGCTTCCGCCCCGAAATCTTCCCTAGGAAGCTTGCCGGAGCATTCGCATCGTAGTGAATCGCCCCGCTTAGTCCGACTTGCCCTCCCTGCAGAGCAGGTGTTCGTACAAGTGCGGCCAGGTCCACCGCCTCCATCTGCCCGTCGAGGCTTATATCTGCCACGGGATTTTCAAAATGGATCAGATTGCCTGTTGCATGCAGCCTCGCGCCTGGCGTCGCAAGCACGAAATCTTCAAGCCGCAGACGGTCGCGTTCCAGGCGCATCTTCGCAGTCAGGTCGCCTGCGAAACCGCGCAGCAAGCTTGAATCGCACTGCACGTTACGTAGAGCAAACGAAGCCTCGTATTGCGCAGCCCGCCGTTTCCGCGTCAGTAGGAGTTTCAAGTCATTCCCCCGAACCGTCAATGGATACTTCTGCGCGTTGGCCTGTACCACGCCGTCATCAATCTCGAAGCGGTCCACTTTAAGACTGAACAACTGGCCGGCGAACTCCGAAGCGGTTTTGGCTGCTGTCGCTTGGGGGAAATTCGTGCTTCCATCGGGATGCAGAATAAGGTCCACCTTTGGGCGATCGATTTTCAAAAACTTAACGTCTACATCCTGCTTTAGCAGGGACACGATCCGAAATCCTACCCGGATTGAATTCGCGCGAAAAAGGGGAGGCGCATCAGCGGGCTCGGTACCGTGCACCACAAACGCATCGAACTCGGCATCGAGCGTTCGCCAATCATAGCTGAACGCCCCAAGCTCCACGCGGCCGCCAGTCGCCTGTTCAGCCGCGGAAACAATCTTTTCACGAACTCTCTGCTTGAACCAATTAGTCTGCAGCGTGTATAGCGCGACCGCGAGGGTCAATCCTGCGATACCGCCCACCAGAGCGCTCGCCGTCACCAGAATGCGCGCTTTTCTCTTCATACCTCGGTCATTCAAGCGTCTTGTCAAGGTACACAATTGCCACTTGCTTGCGGCTCTCTGCAAGCCACGCATCCAGCGCTTCGTCGGTACGCTGCTCCGTGAGAGCTTTGCGTATCGATTCTCTGGAGTTGGCCAGCGTCGGAGGTTTCGCGCCGCCGTGCTCAGCCTTCCAGCGCGCAAGCTCACCCTGATGGTAATTCTCGATATCCGTTGGAGATACTCCCAGATCCGGGCGAAAACGAAACTCGATAAATTGCAAGATGGTCAATTGCATCGCCAGGTGCTCTCTCAAGATCGTTTGATCCAAGTTATATTTTCCAAGCGCTTCGTCGAAATCCCCCGAGCCCGGAGTGGCGGCACGAACCTGCTCCATAAATTCGTCTATGGCTGCTGGCGAAGGCGGCGGATAATGGCTCAAATCCAGGTCTCTTTTGATGAGAAGCTGCTCGATCAGCCGGTCAGCCGCGGCGCGCCGGGCATTCGCATCGCGCGCTATCGGCTGGTGATTCAGAAACGCCGCGACTCGAAGTTCTTCATCCAGTTGCAGCTCCGTAATCACCTGCCGGCCTGCCGTGATTGCAATCCGATCGACAATTTCCGCGTGCAAGGGAAGCAACGCGCAAGCCATTACAAAAAGGCGAATCATCAAAAAGCTTGGCCTAGCGAGATGTGGAATTGAAAGCCATTAATTTTTTGGACGGCGGGTATGGCCGTTCCGTTCAAGTAATCTTGCTCGGTTCCCTTTAGGCCGAAAAACCGCGGGGCATCTGGACTCAAGGAGAAATCGAGCCGCACGGGACCAATCGGCGTACGGTAGCGGATGCCAATTCCGGCGCCCTGCACCATGTAATTAAAATCCTGCAGGTTCCGTTGCCGGAACCGCACGCTGAAATCGTCGATGCTGCTGTAAACGTTGCCGGCGTCCTCAAACAGCACCCCCCGCAAATTGTCTCCAAAGAGAGGAAACCGGAGCTCCGTGTTATTGATGAACAGCGCGTTGCCGCCGAGTGGAAAACCCGTCGTCAGATCGCGCGGCCCGGCTTGAAAATCGGGAAACGCCCGTATCGAAGTCGACCCGCCCGAATACAATCGCTCCGCCAACGGGATGCTCGAACGGCCCCCCGTTCTGTCGATGATCCCGAACTGCGTGCTTCGCGCCAAAACCAGGTCGCGATGCAGAGTGTAGTAGGTCGAATTCCGAAATAACCCCCGGGCAAACTGCGTCTGCGATCCCAGAAACGCCGGCGCGTAGGCCAGATCCAGCGTCGTGTAGACGCCGTGATGTGCGTCCGTCGGATCATCGCGCTTGTCTTCTATAATCGAAAACTCGCCGAGCCCCACCGTCTCCGGCTGAGACAGCAAGGGAACCAGCAACTGATCGATTTTCAGATTCGACAGCGTCACGTGCCGGAACACCAACCTGTATTGCACCGAGTACGCCCGCGAAAGCCGCTCGCCCAACTGAATCGACCCCTCGCGACGATACGAGGTGAACGTGCGAATGTCGCTCGAGTCTTCTAACAGCGCCGTGAACGTCAGGCTCAGGTTTTCGTTCGAAATGAATTGCGGAATGAAATAGGTCAAAGCGCCGCGCTGCTCAATCGTCGAGACCGCCGTCTGTACGCCCACCGTCTGGCCAAGCCCCAGGAAATTGAGCCGGCTGATGCCCACCGCCAACCGCGGCGCGAAGCCCGTCGTACCGGCCGGATTGTCCAAGCTGGTCGCGCCTCCTCCAATGCGCGCAATCTGCGCACCCACGCCCACGTTCAATGAATAGTGACGCGCTTCGTCAATGTCGTACAGTACGTTTTTATCGGCTTCATCTCCGTCCGGGTTCTGGAGCGCGGTGTTGACCCGCGCGAAAATGCCTAGATCGTAAAGTCGCCGCTGGCTGTCCGTCTCCTCCGCCAGCGATAAAGGCTCGCCGTCTTTCAACCCGATCCGCCGGTCCACAAGCTTCGGCCGCGTGGTTTCAAGTCCACTGACGAATACGTGCCGCACATACTTTCGCGGGCCCGCATGCAGTACATAGCGAATAGCAACATGATGCGGCTCCTCCGTCGGTTCCACATAATAGTCAAAGGTCGCGCTCAGATATCCGCGGTCATAGTAGTAGTTCAAAAGATTCTCGCGATCGTCCGCTACGCTCGCTTCACTGAACGGCTGCCCTCGAATCGAAGCCAGCATGGGAGCTACCACGGGAATGTCCGCCGGCCCGACGCCTTCCATCGACAGCGACGAAACAAACCACTGCGGACCCTCCTCGATCGAGAGGAACACCGCTAGATGATGCTTCACGCCATGGTAATCAGTCAGCACTCTGGATGAGACCTTCACATCTCTGAATCCGTTTTGCGCATACAGGTTTTGTACTGATTGCACATCCTGCCGCAGATAAACATTGTTGAAGCGGCCATACGGAAACCGCGGAAACTCCGCCGGCTGCATGTACAGCCGCTCTCGAATCGTCTCCCGATTGAAGTAACGATTGCCTTCAATTCCAAGATGCACAAATTTGTAGCGCGCTCCGCGCGTGACGTGATACGCAATGACCGTACAGGGCGTCTTCGCTTTAGCGCCTGGGTGCCCGTTGGGCGCGGCCTGGCATCCCTTTTCACGCCCATCCGGTCCCTCATCGCTGAACGTAACCGTAGCTCCGAAATACCCCTGCGACCGAAGAAACTGCTCGATATTGTGCTGGCCCTCCACCAGCAGATCCTCGTCCACAGAATGCTCTTGATACACCGGCACCAACTGCCTCAGGTCGCCCATGCCGATGCTCGCGCCGGTTACGCGGATCACAACCCTCGGTCCCGCTTCTATATCGATCGAGGGTTCGACTGTATTCGACTCGTAATGATAATCGAGCCTTGTTAGCGTGATGCGTGATTCCAGCAGATTCTGTTTCTCGTAATAGCGGCGGACATTCTCAAGCCCTTGCCGCAGCCGTGCTTCGGTCACCTCTTGCCAGCCAAGCCACCCATATAGGCGTTTCCAGTGCGTCGCGCGGGTAATCGCCTCATCGGACCGTTCTGCGTCCCCAGTAATTGCCGGATGTTCGAAACGGGCGCGCTTCCCCGTGCCTACACCGAATCTCACGTTCGCTTCTGCTTTCACCGGATCGAAGTTCACTACCGCCGCAACGCTGGCGCGATAAAAACCGTTCGCCCGCAGCAGAACCTTGATCGCTTCCATTCCCTGATTTTTGTCCGTCTCGAAATAGCGCCTGCCCAACACGAGCTTGGTCGCGCTGGCGAGTTGCCCGCTGTTCGGCGGCGACTTTACCCCGAGAACCACCACTCGTCCCACAAACCAGGCGGCCTCCGTAATGAAGCGCAGCGCAACTCCATTGGGCGCCTCCGTCGCATCCACCGCCAGATCTGCGAACCGTCCCGTCGCATAGAGCCGCTGAATCGCCTCCCGCAGCTCGCGCTCATGAAATGCATCGCCCACGTGGAAAGGCAGCGCTGTCAGCAGTTCGTTGCGAGAAAGCGGTTGATCGGCAGGTTCGAAATCGATCTCAACGATGCGCTGTCCTTCGTACTTCAAAGCATCCCGGAGAAACGAGGCAGGCGATTCTTGCGCGCTCGCCGCAAGTGTGAGTGCGAGGACCATCAACAGCAACTCGGTTGTTACGATCGTGCTAGATGATGCCCGATGAGCTCGATGAAAAGCAGCGCTACTCGCGGCAGATACTCTTCGCGCCCATTGGAGAAGACGGCCAAACCAAGATCCAAGCTGCGTCCGTGTCTGTGGTTGGTTGTGGCGCACTAGGAAGCTTTCAGGCCGAAGCTCTGGCGCGCGCAGGCATCGGCCACCTCCGGCTCGTGGATCGCGATTACGTCGACTACTCCAATCTTCAACGCCAATGGCTCTATGACGAAACCGACGCGCAGAATGAGTCGCCCAAGGCCGTGGCCGCTGCACGCAGATTGCATCAGCTCAATGGGCAGGTCAAACTCGAACCGCTGGTGGCCGATTTGACGCCCTCTAATGCTGAGGAACTACTCGCTGGATGCGACATCATCCTGGATGGCACCGACAACTTCGAGACTCGATATCTCCTCAATGATCTTAGCGTTAAACTGTCGATCCCTTGGATCTATGGCGCGGCCATTGGCAGCTACGGCATAGTCATGCCGGTCGTGCCTGCACGTGGGCCGTGCTTTGCGTGCGTTTATCCCGAACCGCCTGCGGGAGTGCAACCTACTTGCGATGTCAACGGCGTGCTCGCTTCCACCACGGCTGCGGTCGCGTCGCTCCAAGTTGCCGCCGCGCTGCGGCTGATCGTCGGTTGGCCGGACTTCTCATGCCGCATTCACACTCTCGACGTTTGGGAGGGCACGACTAAACAGGTAAGCGCCGCCAGCCGCGACCCGCATTGCAGGGTTTGCGCTGCTAGAGAATTCCGCTATCTCGAAGGACAGCGCAGTGCGCCCGTGAGCCTCTGCGGCCGCAACGCCGTTCAGCTCCATGATCGCGCCCGGCCTTTGGATTTGCAGCAGCTTGCCGCGCGCCTTCGTTCACTCGGCGACGTGCGC
>DATJUG010000112.1:0-4543 GCA_035502635.1 Bryobacteraceae bacterium
TCCCATGCATTTTGCGGGAGATATCGGCCGGTCTTTTCCAGGCGGCTTGGCTGCAGGCCGTGCGAACGGTTTGGCACACAATTCCGCCGTGTTTTGAGCCTTGGCGTTGCGTCTCGCTGGCCCTCAGCCGCGGCCGATGAACGGCATCTTGGTCGCCATCACGGTCATGAACTGGACGTTGGCGTCAAGAGGGAGGGAGGCCATGTAGACGACCGCGCGAGCGACATCCGCGGGGTCCATCGTTGGCTCGACGGCCGTGGTGCCGTTTGCCTGCGGGACGCCCTTCTTCATTCTTTCCACCATGTCGGTCGCGGCGTTTCCGATGTCAATCTGGCCGCAGGCGATGTCGTACTTTCGCCCGTCGAGCGAGGTCGCCTTGGTGAGCCCGGTGATGCCGTGTTTTGAAGCGGTGTACGGCGCGGAATTCGGCCGGGGGACGTGCGCCGAAATCGAGCCATTGTTGATGATGCGGCCGCCGCGCGGGTCTTGAGCCTTCATGATTTTGAATGCTTCCTGCGTGCAGAGGAACGCACCCGTGAGATTCGTGTCGATCACGGATTTCCAGCGCTCGTAGGTCAAGTCCTCGAGTTGGCCGCCGCTGGAGATGCCGGCATTATTGAAGAGCAGGTCGAGCCGGCCGAAGGCGTCTTTTGTTTTTGCGAAGAGATTGCGCACGGAGGCGGGATCGGTGACGTCCGTGGGCACGACGAGGCTTTGCGAATTTGCCTGCTGCACCTCGAGCGCGGTTGCGTCCAATGTCTCCTTGCGGCGCCCGGCGAGGGCCAGCGAATACCCCTCGCGGGCTAGGGCAACCGCGACATATTTGCCGATGCCGCTGCCTGCTCCCGTGATGATCGCGATTTTCGATGATGAGTGAGGCGATGAGTCCATGAACGCCCTCCGCGGCAAGGATGATAAATCAAAGAGGGAACTTATGCGGCCGCCTGCGTCGTGACAGCTGGGTTGCGATCACCGGGAAGAGCGGGTACAGTTCCCGGCGCGGGCAAGCATCCGAAGAGGCCCTACATGGACTCGACAGCGGCATCTCCGTCAGGCTCGGCCGATCGCGGCCTTGGCTTTCTCACCGCACTGCAAGCGGCTGAAGCGATTCGGAAGAAGAAAATCTCATCGCAAGAGCTGACGCGGCTGATTTTCGAGCGAATCGATCGCTTCAATCCTGCGCTCAACGCCTTCGTATATCTGCTGAAGGAAGACGCACTGGCTCGCGCGAAGGAGGCGGACGCGGCGCTGGCTCGCGGGGAATCGCTCGGCGTGTTTCATGGCGTTCCCGTCAGCGTGAAGGAAAGCTTTGCGGTGGAGGGGCGTCCTTGCACGTGGGGATTGCCGGCTTTCAAGGATTCGAAGGCGCCGCGGAACTCTGTGGCGGTGGACCGATTGTTGGGCGCGGGAGCTGTGTTGGTGGGCGCGACGAATGTTCCCGTTAATCTCGCCGATTGGCAATCGTACAATCCGATTTATGGCGCGACGAATAATCCGTGGGATTTGAAGCGCACGCCCGGAGGATCCTCGGGCGGCTCGGCGGCAGCGCTGGCGGCGGGACTCGGATACCTGAGCGTCGGAAGCGACATCGGCGGCTCGATTCGCGTGCCGTCGCATTTCTGCGGAACTTATGGTCACAAGCCTACGCTCGACCTGGTGAGCCAGAGCGGCCAGCAGCCGGGCGGCGTGCCGACGGCGCCAGGATTCTCCACGCTGCTGGCTGTTGCCGGGCCGATGGCGCGGAGCGCGGGCGACCTGCTCGCGGCGTTGCGCGTGTTGGGCGGGCCGGTCCGCTGGGATGCCAAAGCGTGGAAGTGGGAGATGCCACCCGCCCGTGGCCAGAGCCTGAAAGATCTTCGCGTTGGCTACGTGCTCGACGACCCCATCGCTCCCGTCGCGCCGGACGTGCGCGCGGCGCTCGAAAAAGTGATCGAGAGCGTGGGCCGCGCCGGCGCGAAAATGAAGCCGGGATGGCCGGCCGGTATTCAGCCGTCGGCGCTCCTCGACACATACCTTTACCTGCTGTTCGCATTCGAAATCAGCATGTGTCCGCCGGAAGCACAGGAAGAGCAGAGACAGAAATTCGAGGAAATAGCAGGCCCGGCGGTCGCAGCGACTCTTACTTCGTTCACGCACTGGCAAGCGCAGAATTTGCAGCGAGTGAGATTTCGGACGCAGTGGCAAGCCTACTTCGACGACGTGGACGTGTTCCTCTCGCCGGTGAGCTTCACGGCTTCATTTCCGCACGATCACAGCGAGCCTCAGAGTCGGCGCTCGATTGCCACGACGGGCGGGCCGCGAAGCTACATGGACGGCCTGAATTGGATCAGCCCGGCCACGCTGACTGGATGCCCGGCGACGGTTGCTCCGGCCGGCCGCACCGAGGCCGGATTGCCCGTGGGAATTCAGATCATGGGGCCGTACTGGGAGGACGCGACGACGATCACCTTCGCCGATTTGCTCGCGCGGGAAGTGGGCGGGTTCGTGCCGCCGCCGGGTCACGGCAACTAGCCCGCATGTGGCCAAATTTCCGCCTTTCGCATCTTCGCTGGCGAGAAGCGTTTGGCAACTACGGAAATCTCCCGACTTGTTGAGATGAAAAATACATTCGAGCTCGGACAAAGTCACGAGTGAGGATATATGCGGTACTGCAAAACGTTCCTTCTGGCGCTCTTGGTCCTGGCACCCGCCGCGCAGGCAAGACTCATGACAATCTTTACGGTCGAGGCTGCTTGGCCAGCTTCCCACGTTGTCGTCGCGAAAGAGACGAGCACGCCGGGCAAATTCGAAGTTGTCTGGTGTTGGAAAGGCAACCTGCCCAAGGGCGAGACAATCGACGTTCCGGAGATGATTCCCCTGCAGGCACAGTCAGCCAGGGTATTTCGCAACCGAGAGGGAAAGCCAGAGAGGCTAAGGCCGTCGGAGCTTGTGCTCTTTCTTCGAGAGTCTCCGACAGCGCAAAGCGGACGCCGGCGTTTGGCACCCGTAGACTCGGAAATGAGGGCTTCGATGGCCTGGATGCAGGACGACGAGATGTTTTGCTTCCGCCCCGACAACGAGTCCGTCGAGGTCGAACTCGTAGACAGTCGGCTGACTTGGGCGGAAATGTGGATGGCTGTGAAGGACGTCACGCATGAACAAACTCTTCTGGGGGCAGTGAGCCGGGTAACCAACAAGAGGGCCAGGGCCGAGGAGCTGGCTCCTTTTTTACTTTCGGCATACCAAGTGTCGCGCTCCTATGCTTTTAAGCAACTAGAGGCTTGCGGGCGCGATGGCGTTCCGACGTTAGTGGCGATTCTAAACGACCCAGCGCTCATGGACCGGCAGGCCGACGCGATGAAGGCGCTAGTCGCCGTTGAAGGCAAGCAGGCGGGCCCGGAATTAACCGCCCTCCTCGATTCCGACGTCGAGTTCTGGACTGCTGTTGGCCCGGCGCTCAAGACGGGCTGGTGGGACGAAGATATGACCCCTGAGGCACCCTTGCGGCTCCGATTGGGGCAAACGGTAGACATCATTCGTGCACTTGATGGCACTCAATTCCCAGGAGCTCGCAAGAGCGTCATCGCGCTTCGAGATCTATGGTCAACCATTCCGCCGATCGATAGCCGAGGCGACACTGGTGGAATAGTGGACGAATGCAATCGCTTCTTAAACGCCCTGCCTGCGGATCGAGCAAATTGATCGTAGAGATATCCGCTGTGATCAACAAGGCGTCTTCGCTTTTCGATCTTCCGCTTGTTAAAATGAAAGGTTGTGCAGAAAGGATTTCTTTCTCTTGAAGATTCGGCCCGCTGTTTTGGCGTTCGCCATCATTCTCGGCTTCGCAATCACCGGATGTAGAAAGAAAGACAACGAAGATTCTTCGGCGCCTCCCGAGCCTACGGCCGTCGTCGACCCGGCCACGGCGGGCACGATTACGGGCACGGTCACTTTTGAAGGGACGCTGCCCAAATTTCACGCGATCGATATGAGCGCGGAGCCTGCTTGCGTGCAGGCGAATCCTAAGCCTGTGGTCCCGCCGATTGTTGTGCTTGGCCCTCACGACGCGCTGGCGGATACGGTGGTTTACATAAAATCCGGGCTGGGCGCGTATCGCTACGACACGCCGACCGATCCCGCGGTGCTCGACCAGAAGGGCTGCATGTATGTCCCGCGCGTGCTCGCGCTGCGCACGCACCAGCCGCTTGAGATCAAAAACACCGACCCGGTGACACACAACGTCCACCCGATGCCGCGGGACAATAAGTCCTGGAACCGGTCACTGCCTGAGGGCGCGCCGCCGTTCATGACGAATTTCTCGCATCAGGAGCTTGCCATCCCGGTCGCGTGCAACATCCACCCCTGGATGCGCGCGTTTCTCTTTGTCTTCGATAATCCCTACTACGACATGACCACCAAAACCGGCACATTCGAGCTGAAAAATCTCCCGCCAGGCGCCTACACCATCGAGGCCTGGCATGAATACCTCGGCACAGTCGACCAAACGGTGACCATCGCTCCGAAGGAATCCAAGTCGATTTCGTTCAAATTCAGCGGGGCTCAC
>DATJUG010000113.1:0-37167 GCA_035502635.1 Bryobacteraceae bacterium
GAGCCGGAGGTGTAAATCACATAGGCCAGGTTTGCCGGATGCAGCCGCCGGCCCCCGGCCGCTCCCGCTTCGCACGGCCACCCCTCCGCCGGATCGAGCGTCGCCAGCCCCGCATGGCGCTCCCTCAACACCGCTCCCAGCGCCTCTCGGCAGAACAGCGCCTTCACCCCCGCGTCCCCCAGCATGAATGAAAGCCGCTCCACCGGATAGCTCGCATCCAGCGGAACATAGGCGGCCCCAGCCTTCCACGCCGCCAGCGCCGCTATCACCATCTCCGCACTCCGCTCCAACGCCACCCCCGCTGCGTCCTCCGCCTGCACTCCTAACTCCCGCAGACGTCTCGCCAGCCCGTTAGCTCGCCGGTCGACTTCCGCAAAAGTAAGTTGCTCGTTCCTGGTTACAACAGCGATAGCTTCCGGAGTTTCTTTTACTTGATGATCGAACTGCTCGATTAGCGTTGCGCACCAGAAGTCTTGTTTCTCGCCTGCCCAGGCCTGAACGATCTCATTGGGCTCGCGAGACGTGAAGACATCGATCGCTACCAACGGCTGTTCGGAATCCGCTAAGACCGAGTCGAGTATGGCCGTGTAATGTTGGGCCATCTGCTCGATTCGCCACGGCTGAAAGATCTCGCGGTTGTACAGCCAACGCACTTCGAGCCCGCCCGGTTTGTCCCAGACGTGCACTTCTAAGTCGAAGCGCGCCTGCGATGCATCTCCGGCAAACGGTTCCACATGCAGCGCCGCATCCACTTGTTCGATATTCCACGGCATGCTCTGAAATGCCAGCAATACCTGGAACAGCGGCGTCACCTGGACGCTTCGCTCCGGTGACAGCTCCTCGACGATGCGATCGAACGGAACGTCCTGGTGTTGGAATGCTTCCCACGCCGTCTGCTTGACTCCATGTAGAAATCGAGAAAAGGGCAAATCGGCGCGAATCCGCAGCCGCAGCACATTCGTGTTCACGAATACGCCAATCATTCCTTCTAATTGCGGCTGTGGACGATTGGCAACGGGCGATCCGACCGCAATGTCTTCCTCTCCGCTGTAACGCCACAACAGGATTCCGAACGCGGCCATGAGCGTCATGTACGGCGTCGCCTGGTTTTCGCGGCTCCATTGCTTGAGCGCGCGTGCCTGTGCGCTGGACACGACACTCTTGCACACGCCTAACCGCGGCGCGTGCGTGCCGCCACGCACATGATCGGCCGGTAACTCGATCCGCTCTGGCAATCCCACGAGCTGATGCTTCCAATAAGCAATACCTTGATCCAGCGCGCCAGATTGCAAGCGATCCCGCTGCCACAAGGTATAGTCTGCATACTGAAGCGGTAATTCCTCGAGAGGGCTTTCCTCGCCTTTCCGATACGCTTCATACAACGCCATCAGTTCGCGGTGGAATACGCCCCAAGACCAGCCATCCGAAACGACATGGTGCATGGTCTCGAGAAAGATGTATTCCCGTTCGCGCAGCTTTATCAAACGCACCCGCAGCAACGGTCCGCGAGTGAGATCGAACGGGGTAGCGCCTTCGCTGGCCATCGCTTCCCTAAGCCGTTCGGACTTCGTTTCCTCATCCAGGCGAGTAAAGTCCTCGACAGGCATAGCAATGCGCATCTCAGGCTCGACGATTTGGACCGCTTCTCCGGCGATCTCCTCGAATCGCGTTCGCAAGCTCTCGTGCCGTGCCACAACTGCGTTCAGGCCTTGGTGCAATGCGCGTTCGTCTAACTCGCCGCTGCAGTGCAGCCCGAAGGGCATGTTGTATTCGCTGCTGGCTCCGCGGAGCTTGTTGATGAACCAAAGCCGCTGCTGTGCGAAGGAAAGCGGCAACCGCTGCGGCCGCTGGCGCCGCTCGAGCGGGATTTTCTTCGCTCGTCCAGGCTCGCGCGACCCCTGCGGCCCTCTAGTCGCAGATGCCGCATCAGTTCGGTTTTTCAGAGTTGTTTCCATCGTGAATACGTCGAAAACTGCACGGGGCGATATAACTACCGCTTCGCCTCGTCCAAATGCCGGCTAGAGGGAAAACGTCAATCGCTGTCCTTATTCACGAGCGGCTGATACAGAATGCCGTGAATTCCGTTGCGTGCCAGTTCGGCCTGGACGTCGCCGCCCAAAAAATCTTTCGCAGCCTGCTTGCGCTTCAACGTTGCGTCGAGATGTGCCAGCGCAAGAGCGTCCACGAAAGCGTGAGCCTGTTCGCCGGAGCACAGGTCTTCAATCGCGCGCATCTCTTTCGGGATCCATGCCAGTTCCCCCGTGAAGGGCATGCTTCTTACTAATTCGTGCTCTTCTTCGGCGCCGTCCAGAAAATGTGTATGGTCTGCCCGCTGCAAGATGAACATCTGCTTTGGCTCCGGCGTCCTGGCAAACAGTTCTTTCACGCCTTCAAGGGAAATCATCGTGTCGTTCTCGGCCACGAGATACAGAGTCGCAACGCTATGCTTCCGCTCGAACGAAGCTCGCACCGGAATCATGCCCGGCTTCGGCTGAGAGCTGCCGGCCGGCGCAAGAGCAATTACTGCGGCAACGCGCGGTTCTAAGTCGCTCGCCGCAAGCACGGCCCAGCCGCCGAAGCTATAACCGACAAGTGCGGTCTGTTTGGTATCGAGTGACGTGGCCGAGTCGCCAAGGCCGCAAGTGAAAAGGTAGTCGAGAAGGAACCGAAGGTCGGGGACGCGGCTCGCGATCCAGCCAGCCACCCGCGCGCGCCGTTCGGCGGGACTTTCGCGGTCCCTCCGCGCGAGTTCTGGGGCGACCAACTCGGAGTGATCCATGGCCGCCACAACGTAACCATGGCTGCATAAGTGCGTACAGAGATACGTTGCCATACGCCGGCCCCAGCGGGCGGTGCCATGCGAGAACACCACTAAAGGATAGGTTCCAGCGTGGGGGCTCGCATCGCGGACCGCCATCTGCGACCGCAGAGAATCGGCCGAAGCGGCTGCGAATGCATCCTGTGTGGCGACCGAACGATCTCGATTCCGATATCGCTCTTCTGCCGGATACCAGATCTCTGTTGGAAAGAGCCGCTGGCGCGCCGCATCCATAATCTCGACGGTGCGCACGCCGGCGGGAAGTGGCCCCCTTGCAAAGGGATCGTAACTGGTAGACACGAACGACGCCTGCGCCATCGGGATTTCTTAGACGAAATAAGGCATTACCTTCTCGCCGAAAGTGCGAATCGACTCCATGATCACATCATGCGATGTTGTTCCCGCCTGCATAACCAGCATTAATTCGTCAACGCCTACAGCGGCGAACCGCTGAACCGACTCGCGCGCGGCCCGCGGATCTCCAATCACCGAGGAAAGCTGCGCTTGTGGTGAGTTCCGAACGCGCTGAAAATCTTGCACATAATCGTCCGGGAGAAAATCCTTACTCACTGGAATGGGACCGCTGGGCCGTTCGGAGCCGTAATAATGCAGTAGCGCTTGAGTGAAATACATCGCGCCTCGAAGACCGTGTTGACACGCCCGCTTGTCGTCCGGCAATACCAGCGCGGCCGCACTACATGCAAAATGGTTTGTCACCGCAGAACCGATGCGCCCGTTTGCGGGCACCGCGTCCCGGTACGCGCGAACGCATTTGCAGAGTGTATCTTCGCGCTTTGTGGCCAAATTCAATGCCCCCACTCCAAGCTCCCCAAGATAATGGGCGTCCTCCGGCTTGGTGCACGCCGCGAAAATCGGCGGGTGCGGCTTTTGCACCGGCGTCGGTACGATGTACGTCGGAGGTATATTGAAAAACTGTCCTTTATAGCTGAACGGCTCAGAGGTCCACATCTTCGGTATCATCTCCAACGCCTCGCGCCACTCTTGATAGAGCGTGGACTTATCGCATTCAAATGCTTCCTGTTCGACCCGCGAGCCTGAACGCGCTGTTCCCCAATTGACGCGGCCGCCGGAGAGGATATCGAGCGTCGCTATGCGCTCCGCAATCCGAATCGGATGGTTGTAACGGTAGGGCAGCAGAGTGCAGCCGTGTCCCAGGCGGATGCGCTTAGTCTTTGCGGCTACAAACGACAGAAACACCTCAGGCGCCGACGAGTGCGAGTATTCGTACAACCCGTGATGCTCCACTTCCCATATACCGTGGTAACCGATCTCATCAGCAAGCTGCGCTTGCTCTACGCAGTTATGAAATACCGCGCTCTCCTTTTCAGGCGTTGCATCAGCCATTTGCATTTCGAAGAACAGCGAGAATTTCATGTGTGTCTACCGAACTGAACGAAGGTCATTTAGCGCTTGACGCCGCGGAATCTTCCGCGCCTGCTCTATCGTTCGCCGCTAGCAATCCCGAGCCGGCAAGAGTTTTCAGATCGACATTGGCTATGCACTGAACGGGAATGTAATCGAGCTTCAGATGGCCTACCAACGTAATCTCACCGGAGCCGTTCTCGAAATCCGCCGAGCTAAGGTCGCATCGATCCTTCTCCAGCGTCACTCCGAGTTCCGTGCCGCCGCGGGTTTCCGTAAAGCGGAGATGTACGAACCCGTACTGCTCGATCCGTTCTTTAAGCGCCGTGGCGGTTCTCTGCGGACGCAAAATTACTTCCAATTTATGAGAGCCCGTCGAAAGCTTTGTGACTAAGTCGCTCATAAGTGTCCTTTGCTATTGCTTTGCGATGTGTTTCGGCGCGGCGGCGGAAACCTGGTGTTCGGGCGACGCCGGCTCGACGACATAGAAAGCCTCCATCCCCATGTTTAAGTGATTGGCAACATGGCAATGAAATAGCCACTTTCCTGGGTTATCGGGGACCATGTCGGCCACCTGCATTCCCATCGAGAGCAGCATAGCGACATCCGTCCGCATGTGATTGATAACTACGGAATTCCCATGCCAGTGCGGCGAGTGAATCTCTTGATCGGTGGAGGCCATTAAGTACCAGCGAACATGCTCGCCTACCTTCATCGTGAAGCCGGGCGTATGGCCGTATGTGAAGCCGTTAATTGTCTCCCGGTAATATTTGTCGAAACTGGGCCGGGCCATGCGTAGGAAGAACGGGCCCATGACCACCTGGACCTTATCAGGCTGTGTCGCGTATTTATGGATGTTGTCTTCCACGTACCAGCTGCTGTTCTCGTCAATTTCCATAAAGCCGGCGACGAACTCACGGTCCACATCGATAGGCGATCCGTCCTCGCGTGCCATCCCGCGCCGGGTGATAATAATCGGGCCAATCAGGCCGCTCGCGATGTCGCGCACTTCGTCCACATGCGAGTGATACATCGATATCGTCGAGCTTCCCTCGTGCTCCGTCGGTCCGGCGCGTTCCGGAACTTCCCAGATGTAAGTGAACGTGCACCCTGGCTGCACGATGTCATCGCTCTTCTCAGCGCCGCTTGTACCGTCGTTATATGGAGCGCCTTCCGCGCTCTTTTTATAGAACAGACCATGCGGATGCACCGACGCGGGAAACTTCACGTTGTTCTTGAAGACGACGCGAATGGTGTCGCCTACCTGAGCGCGTATCAGCGGGCCGAGATAGCCTAAATGCTCCCACTCTGGCGGACGTGCTTTCAAGGTTGTAAATGAGCCGTCCGTGTATTCACGATACAGCGCTTTCATTGCTTTGCGGCCGATAACCGTGGGCCCAGCTTCCATGAATGCCTTTTCGTTTGCATTGAACGGGCGCCCCTCGATGAGATTCGTTCCGGTCGGCGCGTAATCCCATTCGACCTCATCGGCTGCGATGTAATAAGTTCGAGTGACAGGCGGGACTATGTGCAACCTGGTCTCCGTATGCTGGTCACCCGCGCGTGCTGCCTGTGTGGGTGATACGCCGACAGCGGCAATCAGGGCGAGACATGCGACAAACCCCGTGGCTCTAGGTGTTCCGTAGAATGTTGAGTAAGTAGTCTTAGTGATTAACATTTCGTATTCGGGTTATTGGTATGCGACGGCGTGTGGCGCCCTATCACATTCCCACCGCCGCCGCGTGTTGAGGCCCTATTATCCAATTCGAATCGACTTCCACCGCAATCGCTCTCTGAAGAAGCGAGACTAAGACAACCAATCGATGGTGACTCTTCGCGCGTAGCAAAACGCCCTCGAGACCGCGCAGCGGACCCACCTCGATACGTACTTTCTCTCCGGTGTGGGGCAACGGCCACGGCTCTGCCGGCGCGTTAGAACTGACGATCCGTTGGATAGCTTCGATCTCCTGTCTGGCGACCGGCAGCGGGCCACACCCGTCGCCTACAATTCCGAGAACCTCAGGCGTCGCTATGATCGTCGCCGAGACAAAAGGCTGGAAGCGGCAGAATAAGTAACCGGGAAACAGCGCTCGGTCCACTATTTTGATGCGATCCGACCACCGGCGCCGTTCCCTGTAGCAGGGCAGGAAAACCTCATAGCCTCGCTGCCGGAGGTGCTTCGCGCATATGTGCTCGCGCCTGCTCCATACCTGGACGGCGAACCAGTCGCGTGTATCCATAACAGGAGAATGCACCTCCATAGCAGGAGAGAAAACCTTTTCGTGTGAACGACGGTACGAGCGGTTCGCAGCCGCTTGTTGCACAGGTTACGCGGGGCAGTAGCGGCCGATTCGAAAGCTTGCTCGGCTACTTGCCCTTTCGTGCAACAACGATCAACTCCTCCGAAACTTCTGCCAGCCCTTTCCCGTTCCAGCCGCCGTAAAGCTGGACGGACTCGAATCCAACGGACTTACAAAGGTCGATCGCCTCCGCGGCAGTATAGACGCGGCAAGAATAGGGTGGAAGCTCTTCGCGAGCGCCTACGGAATCAACCAGGATCCACTGTCCGTGCAGGCGTTTGCTTTCCCGATCGAACGATTCGACAATCTCGAGCGACCGCCCACTGCGCAAATGGCGTGTTTCTCGAAATTTGTATTTGCCCGTGGCAATGCGGGCCACGTTCACATCGCTGTGCAGGAGAAACTGACCGCCGGGTTTCAGCGCCTCGAAGAAATTGGCCAGTACACGCGTGTTGTCCCTGTCATCTTCAAAGAATCCGAACGCCAGGAACATATTGATGACGGCGTCGAAGTCCTCTCGATAGGACAGCTCCAACATATTCTCGCGTGCAAAGCGGACGTTCGGAACACCCTCCGCGTTCCGGTGCGCGGCAGCCAGCATTTCTTCGTTAATGTCGCTACCGAGCACATGCATCCCTTTCTTCGCAAGCCCCACCGAGTGCCGGCCATAGCCGCACGGGCAATCCAGCACAGATGCTCCCGCAGGCAGCGAGAGTAAGTCCACGATGCCATTCACTTCTCTCGTGGTGCGAGCCGGAAGCGTCTGCGGCGTAGATAGAAAGCCTTCGATCGAATCGTCGCCCTCCATGTATTTCTCGCCAAAGAAACCCGCGCCGTTCTCCCAGTAAGGAGGCGCCTGAACGGGAGTTTCTCGTGTTGCCATTAGTATCTTCCTTTCGATATAGTGCTTTTGACGTGCAGAGTCTTCCCTCGCCAAGATTGCGTATGCGTCTGGTGGCGCGTGCGTCTGATGGCGCGCCTAACTAGCGTTTAGGCGAAATCGCCGGGTGGCTCAGTGACGATGGCGTTGTCCGGATCGATTAACTCTCGCGCTGGTGCGATGTGCATGCCAGGGCGGATAATTTCGCTGTTCGATAACACGGCTGGCGGTTCGAATACTGTGTACGCGGTCTCGTCATCCAAACGCGTGTCGCCGAACAGTGTATTTTTCAAGAAAAGTTTCAGATAGGATGCGCCGGATGTCCCTCCGGTTCCGATGCCCGCATCCGAAAGATAGGTACGCGCAAAACCGACATGCAGCCCACGCCATTTCAGAAGCTTCCGATCTAGCTTCCGGGCTATCTGCAGCAAAGCGTCCGCAGCTTCTCCTTTCACAGTCGCCTGTAAACGGCTCAGCTCATCGCGAAGGCAGCAAAAACCCGGGTGATCGTAGCTTTGCATCTGCCGCAGATGGGGAATGCGCTGGAACAACGCTCGCTTGTGTTCACTAAATCCGAATAGGTGGATGTCCATCGTCTGGTAGTTCGCCGATTGCACGGCGCTCGCGTTGGCGGCCGACGCGCGGAAGTCATGAAAGTGTTCCGGCGGCATCGTGCGAAGAACCCGGAATGTCTGCAGCAAAATCTCGGTATGGCCCAGCGCCTGTTCGAGTAACTTCCGTGCGCTCGTCAGTGCGTCCCGCCGAATCGCATCTTTCGCTTGCGCCACCGATATGCGGATCCCATAGAAGCACAACTCCGAGATGTGAATAGACCGGAGAAAGAGCGGCTCGTCGTGAAATTGCGTCTGCGGAAGGCAGCTGAAGTGTACAAGCGCGCTGATGCGCAACGGTTCGTTCGCATATTCGATAATGCTGTCGTAAGCGCGAATTACGGGCAACTGCGTGGAAGACGCGGGAATTAATTCGCGAAGGCTCTTTACCGCGTCATAGACATCCCGCAGCAGTTCAATACGGCTTATTGCCAATTCCGGCCGGAAGTGCAGTGCCTGGAATGGCTCACAGCCGATCAAGCTTTGCATTTCGAACCGGCCGATGTCGAGCAGCAACGCGAGGATTCCAGGAATTGTTTTCGCCTTCAATGCAATTAGATCTTCCCCGCAATCGCCCATGTACCAGTCGAGGATGTTTACACAAGTATAGGGATAGTAACTCGGGATCGCGGATCGCTCTAACATCGCCATGGGATACGCGACTTCGCGGAATAGCGTCAGCGCTTCCGCCAATTCGCCCTTCAGGGGCAGGCGCTTGAGAATGGACTCGCTCTGTCTATATTGCTCCGCCCAATGCCGCACGAAACCGGCATCGAGACCCGATCGGCTCGATCGTTTCTGAGTGGCGATGAATCCGGCGATGTCAACCGCCGTCAACGCCTCCCGAATTTGCGACGGACCGGTTGCCCTCATCCGCGCCCGCCCGATAGCATAAGTTGCTCACGCACGCGCATGATGGCTGCACTAAAGATTGCCGAGGCGATTATTCCGCCCTCGTTCAAAACATCTTGAAGCAGCGCCACGTTCTGGCGGATCGTTGCGTATTGCTCGCCGGCCATGCCGGAGACGCGTGGCGGATGCAATCCGCCAGGGCCCGGTGCTGCCATGGCGATCTCGATAGGACGGGACTTCGGCCGCAGGTAGCGCTCACAAACCGTAAGCAGTTGCAAGAATCCACTCTGACTTTCCGTCGCCGTGTCATCCAGAATCACGCGCGTCGCATTCAAGCCGAGCGTGAGCGCCGCACGAAGTATTTGTGCGTGCGTCCGACAGTCGTTCCAAGCCGGCGCTGCATCACGTTCATCGGCGTTCGCCCGCAAAGCGCACGACAGCAGTAGATACAGCTCGGGCAAAGCGGCGATGTCCGACTCGCGACAAAACACTGTCTTTCGAGGATCAAGACCTAGCGTCATCAGCGCGGCGAGAGTGTCTAGTCCGTCCATAGCGCCGCCAGCCTTATGGCCAGAAAGAAGAAGGCTGTAATCAGCAAGTACGCAGATCGTATCCCCGGGATACAAATGTTGGTGATCGGCGAGCAGCGGAACCACGCGTGGTAGTGCTTCCGAATTTGTTTGTGCAGCCAGGGAAAGGTTCGCCAGGAGCCGCGGTGCCCCGGAGAAAACCGCTTCCGGCTCCTCCCATGAGAGCGGAATCGACGAGGCCTTTGGCGCTGTTGCGTCGTCGACCATATCTGTTACGCCTTAGTCCTGAAGTATCGGGCCGATCGCTAGGCTGGCGCGCGGCCGCATCAGAAAAAACGCTGCCGGCCTCCAGGTCGCAGTTTCCTTGAGGAGATCGCTTGCTTTCAGACGTCTGAAGCGCCAGCTTCTTGCTGCATCTGTTCTACGAGACTCCTTGGGCGCATATCGGTCCAGTGCTCTTCTATATAGTCCAGACAAAGCTTGCGTTCGCCTCTGGGGCCGACCGGCGCCCAGCCGGCCGGAACGTCGCGAAAGGTTGGCCACAACGAGTACTGTTGTTCCTCATTAATGAGCACGAGGAACTCGCCGCCCTCATCATCAAATGGATTCGTCATAATCCCCGCATTTTGGGCAGACTGCCGCCATAAATGTCACATCGGCTTCAAATAACCGGATCGCAGCGTAAAGGAACACACGCAAACACCCTAAAAGCGGTCCCGATAAGATGCGATCTGTGTAAACGCCCTCCATTTTACAATAAGGTCGGCGATTGTGTACATAGGGAGAATAGATACACAGAATTCGCCTCGTTATAAACGCGACGGAAGCGGGGGGCCTGATGTGCGTCGGCGCTAACGTATGACGCGGTGGCTTCGGCCGTTATCACTCATCGTCACCACCAGACTGGCGTGGGATTTGCCGTGCTATAGGCGCGTTGTCGGCCATCCCTAGTAAGCAAAACCGACCGCATAGAGCCCAACCTCGACACCGCATTTCGTTCGGCAAAACAGCTTAATTTGGCTTCGTCTCGTAAAACGCGGCCATACGGCCCGCACTTATTCGGCAAAACTTCGCCTAACCGCCAGCCCGCAGGCTAGTCTAAATGCCAGCCGGATGGAATGGACTGACGCGGCCGCCGCCGAAGAGGCACGCAAAGGCAATCAACACGCCTTTCGTGTCTTGGTGGAGCGGCATAGCCACTCCGTATTCCGTCTCGCCTTTCGTATGAGTGGCAATGAACAAGACGCCGAGGACCTGGTGCAGGAAACCTTCCTTCGCGCATATAAGCAAATGCACCGTTTCGACGGGCGCGCCGCATTCGGCACCTGGCTGTACCGTATCTGTGCAAACTGCTCGCTGGATCTGTTGCGTGCGCGAAAGAGCCGCCGCGAATTGCAGCCGCTGGACGAGAAAGACGACGCGCGAAGCTGGCTCGACCGGGTCGCCACGCCAGAGCCGTCGCCCGAAAGATTGACGCACAGCGGCCAGATTATGAGCTTGCTCGAACCCGCCTTAAACCGGCTGAGCGAAATGGAGCGCGCGGCATTCGTGCTGCGCCATTACGAGGGCTGCGACATAGAAGAAATCGCGCGCACGCTGGGTGTGCAGGCCAACGCCGCCAAGCACAGCGTATTCCGCGCGGTTCAGAAGCTCCGGCGCGCGCTGGAGCCGGCCTGGGGGGCCGTCCGATGAATCACGCCAGTGAAGAACAGCTTGTGGATGCCTATTACGGCAACGGCACCGAAGTGCGAACGCACTTGAACGAATGTCCGGAGTGCCGGGCAACCTTCGAACGCCTGCAAGAGCATCTGGACTCCATGCGCGACTATCCTGCGCCCGAGCGCGGCCCGTCCTATGGCGGCGAAGTTTGGTCGCGGCTGCTGCCGCATTTGCCGCCCGCGCGCAGCCGGCGCGTTTGGTTCAGGTGGTGGACATTAGCGCCCGTTCTTGCGACCGTCCTCGTAATTGCGTTCGTGGCGGGCATGCTCACCGAGCGGCGCGTGCAGGTTGCCGGCACGCCGGAAAAGGCCAGGGAACGGGTGCTGCTCATCGCAGTGAGCCGTCACCTGGAACGTTCGCAAATTGTCTTGTCGGAGATAGCCAACGGGAACGCCGCCAACATCGATTTTTCGGCGGAGCGGGAGCGCGCGCGGGACTTGCTGGACGATAACCGATTGCTGCGGCAGTCGGCTGCGCGCAATGGCGACGCGGTAGATGCAAGTCTGCTGGATGAACTCGAACGCGTTCTGCTGGATGTTGCGAACAGCCCGGCGGAGATGAGCGCTGGCGATTTCCAAGCGTTGCAAAACCGCATCGACAGCGAAGGTTTGTTATTTAAGGTCCGAATTACCAGTTCAGACGATCGTTTTAAAGGACAGAAGCTATGATTCTCACAATTCTTTTCCTTGTGTTTTCGGTATCGGCCGAAGCGCAGGGCGCCCCGGTTCCATTTACGCAGAGTTTTCAGAGCCAGCAATCCGGAGGCTCGGAGCGCACAGGCCGGTCGGGGGCCGTTGTGCGCGGTTCAGACCATGAAGACCCGGATTATCAAAAAGGCTTGCGGGCATTGGACGCCCGCCAATGGGATGAAGCCGTAGATGACTTCGACGCCTCGGCCTCTCACAAGGGCGCGAACACGGATGCGGCCCTTTACTGGAAAGCCTACGCAATGAATCGCGCCGGCCGCCGCGAAGACGCCCTCGCCACCATCTCGGAATTGAAAGAAGCCTATCCGTCGAGCCGGTGGATCAAGGACGCGAAAGCGCTGGAGCTGGAGGTGCGCGCCGCGACGGGCGCTCCCGTAAACGCCGGTACGTATAGCGACGACGATTTAAAGCTGCTTGCACTAAACAGTCTGATGCAATCGGATCCGCAAAAAGCTTTGCCGATACTTCAAAAGCTGCTCGCGAGCAATAACTCCGACAAGATCAAAGACCGGGCCATGTTTGTTCTCTCGCAAAATCCTTCACCCGAGGCCCGCAAGCTGCTGGCTGACACGGCCCGAAACTCTTCGAATCCCGATCTGCAGCTCAAGGCGATCCGGTATATGGGCATGATGGGGAACGAGGAGACCCGCAAGGAGCTCGCGTCGGTTTACGCTTCAACCTCGGATGAGCGTGTCAAGCGCGCGATTCTGCAAAGCTTCATGATGTCCGGTTCGCGCGATCTTCTGTTGAACGCCGCCAAAACCGAGAAAGACCCCGCGCTGCGAAAAGAGGCCATCCGGCAATTGGCGATCAGCGGCGGCGGGGAGCAACTCTGGCAGCTATATCAATCGGAGAGTTCGAATGATAATAAACAGGCCATTCTGAAATCGATGTTCCTGACCGGAGACTCTTCCAGGCTGATCGAGATCGCTCGCTCGGACAAAGATCCGCAACTGCGGATAGCGGCCATCAAATCGCTCGGCCTCATGGGCGATAAAGGGCGCGGGGACGTTCTGGTTGGTATCTACCGCTCGGATCAAAACCGTGAAGTGCGCGATGCTGTCGTGCGCTCGCTTTTTCTGCAGCAGAACGCAAAAGCTCTGATTGATCTGGCGCGAGCCGAAAAGGACCCTGAGATGAAGCGCGAGATCGTGAGTAAGCTCGCGCTGATTTATTCGAAAGACGCGACGGATTACATGATGGAGCTACTCAAATGAAGCGATTGGTTTTGTTCGCGATCGCCTGCGCGGCATTTGCGCAAAATTGGCAGCCAACGGTGGTCGACGCGAAATTTGAAACTCGCGCTTCGTCCGGTGACTTAGCCTCCCAAATCCGCGCCAGTTCGGCAACCTGGTTCGGCTATGCGGTCAAGAGCAAGCGCCACACAGGCGACAACTGTTGCGATCGATGCCGTCTGGAAGAGTCGAGCGGCAAATCCTCAACGCACCCAATCCCGCTGGAAGGAAGCGACGTCATCGCGCTGCTCTTTCGCGTCGAAAACGAAACCATTGAAAAGATTCAGGTTCACTCCCTTGGCTGTCCGCTCGATGCCGGTGGCCTTCCCTTCGTTTGGCTGAACGGCGTAAGCGCTGCCGCAAGCGAGTCGTTCCTGAAGAACCTGGTGACATCGAACACCTCCCGTCATGTGGGAGATTCCGCGATCTTTGCTATTTCACAACACGATGATCCGAACGCAATTCCCGTTCTGGAAGACTTGGCGCGGCCGCCTCAGCCCGCGCACCTGCGCGGACAGGCGATCTTTTGGCTGGCCCAGGAAGCGGGAAGCCGGGCCGCATCGTTTATCAAAGGCGCGATCGAAAACGATCCCGATACGGAGGTGAAAAAGAAAGCCGTTTTTGCACTGTCGCAATTACCTAAGGACGAAGGCGTTCCCAAGCTCATCCAGGTAGCGCAGGAGAACAGGAACCCGGAGGTACGGAAGCAGGCCTTCTTTTGGCTAGGACAGTCGAACGATCCGCGCGCGCTTGCTTTCATCGAGCAAGTACTGACTAGATAATTGGCCGGAGCGGCACATGCTGGTCCCACAACTGAACAGTCCTCCTGCCCGATGTTGCTGTTAAAGAATGCGGAATTTGGCACGCTGCGTGCTCGTCTTCCTCAACGTTCAGGCTACGGCGATTACATGTCGGCATGGCAAACGGTCTATACCATCTCGCCCTCGAATGACTCCACACTCGCGCTTGAGGTCTTCAAAACGGGGCTGATGCGCCGCAAGAAGCACATATTGTTCTTCGAGAACTTCGCAGGCGAATTGTCCTACGTGCGCGAGCACCCGGAATCATCGCGGCTCGATATCTCGATCGACGCGCTGAGCGTAACTTGCCGGGATCAATGGTTGAAGCCGAAGCAGCAACAGGTCGTCACGAAGTACGCGCGAACCCAGGCGCTCGCGGCTGACCGCTATCCCGAGATCCGATTCGCGTCTACGCGCATTTTGGCAAAGCCTTTGCGCGGTTTCGTGGTGGAAGGCGTGCTGACGTTGCGGGGAACGGGGCGCAATGTGCGCGTAAATGTGGTTCTCAATCCTATGAAGAGAGGCCGCTTCCAAATCGACGGAGACGCCACGCTACGGCTCAGCGACTTCGGCATCGCTCCGCCTTCGATGCTGCTCGGTTTGATCGGCACCAAGGACGAGGCCCTGCTGCGGCTGTTGCTCTGGGCAACCGAACCGGTTGAAGCGCATGTCTAAACTCTAATCGCGCCGAACTGGAAGGCAGCGCGATAGGATGCTAGGGGACAACTATGCCTTCTCGAAAATTTACTGCGCTCTGGCTATTGGCTCTTAGTCTGTTCGTGACGCCGCTGCTTCATGCGGCCACAGCGGACGAGGTTTGGTGGAAGCATGCCGTCATCTACGAGATCTATCCGCGAAGCTTTCAGGATTCGAATGGCGACGGCATGGGCGATCTCAACGGCATTACCGAGCGGCTCGATTACTTGAAAGACCTGGGCGTGGATGCCATCTGGATTGCCCCGCTCTATCCATCGCCGCAAGTAGACTTCGGCTACGACATCTCGGACTATGAGAACGTAGATCCGCAGTACGGCACTCTCGCCGATTTCGACCGGCTCTTGGCCGAGGCTCAGAAGCGCAACATCCGAATCATCATGGACGCGGTGATGAATCACACTTCCGACAAGCATCCCTGGTTCATTGAATCGGCCAGTTCCCGTACCAACCCCAAAGCCGATTGGTATATCTGGCGAGACGGCAAGGGCCCAGGAAAGCCTCCGAACAATTGGCTTAGTACGTTTGGCGGCTCGGCTTGGCAGTTCGATCCCGCCAGGAATCAATACTACTATCACTACTTCTACATCCAGCAGCCGGACCTGAACTGGCGCAATCCGCAGGTGGAACATGCGATGTTCGGCATGTTGCGTTTTTGGCTTGACAAGGGCGTTGCCGGCTTCCGCCTGGATGCCGTTCCCACATTGTTCGAAGACCCGACGCTCACGGACGAAAAAATTCTTCCGGGCAAGAATAAGTTCGGCGATCTCAATGAAGAAACCAAGCTGCAGGAGAATCTTCCTGAGGTTCACGGCGTGATTCGGCGCATGCGGACGATGGTCAACACCTATCCCAACAACCGTGTGCTGATCGGCGAAACCTATCTGCCCAACGTGCAGGAGTTGGATAAATGGTATGGAGGCGCAAAACACAACGAGCTCCAGTTGCCGATGGATATGCAGGTCGGATTTGAGAAGAAGCTGGATGCGAACGAATTTCGCCAACGGATCACTGATGCGGAAACAAAACTCGATGGCAACCAGCCGCTGTTTGTCTTCGACAATCACGACAACCCACGCAGCGCGGCGCGATATGGTGATGGCGTACATGACAAGGCGATCGACCAGATGCTCGCCACGATCCTATTCACAACGCACTCGACAGCCATGATGTACTACGGCGATGAGATCGAAATGCCCACAACCGTGCCAACCAGCAAAGATCAGGTAAAAGATCCGATCGGCATTTCCGGCTGGCCACAGGAAAAAGGGCGCGATGGCGAGCGCACTCCCATGCAGTGGAACAGCTCAACCGCGGCCGGCTTCAGCACCAACCCGAACACCTGGCTGCCGGTGGCTCCGGATTACAAAGAGGTCAACGTGGAGGTGGAATCGAAGGAGCCCGATTCCATGCTCAATTGGTATAAGAAGCTGATTGCTCTTCGGCGCACTGATCCTGCGATTCACGACGGCGATATGAAAATGCTTGAAACCGACAACCAGCAGATCGTGGCATGGACCCGTAAAGCGCCGAATGGCGAGGTGGTTGTGGTTGCGTGCAGTTTCGCCGCCGAGCCACAGACGGTGTCGCTGCAGAAAGCGCTTGGAGGATCCGGCAAGACGGCCAAAACATTGGCTGCCAGCGGCGGCGGGGAGCAGAATGGCACGGTGGATTTGAACGCCGTCTCCCTTCCTGCTTATGGCAGTATCGTCGCTCAAGTGCAGTAAAGGAGTTCCCATGCGCGTGTTTATCGGAATTGCGTTCGTCGCATTTTTGGCTTTAAATCTGTTCGCGCAAAGATCGCCCGACGCCATGCAACAGCAGCAGATGCGCGACTTGCACGACTGGACAAAGAATGTCGATGCATCTAAAACGAAGCAGGACTCAACACCGTTGTTGGGTGGACCGGACGACGATCCCACGCTGGCGGCCGATCAAATGGATCATGAGGCGCGGCCCGCGGCGCGCAAGGCAGCTTTGCGTGCCGAGCGCCTATCGAAAAAGAAGCAGCATGAGGAAGCAATTGAGGAGTTCAAGCGGGCGCTGGCATTAGACCCTCAATACTACGAAGCCGAGAATAACCTCGCGCTAGAGTACGCCAGTGCCGGTCAGCCTGACCTAGCCATCCAGACGCTCACGCGACTGACGCAGACGAACCCTACGCACGTGCTTGCTTTCGATAACCTGGCGATCGTCCTTTACCAGTTGCATCGGTATGCGGAGGCTGAGGTTGTGGCGCGCAAGGCATATAAGATGCACCCGTTTTCCTACAAGGCGAATTATGTGCTCGGAGCGGCGTTGGTCGAGCAAGGGAAATGGACTCCGGAAGCAAAGCTCAACCTCCGATACGCATCCGAACGGCACGTAGAGGCCAAAGCGTTGCTTGCGCAGTGGCCCGCGCAGCCCGCAACAGTCGCATCCAAGTGAGCGCACGTATATGCGCTCTGGATTTAAGTTGCCGTATCCATTGGTTTGGCTTCCAGAACGCCGTTATAGCCATTCTTCATGCGGTCTTCGATGACGGCCCAAACCTTCGGGTCGCAGCCCTTCCACTCCGCAACGGCTCTGTTGCCGAGGTATGGCAGATCGGCGACGCCCATTTTGCTCGAGAAGAATCCGCTCACCGTGAGGCTCCGAAATTCGCTGAAGAAAACGACCCAGGGGTGGTCTTCTTTAGCAGCGCGCTTAGGGTAGGCGATGCGGTCGAGAATCTGCTTTTGCTGATCGGGTGAGGCATCGGCGAAGTCTTTTTGAGACAGGGAGTTCGATTCGCGGTCGAGCCACATGAGGCCGCCGAAGATCTGAGCCTGCAGGTCTTCATTGCCGTCCTGTGCCGTCCTGAAGGCGATCCAATCGTCCAGGAACTCCGGAACTCCCGCCTGGGTGGCGCTGCCACTGCGTTCGTCGGCCGGGATGATTAAATCGCAGAGCACGCGCACGGCGCGCCATTGATGATCGTCGAAGGTCTGGCGCTGATAGGGGCCTTTCGCCGCGGGTTGCTGCGCCGTCTCATGCTCATGCGTTTGCGCCAGAGCGGAACCGGAGACGACTGCGGCCACTGCGGGCGCCGTCCCGATAATTTGAAACAAGTCACGGCGGCTAACGTCGGTTGTGTTTTTCATAACTTACACCTTTACGTTCAGCTTCTTCACTTGATCTGCAATATATTCCGATGTGCGCCAGCCAAGGGCTGAAATGGTGAGCGTGGGATTCTTGTCCGCGTTGCTGACGAACGGCGCGGCGTCGGTGATGAAGAGATTCTTCACATCCCAGGCCTGGCAGTATTGGTTCAGCACCGATGTCTTGGGGTCGTTTCCCATCTTGGTTGCGCCGACCTCGTGGATGATCTGGCCGCCGCGAGCGATGCCCCAATTGTCGCTTGCACCGGAGGCATCCGTGACGATGCCCCCCATAGTCTTGATGATTTCCTGGAACGTTTCCTGCATGTGCTTTGCTTGCAGAATTTCGTCCTGGCTCCATTTGAAATGGAAACGCAGCACCGGGATGCCCCACTGATCGACAGTATTGGGGTCGATCTCGCAGTAGCTGTCGTCGTTAGGAATCATCTCGCCACGGCCGGAGAAGTAAACCTCGCAGCCATACAGCTTGCGTAGATTGCGCTTCATCTCGACTCCGTAGCCGCCGCCCAACCATCGTTCCGCATAACCGCCCAGTTCACCGGCTCCGGGCATGCCGCGGCCGCCGCCGATCTCGATATGATAGCCGCGCGCGAAGGGAATTTTGCCTGCCTTCTGCTCCTTATAGAGCCACCAAGGCATGTAGAGATGCATGCCGCCCACCCCGTCTTCATTCCGCGGAGGCAGATCCTGCAGGATGGGTAGGAAGCCGCTGACATCGGAGCCGACGGTATCCATGATGTAACGGCCGACGAGCCCGGACGAATTCGCCATGCCGTTCGGGAATTGACTGCTCTTCGAATTGAGCAGGATGCGAGCCGTCTCGCAGCAGCTTGCAGCGAGGACGACGATCTTGGCGCGCACCTGAACCTCATTTCGAGTCTTCTTGTCGACGTAAGAGACGCCGCTGGCCAGCCCGTCCGAGCCGGCCAACACCTCGCGCACCATCGCGCTAGTGCGGACTTCGAGATTGCCGGTCTTCATGGCGGGAAATATGTGAACGCCCGGCGAATTGAAATTCGCGTTCACGCCGCAAGACCGCCCACACTGGGCGCAGTAGTGACAGGCGGGGCGGCCATGGATCGGCTGCGTGAGAATGGCGAGACGAGAAGGAACGCACGGGATGTTCAGCTTCTTCGAAGCCATTTGAATGATGCGTTCATAGCATCGCGGCGCGGGCGGCGGCAGAAATTTCCCGTCTGGTGTATTTTCCAGGCCTTCTTGCGATCCGAATACGCCGATCAGTTCCTCGGCTTTGTCGTAATACGGAGCGAGATCGTCGTAGCTGATGGGCCAATCGAAGCCCTTGCCGTCGCGGCTGTAAGGTTTGAAGTCGTAAGGCCCCATGCGCAGAGAGATACGGCCGTAGTGATTCGTGCGCCCTCCCAGCATGCGGGCGCGCCACCAAAGCCAATCGGAGCCCGGCGCATTCGTATAAGGCTCGCCGGGAACCTGCCAACCACCCACCGTGGTGGCGTCGAAAGCGCCCCAAGGCTTGTCCTTGGTGCCGGCCCCACGATGCGGAACGTTGTAAGGCCACTCGAACATCTTCGACTGCTTGGTGCAATCGAACCAGTCACCGGCTTCGAGCAAGCAGATCTTGGCCCCGGCATTAGCGAGAACCTGCGCGGCAACTCCGCCTCCCGCGCCCGAGCCAACGATCACGACGTCGTACGTTTTGGGAGATGCCTTCACCTGTGCCATGTTCTCCTTCTAACCGCGCACAACGGCCACCAACGCGCTAAAGCGAAGACGGTCTGTGCACTCAACTCCTTAACCGCGCACAACGGCCACGAAGTGGCCTGTGCGCTCAACTCTATCTATACACCCACGCGCAAAGTGCAGCCGGAATCGGCCAATAAAATCAGATTTCGAACTTCACGCCCTGCGCGAGCGGGAGTTCGTGGCCGTAGTTGATCGTGTTGGTCGCGCGGCGCATATAGGACTTCCACACATCCGATCCGGATTCGCGCCCGCCGCCGGTCTCTTTTTCACCACCAAAAGCCCCGCCAATTTCCGCTCCGGAAGGCCCTATGTTTACGTTCGCAATGCCGCAATCGGAGCCTTCCGGCGAGAGGAAGCGCTCGGCCTCGCGCAAGTCGGCGGTGAAGATGGAGGAAGCAAGCCCCTGCGGTACGTCGTTGTGAATACGCAAGGCGTCATCGAAATCGCGATATTTCAAAATGTAGAGAATGGGCGCGAAGGTCTCGCGTTTGACGGTCTCGGTTTGATGCGGCATTTCGACCAGCGCTGGACGAACGTAGAAGCCGCCGGGTTCTGAGGGCGAGGCGGATTCGATACTGACGCGTTCGCCGCCGCTGACTTTTCCACCCGCCGCTTTGGCCTCTTCCAAGCTTTTCTGCATGGCATCGAAGGCGGCACCGTCGATGAGCGGCCCAATGAGCGTCTCCGCATCTCGCGGGTCGCCCACCACAGCCGAACGGTAAACCTGCTTTAGACGCGGCACCAATTCATCGTAAACACGTTCGTGCACGAAGGCTCGGCGAAGCGTAGTGCAGCGTTGTCCGACAGTGCCCATCGCGGCGAATGCAATGGCGCGTAAGGTCAGATCGATATCGGCCGAAGGGCACACGATTGCGGCGTTATTGCCGCCGAGCTCCAGGATGCTGCGCGCAAAGCGACCCGAGAGACGCGGCGCCACTTGCCTTCCCATAGCGGTGGAACCGGTGGCGGAGACTAGCGGCACACGCGGATGTTCGACCAGCATCTCGCCGATCTCGCGTCCGCCGATCAGAACCGAAGAAAGCCCGGCCGGAGCGTCGCCGAACTGCTTCGAGGCTCGCTCAAACAGCGCCTGAGCAGCCAGCGCGCACAGCGGCGTCTTCTCAGATGGCTTCCATACCACGGAATTTCCACATACGAGCGCCAGCGCTGCGTTCCAGGACCAGACCGCAACCGGAAAATTGAACGCTGAAATAATGCCGGTTACGCCGAGCGGATGCCAAGTCTCCATCATGCGATGGTTCGGCCGCTCGGTGGCAATCGTCAATCCGCAAAGCTGTCGAGACAATCCCGCGGCGTAAGTGCAGATGTCTATCATCTCTTGCACCTCGCCGAGACCTTCGGAGATGATTTTGCCGGCCTCGATGGTTACCAGACGGCCCAGCGCGCTCTTTTCCTTACGCAGTTGGTCGCCGAACAAACGCACCAGCTCTCCGCGCTGCGGCGCCGGACGGCGGCGCCATTCGAGATAGGCCATGTGAGCGGCGTTGATGCACACATTAGCCTCAGTCGCATCGGTAGTCTGGACGCTGGCGATCATCTCGCCGGTAATGGGTGTGCGTACCTGAAGCTGGCCGCCGGTGTAAGCCTGCAACTCGACACCGAGGTCAGCTAGCAGCTCCGCAGTTTCCTCGGTAACGCCTCGCAAGGTCTGGACAATCATGCTTCAGCATGCAGTCTAGCAATACTTTGCCGCGGTCGCGGATGGTACTCAACTTGCCGATAGTATAAGGTTGTTATGCCTGCTACCGTTTGGAAAGGGTATCTGACTTTCGGCCTGGTCTCATTTCCCATTCGCCTGTTCGCCGCCGCGAGGCCCGAGCCGGTGCACTTCCATCTACTTCACAAAAAAGATCTTTCCCGGATAAAAGAGGTGATGTATTGCGCCGCCGAAGATAAGCCGCTGGAACGCTCCGAAATTGTAAAGGGATATGAGTACCAGAAGAACCGGTACGTGGTGGTGGAGCCGGAAGACCTGGGAAAAATAGCCCCTCCGACCGCGATGGCAATGGAAATTCTGCAGTTCGTCCGGATAGAGGAAGTTGATCCCATCTTCCTGGAAAAGTCCTACTATGTGTCGCCCGAGGAGGCGGTCAGCCGGCCTTATTCGCTACTGCTTGAAGCCATGAGGCAGACCAAGTATGATGCACTGGCTAAAGTGGCGATGCATGGCCGGGAGCACATCGTGATATTGCGGCCGGCGGAGCACGGAATTGTGCTGCACACGATGTATTTCGTTGACGAGCTGCATCAGGCAAACGAAACCACGGTGCCGAAGCCGGCCAAGTTCGACAAGAAAGAGATCGACTTAGCAAAGAGGCTGATTGAAACCTTGGCTGGGCCATTCAAACCGGAGCAGTACCATGACGAGTACAAAAAGAATGTCGAGGAACTGATCGAGAAGAAACGCAAAGGCCAGAAGGTGACGCCCATCAGGCAGCCGAAGAAGGCCCCGGTCATCGATCTGATGCAGGCTCTGCAACAAAGTCTCTCGCGAACGGGCGCGACGCAAAAGTCCGCGCCTGCCTCAAAGACATCGGCGAAGAAGGCGGCGCGTAAGCGGGCAGCGCATGTTGCTTAGCCGCCGCCCGATTTAGGGCGCAGCCATGGCGGCAGGCTTTTCATCCGGTGCTGCTCTAGATACTTCGAGGCTGACCGGCAGACTGAAGTAAAAGGTTGATCCGACGCCTTCTTCCGAATCGGCCCAGATACGGCCTCCATGCCGCTCTACGATTTTGCGGGCGATCGAGAGGCCGATGCCCGTTCCCTCTACATCGCGCCCATGCAAGCGCTGAAACAGGCCGAAGATCCGTTCCGCAAACTGCTGATTGAAGCCGCGCCCGTTGTCGGCGACCGAAAAGACCCAGTTACTTGAGTCGCGCTTGGCTTGCACGCGAATAAGCGGCTGCTCGTCGCGCCTGTATTTGATGGCATTGGATAACAGGTTTTGAAATACCTGTGAGAATTGCACCTTATCTGCAACGAGCGCCGGTAGAGCGCCGTGCTCGATGATTGCATCGTTGTCCCGAATGGAGGCCTGGAGGCTGGCCTCTGCTTCTTCAAGCAGTTCTTCGAAGGAAACCGGAGCCGTTGGCTGGCCGGCCTTGCGAAGCCGGACCAGCGTCAGAAGTCCGTTGATCAGATCCGTCATGCGGCGTGACGAACTAACAATGTAGCCGAGGAATTCGTCGGCATCGTCGTCGAGCCGGCCTTTATAACGCGATTCAATTAGCTGGGTGAAGCTGGTGATGGTTCGCAATGGTTCCTGCAAATCGTGACTCGCAACATAGGCGAATTGCGCCAGTTCCTGATTGGCTTCGGTCAGGTCGCGAGTTCGTTCTCGAACGCGTGCATCGAGTTCGGCGTTTGCGCTTTCCAGATTTTCATAGGCAACATCGCGCTGGTGGAGGTAAGAAAGCAGTTCGCGGTAGAGCCACATCAAGACTCCGATCATGAGAAGCGTGCCGATCAGGAACGAAAAGAACGCGCCGTGGCCTAGCTGGTGCTCGCTGCTTCGGTAACGGGAAGACTCGTCACTCAAATTCCGCGTGAGGTCGTCGACGGCGCGGCGTAACTGGTTCATAGTACTGTCGGCGGTATCGGTTTTAGCTAAGTCGACGGCCGCCGAGAGTCCGGTCGCCTGCTCAGTTTTGACAACCTGGTTTGCCTGGCTGACGCGGTTCTTGACCAGACGAATTACTTCTTCTAACGGGCGCTGGAATTTTGGAACATCCTTGACGTTCCTCAGGCACGAGTCAATGTCAGTCGCGAGTTCCGAATTGGCTTGCTGGAGCGGAATAAGGTATCGCTCATCTCCATAGAGTAGATAGCCGCGCTCGCCCGATTCCGCATCTCTGGCGAGCGAAGCGAGCCTTCCCACACTGGAAGACAGATCCCGGGTTCGGGAAAGCAGGAGATCAGTATGTTCGGTTTGGAGATCGAGGATGAGAAAGACAAAGCTGACTACCAGCGGAACGCAGAACAAGAGCGCTAAACGGCGCCGAGTATTGGATTGTCGTGGCAGACTCATCCCGCCCCTCTATCTTCATTACGGCACACGTCAACTGTGATTCGCTCTCGCCGGTGGCGAAGCCCTCGTAATTTGGACCTCCATGCTGCCGGATATGTTTCAGACCTCGGCGAGCAAGAGCCACCGTAGAGCTAGCTGGCGCGGCCGGCCAAGCGGCTGATTGGGTCCCGTGGCTGCGTCGTTATGGCGATCCGATGCAAGCCGCCGAGCAGCATCCGTTCGAAATCGTAGTAAGGAAGGCGGTTCGGAAACGAATATTGAGCGCGCGCGATCTCGGCGAGAGTTTCGGGGATGTTTCCGGCCGTGAGCCAATAAACGGCCTTGGATCTATGCCGCAGCCAGCGGGGTGAGAGCGTTTCGAGTTGCACATCCGCAAATTTATTGGCTGCCGCCCGCAAATCACCGCGGAGTATTACGTCCAAACAAGCCGATGCGGCGGCGGTCGAATTCTGGAGCTTCAAATTGCAGAATTCGCTGAGGTCCATTGCCCGCTTATCCCATGCGTCAGCAGAGGCGAGATCACCCCGGTCGAATGCCCATAAGGCAATTGCGTTTGCATAAACCACGCACATCTCCGCCCTGCCAGACGCCTGCGCCAACTTGAAGATGACTCGCTGCGGGTAATCACGCGGCCTGACTCCGGCGATTTGCAATTGAGTAACCAGATGGTAAAGAAGGATCTGTTGCGCCTCTGGAGTGTTGCGCAACAGCGAATAAAATAGCCGTGCATCGTTTCTCGCCTTTGCCGCCTCGGCGTTGGGAAACAGACCTAATACAAACAGAAAGAAATTCAGTTCCACGAGAGCGCTCAGAAAGCGCGCCAGCCACAAATCCGAACCCGCAAACCAAACAAGCAGGCAAGCCGCTCCGAGTCCGGTCAGCAAAGTCGCGATGGGTCCGGCCGCTACCACGGCCAGCATGCGCGTCCGCCATGTCGCGTCATTGCGGCGCGGAATGGCGATGACCGAGCCGGACAAGAGCGCGCCTGAAAATTGGAATGACCATCGCCCATGAAGGCGAACGGCACGGAGCGGGCCTAACGAGCCTCCCAGAACGTCGAAATCGAGCAGCAGCGCGGCGCTGAGATGACCGGCTTCATGCAAGAAAATGGCGGCGCCCAGCGCGGCGAAAAGTGCAATAAGACCATCTATGCTGCCTACGGATGTCGAATGCAGCAAGATCTCCGCCCATGACGGTCCCACCAGCTTTAGCGCGAGACCAATCCCGACCGCGGTGGCAAGCAGATTCCAGGCAATTTCTGACGGAGGCCTGGATGCGCTCATCGCGCATGCGAGCGGCGGCAGAGGCGGGCTGATCGCCTGGGCGTTGAGGACACTCACAAGATATTTATCGGCCAAGCTGTCCAATGGAGTAGGCGAAATCCAAGAACACGTAATCTTTAGCAAGAGCGGCCTATTATGACAACGTGACCCGCTTTGTTGCTGTCTCGGTTTTTGGCTGCTGGTTGGCTTGCATTCCCTGCCGGGCGCAGGGCGACGCGCCCAAGTTACGATTGCCGACAAATGTGCGCCCGGTGCGGTATTCGGCCGACCTGCGGATGACGCCTGGCCAAGATCGCTTCACCGGCTTGATCGTAATCGAACTGGATATTTCCCAGCCTGTTTCAACCGTTTGGTTGCATGCCAAATCGCTGGTTTTGGAGAGAGCGACGTTTCGCCTCGCCAGCCACGACGAGCCGGCACGAGTGACACCCGGCGTGAATGACCTGGTTGCCTTGACCACCGGCAGCACTCTTCCGGCAGGGCACACGACTTTGCAGATCGCCTACAGCGGAGACATCAGCCGCACGCTGACCGACGGTGCGTTCCAACAGCAGCAAGGAACGGACTGGTATATCTTCACCAAATTTGAACCGGTGACGGCGCGGCGCGTTTTCCCATGCTTTGATGAGCCTTCGTTCAAAGTGCCATGGCGATTGACTTTGCATGTACCCAAAGAGTCGAAAGCCTTTTCGAATACTTCGATCGTCTCCGAACAGGATGAAACCGACGGAATGAAAACGGTGTGTTTTGGCGAAACCAAGCCGCTGCCGTCTTACCTGATTGCATTTGCCGTTGGGCCGTTCGATGTGGTTGAGACCGAACCCGTCGGCAAGAACCGGCGTCCCAGCCGGATCATTGTGCCGCGCGGAAGGGCTTCGGAAGCAGGCTACGCCGCGTCGGTGACGCCGAAGCTGATCGCCATGCTTGAAGACTATTTCGGCATGCCGTACCCCTACCAGAAGCTGGATCAAATCGTGGTGCCGCTCACGACCGCGTGGGGCGCCATGGAGAACGCCGGGTTGATCGCTTACGGCGACTTCCTGCTTTCGCCAAAGGAGCAAGATACCGAGCTTCGCCAGCGTGGCCGGGCTGAAGCGATGGAACACGAAATGTCTCATCAATGGTTCGGTGACCTGGTGACCACAGCCTGGTGGGATGACATCTGGCTCAACGAAGCCTTCGCAAGTTGGCTTTCGAGCAAACTGCTCAACGAGTGGCAGCCTGGATGGGACATCAAGGCGGATGCCGCGCGATCGCTCAGCGTGATGAGGGCCGACAGCCTGACGACGGCCCGGAAGATTCGTCAGCCGATTGAAGCTCCTGGCGATATTGGGAACGCGTTTGATGGCATCACCTACGGCAAAGGCGAGGCTGTGATCGCAATGTTTGAGAACTTCATGGGCCCGCGAGTTTTTCAGCGCGCGATCCGGCTGTACCTGCAGCAGCACGCCTGGGGCAACGCAACCAGCGCAGATTTGCTTAGCACGCTGGATTCCGTGTCCGAAGGCGTAGGCGCGGCGTTTTCGACGTTTCTGAACCAAGTGGGATTCCCAATTCTCTCGGTGAAGCTGAATTGCATGACAGTGCAAACCGCCACGAACACTTTCCCGGAAGCTCAGCTTGAGCAGCAGCGTTTCGTGCCGGCAGGTTCGCAGGGCAACAAGAATGCTGTGTGGCGCGTGCCGGTTTGTGCCAGTTGGGGCGATAAAGCCGGCACGCATCGCAAGTGCAAGCTCCTAACGCAGGCCGCTGACTCGCTCGAGTTGGACGCAGGCAAAGGCTGTCCGGAGTGGTTCTTCGCAGATGCGAACGCGGCAGGCTACTACGCGGTCTCCTATGATGCACGGACTGCCGATGACTTGATTGAACGCGGACTCTCTCACCTTAAGCCTGACGAATCCGCAGCCGCTCTGCGCAACGTTCAACTGATGTTTTCGTCCGGCATTGGCGACACCGAACAGGAACTTGTCTCTGTCAGCGAGTTCAGCGGTAGCTCCGATCCAGGATTGATACGCCAGGCTGCTGGTACCATCGCTGGGCTCAGCGATTTCGTTCCGAGCGACCTCAGTCGAAACTATGAGCGCCTGATCCGGTCTCTTTACGATGCCCGTGCGCGCGAACTGGGGTGGAAACCGAAGGCCGGCGAATCGCAGGAAGTCCGGCTGCTGCGAATGGAGATTGTGCCGCTTGCCGCCACTTACGGCGGAGATCCTGAGCTGTCATCGCAGGCCGCGTTGCTTGCGCGTGAATGGTTGAAGGATCACCATGCTCTGGACTCCGACATGGTGGAACCGGTGCTCTCGGCCGCCGCCTGGAATGGGGACCACGCGTTCTTTGATCTGCTGGTGGATGAAATCAAGAAGGATCCCGTGCAACGCGAGCGAGGCTGGATGATTGATGCGCTCGAATCATTTCGCGATCCTGCGCTCACCCGCGCGCGGCTGGACCTGATACTGCGGGATGGCATCGATCCAAGAGAGCTTCAGTACATGCTGTTTGGCGCTCCGCCCTACGCGCGTGAGATCGTGTGGGACTTCGCGCAACAGAACTTTGACCGGCTCAACTCCAGGCTGCCAGGCGCTCGCGGCATCCCGTTCGGCGCGCTGCTTCCGCTCACCGCATCCGGTTTCTGCGACGCGGCCCATCAACAACAGGTAGAGAGTTTCTTTCAACCACGCATGGCGACGCTGCCAGGAGGCGCGCGCAATCTGGCGAATACCGTAGAACGAATACGTTTGTGCAGCGCTCGAGCGGCCATCGTCAAACCTGCCATCGTTACTTTTTTGAAGAAGCAGTAACCGGCCCGGCTGCTAAACTGAAGCCAAATCGCCCGAAATGCTTAGGCGATTTGTGTCTTCCCGCTTCTTAATTACATGGCCATTCAGACGCTTTTTGGCTCCGTTCCCGCCGAACCTAATCTGCTCGACCGGTTGAAGACCGGCATACAGAAGACTCGTTCGGGCCTGGTGGACCGCATCGAAGATGCGTTGGCCGGCAGAAAAGAGATCGATGCGGATCTTCTGGAAGAGCTCGAGTACACGCTGATCACCGCCGATCTCGGCGTCCGCACGGTTGAAGATATTCTGGAGCAACTTCGGCAGCGTGTGGACCGCAGAATGGCCGCTGACCCCGGCGAGGTACGGAATCTCATCCGCGAGCAACTGCTGGAAGTGCTACGCGGTTCTGAAACCCCGATTCGAGTGGTAGCGACGCCGCCAGCCGTGGTCATGGTGGTGGGTGTGAATGGGGCAGGAAAAACCACAACTATCGGCAAGCTGGCGCACCGGTTCCTTGGCGAGGGCCGGAAGGTGCTATTGTGTGCGGCGGATACTTTCCGCGCCGCGGCCATCGAGCAACTGGAAGTCTGGGCGGAACGCGCGGGCGTAGAGATGATCCGCCAAAAGACGGGCGCGGATCCGAGCGCCGTTGTGTTCGACTCTCTGCAAGCAGCGAAAGCGCGCGGGGTGGATTACGTGATCATCGATACCGCCGGCCGGCTGCACACGAAAGAAAATTTGATGGCGGAGCTCGAAAAGATGCGCCGCACCTGCCAGCGCGTGGTTCCCGGCGCGCCGCACGAGGTCTGGTTGGTGCTTGACGCGACCACCGGGCAAAACGGTCTGGAGCAGGCGCGCAAGTTTACCGAATCCGCCGGCGTCACCGGCATTATCCTGGCGAAGCTGGATGGGACGGCGAAGGGCGGCGTGGTGGTGGCGATCGCGCGCGAGCTGAACTTGCCGATCCGTTTCATCGGCGTGGGCGAAAAGATCGACGATTTGCTTCCGTTCGAGCCGGAAAAATTTGTGGCTTCGCTGTTTGATTAGCCGCTACAGCAACGCATGAACGCCTATATGCAGGAAGCGCTGCAACACGCAGCACAAGGACGCGGTCTTACGAGCCCAAATCCCACGGTGGGCGCGGTGGTGGTTCGCGATGGCGTGGTGGCCGGGTGCGGCTTCCATACCTGGGCGGGCCTGGACCATGCGGAAATTATCGCGCTGCGCGAGGCCGGCGAAGCGGCGCGCGGATCGACATTGTATGTGACGCTCGAGCCGTGCTCTCATCGCGGGCGCACCGGGCCGTGTGTGGACGCAGTCATTCAGGCGGGCGTTGCGCGAGTGGTTGCGGCCATGCAGGATCCGAACCCACAGGTCAGCGGCCAAGGCTTTGAGAAACTTCGCAAAGCCGGCGTGGAGGTCATCGTGGATGAGGCACACACGGCCGCAGCCGAACTGCTAAACGAGCCCTTCGTTCATTTCATGAAGACTGGCCGGCCGTTGGTGACCATCAAGGCCGCACTGACGCTGGACGGCAAGATAGCCGCGCCACAAGACAACTACGGCTGGATCACAAGCGAAATTGCGCGCGCCGATGTGCAGCAGGTGCGGCACTACTCCGACGCAATCCTGACGGGCTTGGGCACGGTGCTCGAAGACGATTGCCTGCTGACGGACCGTTCGGGGCGAGAGCGTAGCCGACCGCTGCTTCGCATCGTGCTGGATTCGCAGTTGAGGATCCCGCTAACGGCGAAGATCGTCACCAGTGCGGAACAGGATGTGCTGGTAGTAGGGACATCGGCCGCGGCCGCGGAGCGCCGACGGGCACTCGAAGCGGCGGGCATTCAAGTGCTGATCGCCGATGGCGCCGCTGGACGGACCGATCCGGTCAAAGTCATCGAGTATCTGGCGCAGGAGCGTTATCTTTCGCTTATGGTGGAAGCCGGCGCGAAGGTCAATTGGACGATGCTCGACGCGCAGATTGCGGATAAGGTGTTGTTCTATTACGCGCCGAAGATTCTAGGTGGTCTCAAAAGTCTGCCGGTCATCGGCGGCCAGGGCCGTATGCGGCGAGCGGATGCGATCATGCTGGAGCGCTTGACGGTACATCCGATATCCACCAACGAGTTTGCAGTGGAAGCGTACGTGACTAGAGCGTAATGTTTACGGGAATTGTGGAAGAACTCGGCCGTGTGGTTTTACTGGAGCCGAGAAGCGCCGGCGCGCGACTTACGGTTCAGTGCGCGGAAATTTTGCAGGATGCGACGGTGGGTGCGAGCATCGCGGTGAACGGCGCCTGCGTCACTGCGGTGGAGCTAGCTGCAGACCGGTTTTCAGCCGACCTCGCCCCAGAAACTTTGAAGCGCACCAATTTAGGAGAGCTTAAGGCCGGATCGCCAGTGAATCTGGAACGGCCTTTGCGTGCGAATAGCCGGCTCGACGGGCACTTTGTGCTCGGGCATGTGGACGGCACGGCGGAGATCGTGTCGTTAGAAGCTCTCGGAGAGGGGAACTGGTGGCTGCGGGTCCGAGCGCCAGAGGCACTTACACGCTATATCGTTAGCAAAGGTTCGGTTGCAGTGGATGGAATGAGTCTCACGGTTGCAGAAATCAAGGACGCGGTTGTGAGCTTCACAATCATTCCGCATACTTACGAGCACACCACGCTGCGTGGTTATTCGGCGGGATCGCGGGTGAATTTGGAAGTAGATATATTGGCGAAACATTTGGAAAGGCTGATGTCGCAAATAGTTAAAAGTTGATCCGATAATGGCGGTATCTTTATCCTTACCCCAGTAGTATAATTGCTTTTGTGCGGGTCAAGACATCCATCACACTTCCTCAGGACCTCCTCGGACGATTGGATCAAATTGATAAGAATCGCTCTGCATTGTTAGAGCGAGCAGCCCGCGCGTATCTAGCTCAACTTGATAAAGAGCAACTGGATCGCCGGGATCTTGAGATCATTAACCGTAACGCAGACCGCCTTAACCGCGAGGCGGAAGATGTGCTGGGATATCAGCAATTAGCGTGAAGCGCGGTGAATTCTATTTGGTGAAGAAGCCAGGATCTCGGGATCCTCGCAAACAGCGAGCCTTTCTGGTCGTGAGCCGGCAAACGCTGATAGATTCTCGATTTTCATCGGTTATTTGTGCGCCGGTGTACTCGCAACATGATGGCCTCGCCACTCAACTGTTGGTCGGCGTAATTGAAGGCCTGAAGAAAGATTCCAGCGTTCATTGTGACGAATTGGTGAGTCTGCCAAAATCCGCACTCTCGCATTATCTTGGATCGTTGGGCGGCCACAGAGTCACCGAGCTCGACTGGGCACTTTCGGTGGCAATTGGGCTCGAACGCGTTCCGCTTGAGTCATTCTGAGCGCGGGCGTTCAGGACGTGAGCCTGTGTGCGAGATAGCTCCTCCCGAAATGCCACGCAAGAACAGATCCGGCAGCCAAGCCAATAACCAGCAGCGGAATCTGTAACTCATCACCGGAAATCAAGGCAGGCTTTATAAACACCCATACGGCGAAGAAATTCAGAATTTGTAGCGCGAATAGAGACAACACGGCAGCTCGCGGAAGAGCCAGCAGAAATCCGAGCAATCCGACGGATAGCAGCAGTTGGTCGGCATAAGATCCATGCTCCGTGAGTGTGTAAGCTGGACCGATCAGCACAACACACCAGACGAGCAAATTCAAAATTGCCATGCCGATCAATAAGCCCGAGTGCGGCAGCGCGGGCGCCATGTTCTTGCGGAATGCAATCAGTAGCAGCGCAACCCAACCAGCATTCAACACACCGAGCGCATTCCAAACGTATTCTCGTTGTGCAGAGCGCGCGTCTTCGGATCGGCCGATCACGAAGGGATGCGGTCCGATTAGCGTCTTCGCATTGCCCCATTTATAAGCCAGGATTGTCTTCAGATTGAGACTCTCATAGCTATCTTCGATCGTCTGCCAGGTTGATCGTGAATCGATTTGTCCAACTCCGGCCAGATGCATCTTCAAGAGCCGGTTGCCGGGCGGGTCGTAGAACCTTTGATACGCAAGCCACGGCGCGACGAATATCACAATCAAACCGACGCCAGCGACTAACTTCCGCGCACTTACAAAGTGCCGCGTTGAGATCAGAAGCAGCACAATCGCCGGCGCGCTGAATACGCTGCCTGGATGCGCCAGCATAGCGAGCGCGAAGCTCAGGGCGGCAAGACCGGTCTCAAACCAGGTGACGGGGCGACGGCTGATGGAAGCCTCGAATAAGATGCTGATTGAAAAAAGCACGAATGTGGCAGCCAGTAACTTCGGCCAGACATACACGCTGTTGTAGAACAGAAACCCGGAGAAAACCAAAAAGCCGAAGACTTGTTTGATGCGTGGGGGCGGAGCGCGCAACGTCTTGAGAAGCACCCAAACGCCGCAAATCCACAGGCACTGCAGGCCGGTACCTAGCAGTTGATAGTTAAGCCTGACGTTCCCGATTACTTTGAGCGGCCGTTGCAGCAGGAAGATGCCGGCTTGCAAAGGCGGACGGTCACTGCTGCGCCAATCGCCGCAGCAGAACGGCTCAAGAGGCGCCTGCGCGTAGATTCTCTCAGCAAATATCAACGGGATCTGGTTGTCTCCGGGCTGAACCTGGCTGAAAAATCGAACGTTTGCGAACTCGGCGCCGGTGACGAACGGGTCTTTGAAAAGAAATAGCAGACACGTGTAGCAGGCGGCTACGGCCAGCACGTACACGAATGGACGGGTCAGCTCGCGAACAAGGGCTCTGAGCCGGGGCTCCCGCGCCAGCATCGCCGCAATAAAGACAATCGACACTGCGACGACGCCGAAAGAAAGGACGCGTCCCAAAACACGGCTTTCGAAATAGAGCCAGAACGCAATGTATCCCAGAGCCGCGCTTGCCGCAACGGTGACCATTGCTGCGCGCACCGCAGACCACTCTCGGCGCCTTGCTAAGGCTAATGTGATTGCGAATCCGGGCAGTAGGAACAGCGTCAAGTTCAGCGCAAGCAGCAGTAAGCTTGAAAGCGCCAGAAGCTGGTTCAATTCTTGAGCTCTTCGCTGATCTCGGCAGCCGCTTTGCGGGCCTCCGCCACGGCTCCAATCGGGAAGCTGATCGCGCCTACTTTCGGATGGCCGCCGCCGCCATAGCGCTCGCAGATGGTTGCCAGATTGTGCCGCAACGGTTCCCGCACCCAGGGATTCGATCCCACCGATACCTTTGTCCGGAAGCTGGATGTCGACACAGACACCGTATAGGCGGAGTCCGGAAACAGGTAGTACGGGATGAACTTGTTGTACCCCTCGACGCCGTACTCGACCAGATCGAAGTAAATCACGCCGCGCTCACACGAGCCAGCTTTGCGAATCACGTCGATGTTGCGGAGGTGGATCGCGTGCAGACGGTCGTATTCCGCCTTCACTTCCTCATCCGCCATGATCTGCTCCAGACAATGGTGCTGCATGGCATGGATGATTTTCTGCACCAGATCCGGGCCCTTGCTTCCTTCGATCACCAGCGTCAATTTCATGGCCGGGGCATTCATCTCGACGGCCGCCTGGGCGCTTTCGTATAGCGCGCCGTCCACAATGTCAGCCCACGTGATGAGCTCTTCGAGATCGGGCGCTTCGAACCCGTAGCGCTCCTTGACGAGAGCCGAAATGTACTTGGTGCAGGATCGGTAACTCGGATCCAGGAATTTTCGCCCGGAGGTGTCGTGCCGGAAATCTTCTGCGTCCTCCGGGCTCAAGAACGCGCTCTGGTGATGGTCAAACCACCAGGTGACGTTGGGATGGGTGGAGTACTTGAAATCGACAATCACGTTCCGGTCGCCGTCGAACAGGCTGTCTTCGAATAGCTGGTCGGCGCGATGCGCCAGCCCGGTATAGTAGAACTTCGCATCCGGATAGAAACGGGATTGCAAAAACCGGGTGACAAATGCGGCCGATGCTGCCCCATCGAAGCAGTGGTCGTGATACAGGACTCGCACCTTCATCAGAAAGAGTTGTTCCCGAAAACCTTTTAGATTGCCTGAGCAAGCGAGGAAAAGCAAGCGGTAAGCGATAATTAGTACATAAGCCCTTTTTCCGCATGGTTCGCCGACGATCAGCGCTGCGGAACGATCTCTAACGCTAGAGGTGTGTTTTGCCGCTTCCGGGTGAACACGTATCCTGATAGTTTAGGGCGCTTGACAAGCTGACGATGCTGAAAACGAAAGAAGAACGCCACCCAGACCTGGACCCGCAGGAGACCACGGAGTGGCTGGAAGCGCTGGACCAGGTGGTGGACGAAGCCGGTCCGGATCGGGCCGCCTACCTGCTCGAGAGGCTTTTGAGTCGGGCGGGCGAATTCGGGGTCTCTGTGGCCCAGGCCATCAACACACCCTATGTCAACACCATTCCGGTGCATGAGGAAGCGCCGTACCCTGGCGACCGCGCCATTGAGCGGCGACTAAAGAGCCTGATTCGCTGGAATGCGGCCGCAATGGTGGTGAGGGCGAACAAATACGATCCCAATATTGGCGGCCACATCTCCACCTATGCTTCACTGGCGACCATCAGTGAAGTCGGCTTCAACCACTTTTTCAGGGGCAGCTATGACGGGCAGCCTGGAGATCTGGTGTATTACCAGGGTCACGCCTCACCCGGCATGTATGCCCGAGCGTTCCTGGAAGGCCGGTTGAAAGAAGAGCACCTGCTGAACTTCCGCCACGAACTGCGCGATCATCCCGGGCTGTCTTCGTATCCGCATCCGTGGCTGATGCCTCATTTTTGGCAGTTTCCCACCGTGTCGATGGGAATCGGACCGATAAACGCGATCTACAACGCGCGTTTCCTGCGCTATCTCGAAAACCGCGAGATCCTTCCTAAGACCGATCGAAAGGTTTACGCGTTTCTGGGCGACGGCGAAATGGATGAGCCCGAATCCACGGGCGCTCTGCACGTGGCGTCTCGCGAAAAGCTGGACAACCTGATCTTTCTGATCAATTGCAATCTGCAGCGCCTGGACGGGCCGGTCCGCGGCAACAGCAGCGTCATACAGGAGCTGGAAGGCGTCTTCCGCGGCGCAGGCTGGAACGTCATAAAGGTGATTTGGGGCGGCGATTGGGACGATCTTCTGGCTCGCGACACATCCGGCCTGCTGCTCAGGCGCATGGAAGAGTGTGTGGATGGCGAATACCAGAATTTCAAAGCCCGCGGAGGCGCCTACACACGCAAAGAATTCTTCGGGAAGTATCCGGAGTTGTTGAAACTCGTAGAAGACAAAACTGACGAGGAGATCGGGAGATTCAGGCGCGGCGGGCACGATCCGCTGAAAGTCTATAACGGATTGAAGCGGGCCACTGAACACAAGGGCGGCCCAACAGTGGTTCTGTTCAAGACCGTTAAGGGCTATGGATTGGGCGAGGCGGGTGAGGGCAAGAACATCACGCATCAGCAGAAAAAGCTGAATGAAGAAGAACTTTTTCATGTCTCGGAACGCTTTGACCTGAACCTCTCCAAAGAAGACATCCACGCCATTTCGTTTGTCAAACCCGCGGACGATAGCCCCGAGATCAGGTATTTAAAGGAGCGCCGCCAAGCACTCGGCGGATACCTGCCGGCGCGGAGTCCCCGAAAAATTGAACTGAAAGCGCCGTCGCTCGACATCTTCCACGAATCTTTGGGCGGTTCACGCGGCCGCGAAGCATCCACCACCACTGCCTTCGTCTCCGTACTGAAAGCGCTGCTTAAAGTTCCTGAGTTGGGCAAGTACGTGGTACCCATCATTCCGGATGAGGCACGCACGTTCGGCATGGAATCCATGTTTCGCGAACGCGGCATTTACGCAAGCGGCGGCCAGCTTTACAAACCCGTCGATAGCGAAGTGCTGATGTATTACAAAGAGGCGCAGAACGGGCAGATTCTCGAGGAAGGCATTACGGAAGCCGGCAGTATGGCTTCTTTCACCGCGGCCGGAACTGCTTATGCAAACGTCGGCATTCCTACCATTCCGTTTTTCATCTACTATTCGATGTTCGGGTTCCAGCGCGTCGGCGACCTCATCTGGGCCTTTGCGGATGCGCGCGGTAAAGGTTTCCTGGTTGGCGGCACGGCCGGCCGCACCACGCTCTTAGGGGAAGGCTTGCAGCATGACGACGGCCACAGCCAGGTGCTCTCGAGCGTCGTTCCCACCTGCCGCAGCTACGATCCGGCGTATGCCTATGAGATCGCTGTCATCGTGCAGGATGGCATCCGCACGATGTACGAGAACAACGAAGATCATTTTTATTATCTGACCGTATGCAATGAGAATTACGTGCAGCCGCCCGCGCCGGACATCGCAAACGTGCGCGACGGCATCCTGCGCGGAATGTACTTATACAAAGCATGCGAGGGTCAGCCGCAAGTTACTCTGTTCGGCAGTGGTCCCATTCTCAACCAAGCCATCCGTGCGCAACAACTGCTGGCTGAGAAATACGGCATTGCCGCCAATGTCTGGAGCGTCACTAGTTACACTGAGCTGCGGCGCGATGCGCTCATAGCCGACCGCTGGAACCGGCTTCATCCTGGTGAACCCGAGCGGAAGCCTTACCTGCTTCAGGTGCTGGGCGACATTCAGATGCCGATTATCGCCGCCACCGATTACATGAAAATTGTTCCAGACCAGATCGCGCGGTGGCTACCGGGCCGCTTGACCGCTCTTGGAACCGACGGCTTCGGTCGAAGCGATAACCGCGAGCACCTGCGCCGTTTCTTCGAAGTGGATGCGGAAAGCATCGCGGCCGCCGCGCTCTCTCGCCTTGCTCAGTGGGGCCGTTTCGACCCGGCACGCGCCAGGCAGGCGATTGGCGAACTCGGCCTGAATCCCGATGCAATCGATCCCGCGCTTGCGTAAGAGCCCGATCACATAAACCAATTACAGTAATTTTTGTTTGCCGCTCTTGAAACCCGGAGCATAATCCCTCGCGTCGTTACTGCTGTAAGAGCGCAGCTTGGCTCCGCACACGGAGCTAACACAAGGAAGTTAGGCCTTGTGGCATAAAGACATTAAATAACTGCGCTCTTAAAAAAATTGGAGGGAGAAATTCTACCGTGAGACTTATTCGTAATACGCTTCCATTTGCATTTGTGCTGTGCCTGGGCACGACGCTGGCGCACGCACAACGCGGTCCTGACATATTCTTCGGCGTTGGAACCATGACAGACAGCTCGAGTAGCACGCCGATTGACACCTTCTCAACGGGTAACCCGTTTACTACTCCGGCACTGGGCGGCACATTCGGCAAAGCAGGCGCCGACGTTATGATTACGCCGTACTTCGGTGTTGGCGGAGAAGCTGATTTCCGCTTCTCCCAGGGCGCGTATGCCGGGCTAACCTACCGGCCCACTTTCTACGATTTCAACGCCATCTTCGCGCCGACCGCACATCGCTTCAAACGCATTGTTCCTGAGCTGCAGGCCGGACTCGGCGGCGTAAACCTGAAATTCTACTCGCCCCAGACTACAACGTGTGACGCGCTAGTGGGTTGCACCAGCAGCAACTATTACCTGGAGAGCTCGAATCATCTTCAAGTGCATCTGGCAGGCGGCATTCGCTTTTACGCGACACCGCACCTGTTCATCCAGCCGCAGGTTGATGCGCGGTACGTGAATAACTTATT
>DATJUG010000114.1:0-5608 GCA_035502635.1 Bryobacteraceae bacterium
TCAGAGGCTTGAACCAATGCCTCTGCCTCACCACCGTCGATCCCGTCGAGCAATTGAACGCTCACGGAGTCAACTACAACGCAACGCGTAAACACACCGTTGGCATACAGTTTGTTCAGGCGTCGCCGAAAACGCGATTTACGATTGACCTCCCTCTGGACCCTTCGAGGGACGTAGATCACGTCGAAGTAGGCTTGAAGTGCCTGGGCAAGTTCGAGGTGGACCAGATTGATCAACGGAGAGCTGTCGATCACGCCGACGAGTCTCATTCGGGAACTTATTCTCTCGCTAGCGACGCCTGCAGCAATAGCATCCCCACCCCGATCGCAACCACCGCTCCCACGGCTTGGGTCCTTTCCTTGTTGAGTTTCTGCTCCCTAAGAAACCCAACAACCTCCGCCTCAACGCGTCCCGGCGGCTCAGACGGTGAGAACCAAAAGACACGCTGAAACCTTGCCCAAAAACTCGGATTGCCCACGCCTTGTTGGACGATTGGAACGATCACCTTGCCCCGGCTCAATGCGTAGTTCAGTTCCTGTTGTACAGCGGCTCCAGCCCGAGTAGTGATTATGGCCAAGACACAGTCGGCACGATCGATCGCGACCCGCTCCTTACTGCGCAATGCCGTGCCGACTTTTGAACCGGGAATTTGAAGACCTTGCCTTGACGGGACATATAGATTAAGCCCCTGTGCCGTGGCGAGAGTCTGGAGGCGCCACACGAAGGACTGCTCGTCGGGGTCCATGCTGTACGTAAGGAAGACGTTGAAGCTCATCGCTGATACAGCTTACAGCAAAAAAAAGCCTGGTGCACCTCGCGCACCGCTGCACATGGCCCTTCGTTCGAGCGGGCGACGCCCTAGTAGAAGCGCACGCGCACGTCGTTCGCGCCCTTCTCGATGTGGACGGAATCGATGAATCGAATCTCGCGTTCGTCGAGCGTCATGATCAAAGATTGCGTTCGCGTGCCGCCTCCGAAGAACCGCACGCCGCGAAGCAAGCCGCCGGGCGTTACGCCCGTGCACGCAAAGATGATTTTCTTGCCCGGTGCCAGCTCGTGCGTGTCGTAAATCCGCTTCGGGTCCTTGATGCCCATTTTCGCCGCGCGTTCCCTGTGCTCTCCCTTCGCGATCACGAGCCGGCCCAGAATCTGCCCGTTCAGGCAGCGCAGGGCCGCGGCAGTAAGCACGCCTTCGGGCGCGCCGCCGATGCCCATCACCGCGTGAACGCCCATATCGGAAACAGCCGCGCTGATGCCTGCGGAAAGGTCGCCATCCTGGATCAGCCGGATGCGCGCGCCGGTCTTGCGGATATCCTGAATCAGCTTTTCGTGGCGCGGCCGCTCGAGGACGGTCACCACCAGGTCTTTCACCTTGCGATCGAGCCGCTTGGCGATGGCTTTCAGGTTGTGTTCAGGAGGCGCATCGAGATCGACCGCCCCTCTGCACAGCGGCCCAACGATGATCTTTTCCATATAAAGGTCGGGCGCGTGGAGCAGCCCGCCCTTGTCGCTTGCCGCGAGCACGGTGATGGCATTGGGCGCGCCGCTCGAACAAAGGTTTGTCCCCTCCAGCGGATCGACGGCGATATCAACGGCGGGATAGAGGTGTTTCTTATCGCGCGCGGCCAGGCCCACATGTTCGCCGATATAGAGCATGGGCGCTTTATCCCGCTCACCCTCGCCGATCACGATGGTCCCGTCCATGCTGACGGTATCCATCTCCGTGCGCATGGCCTCGACGGCGGCCTTATCGGATCTGTGGCCGTCGCCGAGGCCCATCGTCCGCGCCGAAGCGATCGCGGCCTGTTCCACAACGCGCAAGAATTCCAGACTCAGTTCGTGTTCCATGGACGCCCCCGCATGTCAGGTGATTTACAGCCGAAACCGATCCGAACAATTGTAGTTCAGCGCCGATATAGCATCCATCGCAAGAAAGGGAAAGAGTTCCCTCAGGCGCATACTTTTCATACGTAGGCCGCACTCCCGGTAATCCGCTCGCCGATCACAAGCTTATGGATGTCGTGCGTGCCCTCGTAGGTGTAGACCGATTCGAGATTGTTCATATGCCGCATGACGCCGTATTCCTCGACGATGCCGTTCGCGCCGAGGATCTCGCGCGCCATCCGAGCCGTTTCTCGCGCCATCCACACGTTGTTCATCTTCAGCATCGAGATGTGCGAGGGGTGCACTCGCCCCTTGTCCTTTAGCCGGCCCACCTGCATCGCGAGGAACTGGGCCTTGGTGATCTCCGTGACCATCCACACCAGCTTTTCCTGCACGAGCTGGTGCGATGCAATCGGCTTGTCGCCGAATTGCTTTCGCTGCTTCGCGTAGCTCAACGCCGTGTCATAACACGCCATCGCCGATCCGATCGCGCCCCATCCGATGCCGTACCGCGCCTGGTCGAGACACGAGAGAGGCCCCTTCAACCCCTCGACGCCCGGCAGCAGATTCTCCGCAGGAATCCTGCATCCGCTCATCGCCAGACCGGACGTCACCGAGGCTCGTAGCGATTGCTTTCCATGAATCGGCCACGCCTTGAATCCAGGCGTCCCTTTCTCGACCAAGAAACCACGCACGCGTCCGTCTTCGCACTTCGCCCAGATTACGGCAACATCCGCGATCGATCCGTTCGTGATCCACATCTTTTCGCCGTCGAGGACGTAGCCGCCGTCTTTCTTCACGGCACGCGTCAGCATCCCGCCGGGATTCGACCCGAACTGCGGCTCCGTGAGCCCAAAGCAGCCGATCGCTTTTCCCTGTTGCAACAGCGGCAGCCATTTGTCCTTCTGTGCGTCCGATCCGAACGCATGTATTGGATACATCACGAGCGCAGACTGCACCGATACGAAACTGCGCAGCCCTGAATCGCCTCGCTCCAGTTCCTGCGTCACCAGCCCGTATTCCACATTCGACATCTCCGCGCAGCCGTACCCCTTCAGGTTCGCGCCGAAAAATCCCAGCTCCGCCATCTGTGGCACGAGGTGCATCGGAAACGTGCCGGCGCGATCATGCTCCACGATGATTGGCAGCACCTGTTCATCGACAAACTTCCGCGCCGTCTGCCGCGCGAGCCGCTCTTCGTCGCTGAGCAGCGAATCAAACTCCAGAAAGTCCACACCAGGAAACGATGGCACAGGGAATTCTCCTGTCTCCGAGAGTACGCGGGAAAACTTTCCCGGCAGGTCGGCCGTCTGTCTCGCATTCTACTGGACTTGCGTCCGTGTGTGCCAGGGAAGGCGGGATGCAGGCAGGTCCGGGCGACCAGCATACTGTGATCACTTTAGTACTCCATACCGTTACTAATCGTGTCATTCCCGAACATAAAGCTAAGCAGGCTGTGCCGTCGCGCCCCTTAAGATATAGGTGGTTTGGACGATACAAGATTTACTCGGGGGCGCTTGGCGGAAGTCGTCTTGCGTCGATTTGGGTCAGTGCCCCGCCAGAGGATTCGATGTCCACGTTGAAAAGTGATGGGGCCGCTTTTCTTTCGACAACAGCTATATCACGAATAGGCGGTGCGCTTCGGCCATACGGGCGACCGGTTGCCCGGCGGCTCGTAGCGGCGAACGCGCTCATCTTTCTATTTTCGTTCGTCGGTTTGGCTCCACGCAGCTGGGCATACGATTCGCCGAGCGGCGACCAAGACACCACTGAGAGCCTGGCTCAATTGAGTCTCGAGCAGCTTGGCAACGTCGAGGTCACCACCGTTTCCAAAGATCCCCAGGAAGTGATGAAGACGCCCGCGGCGGTTTTCGTCATCACGCAAGAAGACATCGAACGCTCGGGAGCCACGAGCATCCCGGAGGCGCTGCGTCTCGCGCCGGGCGTGGAGGTGGCGCAAATCGATGGAAACCACTGGTCGGTCGCGATCCGAGGATTTGCAGGCCAGTTCTCGAAGGACCTGCTGGTTTTGGTGGATGGCCGGAGCGTCTACACGCCGCTTTTCGAAGGAGTGTATTGGGACTTGCCGTACGTGATGCTCGAAGACGTCGAACGCATCGAGGTGATCCGCGGACCGGGCGGCACCATCTGGGGATCGAACGCCGTCAATGGCGTGATCAATATCATCACGAAGAGCGCCAACGACACCCACGGCACCCTGGCGACAATGGGAAGCGGAACCGTGGATCAGGGAACCGGCGCCTTCCGCTACGGCGGCGTGGTGGGGAAGACGTTCGACTATCGCATCTACGGCATGGGCGGCGTTCGCGGACAGGAGTTTCACTCCGACGGAGACGAATTTGACCACTGGCGGCTGGGGCAGATGGGCTTCCGCACCGATTGGAAGAGAGGCGAGAAGGATACCTTCACGGTGCAGGGCGATTTGTATCAAGGGGAGAGCGGCGAAAGCACTCTGATCGGCTCATTTAATCCTCCGGCGGAAATCGCCGAGCAAGGTTATGGATATGTCTCCGGCGGCAATCTTCTGGCGCGCTGGCAGCGTACAACCGGAGAAGGCTCTGACGTACAGATTCAAACGTATTTCGATCGTACGAACCGGCAGGATTTTGAGCTTGGTGAGACGCGAGACACGTTCGATGTCGATTTTGTCCAGCACGCACGCATCCACCACGATCAGGAGCTGACCTGGGGCCTGGGCGCCAGAGTCAGCCCCAGTAACTTCATTCAAAGCTCACAGGGCGTGAATTTCCTGCCGGCAAAGCAGGTCGACAGCATCTATAGCGGCTTCGTCCAATACGAGCTGCCGATCGTTACCGACAAGGTTACGCTGACAGTCGGGACAAAGCTGGAACACAACAACTTCAGCGGCTTCGACTATCAGCCAAGCATCCGGGTGTTGTGGACGCCTACGGCGCACCAATCCTTCTGGGCTGCCGTGACGCGGGCGGTGCGGACGCCTTCGCGCCTCGACCAGGATGTCCAATTCGATATCTTCGATCAAATCTACGAGGGGATACCGCTCTATTTTCAGATCGAGGGGGATCCCACGCTCAAGCCGGAGCAGTTGATCGCGTATGAAACGGGCTACCGCACGCAGATCAATCACAACGTCTATGTGGATTTCACGATGTTCTACAACGGCTATGATGATTTGCAGGGTTACGGCCCGATCGGACTCGGCGAGGCCCCCATTCCGGGACCGACTCCAGCGCCGCCTGCCTCGCCCATCTACCTTTATTTCAGTCTGCCCTATGCCAACGTAATCGAGGGTCACACGGTCGGCGCGGAAATCGCTCCGGACTGGAAGATTACTCCCTGGTGGGAGGTCCGTGGCTCTTACTCATACCTTCACATGTCGCTGAGGGATGAGCCGGGCTTCACCGATACGGGGAATCTGCTGAGCTCTTACACGGGATCGAGCCCTGCCAACGTTGTGAGCTTTCAATCGTTTTTCAACCTGCCGAAGCACTTCGAAATCGATCAGACGTTTCGATATTCGGGAGCGCTTCCGGCGCAAGAGGTCGGTTCGTACAGCACCGCCGATCTGCGGTTGGGCTGGCATGTGGGTGAAGGGCTCGACTTCTCGGTCGTCGGGCAAAATCTTCTGCAGCCTTCTCACGTGGAATTCGGAGGCGATGCCGGCCCGCTGGTGGGAATCAAGCGAAGCATCTACGGAAAGATTACGTGGAGAAGGTGATGCCGA
>DATJUG010000115.1:0-52616 GCA_035502635.1 Bryobacteraceae bacterium
CTCGGAAGGCAAGGAAAAGGACGATGCGGTTGCCGACCTGATGATTGTTGCCGCAGCTCAGAAGGTGGAACATTACGAAATGTCTGGCTATGGTACTTGCCGGGCGCTCGCTGAGCGGCTTGGTCAAACCAAAGTAGCCAAGTTACTGCAACAAACTTTAGCGGAAGAAGAAAAGGCCGACAAGTTACTAACTCAGCTTTCGCCGCCGCTGCTCGACAAAGCTGCGCAGGAACCGGAGGAAGAAGAGGAAGAAGTGGGCGTGGGCGCGTAGCTTCCATCGCGCATAACTTCAGCATCAGCTCACGGGCTCAATCTACGAGCCCGTGCTTCATGGCGAACCGCACCAGCTCTCCGGTGCTATGCAGGTTGAGTTTCTCCATGATCTTGCCGCGATGCGAATCCACGGTATAAACGCTGAGATTCAGCCGTGTCGCAACTTCTTTATTCGTTTTCCCTTCGGCGATAAGCTGCAGCACTTCCCTCTCGCGGCTCGATAGCAGATCGATGGGATCCGTCACGTTCTGACGGTAATCGCTCAGCAGGGCCCCGGATACAGCAGGACTGATGTATCCGTCGCCGCGTGCTACCGAGCGCACGGCGCTTAGCAACTCAGTATCAATTGCGTCCTTCAAGATGTACCCGCGGGCCCCGGCGCGCAGTATCTCGCGGACATAAACTGCCTCTTTATGCATGCTCAAAACCAGCACGCGCAACCGCGGGTTTGCCGCCACCATGCGTCGGGTGGCTTCGATGCCATTCAACTCCGGCATCGCGACGTCCATCAACACGATATCCGGCTTTAGCTTCTGCGCCAGCTCCACCGCTTCGTTGCCGTTCGCGGCTTCGCCGACCACTTCCAGATCGGCATTAGCAGATAAGATCAGCTTCAGCCCCTGCCGCACGATGGTGTGGTCATCGGCTAAGAGAATCTTTAAAGTCCGATCGGACACGTTACCTCTATTTTCAGACCCTTACCAGGTGCGCTGTCGATCGTCAATCTGCCACCGCACCCGCGCGCCCGCGTCTCCATGCCTGCTAAGCCCAGCCCCGATGAGGAACGCCGCTCTGTCATCTCAAATCCATGCCCATTGTCTCGAATGCTTAAGGTGACCGCGTCTCCATGCGGCACCAGTTCGATGAATACAGAGGTCGCCTGCGAGTGCCTTGACACGTTCGTGAGCGCCTCCTGCGCGATCCGGAACAAGTGCGTCTCAGCTTCATCCCGCAGCCGCCGGTCTCCCAGGTCGCTTCTGTAATTAACTGAGATACCCGTGCGTTGTGAGAAGCTGTCGGCCAGTGACCGCAAGGCAGCGTCTAGTCCGAAATCGTCGAGAATGGTGGGCCGCAGCAACTGCGACATCTCGCGCACATCCTTGATGGCTCTGTCCACTAAGCGTGAGCAATCCTCGACGCGCGCATCGTCGCCATGCGCGCGCAGCGCCGACAAGTTCGCCTTCACGGCGGTAAGCGCCTGGCCAAGCTCATCGTGAAGCTCATGCGAAAAACGCCGCGCGACGTCCTCCTGACTTTCCAAGAACTGATACTGCATCTTGCTCAGCTCGCCGGCTTGTTGTTCGAGTTTGTGGAACAGGCCGGCTGAAGCCCGGACCGCCCAGGTCGCACACAGCAGCGACAGGCCTACGCACACCGCGAACAGCCAAACCGTCCAGCGCAGCAATCCGTGCCCTTCCTGGTAAATGCTCTCGCGCAGCAACTCAGCCTGTTCATAAGCAGATTCCAGAGCAGCGCTCATCTGCTGGCGCGACTGCGTTAATTGATCCAAGATCTCTTCACGCCGGATCACGTCCGACTTGTGCGCCAATTGGAGCCAACGATTGTTCAATTCCGCCTGATCTCTTTCGATATCGTCAATCGCCTGCTTGGCGAGCGACTGCCGATCTGCAAAAACTTGCGCATTGCGGTCAATCTGATGCACGGTTCGCAGCGCTACCAGCAGCGCCGACAGCAGTAGCACCGCTGAGAGGCATAGCCCTAACAGCAGCAATCGCTGCAGGTGGGCCTGAGTAATGGAAGTCGTCTCCCGCACCATGATGATTCTTTCATTAAAGTTCCTCAGCGGCTATCCCCAAAACACGGGATCAAGATTCGCCATTCAAGGTGATGGCGCAAAGCCCGGCCCTGAGGCAAATTAGAGTTGTGAGCGGCGAACTTAAAGCGCACAGGCTGTTTGGTGGCCGTTGTGCGCGTTTGAGAAAGGCCCGCCACTAATAAAAGGAGAACAACTCAATGAAAAAGCTTTTTACATCCACTCTTCTGACCGTAGCTGCGGTTCCTTTCCTGATGGCTGCTCCGACGGCCAATAAGAAAGCGCAGAACACTTCTACTTCGAGCACTGCAACCACAAGCACGAAGAAAGTTCACAAAAAGAAAGTGAAGAAGAACGCAACCGGCGCCACTTCCACCGAGTCGAATTCCACCTCCACGTCCTCAAGCACTTCGCCGCAGAAGTAACGACTAGGTCCCTTCTGCGGGCCCGGGTTCACGTTCGGCTTGAACCCGGGCTTTTTCTTAAGCAGCCAGCTTCACGCGGCCGTTCTTGATGGCCTTCTGGAACGCTTCAAAATCCGCTTCAGTAATGGCCGCGTAATCAAGCGCAAACTTTGCGAGCGACTTTAGCACCTTGCCGCAGCTTCCGATATAGCCTTTGATGGCGAGCGCATCTCCTGAGCGAGCATGGCCGCGCGCAAGTAGTTCACCCGCAATCGTCGCCAGGCTGTTCAATCCCTCCCCGCGAAGTTTTTTCAGATCAATACTTCCCTTGTGATCGTTCAAGTGCCTGACCAGATAATCATTCTGGCCGACGCGTGTCCACCCGAGCAGCAGGTCAGATAGCGGTTGAATTCTCCGCTGACCTTCGACCACGCGCTGCCCGTGATTCGGAAAGTGAGCGTGTTTTAGATAGGGAGCGTAAGCGGAGGCGACTTCCTGCTTGATCTGAAGAAATAGTGGATCTTTGCTGCCGTTTCCCTGCATCAGCACAACGTAATCGCGCAACCCGACACTACCGGTTCCCACCACCTTGAAAGCCACGTCCAGGGGCTGGAAGAACTCGAACCAGTGCAGCCGCTCCGGCGACAGCGACTCACGATAACCCGGTAGCGATTGCAGCACCGCTTGTCTCTCGTCCTTTTCCAATCTCCAGATTTGCTGGTCGATCTCTTTAAAGTGAACTCCGTGGCGTGAGGTCTCGGTGTACTTCTTCAGCAGGTCGCATGGCGAGGCGCGCTCGGCTTGCTGGAGCGCAGCGGAGATCGGCTGCGCCTTCCTGACGCGATGGATCTGGAACCGCGCGGCCGTTAATATCGGCTCTTCGGCAAGTTGCTCAAGTGTTTTGCAATATGCGCCTGCGAAGGTTTCGACGGCGCTGGCGCATGGTGTCCGGCTGTGTCCGGATTCAAGGCCCGCAAGAACGATGCTGGCCGCCATGCGCTTCACATCCCATTCCCAAGGCCCGGGAATCGTCTCGTCGAAATCATTGATGTCGAACACAAGCCTTCCATCCGGAGCTTCGAAACAACCCAGGTTTTGCACGTGCGCATCGCCGCATAGTTGGACCATTAAGCCGGTATGCGGTTGACTGGCGAGATCAGCAGCCATGATCGAGACCGATCCGCGAAAAAACGCGAACGGTGAAGCCTGCATGCGCGAATACTTGATGGGCAGAAGCTCGGGGACTCGCCCTTCGGTCAGTCCCAACAGCAACTGGATGGGATCGAAAGTGCGCTTGTGCTTGTGCACGTCACCGAGCTTGGAGCGGCTCATGTGCCGGCGTTGATTCTGCCCGTGCTTGAGGCGGTCCCGCCGCGTAAGTCGAGGAGTTCCTGAGACGATCTCAGCCTTTTTGCGTACTGTCGCTGGCATCCTGTTATTGTGCCTCAGTCCAGCAAAGTAAGTGGCGATTCGCTCTCGCGGCGCACTTGTTTGATGGTGCAATCCTCGGGGCGCTTTTCAGGGCGCCAGCGCAGCAGCTTGGTGCCATGCCGGAAACGATGTCCGGTGAAGTGGTCGTACTGAACTTCGGCGACCAGCTTGGGCGCGAGAGGCTCCCATTCAGTGCTGCGCTCAGTGCTCCAACGGCTTGGACCGCCGGGTTTCGAACCCGTGAAACCTGGCGGCTCAATCAACGATTCCAGTTGTTTCGTCAACGCAGGCTTATCGGCAGCCGCGAGGCCCGAGGTAAAGCCAACATGATTGAGCAAACCTTGCTGATCATAAAGGCCGAGCAACAGCGATCCGACGAGGCGGTTCTTGCTGCCGTATCGAAAGCCGCCGACCACGCAATCGGCAGTTCGAAGGTTCTTAATCTTTAGCATCGAGTTACGCTCGCCCGATGCGTAGGGGCGGTCTGTGCGTTTCGCGATGACTCCATCCAGCGGACCAGCCATGCGTTTGAACCAGCGCTTCGCAGTTTCAAAGTCGCGCGTGCGGGGGGAGAGCCGGATGCGGTCAGAAACGGCGAAAAACTCCTCGGCGAAGATCCCTAACCCCCTGCGGCGTTCTTCTAGCACCAGACCGGTGAGATCTTTACCGTGTTCATCAACCAACAGGTCGAAGACCAGCAGCGTCGCCGGAGTTTCCCTGGCAAGCTTACGAATGCGGCTCTCGGCGGGATGAATGCGCTGCAGCAGAGCATCGAAATCCAGGTGGCGTTCCTGGGTGATGATCAGTTCGCCATCTAAAACGAACTTCTTCGCGGGCAGAGCAAGCAGGGCTGCTTCGATCTCGGGGAAATAGCGCGCAAGCGGCTGACCGGCTTTGGACATCAGATGAACCTCACCGGCATCGCGGAAGGCAAGGCATCGGAAGCCGTCCCACTTGGGTTCATACTGCCATTCGGCGCCGGACGGGATTTCGCGCGCCGTGTCGGCCTCCATGGGTGCAAAGTCGACTGGCAAGGGAAGGCTCATGCGAGCGACTCCAGGTTGCATCGCCTGCGCCGCCGCAGCACGGGCTTGAACAAGTCACCAAATTTTTCGATCCGAGCCGGGACGGTATCAATGGTGAAGTCCGACATTGAAATGCCGGCTTCTACTTCTTCCCAGGTCACCGGCGCGGACACAGTAGCCTCCGGGCGTGGACGAATGGAGTACACGGAAGCCAGGGTTCGGCCCCAGGCGTTCTGGTTGTAATCGACCAGCACACGGCCAGGCGGACGAAGCGTTATGCGGTATTCGGCGGTGATGGCCTCGGGAAACTTTCTTGCCAATTCGTGTGCGATCTTCTTGGCTACCGTCCAAACATCTTTTTGGACGGGACTTCGATCAATCGGCACGTAAACGTGGATGCCGCGCGAGCCCGTCGTCTTGGGGAAGCTTTCAACTTTGCGCTCGTCGAGATAAGCCTTCAGGAGTAGCGCAACTTGGCACACCTGAGCAAACTCGGCGGGAGCGACAGGGTCCAGGTCGAAGTGGAGAAAGTCCGGGCGGCTCACGTCATCGCAGCGCGCATACCAGGGGTTTAGATCGATGCAGCCAAGGTTCACGATCCAGAGAAGGGAAGCGGAGTCCTGCACCATGGGAAAGTCGATGATGCTGCCGGAGGCGTGAGCAATGGAACAAGTTTCGAGCCAGTCGGGGCGGTATGGTGGCGCGCGCTTCATGAAAAAGAACTTGCCGTCGATGCCGTTCGGGTAGCGCTTCATGACCATGGCCCGATCTTTCAGATGCGGCAGGACGGTTCGCGAGATAGCGTCGTAATACAGCAGCAGGTCGCGCTTGGTCTTGCCCAGGGCCGGCCAAAAGATCTTGCGAAGGTTGGTAAGCGTGACCTTCTTGGCTCCGCATCTCACGTCACAATGATCCACGTCCGAAGGGATTTGGATCATGACGAAACCGGATCCTGGGTAAATTGCCCGTTCACCAGCCGCCAGATGTGGCGCGGGTTGGCGTCTTGCAGCTCCGGAGGAAGCAGATGCTCGGGGAAGCCTTGATAGCAGACCGGGCGAGCGAACCGATAAATGGCCGCCGTGCCGACGGACGTGAATCTTTCGTCGGTAGTGGCGGGATACGGTCCGCCATGGTGCATCGCATGACCGACTTCAACACCTGTTGGATAGCCGTTGAAGATGAGCCGGCCCGCCTTCCGAGCGAGGATGTCGACCAGCTCGGTGTGACGTGCGAGTTCTTCCGGCGTGCCATGAATGGTTGCGGTCAACGTGCCTTCGAGCGAGCTGGCAATGTTCAAGAGCTCGGCGTCCGATTCACATTCGACCAGGATTGTGGCCGGGCCGAAGATCTCTCCGCGCAGCTCGTGGTTGTCGAGCCAGGTGCGTGAGTCCGTAATGAAGACGCCGGGTTGCGCTTCTGTGCGCTCGGTGCTCGCAGACTGGGATGAAACGTAAGATGCAACGCCAGGAATCGAGGACGTGGCTTTGAACTTCTGCCGATAGCCATCGCGAATGGCCGAGTTCAACATGCTTGCGGCGGGCGCCGATGCGAAGCTGTTCACGAGCTCCTCGCGCAGTTGCTGGAGGGCGTCGCCAGCAAGGCCGAAAACCAAACCAGGACACGTGCAGAACTGGCCCACACCAAGCGTCACCGAGCGGAGCAGCCCATCGGCGATGGCTTTGGCGTTTTTTTCGAGCGCCTGAGGAAGAACAAAAACGGGATTTACACTGCCCATCTCCGCGAACACGGGGATGGGATCAGGGCGGCGGGCCCCTGCATCGAAGAGCGCTCGCCCGGCACGCTGCGAGCCGGTAAAAGCGACGGCTCTTGTGTTGGAGTGCGTAGCCAGAGCGATGCTTGGCTCAGGTGACAAGCCGTGCAACATAGAGAAGGTTCCATTGGGCATGGACCTCGATCGGATAGCCTTTGTAATTGCAGTAGCGACTAGTTCCGAGGTGCCCGGATGCGCGGGGTGCGCCTTGACGACGACTGGATTCCGTGCGGCTAATGCGGAGACCGTGTCGCCGCCGGCTACCGAAAATGCCAGCGGGAAGTTGCTGGCTCCAAAGACGGCAATGGGACCCAGCGGTTGGAGCATCCGTCGAATATCGGGCCGGGGCAGAGGCTTGCGGTCAGCTAAAGCCGTGTCGATACGGGCGTTCACCCAGGAGCCTTCTTTCACGAGATCGGCGAACAGCCGGATCTGGTTGAGAGTGCGATCGCGTTCACCTTTAAGGCGGCCGGAATCGAGCGCAGTCTCTTGGACGGCACGCTCGATGAGCTGCTCGCCGAGGGTATCGATCTCGTCGCGGATGGCTATCAGGAAATCGGCGACAGCTTCCGCGGGAAGATCTCGCAGTTTAACGGCAGCCTTGGCCGCCAGCTCGAGCGCATCGTCGATTTCGTGTTGTGTTGCTTCGAAGAACAACGGCTCGATCGAGTGGCCTTCGCGCGGTGCATAGGCGCGAAAGCTCTTTTCGCCTGCGCTCGAAAGCTCCATCCCGATGATGTTTTTGCCATGGAGGTGCATTGGGTGGTGTGTTTTGCTCCCAGGCCCGAATCGGAAGTCAAGGCCGCTTCAGTTGTTTTTTTGCGGTCGCGAGGTCGGGCACGGCCGGCAGGAGCCCGTCCAAGTGTGTCATTTCGAGCATACTGCTTAAGGTTGGGCTGACGCCCACCAGCAGCAGGGGACACTGGCGTCTGCTGGCGAACGAATACACAAGGGTCAGTTCTCCTAAACCGGAACTGTCGGTGGCCGTCACCCCCGAAACTTGCAGGATCAGGCCGGAAGCCTTCGTTTCGTCCAGCAGCTTGCGGGCCGCTCGGCGGAGGGAAGCCAAGTGTGGGCCCAGCGTCAGAGCTCCCGACAGTTCGAGGACGGCGAAGCCCTCTTCCGTGCGCGAGGCAATGGTCAGCGGCAAGGTAAGGATCCCTGGAGGTTAGACGTCACTGTTAACCGCCATTATCCACTTAGGGCTCGTGAAAACCAGGGCATTATCTAGTTTGTTCTATGCCAACGGCGGCTTGGACGATATAACTCTTGATTTATGAGTCATATAAGCGCCGGAACCTGAAATGCAGTGAGAAAGGCACTCGGTAATGCTGAGTCGTAGTTTGGTGCTGCGGTTCGCGCGTTACGGGTTCCACTCAAAGTAAGGTCACGTCATGCAGCGCGCTCCACTCAGGAACGCGCTGCTTTTTCTTTGCCGACAATGCTCACAACGGGGCATCAAAACGCCCGACAACCGCCTGCCCCACCTCCCGTGCACCCAGGCGCATAATACAACTATGCGATTTTTCGGGTAACCGCTACCGAAGCTTATCGCTCCATTTGGCAGGAGACGTACTATGGCTCGTATGCTGCCCACTCTGACTGCGTTAATTCCGCTGCCGGCCTTCGCGATGGTGACGTTTGGCGGTCTGTGCCTTGCCCAGGTCAACGTGCTGACCTACCACAATGACAATGCTCGTACAGGCCAGAACCTGGCCGAGACCACGTTGACGCCATCGAACGTGAAGTCCACAAGTTTCGGCAAGCGCTTTACGGTCACCTTGGATGGGAAGGTCGACGCCGAGCCGCTCTACGTCTCGAACCTGAATATGCCGCAGCATGGCGTTCACAATGTGGTACTTGCGGCGACCGAGCACGACAGCGTGTATGCCTTCGACGCCGATAGCGGCGCAATCTATTGGCACATCTCCACGTTGAAGAGCGGCGAGACCACATCCGATCCCAGAGGATGCGGCCAAGTGACGCCCGAAATTGGAATTACCTCGACCCCGGTAATTGATTTGCTCGCTGGACCTCATGGAACGATTTATCTGATTTCGATGAGCAAGGATGCGAGCAGCAAATATCACCAGCGTTTGCATGCACTGGATATTGCCACGGGAGCAGAGGAATTTGGAGGGCCCGTGGACGTGGCTGCGACTTATCCAGGGAGCGGTGACAATAGCGTGAACGGATCCGTGGAATTCGATCCGAAGCAGTATAAGAGCCGCCCCGGTTTGCTTCTTTTGAACGGGACAGTCTATACGGGCTGGGGTTCGCACTGCGATGACCGGCCATACACAGGATGGCTGATTGGCTACAACGAATCGAACCTGCAACAGAACGCGGTGTTCAATCTGGCGCCGAACGGGAACGAGGCGGCGCTGTGGGCAGCGGGAGGCGGCGTGGCTGCCGATACAAGTGGAAATATTTTCGTGCAGGTCGCCAACGGTACCTTCGACACGAGCCTGAGTGCGCAAGGCTTCCCGAGCAAAGGGGATTACGGAAACGCATTCGTTAAGGTGGTGCGATCGGGAGGCAGTGGAGCCCTGGTGGCCAACGACTACTGGACTATGGACAATACCGTTACCGAATCGAATAGCGATGAGGATCTCGGGTCGGGCGGGCTGATCCTCTTTCCTGATGTGACCGATGCTAGCGGCGCGACGCGCCACCTTGGCACCGGCGCGGGCAAGGACGGAAATGTCTATGTGTTCGATCGCGACAAGATGGGCAAGTTCTTGTCCGGCAGCAACGGCAGCTTGTATCAGGAACTGGCACATGGACTGGCCGGAGGCGAATTCGCGACACCCGCCTGGTTCAACGGCACCGTTTATTACGGAGCGGTGGGCGATTATATTCGCGCGTATAAGCTGAGCGCGGCGCGTTTCCCGGCGTCGGCCACAAGCACCACCGCCAACTCATTCGAATTTCCGGGTACGACACCCGCGGTCTCGGCGAACGGAACCGGCAACGCGATTTTGTGGGCGGTGGAGAATAGCAATCCGGCAGTGCTTCACGCTTACGATGCGAACGACGTGGGGACGGAACTGTACAACACCAACCAGGCGAGCAGCGGGCGCGATCAATTTGGACCAGGCAACAAGTTCATCACACCCACGATCGCCAATGGTAAGGTGTTCGTGGGAACGACGAGCGGCGTGGCGGCCTTTGGGCTGCTGAGCCCACACGGGCCCATTGCGAACGGCCAGTACGTTGTTACTAACGGATGGAGCGACCTGGTGCTGGACGATCCCGCGTTTTCGAAGTCCTCCGGCACGCAGATTATCCAGTACACTGCCAACGGCGGCTCGAATCAGAAGTGGCAGTTTACATTTCAATCGAGCGGATATTACACGATTCAAAATGTATCGAGCCAACTGTACTTAAGTGACCCCGGCGATTCTAGCTCCGCAGGCGTAGCGCTGGAACAGATGACCGCCACCAATGACAATACGCAGCTTTGGGCCCTGACTGCATCGGGAAGCGGGTATGTACTGCATAACAGGGCGACAGGTCTGGTATTCGATGACCGAGCATTCAGTACGACGGCAGGTAACGGCATCATCCTCTATACAGCCAATGGCGGGAGTAACCAGACATGGCTAATCACAGCCGCGCAGTAGTGGGTCCGACATATGCCGCATTGGGGTGCGACCCTAGAGAACTTGGGCTGTCGGGGCGAGCTGGTCAGTCGTTACTTGCCGCTTGTAAAGTCGAGACCCGATCCGGCACAACTTCGTCCGTTACCACCTCGAATTTCGTAAGTCGGGTGGAACCGAACGACGTGGTAATCGCCACGTCGGCGGCGTCGCGGCCCGTTGCCATGAGAATTCTTCCGATGCGGGCCTGATTGTGGCGCGCATCGAAGGCCCACCAGCGGTCTTCCAGATAGACCTCGAACCACGCGCTGAAATCCATTGGAGACGGCGCCGCCGGCACGCCGATGTCGCCCAGATATCCGGCGGCGTAGCGGGCCGGAATATTAAGTGCACGGCAAAATGTGATCGCAAGATGCTGGAAATCACGGCAGACGCCCATGCGTTCCGTATACACATCCAGCGCGGTCTTCGTCGAACGCGCGAACCCATACCCGAACGTCACCTTGCTATGCACCCAGCCGCAGATGGCCTCCACGCGCTTCCAGCCCGGCGCGATATGGCCGAACAATTCCACAGCGATGTTCGTTAGCAAATCGACTTCGCAGTACCGGCTGGCCAGCAGGAAACGAAGCACCTCGGCGGGCAGGTCTTCTACCGGCAACTCGCGCGCCTCCGGGTTTTGCGGATCGGGCTCGCCCGAATCTTCGATCAGAGTCGAATTCGTGAGCTGCAGAGAGCCCGCGGGCGCGACAAACCGGCAGCATCGATTACCAAAGCTGTCGAGATACTTTTCGATCGCCGTTTCCGGCTCGATGCGCAACTCATCCGGCTCGCGAAGATCTGCATCGCGCGAGGGATGCACATTCAGCAGCGCCACCATTGGGACTGCCAGCGGGATCTGGAATTGAATGTCGTAGCCTAAGCGGATCAGCATACTCTCCTTTTCGTCCAGGATGCTCCAACCGGCCGATCTGCTAACGGGGCAAGTGAACGGCTCGCATTCACATCAGCACGTAGAGCCAGTGTATCCGACACTCTTTCCAGGCCTCTCGTGCACCGGGAAACAGTTCCGGAGAGCTATACTCGTCCTGTTAGGCTCCGGTCCGATTCCAAGTTGAAAAGTTTCCGGCAGGGCGAAACATTCACGGAATAATGGCGACGCCATCACCCATAGCAGAGCGCACCATACCGGCGCTGTTTGCCGAGTATGAGGTCAACGCCGCATACGACGAAATGTTCCGCGCGAAGGGACGGCCCAGACCGCATTACAGGCCGCTCTACGCCCGCCTGCTGAACCTCCCATCCGAGGAACTGCGGCGCAGCAAACAGGAAGCCGACCTCTCGTTTTTCAACCAGGGAATCACATTCACCGTTTACGGGCGCCAGGAAGGCACGGAGAGAATATTCCCGCACGACCTGCTGCCGCGCATCATCACCAGCGCCGAATGGCAAACCATCGAGCGCGGGCTGACTCAGCGGATCACTGCCCTCAACCTGTTCCTTAAAGACGTCTATCACGAGCGCAAGATCTTGAAGGATCATGCCATTCCAGCCGAGATCATATACACCTGCAAGCACTTCCGCCGCCAGATGCGCGGGGTCAAGGTACCTAGAGACGTATATGTGAGCGTGTGCGGAACGGACCTGATTCGTTTGCCGAACGGAAGCTTCGTGGTGCTCGAAGACAACCTCCGCGTGCCCAGCGGCGTGTCCTACATGCTGACCAGCCGCAAGGTGATGAAACAGATCTTTCCGGTTCTGTTTCGCAAATGCGGTGTGCGGCCCATCGAGCAATATAGCCAGGCGCTGCTCTCCACACTTCGTTCGCTTGCGCCCGAAGGCCGATCGAATCCACGCATCGTGCTGCTGACGCCTGGCGTCTATAACTCCGCATACTTCGAACATGCCTTTCTGGCCCGGCAAATGGGCATCGAGCTGGTAGAGGGCCGCGATCTGGTGATGCACGACAACATCGCCTATATGCGAACCACGTCCGGCCTGCAGCGCATCGATGTCATCTATAGGCGCGTGGATGATGATTTTCTCGATCCTTTGGCCTTCCGTGCGGATTCGTCGCTAGGGGCGGCAGGCCTGTTCAACGCCTATCGTGCGGGCAACCTGGTGCTTGCGAACGCGCTCGGCACGGGGGTCGCGGACGATAAGGCCATCTACGCCTACGTTCCGGAAATCATCAAATACTATCTCGGCGAGGATCCCATTATCAACAATGTCGAAACGCTGTTGATGACCGACGATTCGCAACGCCAGCACGTCTGCGAGAATCTCGCGAACTATGTAGTGAAAGCAGTTGGGGAATCGGGTGGATATGGGATGCTCATCGGCCCGCACAGCTCGGCCGCTCAGCGCGACGAGTTCCGGGCGCGTATTCAACAGGATCCGCGGAACTACATTGCGCAGCCAACGCTTGCGCTCTCCACCGCGCCGTGTTTCGTCGAAGGCGGCCGCATTGAACCCAGGCATGTGGATCTGCGGCCCTACGTTCTCTTCGGCGACAAGATAACCATCGTCCCCGGAGGGTTAACGCGAGTCGCGCTGCGGAAAGGATCGCTGGTCGTGAACTCTTCTCAAGGTGGCGGCTCAAAAGACACCTGGGTGCTGCAGGATTGAGGCCGAACACGAATGCTCTCGCGCGTGGCCGACAGCTTGTATTGGATGAGCCGTTATTTCGAGCGGGCGGACCACTGCGCGCGGGTATTAGACGCGAATTACAACCTGATGCTGAACCCGTCCAAGGCCTCGACCGAACAGCGCTGGCATCGAATTACGGCATCGCTCGGGCTCGGTGCGAACGCCACCGAAATCGATCCGCTGAAAGCGATGACGCTGCTGACATCGGACCTGAGTACGCGCTCCTCGATCGTCTCCTGTATCGCAACTGCCCGTGAGAACGCGAGTCAGGTTCGCGAACAGATCAGCTCAGAGATGTGGGAGCGATTGAACCAGCTCTATCACGAAACCGCGCAGTCGCGTGTCGGCTCCAATGTCGACTCCGAGCCTTTGCGGCTGGTCAGCGCGGTACGCGAAGGCTCCTATAACTTCTACGGCGTGACGGACGCAACCATGAGCCACGGCGAGGGCTGGCAATTTATCCAACTGGGCCGCTCCATGGAACGCGCTTGCGCGCTCTCCACGCTGCTCGATGCCTATTTCTCCGCCTCCGCGGGCGCCGACGATCTGGATTGGGTCGGGCTTTTGTCCAGTTGCGCGGCGTTCGAAGCGTACTGCAAGGTGTACACAGCCGATCTCGCGCCCGGGCGAGTGGCGGAGTTTCTGTTACTCAACCCCGAATTTCCCTTTACGGTCCGCCACTCGGCTGATCGCATGCACACTGCCTTGGAAGCTATCAGTGATACATCGTCTTCGCGGAAAACCGCCATGATTGAGCGCATCATCGGCAAATTGCGCTCTTCGCTTGCTTATGCGCAGATCGACGATATCCTTTCGCGCGACATGCATCTCTACCTGAACAGCGTCATAGACCAGTGCCGCGCGCTACACGCCGCGGTGCATCAGGTCTATATCGAATATCCAATAGAAACCGCGCTCGAGGCCTGAATGTTCTACGCAATCCGGCATTTCACACGTTACCGATACAGCCGGCCTGTTTGGCAAAGCATGATGGAGGTTCGCATGCACCCGCGCAGCGAATATGCACAGCGCTGTTTTACTTTCCAACTCTCGGTGAGCCCGCGTGCACGAATCTTCTCCTGCAGCGATCACCTCGGCAACCTCATCCACCACTTCGACATTCCGGAGCCGCACAATCAACTCACTATCATCGCGGACGCATTAGTAGATGTGGATGCGCCGATAGATTTGCCGCAATCGCTGGGTTCGGAAGCCTGGGACGACCTGGATACGATGATTGCCGAAGACGACTATTGGGACATGCTGATGCCCAGCGAATTCGCCAGGAGTTCGCCGGAGCTGGAAAAGCTTGCCAAGGAATTTGGCGTCCACGAGCGCGATGGCGAGGACCCTCTCGGGCTGCTGCGGACCCTGAATGTGAACCTCTATCGCACGCTGGAATACGTGAAAGAAAGTACTTCCGTGGATTCGCCGATTGAAGATGCGCTCCGATCCCGGCAGGGTGTTTGCCAGGATTTCGCGCACATCATGATTGCCATGGTCCGGAATTTGCGCATCCCATGCCGCTACGTGAGCGGCTATCTGTATCATGATCTGCTTCACGAAGACCGTTCCGCCGAAGGCGCAACTCACGCCTGGGTCGAGGCGCTGCTTCCCGGGTTGGGATGGATCGGTTTCGATCCCACCAATAACCTGCTGGTCGGAGAGCGGCACATTCGAACCGCCATCGGGCGGGATTACGCCGACGTGGCGCCGACCATCGGAACCATGAAAGGCGCCGCCAAGACCGACCTGCAGGTGCGGGTCCGCGTGACCCCATCGGAGGCCGTGCTCCCGCCCGATCAGGAGTTTGCATCGGACGAGGAGTGGTCGCGCTTTCTGCAGAAAGATCAGGAAGCCGAGCAGTTGCAGGCCGCTCAACAACAACAGCAGCAATGAGAATAGTCTGGCGTCAGGAACTGGCGATGGGCGATCCGCTGCGCTCCTTCCAGCGCCCGCGCGTGAAATCGGGGAATTTCACCGGCGCGCTGCCTTGCGCAACAGACGCTTCGCTCAGAGGTCCCGGAGCCGACCAGGACGCGGCGTCGTAGACATCCAAATCGGGCGGCAAGCCCTTGCGCATGCATTCCATCAGCCGGTAAACCATGATGAAATCCATGCCGCCGTGGCCACCCAGTTTGCGCGCAATTTCTCCTTCCCGCTTCCACAGTGGATGTTCGTACTGCGCCTTGTATTGGTCAATGCTGCCGTATTCTTCGCCGCCTGGCTGGCCATCGAAATAGATGCGGGGCGGATAGTCCTTGAAAATACCTTTGGTGCCGGCGATCGTATTCAGTCGCGAGTAGGGGTGCGGATTCGAAACATCGTGCTGCAGATTGATAGTCAGGCCTTTCGCGGTCTTGATCAGCGACGTATTCATGTCGCCCTCAATGTAGCGCTCCTTCCATTTCGGATCGTCCTTCGGCACGTGCGCTTCGCGATATTGCGCTAGACCTTTGGCGGGCGTGCTCATTGAAACCAGGTAATCGAACCGGTCGCCCCGATTGACGCCCATGTAGTTGGCGACGGGCCCCAGCCCATGCGTCGGATATATATTTCCGTTCAGTTGCGTGTGGAACCACCGGCGCCACAGGCCTTCGCCTTTGTTTGAGAAAAGCTCTTCGCGCAGGTCGTGGAGATATGCGGCTTCGCCATACAGCAGATCGCCGAATAACCCGGCGCGCACCATGTTGAGGATGAGCGTCTCATTCTCTCCATAGCAGCAGTTCTCGATCATGATGCAGTGCCGGCGAGTCCGCTCTGAGGCATCGACAAGCTTCCAGCAGTCTTCGATGGTCGTCGCCGCCGGAACTTCTGTGACCGCGTGCTTGCCCTGCTTCATGGCCGCCAGTGCCATCGGAACATGCCACTGCCACGGCGTGGCGATGACAACCAGGTCGAGGTCGTCGCGTGCTACAAGCTGCTCGAAGGCATGGTCGCCTTCCGTGTAGAGCGCCGGCGGATTTTGCCCAGCCTGTTGCACCATCGCCTGCGCCTTTTGGGCTTTCTCGGGGACGATGTCACACAACGCATTCACGCGAACATCGGCAGCCAGGAAGTTTTCCAACAGAGTCGTGCCGCGGCCACCGGTCCCGATGAGGCCCAGGCGTGGGTTCACGGGCTGGAACGCCATATTAATTACCGTCGAGCCCGAGGTTTCGGCATTTACTTGAGTCGTCGCGGCAATTGCAGCCGCCACTTGGAGAAATTCACGGCGAGAGCTGTTTGAATTAGGCATTGTGCTGATCTTCTCAAACGGGGTTGGGCCGCGCACAACCGCCATAAATCGGGCCTGTGCGCTTGGCGGCGATATAGTTTGAGGAAATGTTCAGACGCGCAGCTCTCTCTCTTTTGTTCCCTGCCTTTCTGGCGGCACAGTCCTCAATCGCCTTGAAGTCGCCGGATGGCAATCTGGTCATCACTTTTCAAACTGTTCAAAACGGCCAGCCGGCCGAAACAGGTCAGTTTACCTATGCCGTCTCGTTCCACGGCAAGCCGTTGATCGATGCTTCCGCCCTAGCGCTGGAACTCGAGGGCGAGCACCCGCTCGGCAACGAAGTGCATATTGCGGCGCAAATCCCCTCCAATGTAGACGAAACCTATCACCTGCTCACCGGGAAGACCAGCACGGTGCGCAACCACTACAATGCCCTTCGCATCGATCTCGAAGAGAACGGTGAGAACCGCCGCAATCTTTCGATCGAAGCGCGAGCCTACGACGACGCCGTCGCTTTTCGTTACGTAGTTCCCGAGCAGCGGCCCCTGCGGGAGTTTCGCCTGAAAAAGGAGACCACCGAATTCCGTATCAGCAAAGATGCCACCACCTATGCCCTGGTTCTGCCGAATTACCGAACCATGTATGAGAGCGAGTACATCAAGTTGAATGCCAGCGCATTCGCAAATAAGAACGGTCTTTCCAATCGAGTCCTGATCGGTCTGCCTTTACTGATGCAGGTGCCGGGCGTCGCCTGGATGGCGATCACAGAAGCCGACCTGCGTGATTACAGCTCCATGTATCTTGTGAATCCGTCTCCGGAATGGGGTGGCCATCGCTTTGAATCGCAGTTGGCGCCCGGCGACGATCCCGACGTGGTGGTCTCCGGCAGTCTGCCGCATCATTCCGGCTGGCGCGTGATGCTGGTCGCAGACGAACCAGGCAAGCTCATCGAATCGAACGTGATCACGAGCCTCAATCCCCAATCGGCAATCAAAGACACTTCGTGGATTCATGCCGGCCTTACCTCTTGGGATTGGTGGAGCGGGAGCATTGGGCCGGACGGCAAACCCGCTTACACGACTGAAACCATGAAATACTACGTCGATTTCGCGGCGAAATCCGGATTCCCGTATATGCTCATCGATGCGGGCTGGTCCGCGCCATGGGACATCACGAAAATGAACGGCAAAGTGGATATCCCGGAAGTAGTTCGCTACGCTGCCTCCAAAGGCGTCAAAGTTTGGATCTGGCTTGCGTATGTAGACGTCGATTCGCAAATGGACCAGGCGTTCCCGTTGTATGAAAAGTGGGGCGTGGCGGGCCTGAAGATCGATTTCGTGGAGCGCGACGACCAGCGCGGTATCGCTTTCTACTATCGCGCCGCGCAAGCAGCAGCCGAACATCATCTGATGCTCGATTTTCATGGCGCGACCAAGCCCACCGGCCTGGAGCGCACTTATCCGAACGTGCTCGGCTATGAAGCAGTCCTCGGCATGGAACAATCGAAAGCCGGCATGCGCGACAACCCCGATCATCGCCTTACCATTCCGTTCACCCGCATGCTGGCGGGGCCGATGGATTACACGCCCGGCGGTTTCGACAACGTCACCGAGAGCGACTTCATCGCACGGCACATCCGTCCGATGGTGATGGGCACGCGAGCGCAGCAACTCGCCATGTACGTCGTCTATCAAGCGCCGTTTCAGATGGTCTCCGACACGCCCAAAGCGTATGAAGATCAGCCCTCGTTCGGCTTCATTCAACATGCGCCCGCCACCTGGGACGAGACGCGCGTCCTCGGCGGCGAGCCTGGCGAGTTCGTTACCATAGCGCGGCGCAAGGGAGACGAATGGTTCCTGGGGTGCATGACCAACTGGACGGCCCGTAAGCTCGATATCCCGCTTACGTTTCTCGGGGACGGCAAGTACACGGCGGAAATCTACGCCGACGCAGACGACGCGGCGCAGTATCCCAAGAATGCCAGCATTCAGAAGAAATCTGTCGATCGCAACATGCACTTGGAAGCGCCTCTCGCGCCAGGCGGCGGTTACGCGGTTCGGTTCGTGCCTGAGAAGCAGTGAGCTCATCTTACGAGCGGAACCCAGACGAATTACGGGTGATACGCTTGCGCATCTGCTATCACAAACAGTTGTAAGTTTCGATTGTTTCCCGAAGCGACACAGTTGGGTAGATACTTGCCCAATCCGTTGCCGGAATGGCGTCCAGATTGAACGAAAGGAGAGCTAAGTTATGGCTCTAACGCAAATCACCGGATATCAGTGCCAGTACTCGTCGAACCTGTTTCCACCGCGAATCCTGCTAAAGAATGGCGATAACATCATAGGCCAGCTTATCTTCTTGTCGGATGGGACCGAGCTTCCTCCGGACAACGAGTCAGGCAATCAAGTAAACCTCTATTACCACTTAGAGAATTACCAGCACGCGCACGCCACACTCAGCGAAGTGAAGGAGGTCTATCTAAATTACGCCGGCACGGGCCCTGGAAACGAAAATGGCCTCCAGAGCGGCTGGGGCCCTCCTGGCAACGAAGCAGGCTGAGCGCCTGAGCGTCAAAAGCTTGGGCTTGTCCCCAGGCGGACAATTCCTTCCCACGACCGGACAGCCAAACTATATAACCTGTGATTTCACTGAACTTGCGGCTGGAAGCACGCTTGCAGCTAACCGATAGGCGCGAGACCCGTCTAACTCGTCCTAGGAGGCAACATGAAAGGATCTGTTCTGTGTTTCGTTCTCGCAACCGGTGCGTTGCTGAGCTGCTCGTTTCAGGCCATTGCGAAAACACCGTCGTGGACCACGGCGGACGACAACTGTTCGGTCAGCCACTTCCATGTCAACGATCTCGTCAGTCATGCGGAGATCAAGGAGCAGCGTTTAGCAGCCGCTTCAACGGATTCCATCAACCCTGGACAGAACGGATCCATAAGAGTTCATGGTTGGAATCAGAGCGATGTGCTGGTGAAGGCCTGCGTGCAGACCGCGGCGCCGACCGATTCCGAAGCACAGGCCTTGGTATCCCAAATCTCGATCGCGCAAGGGCCCGGACAGATTGAGCCAAGTGGTCCACCCACGAACGATCAACGCTACTGGAACGTTTCCTACGAGGTCTGGGTTCCTAACGCGTCGAACCTCAAACTGGAAGCAAATAATGGCAGCATTCACATCGAGACTGTACATGGTGAAATTCGCTTCCACACACAGAATGGCTCCGTTCACCTGACCGATGTCGGCGGCGATGTAGACGGCTCGACAACTAACGGATCGCTACACATTGATCTTGCGGGCACCGCCTGGAACGGAAGCGGCCTCCGTGCCGAGACGACCAATGGCAGTGTGCAGGTAAACCTTCCCGAAAATTATTCCGCGCACGTGGAAGCTTCCACGGTCAACGGCCGTGTCAAAGTGGATTTCCCCGTCACGGTCAGCGGCGAGATCGGAAAAAGCATGTCGTTCCAGCTCGGGAATGGAGGGCCCACAATTCAGGCGACCACGGTGAATGGCAGCGTTCACATCGGGCACAGGGCCTGACGCTCAGGTCTCCGCGTAATAGCGATCCCGCGCCTGCACCAGGAGCCCTTTCTCCTTCGTAATTACGCGGAGAGCGCGAAATCCGGACCTCGTCACCGGCCGGTCGGAAACGAAGCCAAGGCTGTATTCGCTGCGCAGCTCCTCTTGAATCGCGTCGTAGATATCGCCGATGGTCCGTGTCTTGGATACCTCGAAGTAACCTCCGCCCGTTTCCTTCGAGAGGCGTTTTAGAACGTTCGCCCCGCTCGGCCCCAGAATGCGGCCGCCATAGTACGATGCGTCGGAAAACAGAATCGAGTAGACCAACGTGTCTGCCCGTTGTGCCGCTTCAATTGCATCGGTGAGCGAAATGGTGCTTCCTTCGTCCACGCCGTCAGTGAGCACTACAAACGCTTTTCTCCCCGGCTGCGTTCTCATCACCTGGACCGACGCGGTCCGCACGGCATCATAAAGCAGCGTACCGCTTCCTTCAGCAGCTTGCTCGCGTGTGGGCAAATCGAGCAACGATAGCGTCTCCTGCAGGTCTTTGTGCGAAGACGTGAGCTCCTGCCGAATGACGACCGCCTGGTCGAACTGCACCACGACCGCCTTGTCCTTGTTCTGGCGCAACACTTCGTCCAGAAAGCGATAACTGGCGGCACGCTCCTGTTCCAACACGCGTCCCTGGCTGAAGCTGGTATCCACCAGCAAACCGATGGTCAACGGCAGGTCGGATTCTTGCGAGAAGTATCGAATCTCCTGCGGCCGTCCGTCTTCGAAAACGCGAAAGTCCTCTTTCGTCAAATTTCGAACAATGGCCCCACTCTTGTCACGAACTGTCGCCAGGATGTTGACGACCTTTACTTCGGATGAAAACGTCGGCTCCTGCCTTCCGCGCAAGGCGCCGCCACTCACTAATGCACCGGCGTAAATGATCAGACTGCGGCGGGAACAGCTCACGCCTACTCTCCTGTTCCTCCGACTGCTACGCTCTGCCGGCGTATAGCGTCGAGCACGCCATTGATAAACGATAGCGACTCGTCGCCTGAAAATCGCCGGGCCAGTTCCAACGCTTCGTCGATAATCACGGGGGCGGGAACTGCCTGCTGCGTCAATTCGAAAATAGCCAGACGCAGAATGTTCCGGTCCACCACCGGCATGCGCTCCAGCCGCCAATGCTCCGATTTTGCCTCTATCTGCTTGTCGATCTCCGCCGCCTTTGCCACCGTTCCGCGCGCCAGTTCTTCCATGAATCTGTCCGGCTTCGGTTTCGTCTCGCTCTCTTCCGAATAGAGCGTGTCGTAATAATGCGCAATTGCGCGGTCAATCGGCTCGCCTCGCATGTCCCATTCGAACAGCACTTGCAGAGCTCGTTTTCGAGATCGATGCCGGGCCGCCATTGCTAGCTTTGGCCCTTCAGCGCCTTGAGCAGATTGGCGAGCTCAATGGCCGCCTCGGCTGCTTCCGAACCCTTGTTTCCGCTTTTGCCGCCCGCGCGGTCCATGGCCTGCTGCAGATCGTCCGTGGTGAGCACGCCGAATGCAATCGGCACCCCCGTATCGATGCTTACCCGGCTCAGCCCTTCCGCAGCGCCGCCTGCCACATACTCGAAATGCGGCGTGTCGCCTCGCACCACCGCGCCTAACGCCACGATCGCATCGCACTGCGCCGCCAGCGCCTTTGCTGCAATCGGCAGCTCCCAAGCTCCCGGCACCTTGACGAAGCTGATATTTTCGTGCGGGCAACCATGCTTTTCCAGAGTCTCCAGCGCGCCCTTCGCCAATTGCTCGGTGATGAATTCGTTGAACCGGCTCACGACAATACCAATGCGCAGATTGGCAGCGTCCAGCGATCCTTGAAACGTCCGATACGGCATGAAGGGATTGCGCGCGCGAAAGGTCACAACCGCGCGCTATGGGATAATTCGGTTACTTCTCAGTCTACCTCAGGTAAAAATCGCGGCGCACCAGCATGGATCCTCGTTTTATCCGCAATTTTTCTATCATTGCGCACATCGATCACGGCAAATCCACGCTGGCAGACCGCTTGCTTGAATACACCGGCGCGTTATCCCAGCGCGAAATGATGGACCAAGTTCTCGATTCCATGGACCTCGAGCGCGAGCGCGGAATCACGATCAAAGCCCACGCCGTGCGCCTGAACTATAAGGCGGAGGATGGGAATACTTACGAGCTCAATCTCATCGATACGCCGGGCCATGTTGATTTCAGCTACGAAGTCTCGCGCAGCCTGCAGGCTTGCGAAGGCACGCTTCTGGTGGTCGATGCTTCGCAGGGCGTCGAAGCGCAGACGCTCGCCAACACCTATCTCGCGCTGAACCACGATCTCGAAATCATTCCGGTCATCAACAAAATCGATTTGCCGTCGGCCGAGCCTGAGCGCATTCGTGAGCAGATCGAACAGGTGATCGGCCTGGACGCGAGCGACGCTATCTTGGCGAGCGCCAAGAATGGCATCGGAATCAAGGAAGTTCTTGAGGCGGTCGTGCACCGGATTCCGGCGCCCAAGGGCGATCCGGCAGCACCCCTGCGCGCGCTCATCTTCGATTCCTGGTTCGACCCATACCGCGGCGTCATCATCCTCACGCGCGTGGTAGACGGCATCTTGCGCAAGGGGCAGAAAATCCGGCTTTGGTCGAACGGCACAAGTTATGAAGTGGATGGAGTTGGCTATCAGTCTCCCAAACCCATTCCCGCCGATGAATTAACCGCTGGCGAAGCCGGTTTCATGTTCGCCAACATCAAGACCGTCTCCGACGCGCAGATTGGCGACACAATCATGGACGACGATACTCCCGCGGAGGAACCGCTGCCCGGCTTCCAACAGGTCAAACCGATGGTTTTCGCAGGCCTGTATCCGGTCGAGTCGCACGAACACGGCCTGCTGCGGGATGCGCTTGAAAAGCTGCGCCTCAACGATAGCGCCTTCAGCTTCGAACCTGAGAACTCTATGGCTCTCGGCTTCGGCTTCCGCTGCGGCTTCCTGGGTCTGTTGCATCTCGATATCGTTCAAGAGCGCCTTGAAAGAGAATTCCAGATCGACCTGATCACCACCGCCCCTGGCGTTCGTTACCGCGTCACGACAACCGGGGGCGAGGTCATCGAAGTAGACAATCCGCAGAAATTCCCAGAACCTTCGGCCATCGAGCAGGTGGAAGAACCTATCATCGACGCCACCGTCATCACGCGCGAAGAATACATTGGCGAGATTCTGAAACTGCTCGAAGAAAAGCGCGGCATTCAGAAAAAATTCGAATATATCGGCACCGGGCGCGTGCTCTTGCTTTACGAATTGCCACTGAACGAAATCGTATTGGATTTTTACGACCGCTTGAAATCGGCCTCTCGTGGATACGCTTCGCTCGACTATCACTTATCGGGCTATCGCGTTTCGCCGATGGTTAAGCTCGATGTGCTCGTGGCCGGCGAGCCGGTGGACGCGCTCTCCATCATCGTGCACCGCGATTTCGCATATGATCGGGGGAAGGCGTTGATCGAGCGCTTGCGAAAGCTGATTCCGCGCCAGATGTTCGAAGTTGCGCTGCAAGCTGCAATCGGAGCCAAGATCATCGCACGGGAAACAATTTCCGCCATGCGCAAGAACGTTCTGGCTAAGTGCTACGGCGGCGATATTACCCGCAAGCGCAAGCTCCTCGAAAAACAGAAAGAGGGTAAGCGTCGCATGAAACGCGTGGGCCGGGTAGACATTCCGCAGGAGGCGTTTCTAGCCGTACTCAAAGTCGGAAGCGAATCAGGCGAATAGCACCCATTTAGCCTCGCTACGTGAACTGGCTCTCACCGGTAATCCCGTAACGCGCTTACTGAGGATATCCCGGGTACGTGTACGGTGTAGTACGAGATCGTAGAATTATCCTCTTGCGGTGGCAGCCATTTCCCTTCTACACTAAACACTCAGCCTAATTCTTTTTGCATGCTTGAAAGCCGCTACCGTCTCGGGAAGGCTACGCGCGCCGTCTACGCGGACGGCAGCACGAAGGGATTCGTGTTGCTTCCCGAAGGCGCCGTACTCACCGTCGAGGACTTCGACAGTGGCGGCCGGCTTTTGAAGGTCCGCTGGAATAATCTGCTGCTTCTCATGTTCTGGCAGGATCTTATGGATCGCGGAGTCGAGATCCACGAGCCGATGACAGGCACTGCGCACGCCGCTACGCAGAGACTCTAATTCGGCGTTATTAAGGACTCGGCAAGACGGGCGCGGTATCAGGCGCTCCGCCTAAAGGCTTAGCGAGTTCCTTTGCCGTCTGGCGGCGCACATCCGCGCCCTTTGCGCTTTGAGAAAATCGCTTCATGGCCCAGGTGGCGATCAATGTGGAAGCGCGCGAACGAGGTGCGCACGCCTCCGCCATAGAAGTACGCAACTTAGTCAAGACCTACAAGAACGTGCGCGCGCTGGACGGCCTCAGCTTGTCGGTTCAGCGCGGGTCCATTTTTGCTCTGCTCGGCCCCAATGGCGCGGGCAAATCCACCACCATCAAGATCCTGACTACGCTTTCGCGGCCTGATTCCGGTGAAGCCTGGGTCGCCGGATTCAACGTTCTCGAAGAACCCCAGCGTGTGCGTTGCGTGATCGGCTGTGTGGCACAACGCTCGGGAGTGGATGTCGATTCAACCGGACGCGAAAATCTTATCTTGCAGGGACGCTTCTACGAAATGGGCAGAGCGGAGCTGAAGCAGCGCGTGGCAGCGTTGCTCGACCGGTTTAATCTCGCCTCCGCTGCGGACCGCGTCGCACGCACTTACTCAGGAGGCATGCAGCGCAAGCTCGATATCGCGATGGGCCTGATCCATCGGCCCGAGGTGCTCTTTCTCGACGAGCCCACCACCGGCCTCGATCCTGAATCCCGCAGCGATCTGTGGGATGAAATCGCCCGCCTCTCGACCGAGGGGCTGACGATTCTGCTGACGACGCATTATCTGGAAGAAGCCGATCGCCTTGCGCAGCAGGTTGCAATCGTGGACCGCGGGCACGTCGTGACTCAAGGGACGCCGGAAGGACTGAAGGCCGAGCTTCGCGGCGACTCCGTCCAGATCGATTTGGCCGCAGCCGCCATGCTGGCAGACATCGAGCAGTCGCTGCAAGCTGTCGAGGGAGTGCGTGACATACAACTCACGGGGGCCACTCTGCATGCCCGCACCAACCACGGCGCTACCGCGGTTCCGCCTATGCTGCTGGCGCTCGAAGCCGCAGGCATTCGCGTCAGTTCCGTGCGAGTCGCGGGGCCGTCGCTCGATGATGTCTATCTGCGGTACACGGGACGCACGATTCAAGAGGCGGAGCAGGAAGATAGCCGATGATACTAGCGCGCCAATCTTTCTTTCTCATGCTGCGCCTGTTGAAGATTCTGCTGCGGCAGCCTTGGTACGTCGCGCTGACGCTCATTCAGCCCATCATCTGGCTCGTTCTCTATGGACAGCTTTTCAAGCGCGTCGTGGAACTCCCAGGATTCCGCTCGTCTTCCTATATCGACTTTCTGACTCCCGGCATTGTGATCATGTCCGCACTGTTTTCCTCAGGTTGGACCGGCATGGGCGTGATCAACGACCTCGACCGCGGTGTGATGGACCGCTTTCTTATTTCGCCGGTGCACCGCACGGCGATTATTCTTAGCCGCCTGATGAATCTTTCCTTCATCACGGTCACGCAATCGCTTATCCTGTTCGGCTTGGGCGCTCTTCTGGGCGCGCGCTACCCCGGCGGTTTGGTTGGACTATTAGTCCTGTTACTCGCCGCCATCCTGCTCGGCATGCCCTTTGGCGCGCTTTCCATCGCCATGGGACTGACGGTTCGGAAGGAAGAATCGGTCATTGGGGCGGTCAATTTCGTGCTGTTGCCATTGATTTTCACGGCGCCCGTTTTCATGGCAAATACCCTGATGCCCGGTTGGATGCGTACCGTCGCGCAGTTCAACCCGGTGAATTGGAGCGTTGAAGCCGGCCGTGGAGCATTGCAGGGAACTCTCGGAATGATGCCGATTCTGATTCGCCTCGGGTATCTGGCAGCATTCACCGCCGTGAGCGCCTGGATTGCTAACCGGGCGTTTCGGTCGTATCAGCGATCGGCATAGTGGCTGGAGCCAGGTGATACAACCGGCAGAACCTAAGAATGAGAGCTTGCAGTTTCGGCTGCAACCATTGCGGTTCTCTTTTCTGGCGCGGGAGTCCATACATTTTCCAGAGGGCAAATCGGCGAACATTCTGCGCGGCGCATTCGGCACAATCTTCCGGCGAATTGCATGCGTGCCGCAGTGTACCGGAGTGAGTCAATGCGATTGGCGCGCGAGCTGCCCCTACGCGCGGATGTTCGAGCCTTCGGCGACCGGTCCGGGTTCGAGCGGACTTGCGGATTGGCCGCGTCCCTTTGTGTTCCGGGCAATGCATCTCGATGGGCGAACTTTTGCGTCAGGCGAACGCTTCCATTTTGACTTGAACCTTTTCGATACCGAGTCGCCGGCGATTGCTTATCTGGTGCTGACATTCGCGCAGTTGGGGCGCGAGGGATTGGGACCGCATCGCGGCAAGGTGGAACTGACGAGCGTGAGGCAGTTGAGCGGGCAAGGCGAAGTCTCGGCGAAAATCTATGAAAACGGCTCGATGATGGTGGATCAGAGCATTCCACCGTTGGAATTGAATTTGGCGCAGAGTGAAGAGCCGGTTAGGCGGGTGCGAGTTCGATTCATTACGCCGACGGAATTGAAGAGCGGGCACCAGATCGCGCCGAGGCCGGAATTCGGCGTTCTTGCGGCGCGCGTGCGAGACCGTATCAGCACGCTGCGGGAGCTATACGGCGGCGGGACGCTCGACATCGAATTTCGGGCGTTTGGCGAACGCGCGGCCGCGGTGCGAATGACTCGCTGCGAAATTCGGGGCGTGGATGTGATACGCCGCAGCAGCCGGACCGCGCAGGTGCATCCGATCGGCGGGTTTGTCGGCGAGGCCGAGTACGAAGGCGACCTGGCGGAGTTTATACCTTATCTCGAAGCGGCGAAGTGGACCGGGGTGGGGCGGCAGACGGTTTGGGGCAAGGGGGAGATTGCGGTGGAGCGGTGGTGAGAGGCGATTTTTGCGAGACGAAGCGAAAGCGTTCGGCGGTGGCTGATTTGCCAAACGAAATGGCCGGCCGGGAGGTGCAAGGCCGGCCGCGGTTTTACGAAACGAAGCCAATTGAGTTTTCGAGGCGCTGAGACCGGCGGGCAACCAGGCGAAGAGACGGCGCATTTTGCCGAACGAAGTGGGCTGAGGTGCTAGCAGCGGGCATCGGTTTTGCGGAACGAAGCCAATTAGGTTCCTATGCGGCACTCGGGCGGTGTTTACGAAACGAACCCAACTCGGTTACTGCCGGGGGCGAAATTGCCAAACGAAATGGCGAGGCCGCGGAACTACCAGGGTCGGCGTGGGTGTGGAGGGATGCGCGTTTTACCGAACGAAGCCAAGGTGCGTTCTTACGAGACGAACCCAATTCCGTTTGGAGTTGGGCTCGCGGCTGCGTTTACGAAACGAACCGAAGTCGGCTGCGCCAGGGCCGAAGTTGCCAAACGAAATGCCGCAGTCTCGCGGGCCCGTGTCGGCGGGCGGTACGGTTTCGAACGAACCCAATCGGGGCGGGTGTGGTTTGAAAAAACGGACCCAATTTGCTCCGCGGCGCGGAGGCGCCTCGCGCCCGACCGCGGACCATGGTTCAATTTTGACGGAGTGTCGATTTGGGCAGTGGGTGCTTCGGCTGCAAATCGCTGATGTGTTGGCATAAATAATTTGAGAGGACGCGTCACTCGGGGCCACTATCTATGATTGCCTTGTGCATTTTTAAAGGCTGCTAAAAGTTGACGCGGGACTGTAGCGAGCCCGATACTTTCCTTTTGTAGGGAAGCAACTCTTTGAGCTGGGACGAGGCATGGGGGCACGTAAGTGACAAACGCGATTCGCCCGCGATATCGAGCGAAATGTGAGGACTTCGTGATTGTATACTTGACACAAGGTCACACTTTGCATATGCTTGAATTGTGAGTGGTTACCCATTCCTCGGTTTCTTGGGTTCGGCAGCTTTCTTCTTGGCGTGCTCGATCACATCCGCATGGAAGAGGTGTTTGACGGCTTCCTCCGTCGTCATGTCTTTCGGATGCTTCGGTTCTTTCTTCTTAGGTGCCATATGAGCGAAGTTAAGGGCGAAATTAACCTCTGTGCGTTAATTGAGCGTTTCGGGAGTGAGCAGAAGTGCCGCCGCTATCTTGAGAAACTACGCTGGCCAGAAGGCGCAGTTTGCCCACGCTGTCAATCCCAAAGTATTTCCCGGGTATTTGAACGGGATCAGTTTGACTGCAATTCATGCCGCTATCAGTTCTCTGTAACTGCGGGTTCGATATTCCATGATTCCCACCTTCCCATCTGGAAGTGGTTTCTCGCGACTTACATGATGATTGAGTCCAAGAAGGGGATTTCGGCTAATCAGTTGAAGCGAACGCTGTCCGTGAGCTACAAGACCGCTTGGTATCTCTGTCATCGCATCCGCAGGGCGATGCTTGAAATGAGGCGCGAACTGTTGAGCGGAACAGTCGAATGCGATGAGATCTATATAGGCGGTCGCCGTCGCCATGTTGGAAGCGAGTACGTGGACAACAAAACTAAGGTTCTCGGTGCGTTGCAGCCCGGCGGAGAGATTCGGCTCCGCGTTGAGAAGCGGAGCAAGAAAGCCACCAAGGAAGGGTTGCACCAATCTATTAAGGAAACCACCGATCCGGCAACGCAACGCATCATGACCGATGAATGCCCCGGGTACAAGGGAATCGCGGACGCCGACACCAAGTACGAGGCCGTCAAGCATCGCCTCGAAGAGTGGGTGCGCGGCGACGTACATACGAATTCGATGGAAGGAGTATGGTCGCTTTTTAAACGATCTATTGTCGGCTCTTATCATCAGGTAAGTGCAAAGCATCTGGATGCCTACCTCGATGAGTTTGAATGGCGCTTCAACCAGCGCGAGAATCCGTACTTGTTCCGCGATACACTCATTCGCCTGTTGCGCTCGCCGAGAATAGAATTTAAAAAACTCATAGAAAAAACAGCCTAAAGGTACAGTGTTACTGGAGCGAAACTTGTTGTCGAACCGACTCTGGTATCGCGGTTTGAATCATCCGCTCTTGTTCCTCCTTCGGCATACCAAACAAAGGATTTAAAAAGCCTTTCAAGTTGATAGCTTGCCCGGTCGGGATTTCGTAATACCATGCTTTCTGGCCGAACGTAAGATAAATTAGGTATGCTCGCTCTTTAGCGCATGCAGGACAGGTGCAACTAGCCCACCCAAATATCCGCGACCCCAATCTTGGTTTGTGGCTGTCATCAAACATTGGGAAGCTCCCGAACCCGTCACCTTGTCTGAGCCAATCGCTGGAAGTGAAGACCGCAATGTTCGTTCTCAAACATGGAAGGATACCCTTTTCGTCCCACTTGGCCGTATCCAGGTCGAACAATGTAAGGCTATATCGCGGTTCTCTAAGCAATGCGCCGCCTTTGTTCCTCAGACTGACACCGGGGTCTAATGCGTGAGTTATTTCAAGTACTGCATCGGGAGGCCGCGCTGTTGAAGGCGTTGGCTGAGGGCCACGCGCTCTTCTTTCGAGCTCCTCCCCGTGTCCCAGCGGAGTAAGTTCGTCAGGCCGCGGGACCAGCGGTGATGAAAACGCATGCAGTAACTCATCTGATCTCAAGGTGTCTATCGGGTGCTCTGTAAGGTATTGTCTCTGGATTCCTGGATAGCTCCACAAAGTCATCAGAAGAAATAGCGCGATAGATATACTGGTCCTAATAAGCCAGTGTTGGTTAGCACTTCTGTCCCACAACCACACCCCGCCTATCATGAGCCCCGTCGCGATGCAGAACCACGTCAAGCCTGCCGCCCAACTTGCCTGAGCACCTACCATCGTGCAACCCTGCTGAACCGCAAAAATGACCAATGTTGCGAGAAAGCAAAAACCGGCAAACCCAAATTTGCGCAAGCCGCGTCGAACGTTTGGCTGTTCCCTTTGGGGCTGCTCCATGTATCGAGCGTACCATCGTGCCTTGCGTCAAGTTAACAATAACGGAGGACTTTTAGTCCCCTTAGCGAAAGAGCATCAATTGCCAGCGGTGTTCTACCTAATCACGATAGACTTAAGCTAGTATCAAATGTCTGCCCTCGCGCCGGCCCTCCTCCGAACTGACCTGCTGGACCGTATAGGGAATACTCCCCTGCTCGAAATCCGGCTGGCCAGTCGCGAGGGCGTGCAAGTACTTGCAAAGGCCGAGTTCTTCAACCCGGGCGGATCGGTGAAGGACCGGCCGGCACTCAATATGGTTCGGCGCGGCGAGGAAACAGGCGAGCTTGTGCCGGGCAAAATCCTGCTCGATTCCACCAGCGGCAACACCGGCATCGCGTACGCAATGATCTGCTCCGCGAAGGGCTATCGGGTGAAACTGTGCCTGCCTGCAAATGCTTCGCCCGAGCGCAAACAGATCCTGCGGGCTTACGGAGCCGAGTTGGTGCTTACCGATCCGGCCGAAGGTTCCGACGGAGCCTTCCGCGTCTGCCAGCGCATCTATGGAGAAGATCCGCATGTCTATTTCTATCCCGACCAGTACAGCAACCCAGCTAACTGGCAGGCGCATTTCAACACCACGGCCGCCGAGATTATCGAACAGACAGGTGGCAAGGTGACGCACTTCGTGGCCGCGCTCGGAACCACGGGTACTTTCACCGGAGTCACGCGGCGATTGAGGCGTGAGCTGCCGGGCGTCCAATGTCTTTCCGTCCAGCCCGCTTCGCCGTTGCATGGCCTGGAGGGTACCAAGCATATGCCGACTTCGCTCAAGCCGGGCATTTACGATCCTAATTTGGCGGACGAAAATCTCTGGATTGAAACGGAAGACGCCTACGCGATGGCGCGCCGATTGGCGCACGAAGAGGGATTATTGGTCGGCATCTCCGCCGCCGCCAATGTATTGGCCGCGAGCCGGGTGGCCGAGCGCATTGCCGGCCAGGGCCACACCGGAGTGGTTGTGACGGTGCTTTGCGACGGCGGTCAGAAATACCTCAGTGAGCCGTTCTGGAATGATTGAAATCGAAAAGAAGGCGTGGGATGCGATGGTTCTACACGCCGAGCGAACGTATCCCGATGAATGTTGCGGCGCCATGCTAGGGCGTGCGCAGGGCGAGAAGAAAATTGTTACTCGTGCTGTGCCGATTGACAATTCCTATCAGGGTGAGAAGGGCGCTCGCTATGAATTGCGGCCCGAAGACCTGCTCTCAGCCGACAAACAGGCACGCGCCAATGGTCTGGATCTTATCGGCATCTTCCACTCGCATCCGAACTGCGAAGCCTATTTTTCGGAGACTGATCTGAAGAACTCTTGCCCGTGGTATTCATTCGTCGTGCTGTCCGTGCGCAACGGCAAGTTCGATCATGCCAGCAGCTTTTTGCCCGACGCGGACCAGACCAGGGCGGATCGTGAGGAATTGATATGGCAAAAATACTGATACCCACTGCGCTGCGGCAATTCACCGAACAGCAAGATGCCGTTGAGGTGACCGGCGCCACCGTCGGCGAGGCGCTCACTGCCTTGACGGCGCAGTATCCGAACATCAAGAAAAACTTGTTCAACGACCTCGGCAAACTGCGAAGCTTTGTCAACGTTTACGTGAACGATGAAGATATCCGGTACATGGACAAGGACGAAACGAGGCTCGAAGGCACGGAGACCATCTCGATTGTGCCGAGCATCGCTGGAGGAGCAGTCGGGCTTGCGGAGCCTGAGACCGTCACGCTGAGCAATGAAGAAGTCGCGCGCTATAGCCGGCATTTGATTCTTCCCGAAGTCGGCATGCAGGGTCAACTCAAGTTGAAGCAGGCCAAAGTGGTTTTGATCGGGGCGGGCGGACTGGGTGCGCCGCTGGGACTTTATCTGGCCGCGGCCGGTATCGGGCGCATCGGTATTGTCGATTTCGATGTGGTGGACGCGTCGAATCTGCAACGCCAGGTGATTCACGGCACCCGCGATCTGGGCCGCAAGAAACTCGATTCCGCGGCGGACCGTATGCGCGACATCAATCCGAATGTCACGATCGACAAGTTCGATACAGGCTTGTCGAGCGAGAACGCGCTTGAAATCTTGAGAGATTATGACGTGGTGATCGACGGCACGGATAACTTCCCGACCCGTTATCTGGTGAATGACGCATGCGTGCTGCTCAAGAAACCGAACGTCTACGGTTCGATTTTTCGCTTCGAGGGACAGGCTACCGTTTTCGCCTATGAGGATGGTCCATGCTACCGTTGCCTCTATCCCGAACCGCCGCCACCCGGTCTGGTCCCGAGCTGTGCTGAAGGTGGCGTGCTTGGAATTCTACCGGGACTTATCGGGGTCATTCAAGCCACCGAAGCAGTCAAAATTATTATCGGCGCCGGCGAGACGCTAAAGAACCGCCTGCTATTGTATGATGCGTTGGGCATGCGCTTCCGCGAGCTGAAGCTTCGGCGCGATCGCAATTGCCCGGTGTGCGGCGACCACCCCACGGTTACCAAGCTCATTGATTATCAGGAGTTCTGCGGAATAAGACCTATGGCCTCTCAACCCGCGCCCACAGAAGGCGCTATCGACGTAACGGAAGTAAAAACCAAGCTGGATCGCGGTGACAATTTCGTTTTGATCGACGTGCGCGAGCCGCACGAGTATCAGATTGCGCGCATCCCGGGCGCGCGTCTCATTCCGCTTGGCGAATTGTCGAAGCACCTGAGCGAGCTCGACCCGGATGCCGACATCGTGGCGCACTGCAAGACGGGAGGGCGCAGTCAGAAAGCCGTCGATCTGCTGAAGCAGAACGGGTTCCGGCACGTGCGAAACATGACCGGTGGGATTACGGCCTGGAGCGATAAGGTCGACCCGAGCGTGCCGAAGTACTAACTTCAACAAAGTGGTTCAGCGGGCCGTTCCCCGCGCCGAACCCGGGTGCGGTTTCGATCGCCCGTTGAACGAACGCCTTTGCGCTTTGAACGGCGTCAACTAGATTCCGGCCATTTGCCAACTCGGCCGTGATGGCGGCTGAGTAAGTGCATCCCGTTCCATGCGTGTGGCGCGTGTTCACGCGCGTGCCGCGGAGGAAAAGCGGCTCTCCGCATCCCACCAGCAGGTCCGCCGGTTCGGCCGTCAAGTGACCACCCTTCAGTAAGACTGCGCTGCAGCCGAACTCGAGAATGCGGCGCGCCGCCGTCAGCATGTCGTCTTCATTTTCGATATTCATGCCAGTCAGCGCTTCCGCTTCAGGAATGTTGGGAGTCGCTAGAATCGCGTGCCGTAGGAGTCTGGCTTTCAAAGACTCTGCAGCATTCGCTTCCATGAGTCTCGAACCGTGCTTGCTGATCATCACGGGATCCACTACCAGCGGGAACCGAAACGATGGCGCAAGCTTCGCGACTGCTTCCACCATCTCGACGCTGCCAAGTGCGCCTGTCTTCGCCGCGGCTGGAGGTATATCGGCGATAACTGCGCCGATCTGCTCAATGACCAGGTCTGGAGCGAGTATCTCAATCCGTGGAACCGATTGCGTGTTCTGCACGGTTAGCAGCGTGATGACGGCCTCGCCATACACACCGAACTGATGGAAGGTCTTGAGATCGGCTTGAATGCCGGCGCCGCCGCTTGGGTCAGACCCGGCAATGGTGAGCGCTACCGCCGGCATCCTCCAACGGTAGCGCACACCTCGGGAGGAGGAGGAGCTATGGGAAGGACTGCGTTACAGATGTACTGCCAGCCGAGTTCGAGATGCTGGCGGTCACCGAGCCAACCTGCGTGACGTCGCCGTTGACCGGAAACGTTGCCTGGAGGGCGAAGACGCCGCCGCCCTGGTTGTTGTTGAAGAAGTATTGCTTAAAGTTGGAAGCCGCGTTCACGGTTATGGCGCCCGGTGAGATCACCTGGCCGCCCGTGTTGTAGAACGTGAACGAGAGTTGCCCGGCGCTGTAGGTGTTGTCGTAGCCGTCGATGGTCACCACCACGTTCGAGGCTTGCTGCTGCGTATTCACGGACGTGATCTGAACCTTGGCCGGGAGTATGTCGAACGACCAGCTCTGGGTTTGATTTTCCAATCCAGTTGCAGTAATCGTGATGGTGCCGGCCGTGGTTCCGGTCTGGAATGCGAACTGCGACTGCCCGTTCGAGAACGTCCCGGTAGGAGAACTCTGAGTGAATGAAATCTGATTCAGCGCTGAGCCCTGGATCGGGGCGATGAATGCGATGGCTGGATCTGTCTTGATGCCGCTCACGGCGGAATTGAATGACAGTGTCAGATTGACGGCGCCGGGAACCGAAGCGGAAGCCGTGTTGGCCCATTGCAAGGTTGCTTGCACCTGCTGCTGGCTATTAAAGGTTTGCCCGCTGCATGGGGATGCTCCGCACATTAATGTGAGATTCAGGGGCGCGGGAGCTTTCCCGATCAAGTTATAACTGATGCCGGTTGCGATGCTGAGCGTTGCGGTGGCACTTGCTGCTTGCGCCGGCGAAAAAGTGACTTGGAAAGTGAGCGCCCAGCCGGGCTGAATTGTAATGGATGTTCCTGGCGTAAACGTGGAGGACGCGCCCGTTACTCCGGAAGCATATGGCGCGAGGGTAATGGTTCCAAACGAAAACGCCGATGAAGACGACGAGAGGGCAGGTTGCGCGGTTAGTGTGGCGAACGCTGTGCCGGCAGGGTTAGGGTTGGCGACCGTAAACGTCAGGTTTATCGTGTTCGGATCGGGACCCATCGGAATTGTGGTTCCCGTGCCCTGGCAGTGCGCGCCGGTCATATCCGTGCATGTAACCTGCAGGCCATCGCTTCCTACCGGGGTGCCGGGAGCGGGCAAAGCCGTTCCTTGTAGCCCATAAACGTTCGGGCCGACGACCAGCGTCGCCGTCTCGGCGACCGCCGTACCCGCCGCAGTGGGTTGCGGAGCGAAGGTAACCGTGAAGTTCGCTGAGGCAGACCCCGCGAGCGACGTAGGCACGTTAGACGTATCGATAGAGAACGGACTGACTGCGAACTGCTCGGTTTGCAGCGAAATTGCGGGCACGGTGACCGTTTCCGTCGATTGGTTCGTCAGCGTAAAGGTAAAGGCTTGACTAGTTCCGACCGCGACGTTACCAAAGTTGATAGGCGCACTAGCTCCCGGTGTCGCCGCAGTGCCATTGTTGTAGGTCACAACCAACTGAGGCGAAGTAGCGTTCCCCTGGAGCTGGGAAACCACGGTGAGGGTGGTGGGGCACTGTGTGGAAGGGTCTGTGCTGTCTAAGCTGCAGCCGTTTTGCTCTTCGGCATAAGCGACCGTCAGGAATCCTGAGATCTGGCCGGCGGCAGCGGGTGCGAAGGTGACGGTGAAATCTTCAAAGGCGGTACCTGCCGGAGAGAGAATCGCGGGCGCATCCAGGCCGGTCACGGAGAAATTGGAATTCGCGACGGTTGAGCCTGAAGCTGTGGAAACAACCATCGCGACGATTTCGATGCGGTTGGAGGAAGTGTCCGTGACGCGGAGGGTCACGCTTGTCGAGCTTCCGGCCGCCGTGCTCGCGAGCGTATACGTGGACGCGAGCGGAGTCAATGAGCCGGAATTGTCTATATAGAAGCTCAGGTCTTGTGCGCACAGAGGAACGCAAAACAGCAGAGCGGCGAGAAGCTTTCTCATTTCGCCGCCTCCTGGTCGTGCCGTAGTTGTGATCCGCCCGGCAGGGAGGTTCTAGGAGCGGGCAGAATGGAGAGCTGTAGGGCGTTACTCGTCAGGTGAAGCGCCCAATCCTGGTGCGTTGACGGAGATGCGATGTGTACCCACCCGGAGGACATACGCTCGAACTGAAGAGCCGGAGCGCTGATCGGCAGCGTGCGAACTGAGCCATTCGGCGCCTGAATCTCGAGCCCGTCCGGACCTTGGGACACAATGAAACCGGACTGCTGAAACGCTGGACCGTTGATGCCCGGCAGTAATTCCAGTGTGATAAGGTTTCCCGTCTCGAGCGAGACGGTGGCTTGAAAGACATTGCCGCGCGAGTCGACAGCGAGTAGTCTGGCCACGGTGGGCGTAACCGCCTGAATGGATGTGACGTTTCCAGGAATATCTGCGCCATTTACCTGAACTTCGAGGAATGAGTTGCCATTCCAATGGACAAGTAAGTGACGGGACGGCAGCCATGCAATCGCCGTCGTGAGGTCGCCATCGATGTTCAGCACCGGCGTCGATTCGTTCGAGTTGAACTCGCCGGCCACGGCGCCTTGGATGGTAAGAAGCTGAATTCTCCCCGCGGCCGATATGAGGCCGCCCGCATCGGAGAAGCTGACGGCGTCAGCGCTAGACAGAACCTGGCTGTCTATCAGTAAGTTTGATTCCAAGCCATTGATGCCGCGGACGGTACGATCGGCATAACGGGCCACGCCCACTTTGGGAACCGACAATTGGGCGACGAGCGCCGCCGGGCAAATGAGAAGCGCGATGGAAAAGACAATCCTAAGCTTCATAAGCTGACTCGCGTGAGAAAGTTGGAGCGCGATTATGGATGGCCGACGCTGATGGCCGGCGCTCCGATTGAGAGTGAAGCCGGGGCGGCAGCGGACGCGCTGCTCTTTCCCCCCTTCATTGCCAGCATGGCTCCGGCCGCGCCGCCTGCCACGACCGCCGCGATCAGCCACTTCTTGCTGCTATGAGATTTCTGACCGGATGCGCCGGTCGTGGTTATCGAAACAGAAGGTTGCGGCGATTGAGCGGTGGACGAGCCCGGGAGCGCGGGACGGGCGGGTGTGCCGGGTTGCTGCGGTGCGGGACTTGCTCCGCTATTGACGGTGGGTAGAGACTGCGCGGCGGGTGGTGGTGGTGAAGGTAATTGATCCAGCACCGTCACGGACGTCGGCGACGAAGATCCGGAGACATCGCCAGGCGTTTCCGCCATAAGTGGTGGGGCTAATAACAGCGGGCTCAGAACAGAAGTCAGAACAAGAGAGAGATACGGTGTGAAGCTTTTCATGCGGCCCTCATCTTTCATCTAAATCGCCGGGCAACGCCTGCTCGGAGGCTTGGCGATTTCTGGCCTGTGTTGACCACGCACCGCTTGGCTTCCCCGCCACAGAGCGCATTGCGGAACTTCGGCGCGAGCGCCGCGCTCCACGTTGCCGAAACCGCAACGGTCTGGATCAGCTAGACCCGCTGGATCAACACCACTGTGACGTTGTCCGGCCCGCCTTCAGACTTTGCGGCCTCCACAAGGTAGTGGCATTTGTCAGGAAGACTTTTCTCGGAATCCAAGGTGCTTTGTAAGATTTTTTCGCTCAGCACGCCGTGCAGTCCGTCCGAGCACAGCAGAAGCTGGTCGCCTGAATCCAAGTGGACGGTTGAGCTGTGGACGCGCAGGTCTTCGGCAGTGCCAACTGCCATGGTCAGGACGTGCCGCATCGGATGTTTCCGAAGAGCTTCTTCCGTCAGGCCGATCCGAGATCCCACTTCCGCAACCCAGGTTTGGTCCTCTGTGACGCGCGAGAGCTCGCCGCGAGAGCAGAAATAAGCCCGGCTGTCACCGACGCTGCCGATTTCGAGGCGCGAATCGCCAACCGCCCGCGCCACCAGCAGAGTGGTGCCCATGCCATCCAGCTCCGGCTTTCCGACCGCCGCCTCCCGGACGGTCTTGTTTGCCTCACGGAAGCCCTGCTCGAGCGTTTCTGGGCCATCGCGCCCTGACGCTTGCAGTAAATACTCGTGGAGACTCTCCGCACTCAGTCGCGAGGCATACTCGCCTGCTTTGGCGCCACCCATGCCGTCCGCCAATATGAAAATCCCGGATTCGGCATCGGTAATAAAGTAGTCTTCGTTATTCGGTCGGACGCAGCCTCGATCCGAGAGGCCGAAGGCCGCAAGCATGAGAGCGATTATACAGGGGTTCCGGCGCCAGTGCAGGAAGATCTGCCAGCGCCGCACGACTCATTGCGGCTGATTTCCGGGTTTCCGAAGGCGAAGGGTTTTTCGAGCGACAGGTTGCGCGAGTAGAATCGGCAGTCTGGGATGATGTCATGGTTTGTGCGAGCGAACAGAGCTTGCTCGGCGGGGTCCACAAGCGTATCCCAATCTCGATCTGAGACGCCGCTGAGGAATGGAGAATAGACCACACGTTTGCCGCTCCTGAGCGCAAGGGCCCCAGCCCAGGCGCCCAAAAAGGCGAGAGACGCGGAGGCGGGGATCTGTTGCAAGAGCTCATATAAGAAGGAAGCACGCACAACCGCGAATTGCGCGCTTACGGCACTCACAGACCGCTGTTTCCACATTTGGCCGAAGTAACCGGGATCTGTAACAGGTCGGCCGTGATTCGGACATCCGCAGGGGCCCGCGAAGCCGAAGTGACGTCCAGCCTCGGTGATGACGCCACTACGGTTGCGAATTCTGCCACCGATCATCACGGCATCGGGATGCAGCTCGAAGATGCTCAACGCCTCATCGGGCCACGAAGGATCGTCGATCTGCACGTCATCGCCGATCAAGTGCACGAATCCATCGCGCTGTGCGGCGGACTTAGCTAGTTCTGTAAGTGCTCGGTCCGGCTTTTCGTCACCGCGAACGATCGCCTGGGTGAAAGAGCTCGATTGGCTGTGCTCTCGTGAAAAATGCCAGTGGGCCATGCCGCCTAGCAGCGGATTGTACTCAATATCGAACTTCCCGTTGCCGGATCGGGCATCAAGGAAACGCTGTAACACGGCGCGCTGGGATGCATGCACGTAGGGTTTCGTGGCGGCGTCATCGGCAGTCGAATGCGCGTGGACGCGCCAGCTATAGAGAACTTCCGGTATATGCGCCGCCGGGTGGGCCGCGATCAGGAAGCGGACGAAAACGTCCCAATCCGGACTGCCTTCGGTGTTTACGTCCGAGTAAGCGCCCAGGTCCAAAGCCTTTTGCCGGTCTAGAACTCCAAGATGGGCAATGTAGGCGGAATTCAGTAGCAGAACCGGGTCCCAATCCGGCTTCATGTAAGGCTGATAAACCTTCGTGCCTATGATCTTGTCTTCGTCGCTATAAAGCAGCGGTGGGTAATTGAATCGCCGGATGTAAGAAGTGACGATGCGCAGCGTGTCCGGATACAAGAGGTCGTCGGCATCGACCGGCATCACGTAGCGGCCGCGGGCGTGCTCCAGGCAATACCTCAGTCCGCGAGTGATTCCAATGTTTGTATCGAGGCGATACCGCTGTATCCAGCAATGGCTGCGCAGCCCGTCCAGGAAGCTGAGCAATCGGGTATCGGTGCAGCCGTTATCCAATAGGGCCCATTCACAGGCGCCCGACTGGTTTTGAGCAATCAGCGCCGAGGCAAGCCTTTTCAAATAGGGAAGAGGGCTGCCGTCCCAAACCGGTGTCAAGACTGAGAGCAGACCAGGCTCAAGCGGCTCGTTGTAAACCAACGCTCGGTGCTTCAGGCGCTCAGCGATCCAGGCCCGATACTCGCGGGTTTCGCGATTCGGAAGCAGATTGTCGGCTTGACGTCGAAGCGCGCCTTTCAAGCTCGCTGGAAGCTTGCGCCCTAAGCGACGCCAACCCGAAGAGAGTACGGGCGGCTCGGGCACCGCTTTGTGACCCATGGTCGACTCCGGTTTCCTCTCACTCAGTAGCTTCGCAAACGGTAAATAGAGAAAGAGGATACTTGGTATCGTGCGGAAAGAATGAGCGAGCAGGACAGTTTGGAGGCGCAGCTAAAGACGGCGAATGACGCGTTGCGCCGGCTGCAGGACGAACAGAAAGCAACGCAACGTCTGATGGGGGCGATTCTCGACCTGCTCGAGAAGCACGACTCCAAGATCACCGCCCAAGAGACATCGATTGCGCGGCTGGATCGCATCCTCATGGAGATACTGACGGGGCGGACTTGGCGCACGCTGCGCGCAGCCGGCGATCTGATCCGAAAATTCACGCCTGCGCGCTCGGGCGGTTCCTCTGTTTCTCACAGCGGCAAGCGCTCCTATTTAATGTGCGACGAGCCGAAGCCGAGCGACCGCAAAGCGCGGACAGGCAAGATAGCGATTCGCGGATGGAGTGTCGCGGAAGGCGGCGTAGATTGCATTCGGATTCTCATTCCTGGCCTGCCCCAGATGGAGACGACTCCATCGCTGCCTCGGCCGGATGTAAGAAAGAATCATCCCGATCTGGATTCGACAGGCCGCGCGGGATTTGCAGCCGAATTCGACTCGCTTCCACTTCCGAAGGGCCGCCACACAATCACTTTGCGCTTGGTGTCGGGAGGCGCGGTCATTCGCGAGACGAAGACCGCCGTCAACATTGACCACGAGAAAGGCTTCGCGTCCGACTATGAGCGCTGGATCCGCGACTTCGAGGCGCCCGATGACAAATTGATTGAGCTGAAACTCGGCGGGATCCAACGCCGGCCACTCATCAGTATCGTGATGCCGGTGTATAACACGGTTGCCGCGGAACTAGAAGAGGCGATCGAGTCGGTGATTGCGCAGTCATACGCGAGTTGGGAGCTGTGCATCGCCGACGACGCATCGCCCGAGGCGCAAGTGCGCGAAATACTGAATCGTTTTGCCGGGCAGGACCGCAGGATCAAGACCGTTTTTCGGGATGAGCGCGGCGGTATTTCGCGAAACTGCAATACGGCGCTGGGACTCGCGACGGGCGAGTATATCTGCTTTCTGGACCATGACGACACATTGGCGCGCCACGCCCTGGCGTATGTATGTGAGGCGCTGGATCGAAATCCGGGAGCCGAGCTGATTTATAGCGACGAAGACAAGATTGACCGGAGTGGCAAACGCTACGATCCGTTTTTTAAGCCAGATTGGTCACCCGATTTGCTGCTTTCGGAGAACTACATCTGCCATTTGCTGGTAATGCGGCGAGATCTTTTGGAGAAGGCTGGTCCGTTCAATCCGGAGTGCGACGGCAGCCAGGATTACGATTTAGTACTGCGAGCGAGCGCGCGCGCCGCAAATATTGCGCACATTCCAAGGGTGCTCTATCACTGGCGGGCCGGAATCGCTTCTACGGCCAGCACGATCGAGAACAAAGATTATGCCGTTACCGCCGCACAAGAAGCGCTGCGGAGACATTCCGAGCGAGTGGGCGCCGGTATGCGCGTAGAGCCGAGTGGCATTATTGGCCGGTGGAGAGCACGCTATCCAATTCCGGAAGGCACTCGCGTCAGCATCATCATTGCCTCAGGCGGTAAGACGGATGTGCTGCGTGCGAATATCGAGAGCATCTTCTCCAAGACTACTTATGGTGATTACGAAGTAGTAGTTATCGATAACTCGCGGCAGAATGCAATCGAGAAACTTGTTCGCGAGCTCCAAAGCGGTGCACGGGCGTTGAGATACATTGATTGGCGGAACAAACCATTTAATTATTCGTTGATAAATAACGCGGCTGCGGGACAATGCGACTCGCCGGTGTTGCTATTTCTAAATGACGATACGTCTGTTATCGCCCCTGGATGGTTGGAAGCTATGGTCGAATTGTTGATGCGGCCTGACGTGGGTGCCGTGGGAGCGAAGCTTTTGTATCCGAACGGGCGCATTCAACATGCCGGAGTCGTCATGGGCCTTTATGATAACTGCGGCCATGCCTTCAAAGGCCTGGACGGCAAGACTGGCCATTATTTCGATCTCTCCGATGTGATTCGTAATGTCAGTGCGGTCACGGGCGCTTGTCTTGCGACCAAGGCCAACGTCTTTCGGGATGCCGGTGGCTTTGACGAATCTGAATTCGCGGTCGCCTTCAACGATGTCGACTTGTGCCTGAAGATAGGGGCGCTTGGCTATCGTGTGCTTTATACGCCGCACGCTTTGCTGTATCATCACGAAGCGTTCTCGAAAACCTCGAAGGATTTGATTCCACACCCGCAGGAAGTAGACGCGATGCGGGCCAAGTGGGGCAAAGTTATTGGCGCGGATCCGTTCTACAATCCCAATCTTACGCGCAATGACGAGGATTTTTCATTGAGAACACGGGATCTCTGAGGGAACGCAGCGGAGTAAGGCGGCAATCTCGCAAGCCGCGGCAGAATCACACTCATAAGACAAGATAAATCCAATCGCATAAAGAAGATATTAAGGACTTGTAAAAAGACCCCAACCTTTATGCATTCTTAATCTCAGCGAGACTAGCATCGCAATAGTGTCTAGCTGTTGAGACGGTTATATGACTAGCAAGTTACTTCTCTCTACTGTGCTGCCAGCCTGCATTGCATTTCAGTCTATGGCGGTGCCTCCCTCCGCTTTTGCGGCGGAGTCATTTGGAGGAGTTGGCGGGGTCACTCGGGATTCTGCTACCGGACTGCCAGTGCCGGAAGCCCAGGTTGTAATCCACGACGAGAATAGGAACACCATTCGCAGCGCCGTGAGCGGCACCAACGGGTTTTTTGCAATCGACAAGCTCGAGCCAGGCCGCTACGAAGTGGTCGCGAGCAAAGAAGGATTCAAGAACTTTTCGGCGGACTTCGAAGTGGCTGCGCAACGGACCGCTCGAATCGATCTGTCACTCGCCCTTGCCGATCCGGCGCCCACCACAACTGACCCGCCTGCAACCATAGGCGCCCCGGCGCTTTCGGTTGTTAAGGAGCTCGAGGCTATGAAGAGCCGAATCGACCAACTTGAAGCGGAACTGAAGGCCGTACAAGACAAGCAGTCTACCGGAGCCGCAAAGCCTCCCGTGGACGTCGCCTCGAACCTTGCTCCTCAGACTACGGCCCCACCTAACGGAGTGTTGCCGTCCCCGTTGACTCCCGCCCCAGCCGCCGTGGACAACGTTACTCCGTTTGCGGACTACGACTGGACATGGCTTAATGGGAACCCCCGAAACAAGGAACTCGCCTTCGATTCCAAGTTCTTTACCCCAGAGATCAGGGCCGATCTTACTTATACCTATGATTTCAACAAGCCCATTGATGACTCTATGGGGGGGTCGAGCGAACTCTTCCGGTCGAATGAGATCCAACTGGAGCAACTCGGTATCGGCGGCGACTTTCACTGGGATAATGTTCGCGCCCGTTTCATGACTCAGTACGGTGAGTATTCGACGGCGACGGTTCGAAATGACCCCAGCTATGCCAAAGGCCAGTGGGACCTCGCCAATGCGGATCGATATCTTTCAGAGGCGTATGGCGGGTACCACATCAACATAATGCACGGCATGAATATCGATGCGGGAATCTTCATGTCGTATATCGGCTTATTCAGTTACTATAACTTCGATAACTGGGCTTACCAACCTTCCTACGTCTCCTCCAACACGCCATGGTTCTTCCAGGGTATTCGAATTCAGATGTTCCCCACGCACCATTTGAAGATTGAGCCGTGGATTATCAACGGATGGCAGTCGTACGCCTCGGCCAATTCGAGGAAGGGTCTCGGCGGACAGATCAAGTACACGCCGTTTTCCTGGCTGAACATCATCTCTAATAACTACGGTCTCGGCCATGACGACCTTTATAATCCGTATCGCAGCCGCATCCACACAGACAATAGCATCGAAATCAAGTATTACGATAAGCCGGGATTTGGGCTCGACAAAATGGCGCTTAGTTTTACTGGCGATTTGGGTTGCGAATTTGGCGGCGGTGTAAGCTGCCACGGCGACACCAAAGGCGGCCCCAAGCAGAGCTTTGTCGGCTACATGGTCTACAACCGCTTCTGGTTCCACAGAGACTTGTTCGGGCTGACACTCGGCGGCGGTCAGATCAACAATCCGGGACGTTATTTAGTATTGATCCCGCCCATTAATGGAGAGACCGCGGCTTCCGCGGCAATCAATTCCCCATACTTCACCGGCAATCCCGGGGACCCGTTCAAGGCGTGGGATACCTCGGCCACTTTCGATTACATGCCCAAGCAATGGATCACTTTCCGCTTTGAGGGCGATTACCGCCATGCCAATGTGCCGTATTGGTCCGGCGCCGGCGGGATCACGCCGCCACCGTCTCCTGGAACCAACAACGGCTTCCCGACCCAATACGCCTGTATGAATGGCAATCCGTCGGGGCAAACCGTGCTGTCGGCGGCGAACCTAAGCTGCGCCGGAAGCGGCGGTGTCTGGTTTCCGGATCTTCGCCGCGATGAGGTGCTCTTCGACATAGATCTAATGGTGAAATTCTAGAGAACTCTGCGCCGATGTCTCTATTGCGAGTGTCCTTACTTAGCGCCGCGGCAGTTGCCCTTATGGCGGCTGACCCGCCTTGGATGAATAAGCCGACGCCCGCTTGGAGCGAAGACGACGCTCGTCAGGTGCTCACTGACTCTCCGTGGGCGAAGACAGTCAAGGCTACGATCAGTCCGCTGCAGACGGAGGATGAACGCCGAGAAGGGGGGAAGATGGGACAAGAGCATGGCGTCGGTTTCGACGGGATTGCCGACGACAGGCCCAGAGTGCAAGCTCCTAAGAGTGTCATCGACATCGTCAAACCTGAGAGTGCCGCGTCTCCGAGGAGTCAATCCATAACGCTGCAGCTCCGTTGGGAGAGCGCGCTGCCGATTCGCGTTGCGGAGCTGAAATCCCATGTCGTTGAGCCTCTCACTTTGCCTGAGGATGGCTACTGGCTGGCGGTCTATGGCGTTCCCAGCGCCCACTTCGACGGCAATCCAAAGGCCGCAGGAGACCCGTTGAAAAAGCAAGCGGCTCTGAAGCGCGAGGGAAAGAGGGACGTAAGACCCTCGGCAGTTCAGGTTCTCCAGCGCGACGACGGATTGGTCGTTGTCTACCTATTTCCACTCTCGGCAGAAATCACCAAAAACGACCGGCGTATCGAATTCGACGCACAGATCGGCCGGGTGTCCATAGCGCAACTTTTCGATCTTGCGGGGATGGTGTTTCAAGGCAAGCTCGAACTCTGAGGCCCGAGCGCCAGCTCAGATCACATCCGCACCGCGTTCGGTCAGGAGCTCCCGCAACACGGAACGGTGGCAAAACCTTTCGTCTTCGCAGTAACATCCCAGCGACAGATTCGTTTGATGCGACAAGGCCGCGAGTAGGTCCAGTTCCCGGCTAGGGCCCGGTTCGCTCATCTCGCGCCGGAACTTTCGTTTGAATGAAGCCCAGGCCCGCTCGTTATCTGCCTTCAATGCTTGCTGCACCAAGTCGGCGCTGGGAGACAGATTGGGGAACCAGACGTCATAATAATCGAGCCGAGCAAAGTCGGCCTTGTGAACGCCACGCGGAGGCCGCCTTACGGTTCCCAGCCGCAAACCCTCACCCGCTTTTCGCGGCGTGCCGAGCCGGACGACAAAAATCGACATAGGCGCCCACTGCCAGTCTGCCACGAAATACCACTTGTAGTTACAGGACTCGATTTACGATTCAGTCAACGGCAGCCCATGTTCGACATACGCCGCGAAGCCGCCCTTGACAATCGCCAGTTGCCGATAGCCAGCCTTCCACAGCAGGCTCGCGGCAAAGCTACAGACTGCGCCTATTTCGCAAATCAAAGACAATGAGGTTTCGAACGGCAGGCCCGCAAGCGCTCCGGTGAGGTCGTTCAAGGGAATCCGGATCGCGTCAGGGATGTGCGCCCGCCGAAATGCGGCCGCGTCCCGTATATCGGCTACTACTGTTTTCCAGGCGGCGAGCCGGACTGCCAGGGTGTCAGGCGTGATCTGTTCAATTCTTCCGGGCATGCCATGCATCGCCCAAGCTTCGACAGCATGGGACGGAAACCAGCCCGCAATCTGCATATCGTTACAGCGGTCGAAGAATTTCGCCGCGCGCTCGACCGCATGTGGTGAATCCGTAACCAGATAAACGCTTTCCTCGCCAACCAAGCCTACCGTACGCAGTAAATTCGGCGACTCGAATTCGGGCAGATTGATACTTCCAGGAATAAAAGCGCTTGAAAACGCAAGCGGAGAGCGCAAATCGAGCAGTAGCGCTCGCGGAGATTGAAGCAAATCGAAATCTCGACTCGCCAATCGGGGGATTCTCTCTAACGACCTCTGCGCATGCCCTCTTAACTGTCTGAAGACACTCTTCACGAGTTTCTCGTTCAAAAAGCCTCCAGGGAAACTTTGAATTAAGGATCATATAAGGGCTTGCAGATGTCCAGTATTTTCCGGAGGCATGTACTCGGAATATGTTAATTTAATGCGTTGATAAGGCTCACTATAGAGGACTTTACCGTACACCGGGTGTCCGGTTTAGCAATTGTGAGCTGCCTTAATCTTAAATAATCTAATGACTTTGGCTGGATGGTTTCGCAGGCGCGCTGTGTACTTCATGTATAGAAATTCGAAGTATCTTTACTGGAGTGAGCGGCTTGTCCTCCGAATCGCGCGGCACTTGTGAAATAGAATCCGCGATATCCTGGCCCGAAACTACGTCGCCAAAGATGGAATAATGGCCGTCTAAGTGTGGCGCAGGAGCGACTGTAATGAAGAATTGAGATCCGTTTGTATTGGGGCCTGAGTTGGCCATGGCCAACAAACCAGGCTTATCGAAATGGAGATTGGGGTCGATTTCGTCTTCAAATTCATAACCTGGAGACCCCTCGCCCGTGCCCAAAGGATCGCCACCTTGGATCATAAATCCCGGAATGACGCGATGAAATGTGGTACCGCTATAGAGAGGCGTGTGCTTTGTTTTGCCTGTGGCCGGATCGGTCCAAGCTTTGCTGCCTGTAGCTAAACCGCGGAAATTTGCGACGGTCTTAGGCGCTTCTTTTTCGAACAGACGGCAGATAATATTGCCCTTTGAGGTGTATATCACCGCGTAAAGGCCGGGTTCGGAGGGTAGCGTAACGGTGGGCTCGCCCGGTTTCGAGTGCAGCGGGGCTTTTGCGGTCTGGGCGCCGATTCCAGCGCCGAAAGCAAGAATCGCAGTGCTATAAATAGTGAGAAGACGCATTCAGGGCGATTATAACGGCAGCGGGCGGAAGGTTGCCTCGGAGATCTCCGGCTACTTAATACCTCGGCCTGATTGTAACTTGCGCCCCGGATCTCCTACAATCCAAATAAGAACCTACGCCATGAAGTACCTATCCGCGCTGGCGCTGATCTGCGCCTTTTTGTTTTCGGCCGCCTGTAGCCAGAGTCCGCAAAAGCTCATCTCGGTGGCCAACAAGTACCACCAGCAGAAGAAGTATAAAGAAGCGTCTATCCTTTATCAAAAAGCCATCGCGAAGGAAAAGACCAACGCGGAAGCGTACTACCGGGAAGGCTTAAACCTGCTCGATGACCACAATGCGGGAGAAGCGGCAAAGTACCTGCGCCGCGCCATCGATCTCAAGCCGGACAACGTGGACGCGGAAACTAAGCTGGCGGAAATCTACCTGTCGGCCTACGCCTACGATCCGAAGAAGTTCAAAGCGCTGGTACCGGAAATACGCGATCTCACCACGAAAATACTGCAGCGGCAACCCAATTCTTTCAATGGAACCCGGCTTCAAGCGTTCGTCTACTTGACGGACCAGGACAAGGAGAAGGCGCTCGAGGAATTCGCAAAAGCGAACCAGATTAAGCCCTACTCCCGCGATCTCGTGGGTTGGTATGCGGAGGCGCTATTCTCGGCCGGCCGCACGGAAGAAGCCGAAGCGCTGCTGCGCGGCATGATCGCGCATGACAAGACCTGGGAACCGGCTTACGATCTTCTGTTTGTCCAGTACAACAAGGCCAAGCAGGCCGACAAAGCTGAGGCGATCCTGCGTGAGCGTTTGCAGAACCAGCCGAAGAGTCCCGCGGCAGTTGAAAATCTAGCCAACTACTTAGGGGCAACGAATCGCTTTGAGCAAGGCGAGGCCGTTCTTCGCCGGGCTGCCGAGGACAAGACGGACTTCCCGAACGGCGATGAGATGCTCGGCGATTACTATTTCCGGAACAGAAAATTTGACCAAGCCCTTCAGCAATATCAGGCGGGCGTGACTGACAACCCCAAGAACGCGCTGCGCTACCAGGAGCGCGTGATCGCGGTGTATACCATCACGGGCCGGCAAGACGAGGCGGTGACGCTGGCAAAGAAGCTCGCCTCGGGGAACCCCAAGGACGCCTCCAGCAACGAAATCTATGCGTCGCTGCTGTTGCAGACGGGGCTCAAGACAGATGCGGCGCGCTCGCTCTCCGAATTGCAGACGCTGGTGAAGAATAATCCCAGTAATGAAGTCTTGCACGTCGACCTGGCTCGTGCGTACTTCGGCCTCAACAATACGGATAAAGCTTTGAGCGAAGCACTGGAGGCTAGCCATTTAGATTCCAAGGCCCTTCCGCCCCGCATTATCGCGGCGCGTATTTATGAAGACCGGGGCGAGCACGGAAAAGCGCTCGAACAGACCGACGTGATTCTGGCCGCTGAACCTCGCAATCCGGAGGCGCGGCTGGTTCGAGCACGAGCTTTGATCGGGATCAACGAAGGCGACAAAGCCCAGCCCGAACTGGAAGCGCTGGTCAACGAATTCCCGCAGATGCCTGATTCGCGGCTGCAGCTTGCGAACCTGTATCTCAGCCAGCGGCAGTATGACAAGGCCGCTGAGGAATTCGACCGGGTGTGGAAGTCGAATCCGCCGGACGAGCGAGGCTTCGTTGGGCTACAAAGCGTGAAGGTGGCGCAAGGGCATGCTGACGAAGCGATTCAGGCGATGCAGGATGTGGTCAGCAAGAATCCGAAGGTGCTCGCCTATCGCTATCAATTGGCCAATTTCGAAGCCACGGGCGGCGGTCAAATATTCAACTCGGACCCGGCTCGCGCCAAGCAGTTGTTTCAAGAGGCGGCTGACAATTACAAGGAAATTTTGAAAACTACCACCAACTCAACCGATGTCTGGTTGCGTTTGGGAGCGCTGCAACGGCAGCTTGGGCAATATGACGCCGCGTTGGCGTCGTTCGAACAGGCCGGCAACGCCAGCCCGCACAGCCCCGGGCCGCTGCTCAACGAGGCCATGCTGCTCGAAGCGCTCGGAAAGCAAAAGCAGGCCATCGACGCCTACAATAAGGTGCTAGGGGTAGATCCGCAAAACGCCCTGGCGATGAACAATCTCGCATTCCTGAACGCCGAGACCGGCACGAACCTGGACCAGGCGATGACCTATGCGGAACGCGCTAAGAAACAGTATCCCGATAACGCCGACATCACTGACACACTCGGCTATGTCTATTACCAGAAGAATCTCAACAATGAGGCGCTACGCATCTTCCGTCAAATTGTACAGGACCACCCGCAGAACCCGACGTTCCATTTCCATCTAGCAATGGCGCTGTTGAAAGAGGGCGACAAAGACGGGGCGCGCTCGGAAGCCGAAAAGGCGCTAAAGAACAATCCACAGCGCGCACAGCAGGACAAGATCCGGTCGTTTGTGAGTCAAATCGGTTAGCCGTGTGCTGTTAGAGCCCACAACGGCAGTCCCGAGCCGGGACTATCCCTCGGCGAGATATGTTGCGCCGTTCGCCCTTTTCCTGGTCTTCCTGGCTATTTCCCCACGGCTACCGCTCGATCCACGTTGGGAGGCGCCGCTGCGGGTTGTCCTCCTGGGAGCTGTTTGCTTCGTTTGCTGGCCGCGCGAGATCACGGTTTGGCCCTCGCACTGGCTGGCGAGCATCGGAATTGGAGCGGCCGTTTTCCTGTTGTGGATTGCGCCGGATCTGCTCATCCCGGGTTACCGCGACCTGCCGCTGTTTTCGAATGCTGTTGTGGGCCATGCGCATTTGCCCTTGGCCGCGCCCGGTCTCCACACGCCCTGGATGTTGACGTGGCGTACCGCCCGCGCTGTGGTGGTGGTCCCGGTCATCGAAGAACTGTTTTGGCGGGCGTGGTTGATGCGCTGGCTCATCAACACGGACTTTCGTAGAGTGCCGCTGGGTGCCTACTCGCCGCTCTCGTTCTGGTTGACCGCTATTCTTTTCGCCTCCGAACACGGTCCCTACTGGGATGTCGGGCTGCTTACCGGGATCATTTACAACCTGTGGATGATTCGTTCGAAATCGGTGGCCGATTGCATCCTGATGCACGCTGTCACCAATGCGCTGCTCAGCGCCTACGTGATCACGCAGGGCCAGTGGCAGTACTGGCAATAGTGATGCGGCACGAAACTTTGTCAGACCGCGCACAACGGCCACCGAACGGCCTGTGCGCTCCGACCTCAGACCGCGCACAACGGCCACCGAACGGCCTGTGCGCTCTCCGAACGTCGTGCAGATGTTAGAGTGACACTCAGGAGAGCTGTCCATCTAGACCATGCCTTGCCTGCTTGCGCTACTTGCCGTTGCGTTCCCGCGAATTGCGATCGTCCTTTTGTGGCTGTTCACAAACTTCTTCAGCCACGTCGTGTATCCCATCAATACCGCCGTGGTCGGCATCCTGGGATTCCTGTTTCTGCCGCTCACGCTGATTGTTTACACGTTCTTCGAAAACACAAATCGAAGCGCCACGCTTACGACCACTCAGCTTATTTTCGTGTTCATCGCGATCGTGGTCGATCTGGGCCTGGTGGGTGGCGGATTCCGGGGCAGGCGGTCGACCTAGCGCACCGAAATCTCCGGCGCGCTATTGCGATCCACATCCCGGAGACTGTGCATAGAAGGCATTGCCTTTATAGTCGAGTTCCTTCAAGCCAATCTGCGATGTATAGAAGCCTCGAATCACTTCGGTTTTCAGGTATCCGAAAAATCGGGTCCCGGCATTTTCGCTGCGAGAGTCCGCTCGCTCATCGCCGATCGAATCCAGTAGCGCAATCTGCTGTTCCGCCCGAAGCGACAGAAATAGACCGGCGTGCTGTGATTCAGCCGCGCTGGAGACCCACTCGAGACCTTCACGGCAAATCTTGCCGGCATCTGACTTCGAAAGCCGTTCCATCTGCACCGAATCGTACGCTTCCGCCAGAGCGCGATGCAGCGGATCGAGGTGTAGTGCAGCCTCGTGCACGCCATTTGCACTGGAAACCTGCAAGTCAATCCATTCCGCCACTTCCCGGCTGACGCCCTCACTCTGGCTCCCCTCATTCTCGGGAACTTCCCCGAGCAGCAACTGCGTCATACGCGTGATGACCGCAAATTCTGAGGCGGAGAAGAACAGCGGCTCAAATGGCCTATTTCCGGGGCGAATATAGTCGGTCGGGCATCCCGGTGTTATCGGATGGAAACGCTCCGCGCTCATCAACGCATGACTCAGATGCTCACGTGAAGGCAAGTAGAGCCCAGGCGGAAGGGGTGTCGCGTCCGGCGCGTTCCCGGGCATCCTCCCCGCGATTCCCACACCCACCGCGGCCTGCCCGATCGTAACCATCCAGCTTCGACGAGTGTGTACGGACATCTTCGCCTTCTCTACAATTCGCCCTTCTTTGCAGCGTCCGCGATGTAATCCGCAGCGCGTACCGAAATCGCCATGATGGTCAGTGTCGGCTCATAACACCCCTGCGTAACGAATGCGGCGCCATCTGTAACAAACACGTTCTTCACATCGTGGATCTGATTAAATGCATTCAGCACGCTCTTCTTCGGATCAAGCCCCATCCGCGCCGTGCCACACTCATGAATGTTTTTGCCGAATACGCTCAGCTCGCCATTGGGCGGAGTGACATCCTTGACGCGCAGAGCATCGAGCATGTTCCCGATGTCCTGCCGCATAGCCTTCGCCATTGTTTGCTCATTCTCCCCATAGCTCGCATGAATCCGCAATACCGGTATGCCCCAAGCGTCCTTTCTCTCGGCGTCGAGTTCAACATAATTGTCAAAGCGCGGCAGGCACTCGCCTTGCGCTTCCATGGAAAAGTAATAAGGAATCTCTCGCCGCACTTTTTCCCGCCACGCACGCCCGAACCCTGGCAGTGAAAACGCCTGCTCGTACAGTTGCTGGCTCGCCGCTCCGTCAAACCGATACCCGCGCAGAAAGTTACTGTTCCTGTGGCCCTCCGTGTTCGCATACTTTGGAATCAGGTACCCACAAGGATTTCCGATTGCCTCCCGTTTCGCGCTCCTCAATGAAGCGAGCTCGCCGCCGGCGCCTTCCACCGTGAAATGATCCATCAGATAATGGCCGAGCACGCCGCTCGAATTCCCAACTCCGTTCGGGAATCGCGGCGACCGCGAATTGAGCAGGATTCGCGTCGATTCCAGCGTCGCTGCTGCAATCACCACCACCTTGGCGCGCGCTTCGCTGTGCTGTTTGGTGATGCGGCTGATGTAGTGAACGCCTTCCGCTTTGTCCTCTTTCATTACGATGTGACTCACGACCGCATCGGTCAATAAAGTGAAGCGGCCCGTGCGCGCCGCAGCCGGCAATGTTACTGACGGGCTGTTGAAGTAAGACGCCGTGTGGCATCCACGCTGGCACTCATCGCAATAGTGGCACGCCGGACGCCCGTTGTGAGGAACAGTTAAATTCGCTACCCGATCTGACATGAACCGCCAGCCAAATTGTTTTTCGATCACTCCCTTGGCCAGCACCTCGCCACACGAAAGATTCATCGGCGGCAGGAATTTCCCATCGGGCATCTGCGCCAGTCCTTCATGCGATCCGCTCACCCCGATGTAGCTCTCCACCAGGTCATAGTAGGGTTCGAGCTCAGCGTAGCTAAACGGCCAATCCTCTTCATACCCATCGCGGCTTGCCGCTTTGAATTCGTAATCGCTGTACCGATAGCTCTCGCGCGCCCAACAGAAAGTCTTGCCGCCTACCTGCCGCCCGCGAATCCACATGAATGGTTTGTCAGGCGGAAACGTGTATGGGTGCTCGTTGTCGTCTATGAAAAATTGATGGCTGTATTCGTCGCAGGCATAGCACAGGCGTTGCACCGGCTGATTTGCGAGTAGCTGCTGCTGATTTCCAAACCCTCGGTATCGTAACTGGTAGGGCCACGCGTGCTCGGTGAAGTCGCGGCTGGGGATGCGTGGCGGACCTGCCTCGAGCATCAGAACTTCCATTCCTTTCTCGGTGAGTTCCTTCGCTACCCAGCCGCCGCTCGCGC